>NZ_AP018178.1:7412644-8450144 GCF_002368195.1 Calothrix sp. NIES-2100 | reverse complement strand
ATTTGGGGACCTTAGCTGGTGGTCTGGGCTGTTTCCCTCTTGACAATGAAGCTTATCCCCCACTGTCTCACTGGCAATGTGTGCTCTGGGTATTCTGAGTTTGTCTCGATTTGGTACCGGTCTCCCAGCCCGCACCGAAACAGTGCTTTACCCCCCAGATATATTCATTACCGCTGCGCCTAAACACATTTCGGGGAGAACCAGCTAGCTCCTGGTTCGATTGGCATTTCACCCCTAACCACACCTCATCCGCCGATTTTTCAACATCGGTCGGTTCGGACCTCCACTTGGTGTTACCCAAGCTTCATCCTGGACATGGTTAGATCACCAGGGTTCGGGTCTATAAACACTGATTTTTCGCCCTCTTCAGACTCGGTTTCCCTTTGGCTCCAGCATTCTCGCTTTAACCTACCAGTGCCTATAAGTCGCCGGCTCATTCTTCAACAGGCACGCGGTCATCCGTTTAATCGGACTCCCACTGCTTGTAGGCTGACGGTTTCATGTTCTATTTCACTCCCCTTCCGGGGTTCTTTTCACCTTTCCCTCGCGGTACTTGTTCACTATCGGTCACACAGTAGTATTTAGCCTTACGAGATGGTCCTCGCTGATTCACATGGGATTCCTCGTGCCCCATGCTACTCGGGATGAAGCTACTATCCTTAAGTTTTCGACTACAGGACTTTCACCTTCTTTGGTGCAGTATTTAGCTGCTTCGTCTAACCGCTAGATTCGTTATTGCTTTCCCACAACCCCAAAAGGTAAACCCTTTGGTTTAGGCTTTTCCCCTTTCGCTCACCACTACACAGGGAATCTCTTTTGATTTCTCTTCCTCCAGCTACTAAGATGTTTCAATTCGCTGGGTTGGCTCTTTCCTGCCTATATATTCAGCAGGTAGTATTTAGGGTTGCCCCATTCGGACATCTCCGGATCAATGTCTGCTTCCAACTCCCCGGAGCATTTCGTCGGTAACCACGTCCTTCTTCGCCTCTGTGTGCCTAGGTATCCACCATCAGCCCTTATTAGCTTGACCACAATTCATTTGGTCTTCACCACTGCAAACACATTTCATTCATTAAATGTCTGTGTCTGCCTGCTTTTTTCGCGTTACTATGCAGTTTTCAAGGTTCTGGCTGGTTTTCACCCAGCAGTTTGACTTTGAGATTTGTCAATTGCTGAATTTAACCACAATCTTTGATTGTATCATACTGTCTTTGTCATCACAACCATTATACCGTTTTCAGCTTTTGACTGCCATCGATATAACTTTGGCGATTTTCACAAGGAAGTACTTGATGTGGAGGTTAGCGGACTCGAACCGCTGACATCCTGCTTGCAAAGCAGGCGCTCTACCAACTGAGCTAAACCCCCTAACACAATTCAAAATTCAAAATTCAAAATTCAAAAATAATTTATTTCTTACTTTTGACTTTTGACTTTTAACTTTTGACTTGCTTCAGGTGGGCCATCCTGGACTCGAACCAGGGACCTCACCCTTATCAGGGGTGCGCTCTAACCACCTGAGCTAATAGCCCATAATTGAACCTCATCATAGTTTGAAAGCCTCAACAATACTTGCGACCGACCTAGAGTAGACCATCTTTACATCTATTCGCTGTTTGCTTTCGATTTTAAAGTTGGGTAGGTCTCCCTAAAAGGAGGTGATCCAGCCACACCTTCCGGTACGGCTACCTTGTTACGACTTCACCCCAGTCACCAGCACTGCCTTAGGCATCCTCCCCCACGAATGGTTGGAGTAATGACTTCGGGCGTTGCCAGCTTCCATGGTGTGACGGGCGGTGTGTACAAGGCCCGGGAACGAATTCACTGCAGTATGCTGACCTGCAATTACTAGCGATTCCGACTTCACGGAGCTGAGTTGCAAGCTCCGATCTGAACTGAGCTACGGTTTGTGAGATTTGCTTGCTATCGCTAGCTTGCTGCCCTTTGTCCGTAGCATTGTAGTACGTGTGTAGCCCAAGACGTAAGGGGCATGCTGACTTGACGTCATCCCCACCTTCCTCCGGTTTGTCACCGGCAGTCTCTCTAGAGTGCCCAACTTAATGCTGGCAACTAAAAACGAGGGTTGCGCTCGTTGCGGGACTTAACCCAACATCTCACGACACGAGCTGACGACAGCCATGCACCACCTGTGTTCGCGCTCCCGAAGGCACTCCTCCCTTTCAAGAGGATTCGCGACATGTCAAGTCTTGGTAAGGTTCTTCGCGTTGCATCGAATTAAACCACATACTCCACCGCTTGTGCGGGCCCCCGTCAATTCCTTTGAGTTTCACCGTTGCCGGCGTACTCCCCAGGCGGGATACTTAACGCGTTAGCTCCGGCACGGCTCGGGTCGATACAAGCCACGCCTAGTATCCATCGTTTACGGCTAGGACTACTGGGGTATCTAATCCCATTCGCTCCCCTAGCTTTCGTCCCTCAGTGTCAGTTGCGGCCTAGCAGAGCGCTTTCGCCACCGGTGTTCTTCCTGATCTCTACGCATTTCACCGCTACACCAGGAATTCCCTCTGCCCCGAACGCACTCTAGCCATGTAGTTTCCACTGCTTTTACAAGGTTGAGCCTTGCTCTTTAACAGCAGACTTACATAGCCACCTGCGGACGCTTTACGCCCAATCATTCCGGATAACGCTTGCATCCTCCGTATTACCGCGGCTGCTGGCACGGAGTTAGCCGATGCTGATTCCTCAAGTACCGTCATTTTTTTCTTCCTTGAGAAAAGAGGTTTACAACCCAAGAGCCTTCCTCCCTCACGCGGTATTGCTCCGTCAGGCTTTCGCCCATTGCGGAAAATTCCCCACTGCTGCCTCCCGTAGGAGTCTGGGCCGTGTCTCAGTCCCAGTGTGGCTGATCATCCTCTCAGACCAGCTACTGATCGTCGCCTAGGTGCGCTCTTACCACACCTACTAGCTAATCAGACGCGAGCTCATCTTCAGGCAGCAAGCCTTTTACCTTTCGGCACATCCGGTATTAGCCACCGTTTCCAGTGGTTGTCCCCGACCTGAAGCTAGATTCTCACGCGTTACTCACCCGTCCGCCACTATCTCCGAAGAGACCGTTCGACTTGCATGTGTTAAGCATACCGCCAGCGTTCATCCTGAGCCAGGATCAAACTCTCCATTTTGTTGAAGTTTGTTTTAGCTCTTTTGACTGTTTTTACACCTCAGTCCGGTGATTTTCTTTACTGACGCAAGAAACTTGTTGTATACTGGCTTTCAAACTATAATATTTTCAAGGTTCGGTGTTCCTGCCGCGCTGCGCTTTTGGCACTCCGCTCTCAGGCACTTATCCAATATATCGAGCCGACTTTAGTTTGTCAACTCTTTTTTTCAAAAAATTGAGTTTTTTTTGAATCGAGATTGTAAGGCTTGCACAGTCAGGGTTTTCAGCTATAGTATTCCTGGCAGTTTAGAAGGAAGCAATGAAGTTGTGAGCAAGTTTGCTGTTTTGCCACCTTGGCTGGTGTTAGATCCGCTGTTGCATAGCTGGTTGTTGGAGGATATTGGTCGCGGCGATCGCACAACGAACAGCCTACTAGCTAAAGATGTCACGCCAGGAACAGCTATATGGATTGCCAAAGCTCCAGGAGTTATTGCTGGGTTACCAATTGCAGCTAGGGTATTTCAGCTTTTGAACGAAAAAGTCAGCTTTGTACCCATGACAGATGAAGGTGCATGGTGTGAACCAGGACAAGTAGTAGCGGAAATTCATGGTTCATTGGATGCGCTGCTGATGGGGGAAAGGGTTGCGCTTAACTTGACTATGGGTTTGAGTGGGATTGCGACGTTAACTCATATATATGTAGAGCGAATTGCGGATTTACCTGCTCAGTTGGTGGATACGCGCAAAACTACCCCAGGGCTGAGATTGTTGGAAAAATACGCAACGGCTGTGGGAGGGGCGATTAATCATCGCATGGGGCTGGATGATGCGGTGATGATTAAGGATAATCACATTGCGGCGGCTGGGGGAATTGGCGAAGCAATTACGCGCATCCGTTCTCAGATACCTTATCCGCTCACAATAGAGGTAGAGACGGAAACTCTAGAGCAGGTGAAGGAAGCGCTAGAGCATAAAGCTGACATTATTATGTTGGATAATATGCCTCTAGAGATGATGTCTGTTGCGGTGCAGTTGATTCGCCAAGAATATAGTCACATTAAAATTGAAGCTTCAGGGAATGTGACTTTGGACACGATTCGGGCTGTGGCGGAAACAGGTGTGGATTATATTTCTAGTAGCGCACCGATTACACAGTCTAAGTGGTTGGATTTGAGTATGAAGATTCCACTTAAATAAACAACAATAGTCGCATTTGGTAAGACTATGGCGTTTGTGGATGAAATCACACCTGAACAACAATCTTTAATGCCAAGTTACCGCGACAAGTGGCAATCAGTTTCATCTAGCTATGACTTTTATTGGTTTGTGCCACTCCACTCGTATGCTTGTAAAGGTGGATTATTCGATTTTCATTTTTCTGTGGTAAGTCATAGGCTATTTCAGCCTTATGATGAATTTGCCTGGGAAGTATTTCAAAAACTGGTTAAATCTTGTGGTTGGATTATTCCTTTTGAAACAATCTGTTTAGTTTGCGATCGCCCGTCTCAGTTCTTGTTTAATTCAGAAAATATCCTTCATGCAGAAGGAGAAGCGGCGGTTAAATTTAGTGATGGTAATGGGCTTTATTCTTACCACGGTGTAACGCTGCCAATGGAATATGGACAAATGCAACCTCATCAATGGCAAGCATTGTGGTTATTAGAAGAAACGGATAAGGAACTGAAACAAATTCTAGTTCGAGCTATTACCAGCAAATCTGATAACTATAAAATTTGCTATTTTAAAGAAGCTTTAGAAATGGCTACTCGATTGGGAAGGCTGAATATTGTACAACAAATATTAGCAATCCAAAAGTTTGATGGACATTCTCTATCTAATTCTCTTGCTCATGGAGTCTGGAGTAAAGATATCAAAATTGTAGAGGTTTTGATTGCGGCTGGTGCTTACTTAAATCTCCGCACAGATTGGGGGACACCTTTAATTGCTGCTGCTAGAACCGGAGAAGTGAGGATTGTTCGTTACTTGGTAGAAGCAGGTGCAGATCCAAATCTCTGGATTGACTATGATGGATACATGAGTCCGCTTTCAGTAGCAGTATATGAAGGGAATCAGGAAGTTTGTGATTATCTGCTTCCTTTAATTACAGATTCTGAAGAAATTGAATATGCTGAACGAGAATTACCAAAAGCGGTTATTCGCAAACAGCGACGAGAAAATAAGTCCTTACAAAAATTCTTCGATGCTGTTATTGAGGGTGACACAACTACAGTGCGTCAGTTAGTCGCACAAGGTTTAGATATAAATTCTTTAAATGAAAATGGTAGTACTGCTGTTCATTGTGCTGTTGCTGGTGGCAATGTGCAAATGATCGAGTTGCTGGCAGAATTAGGAGCTGATTTAAATCGCCTCAATGAAGATGGAAAAACACCCTTGATGTCAGCAATTGGCATCTACGCTTTTCAAGCTAGGGCATTGCGGGCGCTGATTCGTGCTGGTGCTGACATAAATTATAAAGACTGGGAAGGATATACAGTTTTAAATTATGTGGTTTTAGATGCAGTTATTCCACCAGTTTTTACAAAAATACTTTTGAAAGCTGGCGCTAAATATGGTTGTTGGAAAGGAGCAGAAATTCATCTGGCAGCCGAGATTGGTAATATTAGGTTAATTAATCTTTTAGTATCTTCTGGGATAGACGTTAATCAGTTTGCTACAGATGGTTTAACTCCATTAATGAAAGCTGTTCTCCGCTCTAAAGCTTGGGCAATGCGAACTTTGTTTCGCTCTGGTGCCAATGTGAATATGAGAACTGAAAATGGTGAAACAGCTTTATATTTTGCTGAATACACAGGACAGAAACATCCTGTAATTAAGAAGATTTTGCTACAAGCTGGTGCGACTTACTAAAAAGCAACAATTATACTGTAGGCAAGATTAGCTATTAATTTTGAATTTAATTGTGTATAAATACTAAGTAATAACAAGCATAAAAAATAAAAGCTAGATACATCGGTATAGCAGTTTATGCTTTTTGTTACGAAATGATTTTCAAAATGCAAATGATATGTATGATAAGTTGGGGATTTTAAATTAGGCAAATAAATATCAATATTTAATACTTGATACCTGAGAAAAATATGAGATTTTTAGTATAGTTTTGAAGTTAAAAAATATTCTAAAAAAGAGCAACAATTGCTACAAGTCGATTTTTACAAAAACTAACGTTTATTACAGCTTAAAGAAAAAATTATAGGGACAATGGGGACAGACAAAAATACTGTTGTTTTGCGCTCGGAGACGAATAATGGTAGCGATCGCAGAGAACGTTCAGCATCGGCTAACTATACAAACTGTAGAAATTGCCCCTAACACAACGGCGATTCGCTCTCTTGATTGGGATCGCGATCGCTTCGATATCGAATTCGGACTGCAAAATGGAACGACTTACAATTCCTATCTAATTAGGGGTGAGCAAACAGTTTTAATTGATACTTCTCACCAGAAGTTTCGGGAACTGTATTTAGAAACGCTCAAAAGTCTGGTAAACCCCAAGACTATTGATTACATTATTGTCAGTCACACAGAGCCAGATCATAGCGGTTTGGTAGAAGATGTGCTTCAGTTGGCTCCGAGAGCGACTGTTTTGGCTTCTAAAATTGCATTGCAGTTTTTAGAAGGTTTGGTACACGAGCCATTTTCCAAGCGGATTGTCAAAAGTGGCGATCGCATAAATATTGGTAAAGGACACGAAATCGAATTCGTGAGTGCGCCTAATCTGCACTGGCCTGATACCATCTTCAGCTATGACCGCAAAACCGAAGTTATCTACACCTGTGATGCTTTTGGGATGCACTTCTGTGATGAGCGCACCTTTGACGAAGACTTAGAGGCGATCGAAGCTGACTTTAGATTTTATTACGATTGTTTGATGGGTCCCAATGCGCGTTCGTTGCTAAATGCAATGAAGCGAATGGGTGATTTAGGAAAAATTAACATTATCGCCAACGGTCACGGGCCCCTACTGCACCACCATTTAGATGTTCTGACCGAGTGTTACCAAAGTTGGAGCCAAAGACAAGCAAAAGCAGAAACCACTGTTGGCTTGTTTTATGTCTCAGAATACGGCTTTGGCGATCAGCTAATTCAGGCTATTGGTGAGGGAATCCAAAAAACTGGAGTTGGGATCGAAATGATCGATCTCAGTTCTGCGGAAGCCCAAGAAATTCAAGAACTTGCAGGTAGAGCAGCCGGTATTATTATTGGTATGCCGCCAACTACAAACGTTGCTGCTCAAGCTGGGATTAGTTCGCTGTTGGCTGTGGCTAATACCAAGCAACTGGTGGGATTGTTTGAGTGTTACGGTGGGGATGATGAACCTATTGATACACTGCGCCGTAAATTTATTGACTCAGGTATCAAGGAAGCCTTTCCAGCAATTCGGATTAAAGAAACTCCTGGTGCGTCTACATACCAGCTATGTGCAGAAGCTGGTACAGACTTGGGACAAGTGCTGATGCGCGATCGCAACATCAAGCAACTCAAGTCCCTCGACGTGAATATGGAAAAAGCGTTGGGTCGGATTAGCAGCGGACTATATATTGTCACTACCAAAAAAGGTGATATTAGCAGTGCGATGCTTGCATCCTGGGTCAGCCAAGCAAGTTTACAACCTTTAGGATTTACCATTGCGGTAGCCAAAGACCGAGCGATTGATTCGTTGATGCAAATAGGCGATCGCTTTGTTCTCAATGTCCTAGAAGAAGGAAATTATCAGGAACTGAAGAAACACTTCCTCAAGCGCTTACCTCCTGGTGGTGACCGATTTGCTGGTGTAAAAACTCAAACAGCGAAGAACGGTTCCCCAATTCTTACAGATGCGCTGGCGTACATGGAATGTGAAGTGCAAAGCAGCATTGAATGCAGTGACCACTGGATTTTATATTGTACTGTCCAAGAAGGTCGTGTATCCAAATCAGATGGATTAACAGCGGTTCGCCATCGCAAGGTAGGTAATTACTACTAAAGCTGAGTAGAGCAGTAGGATTTGCTCTTTCAAGGTGCAGACAAATTATTGCTAATTTCTCTATTATCTCTTCACTCTGTGTCCTCTGTGGTTTTAATATTTTTTGAACCGCCGAGTACACAGCGAAAAGTCTGAGCGCCGGCTTCCGGCGATCAGAACTTTTCAAGACAGAGAGCGCAGAGATGAGAAAGAGATTTTTTCAGTCACTTTGAAGGAGAGATTAGCTGTCCTCTCATTTCTTGTTGCTATCTCATGCATGAGAAGGATTTCATCAAACAAATGAGATTCGCAAAACCCTTCATTCACATTTTTGAATTAGCTAAAAACTGGGTAAATAGTACCCGGTTTTTCCAAGTTTTTGCTAAAAATAACCGGAAATCTATGAGCAATTCCAAACCCCGTGACGTACAAGTTTTGCCCATTGCGACAAATACTAAAGTTCTTAGAGCGCGTAGTTGGTCACGTTTGCGGTTTGAAATTGAATATGCACTGGAAAGGGGAACTACTTCCAATTGCTATTTAATTGAAAGCGATAAAACGGCAATTATTGACCCACCGGCAGAAACTTTCACCGAAATTTATCTCGAAGGCTTACAGCAGACCCTGAATTTAAAAAAGTTAGATTATGTAATTTTGGGTCACTTTAATCCTAACCGGGTTGCAACTTATAAAGCTCTGTTAGAATTAGCACCGCAGATTACTTTTGTCTGTTCGCTTCCGGGTGCTGCTAATTTGCGAAATGCTTTCCCTGATGACACTTTAAATATTTTGGTGATGCGAGGGAAAGAAACTTTAGATTTAGGTAAGGGTCATGTTTTAAAATTCTTACCTACTCCTAGTCCTCGTTGGCCCGAAGCCCTTTGTACCTACGACCAACAAACACAAATTCTCTACACAGATAAGCTATTTGGCTCTCATATCTGTGGTGACGAGGCGTTTGATGACAACTGGGAAAGCTTTAAGGAAGACCAGCGCTACTACTACAATTGTTTGATGGCTCCCAATGCTTTGCATGTAGAAGCAGCTTTGGAGAAAATCTCTGATTTGCAGGTGAGAATGTATGGTGTTGGTCACGGGCCTTTGGTACGTACCAGCTTAATCGAACTGACCAAATCCTATGGAGAATGGAGCCACGCGCAGAGAACTAGAGAAATATCTGTAGCGCTGCTGTATGCTTCAGCTTATGGAAATACGGCAACTTTAGCACAGGCGATCGCCCTGGGATTAACTAAAGGCGGAGTCGCGGTAAAATCTATTAACTGCGAATTTGCGCCTCCGGATGAAATCCGTGCCACCTTGCAAGAGTGTGATGCATTTATTATTGGTTCTCCAACTATCGGTGGTCATGCACCTACCCCCATTCATACTGCTTTAGGAATTGTCCTTAGCGATGGTGATAATAATAAACTAGCTGGGGTGTTTGGTTCCTATGGCTGGAGTGGTGAAGCCTTTGATTTAATTGAAGGTAAACTCCGGGATGCTGGCTATAAATTTGGTTTTGATACCCTCAAGGTCAAGTTTAAACCAGATGATGTCACTCTCAAATACTGTGAAGAAGTCGGTACAGACTTTGCTCAAACGATAAAAAAAGCGAAAAAAGTGCGCGTACCACAACAATCCGCTACTCCTTTAGAACAAGCTGTGGGGCGAATCGTTGGTTCTGTTTGCGTGATTGCGGCGAAACAAGGAGAAGTTTCTACAGGAATGTTAGGTTCTTGGATATCTCAAGCAACATTTAACCCACCGGGAATTACTGTGGCGATCGCTAAGGAACGCGCCGTTGAATCTTTGATGTATCCTGGTGGTAAATTTACCTTAAATGTTTTAGAAGAAGGCAATCATCTAGACTACATGAAGCATTTCCGCAAATCTTTCGCCCCTGGGGAAGATAGATTTGCTAGCTTTAGTACAGCAGTTGCTGATAACGGCTGTGTTGTGCTTACGGATGCGATCGCTTATTTGGAATGCTCAGTTAGTCAGCGTTTAGAATGTGGCGATCATTGGGTAGTTTACGCAACTGTTGATAACGGTAAATTACTCAAACCTGATGCGGTGACTGCTATTAACCATCGCAAAACTGGTTCTCATTATTAGTAAGCCGTCACCCATCTAATTTGCACATTTTTTCGTGTTGGCTGTTGACTGCTGACTGCTGACTGTTGAGTGTTAACTCTCAGCAGTCAACTCACCTCATGAATAATTGTGTAATTTAAAGGTGTAATAACTTAGTTTGTTCCACTAATTCTGAGGGTACGATACCTTATCTTGCATTTTTGATGGTGCTTTGTTACTAAAAAAAATCTACAACAACTATACTAAATCTTTCAATAGTACTGTAAAAATGCTACCTTGGGGAGAATTTTCCTCGACATTAATAGTACCATCATGAGCCTCAATCGCCATTTTACAAAAAGCTAATCCTAAACCAATTTGCGAAACTTCTTGCAGTACAGTTCCAATTTCATACTTCTCAAAAATTTTTTGGCGGAGGTGGGAGGGAACTCCACGACCAAAATCACAAACTTGGACTTTAATAATTCCTGCATCTAAATATTCTGCTTTGAGGATGACTTGAGAGTGTGATGGTGAGAATTTAATTGCATTGGAAAGCAAATTATCCAGCACACGCCGGAAGATGGCTGCGTCTACTTTAATTATTCTGCTTAATTGAGGTAATTGACTAACTAATGTGAGATCCTTTTGAGTCGCGATCGCTTCAACATCTGTGACAGCTGACAGACAAATTTGTCCAAGGTCTACTTCTGTGTAGTTGAGAATCATTGTGTCAGATTCTAACTTTGCCATCAGCAATAAGTTATCAATTAAAGATTGGAGTTGTTGAACGGCGATGCCAATTTGATCGAGCTTTCGTTGTTGTTTTTCTGGTTTTATTTCCGGAAGTTGCAGAATTTCCGTTGCGAGAACAATACTCGCCAGCGGATTTCGCAAGTCATGCACAATCATGTTGACCATATCTTCTCGCAGTTTCAGCAAGGTTTGCAGATTGTCGTATTGCTGCTTAATCCGCAACATGGAATTAACTCTAGCTCTTAATTCCACACCGTTAACGGGCTTACTGATAAAGTCATCTGCACCTGTGGCTAAACATTGGGCCAAATCTTCTTTAGTGGTTAATGCAGTCACAATAATAATTGGTACTACCCGCCATTGGGGATCTGCTTTAATGCGCCGACATACTTCCATCCCATCGAGATCGGGCATCATGACATCAAGTAAAATGACATCAGGCTGAAAGCTACTCAGGCGATCGAGGGCTTGTTTACCGCTAGGAGCGTAGTATAGACGATAGTTTTCTCCATCTAGCAATGTTTCAACAACATCGAAGTTATCCGGTTCATCATCAATGACCAAAATAGAGGGTTGATTGTACATGGAGAATTATCGCTATTTGGCTAAAAGTTGTTGAATTGTAATTGCTAATTGTTTAAGTTTTACAGGTTTGGTTATATATTCGTTAGCTCCCGCAGCCAAACAAATTTCGCGATCGCCTGACATTGCTAGGGCTGTCAGTGCAATAATTGGCACATTAATTAATTGCGGGTTTTCACGGATGCCTCGCATCGCTTCTAGTCCGTCCATCACAGGCATTTGAATGTCCATCACAATTAAGTCAGGGCGTTGAGATTTGGCAAAATCAATGGCTTGTTGCCCATTTTTTGCTAACACCAGACGGTATCCTCGACTTTCAAGGTAGCCGGACATCGTATCAATGTTTGCTTGATTATCTTCTGCTAGCAAAATCAAAGGAGTTTTAACATCAGGTAGCTGTACTTCCATCCCCGCAGATAAGCTGGGATGAGTAAGATATTGTACTTTTTCTAGAGTTGCCTGAAACTGGGGACGAGTAATAGGTTTGACTAAATATTCACAAGCACCATTAACAATTCCTGTGGTACGCTCGTCCACTACGGAAATGATAATGACGGGAATTTCTTTAGTTTTCGGGTTGGCTTTGAGTTGAGTGAGTACGTCCCAGCCTGAGAGTTTAGGCAGTTGGATATCCAAAAAGATTATAACAGGCTGAACTCGCAACACTTCATCGATGACTCCTTCACCTTGGGAATAAACGATGGGTTGCATGTCCATTTCCTGGAGGTAGCGAGTAATTTGTTCAGCCGCCGGAACAGAATCTTCGATAATCAAAACTGGGGCATTAACCCCAAGTAAGCGACAGCTAGGCAATGGAGCTATTACTTGGGTAGTGGGAGAATTAATTGCTTTTTTGTAGGGAATGCGGACGGTGAAACAGCTACCTCTACCTACTTCACTGCTAACGGAAACTGTTCCGCCATGCAAGCTAGCAATCCGCTGTACTAGTGCCAAACCTAACCCTGTGCCAGAATATTGGCGGTTGAGGCTGCTATCAAGCTGGACAAAAGGTTGAAATAGCTTGTCGATGTTTTCTGGAGCAATCCCAATACCAGTATCAATGACACGGAAACAAAGATCAGGAATTTCAGGAGAATTGGGTTCGGGTGCTGACGATTTCCAGGAAGTGTTGTATAATCGTGGGTTGCTTATTACTTCCCCGGCTGTTTCCAACTTTACTTCTAAAATGACTGAACCGCCATCGGAAGTGAATTTAACGGCATTACTGAGCAAGTTGATCAGCACTTGACGTAAGCGGCGATCATCTACTTGAATGTAACCAATATTTTTGGCAATACTGGTACTGAGACTAATGTTTTTCTTCAATGCCATCTGTTTAATGAAAGCGAGGCTGGCATCGCAGAGACTGCTGACGGAAACATCACTCAGTTGCAATTCCATTTTGCCAGATTCGATTTTGGATAAATCCAAAATGTCATTAATCAGTTCTAGCAGATGTTTGCCACTACGTTCGATAGTGGCGATCGCTTTTGCTTGGCGTTGATTTATGGAACCAAACACACCTTCTAGGAAACCTTCTGACATACCCAGTATGGCATTTAGCGGTGTGCGCAGTTCATGGCTCATGTTGGCGAGGAATTCATCTTTGAGGCGAGTGGCGCGAGCTAGCTGTTCATTTGTTTGTCGCAGTTGTTCTTCAGCTTGCTTGCGATCGGTGATATCTTCATAAGACCCCAAAATGCCAATTACCTCACCTACGCTGTTAGTTAAGGGAACTTTGCTAGTTCGCAGCCATATTTGCTCACCGTTAAAATTGTTTGCTGGCTCTTCATAACCAAGTTTGGGGGTTCTTGTGTTGATCACCACAGCATCATCTGCACGGTAGAGGTGTGCCCACTTTGAGCAAGGTAACTCTAAATCGCTTTTGCCAATAATTTCATCTGGAGTCAGTTGATAATCATTGCCAAACGCAGGGTTACAACCCAAATAACGCAACTCACAATCTTTCCAGAAAACACGTTGGGGAATTGTATCAAGTATCAATCGCAACATTGTGCGTGATTCTTCTAGTTTTTGTTCAGCTTGTTTGCGATCGCTAATATCAAATAAATTTGCTCGGCTATATAGATAGTTTCCATCTGCATCCTTGACAGCAGTAGCACTGATCAGCACTGGTAAAATTTTGCCATCTTTACAAACCATGTCATACTCTAGGTCTTTCGCCCAGCCCCTTTCTTTGAAGGCAGAATAGTTTTGCACAAAAGCTAAACGACTAGCTTCAGTGAAGAAATTTTCCATCGGTTGACCAAGGATTTCCTGACGGCTATAGCCCAACAATTGCAGTTCAGTCTCATTTACCTTGATGAAGCAGCCTTGGCTATCAAGAGAATGGTAGCCGCAGGGAGCTTTGTTGTATAGATCTTCAACCTCACGGGCATATTTCATGATTGCTTCTTCAGCAAGTTTGCGATCGCGCATATCAAACATGCTGGAACGGCTAAATAAATACGTACCATCGTCGAGTTTGACAGCAGTTGCATTCAGCAGCACTGGTAAAATCGTGCCATCTTTACAAACCATCTCAAACTCTAGGTCTTTCACCCAACCACGTTTTTTGAACTTTGGATAGTTCTGCCAAAAAATCGAGCGACTTTTTTCTGTCACAAACTCAATAAAGTGTTTGCCAATTATTTCTTCATAGGTGTAGCCCAGCAATTGTAATTCCGTATCATTGATATTGACAAATCGGCCTTCAGCGTCGAGAGAATGGTAGCCACAGGGAGCATTGTTGTAAAGATCTGCAAGCTCGCGGGTATATGTGGCTAGTACTTCTTCGGCTTGTTTGCGATCGCTAATATCTGTAATCCGCACTAAATTAAGATGACGTCCAGCTACGTTAATGGGCTTGGCGGCAATATTCCCCCAGAAAAAGTTGCCTTGACGAGTCACATATTCAATTTCTCCGCTCCAAAAACCTTTTGACTGCATTTGTGCTATTACCGCTGCTATTTCCTCAGCGGAGAATTGATGGCGTTGGAGTAACTGTCCTTGAATGCCAATGAGTTCAGCTTTGTTAGCTACCTCAAACAGTTCTACTGCCCGCTGATTACAATCCAAGTTCAGCAGCGTTTGCGAATCAACTAGAAACAGGGCATCGGTAGATTCATTAAAAATTACCTCCCGCAATTTCTTTTGCCGCACTAGTTCTTCTTCGGCAATTTTGCGACTAGTAATATCCGTGAGTGTACCGATATAACCAATAATATTGTTGTTGGGGTCGGTTTCTGGTAAAGACTGGATGTAGAACCAGATGATGCTACCATCTGGGCGCAGACATCTGCCTTCGTTTTGGTACACTACTTGTTGCGCACATGCTTGAGACCAGGCGTTGAGCAGGCGATCGCGGTCTTCTGAGTGCAAGGTATCTACCCATCCCATGCCCATTGCTGCTGTTATTGGTCTACCTGTCATTTCGCACCAGCGATCATTGACATAAACACAGTTACCATGAATATCAAAGCGGAAAATCGCCACTGGTGAAGCTTCTGCTAAAGTTGCATAGC
Organism: Calothrix sp. NIES-2100; assembly: GCF_002368195.1. Taxonomy (GTDB): domain Bacteria; phylum Cyanobacteriota; class Cyanobacteriia; order Cyanobacteriales; family Nostocaceae; genus Aulosira. The sequence continues at coordinate 8,435,128 of NZ_AP018178.1, read as the reverse complement.
GGCGTTCGCTTTCCCGCAGGGCTTGTTCTATCTTTTTGCGTTCGGTAATATCATAATTAATACCCACCATCCGTATGGGTTCACCCTGTTCATCGCTTTGAATTAGCGCCGCAGCTTTAATAAAATGGATGCTGCCATCTGGATGAATAGCGCGAAATTCTATGCTTAATTCCTTTTCACCCCTCACAGTAGCTTGAATACTAGCTTCGACTGGAGCCACATCATCTGGATGAAGTAAATTTAGCCAATCCTGATATAATAGTGGAGCATCAGATTTTTGCATTTCATACAGTTCATACATCCGCTCATCCCAGTAGACGTTGTGGTGTAGATCCCAGTTCCAAGTACCGATCGCGCCTGATTGTAGTGCTAAGGTCAAGTGATCGGACAAACTACGCAGCTGTTGCTCAAATTGTTTGCGTTCGGTAATGTCTAAAATAGTGCCAATCAACTGTTTGGGGTTGCCATGAGCATCCAAGATGACTTCACCCCGGGACAGTAAACAGCACAAACTGCCATCCTGACGATAAAAACGGCTCTCTATTTCATAGGATTGCCCAAGAGCGATCGCTTGCTCAAGCACAGAATTGCGATGCTCGCGATCTTCTGGATGAATATACTTTTGCATTTCTTCGTAGGTTGGTATACCAGATTCTGGATCGCGGCCAAAAATGCGATACACCTCTTGTGACCAAACAATTGCTTTGGTTTGTAAATCAAATTCCCAACTACCTAAATTAGCAATTCTCTGGGCGGTAGCCAAGTGAGCTGCACTTTTACGGATTTGCGCTGCCATCTGTTTTTGCTGGGTAATATCTTTAGCAACACCCAAAAATCCAATCGTTTCTCTTTGATTGTTGGAAAGAGCTGTCACAGTCAACATTACAGGGAACCGAGAGCCATCTTTGCGGATGTAAGTCCATTCCTCCTCATAGGTTTTTTCCTGTTGGGTGATCACAGTAAAAAATTCTAACCCTGGTGCAATTTCTCTGCCTAGTTTCAACGAAAGTGCTGCTGCTTGTTGCTCGATTTCTGCTTGGTCGTGTAGCACATCGCTGGGAGTCGTCAAACCCACCACCTCATCTGCGCGATAGCCAAACATTTTTTCGGCACCTGCATTGAAGGTTTGAATAATGCCTTGGGAATCAGTAGAAATAATCGAATAATCTGTAGCATCTAAAATTGCTTGTTGCAAACTCGAAATAGCTAATAACCGGGCTTCGGTTTGTTTGCGATCGCTAATATCTTTGTGGGTTCCTACCATCCGCACCGGAGCGCCATTTTGATCGCGAGCCACAACTTTGCCATAATTGGCAATCCATTTCCATTCACCGAATTTTGTCAGCATCCGATAGTCGAAGGCATAAGGTGCATTGATGTTTTGCAGATGGGCGTTGAGCAGCTCCATCACCCAAGGTCTGTCCTCTGGATGAATCAGTGATTCCCAAGTACTTACATCATAGGCTAGCTCGTTTTCGCCATAGCCCAACATTTTCAGCCAATGAGGACTTAAATATAGTTCTCCCGTGGCGATATTCCAGTCCCACAGCCCATCGCCAGACCCCTCTAAGGCTAACTGTAACCTTTCTTGGCTAACGCGCAGGGCTATTTCCGCTTGTTTGCGTTCGGTAATATCCATGACAGTGCCGATTAAGCTGCTAGGTCTGCCATTTTCATCAAATATCACTTCTCCCCGTGATAATAAATGAATTATCGTCCCATCTGTGCGATATGAGCGATATTCCTCTTTATAAGACAGTCCGTATTTGAGCGTTTGCTGCACTAATAGATCGTGAACAATCCGATCTTCTGGATGCATTATCTGGCGAAACTCTTCGTAGCTGGGTGCGCCAGCGGCCGGATCGCGTCTATAAATCCGAAATACCTCTTCTGACCAGGTAATTTTTTGCGTTTGAAAGTCAAATTCCCAGCTGCCCAAATTGGCAATCCGTTGAGCAACAGTGAGGTGAGCGGCATTTGTGCGCAATTGCGCTTCCATTTGTTTTTGCTGGGTAATGTCTTTGGTAATACCCAGCAGTCCCATCAATTGCCCTTTGGCATCACGCAGAGGTGTAATCGACAGCAGCACCGGAAAGCGAGAGCCATCCTTGCGGATAAAAGTCCACTCCTGTTCATAGTTTTGTTTGTGTTGGCTGATCGCCATAAAAAATTCTAAATCTGGGGTAATTTCTCTTCCCAGTTGCCATGAAAGTGCGGCGGCTCGCTGCTGGAGTTCTTGCTCTGCGTGAAATATCATCGGAGTTAGCTTACCAACTACCTCATCTGCTGTATAGCCCAACATTTTTTGCGCCGCCGGATTGAAAGTTTGAATAATTCCTTCTAGAGTTATGGAAATGATGCCATAATCGCTAGATGCCAAAATAGCTTGTTGCAGTCTAGTGATGCTCAACAGATGGGCTTCTGCTGTTTTGCGATCGCTAATATCTGTTCCTGAACCTGCGATGCGAATTGCTTTACCTGTTTCATCCCACAATCCTTGTCCGCGATCCAGCACCCATATATATGATCCGTCTTTGCACTTAAATCGGTATTCTTCACAGAAAAAAGGTGACTTAAGTGCCAAATGATCGCCAAGAGCTGTTAAAACGCGATCGCGATCGTCGGGATGAATTTGGTTTAACCATTGCTCTACGTTGTAGTTAATCTCATGTTCAGCAAAGCCGCGCATTTGTTGCCAACGACTGGAAAAAAAGATTTCATCGGTTTTAAGATTCCAATCCCAAATCCCGTCATTACTCCCTCGCACTGCCAAATGCCAACGTTCTTCACTTTCCCTTAAAGCTGCTGTGCGTTCTTCTACTCTATCTTCCAGTTGATGATTTAGCTGTTGTAATGCTTGTTCTGCAAGGATACGCTCGGTAATATCGATACATGAACCCATATAGCCGAGAAATTCACCTGTATGGGTAAATCTCGGAACTCCTGTATCTAAAATCCACCGATATTCCCCATCAAAACGTTGGAGACGATATTCTATTTGGAAATTTTGGCGCGCCTCAAAGGCATTTACATAGCTATCTAAACAATTTTGAAAATCATCAGGATGCACTCCTTGTGCCCAACCATTACCTAGCTCTTGTTCTAGAGTACGTCCGGTAAAGTCTAGCCAGGTTTTATTGAAATAATAACAGTGCTTGTCAAGTCCAGAGATCCAGATCAGGACAGGCGCGGTGTCTGCTATAGTCCGAAACCGTTCTTCGCTTTCTCGCAGGTAAGCTTCTGTTCGTTGCCTTTCTAGCAGTTCTGCTTGTAACTGTTCATAGGCACTTGCTTGCTGAATGGCGATCGCTATTTGCACTGCCAGTTGCTCTAACAATTCTAGTTCTACTGCTTGCCAATTCCGAGATGCTGAACATTGGTGAGCAATTAATAATCCCCATAACTGATCGGCAAGCAAAATCGGTACTACCAAGTTGGCTTTGACTTCAAACTGTTCTAGCATCTGTAAATGACAGTCTTTTAAGCCTGCAAGATAAATATCGTCAATCGCCCGTTTTTTTCCCTGCTGATATTCAGCTGCTGCTTGCTGCTGTTGAAAACAGGTATCTTGAATTTGCTGACCCAAAGCCACTGTCCAACCGGGAAGAACTGACTCAGCAACTACATTGCCGCTCATATCCGGTTTAAATTGATACACTATTACCCGGTCTGTCACCAGAAATTCACGGACTTCTGTGGCTGTGACTCGGAGAATTTCTGCTAAGTTGAGAGACTGGTGAATCCGTAAAGCGATCGCATTAATTAGTTGTTGTTGTTCTCGGCTTTGTTCTAACTGCCGATTTAGGTGCATCCGTTCAACTGCATGATAAATTGCCCCTTGCAGGACTTCAGGTGTCACCTTGTCTTTGACGAGATAATCTTGAGCGCCGCTTTTCATCGCCTGGACAGCGATCCTTTCATCTCCTTGTCCTGTCAGCACAATCACAGCAGAATGGGTATTTTTTTGCTGTTCTCGCAATTGCCTAACAAACTCCAATCCATTCCCATCAGGCATGGAAAAATCCACCAAAATCACATCTGGTATCTCCTGCTGACACCATTGCATTGCCTCCGTTGCCCGCTGAAATTCTAAAATCCGATAGGTATATCGGTTATCCTGCTTCAAAAAACGACGCAATGCCATCCGATCTATAGTCGAATCATCAATTAATAATATAGTCAGGCAGTCAGGATGGCTCATAAATCACAATTCCAAACGCGATCGCGTTTTACATGAGATTGTACCATCACCATCCATCATCTTACTAACTTGATGTTAATAAAACTTTAGGATTTTCACCAGTCCAAACTCCAGAGTTAATAGTCCAAGGTCAACAGTCAACAGTCAACCGTAAACCGTCAACAGTCAACAGTCCACTTCAAAAAACTAATAAACTTTGATTTTTAACTAATGACCAATGACCAATGCCCAATGCCCAATATTTTAAAGTTCATCCTTAGTTGTTAATTCTTTTTCAATAGCATCTGCACCATATCCCACAGCTAATAAAGTATTTTTAATAGTTTCGGCATCACTATTTGCTGCTATTTTTGCTGTAAAGACAGCTATATTTGTTTGGTCTTTAGTAAATATTTGCCAAGCAGCTATTTTATTCAAAGCACTATTTTGTAATAATTTGTTGGCAATATCTGCCGAAAATGCTCCCTTTGATATATAACCTGGAGATGAAATATAGCGAATTTCAAAGCTGCCTAATTTTTCAGTTTTTGACTCAATAAATACTACTTGAGTCCTTTTATTTTCAGTTTCTACTAATAATTTAAAATCTCCATCAGCCATGACTTCATATTTAGCACCAAGTTTATCGAGGACATCTTTAATACGCGAGTCAGGTGATGGCTTGGTATTAGGTTGAGCCGAGACATTCTGGATATATATAGCAACTCCCATAATAGTTAAAATTGCTAATTTCAGGATGGGTTTCATGATATTTTTCTCAGAGATTTAGTAATTATAGTTTTACATATAAATAAACGGAAATAAACATAACTATATTAAGAAGGGAAAAGTGAAAAACCTTTACCCTTTAACTTTTCCCCTTTCTCTTCTACAAAACTTTACATATTTCACTTGAATCGCGCCTTACTTAAAAGTATAACAATTGTAAATACGTTGATAAATCTTAATATATAATTAGAGCTGTATTGTATGTTCACTCGGCTTCACCGATGAGAGTAAATGCAGCCCAGTCAAGAGGGTTGCTATACTTTTGTCTGGTAGTTAGCATTGCTTGTCGTAATGCTACTGCTTTATCAGAATTATGTTGGAGATGGCGATAAAACTCACTCATCAAAAATGCAGTAGATTCATCAGATACAGACCAAAGCGAGACAATCACACTAGGGACTCCGGCAGTAATTAAAGAGCGTGATAAGCCAATCACGCCATCGTCTGTAATATTACCACCTCCGGTGTTACAAGCACTAAGTACAACTAGTTCGGCATTGAGTTTCATGTCGAGAATTTCGCCGGATGTTAGCAAACCGTCGTCTTTGCCACTAGGAGCCAGAGCGATCGCACCTGGTACACCCAATCCTTTAAAATCATCTAGTAAGCCGTGGGTTGCAAAGTGAACAATCTGGGCGTGCTTCATCTTCTGTACCATCGCTGTTTCGGTAGCTTTTTTACCTGTAATTGCTTGTGTCTGGAATAAATTGGCAATTTGAATTGCTTCTTGTTCCGCACCTGGTAGAGGTTCTAATTGCTCATTGGTAATAGGAAGCTTGGGCATGGTAGGATTACCAACTATCAACACATCTTTTGCAGACTGGTTCAAGTTTTGTTTCTGCTTGCGAGTTAAGTCCAAAACTTGAATTGCAGGTACAGTTAGGATAGTATGTTTATCGATTAAATATTTACCTTGATCGTCTTGTAGTGCGGGGAATGGTACAAGAAACAGCGATTCTTGAGGAATGAAGATGACACGGGACTGAGGATTTGTGGGTAAATATTCAGCGATTGGTTTAATTAGGATTTCATAGAGTTTCTTTAACTGTGATTGTTTTTCACCGGGATTTTCGTTATTCTCAGATCTAGCTTCCCCATAGATACTTCTTCCTCTTACACCTATCGCTCTGCGACCTTTAATCACCAAACTTTTTAGGGTATAATTCAGAGATTTTTGCAGATTAATTTGCTCAAATTTAATTTCGCCTGTAGGCTTTACTACCCAAATAAAAAGTAATTTATCCTCCAAAGTTGAGTATTGAACGAGAGTAGCATTTTCCTGTTTGGCAAGGTTTTGAATTTGTTGCAGGTTTAAAGGTTTAACATTGATTTGCGCATTTGGCTTCTCTAATTGCTTTGAGGCTAACAACTCAACAAAAGCCCTGGCTCTTGCGCGATCGGAAACTTCTAGGGCAGAATTAATTTTATTCTGGGCAATCAGAGATTGTATAAGGGAGCGATACGTGATAGATTGACTTTCAAAGAAGGAGATTTTTTGAGTATCAGTCAATCCAGGGCGGAGAGATTCCCAAATTTTGACAGCAGCAAAGAGAGTTTTTTCAGCTTGAGGATACTGACTGGCTTGAATGTAGATTAAGCCAATATTGTTGAGAGTTTTTCCTTCTCCTACCTTGTCACCAATTTTGCGAACAATACCTAAAGCTTGCTGAAAGTATTCTAAGGCTTTAACATATTGTCCTAAGTTACGGTAAACTTCGCCAATATTATTGACATTTCCAGCTTCCGCAGCTTTGTCACCAAGTTGTTGATTAATAACTAAAGATTGCTGAAAGTAATTCAAGGCGATATCATACTTTTCTAAATTGCGGTGAAGTTCTCCAATATTGTTAAGAGTCTGGCCTTCCCCTTCTTTGTCACCGATTTGTTTACGCAAGACTAAAGCTTCCTGAAAGTAAGTCTTGGCTTTTTCATATTCTTTTAATTCCCGGTAAGCTTCGCCAATATTATTACGAGTTGTTCCTTCTCTAGCTTTGTCACCAATTTGCTGATGGATAGCTAAAGCTTGCTGAAAATATTGCAGCGCTTGGGGATATTGTCCTAAGTTGCGATAAATTTCCCCAATATTAGCAATATTTCCCCCTTCCCTAGCTTTGTCACCGATTTGTTTACTAATCGCTAAAGATTGCTGAAGGAAATCTAATGATTTAGCATATTGTCCTAAGTTTTGATAAACAGCGCCAATATTGTTAAGAGTTACCCCTTCGCCAGCTTTATCACCAATTTGTTGACGAATGGCTAAGGCTTGTTGATAAAACTCCAACGCTTTGCCATACTCTGCTAATTTGTCATAAATTAATCCCATATTATTGAGAGTGGTTCCTTGCTGCGCTTTCGCACCAATTTTTTGACTAATGGCTAAAGCTTGCTGATAAAATTCCAAGGCTTGGGGATACTGCCCCCAGTATTGATAAACTAAGCCAATATTGTTAAGATCTATTCCTTGCTCACTTTTATGACCAAGTTCTCGGTCAATCGCTAAAGCTTGCTGATAAAAGTCCAACGCTTTGGTATACTCGCCTAAGTTAAGGTAAGTTGTGCCCATATCATTAAAAACTACTGCTTGAGAAGCTTGATTACCAACTTCCTTGTGAATAGCTAAAGCTTGCTGAAATAACTTTAAAGCCTTATCATACTGTCCCAAGCTATTGTAGACTGAGGCCATATTGCTGAGTATTGAGCCTTCCTGTGCTTTGTTACCTACTTCCTGAGTAATAGCTAGCGATCGCTCAAAGTAATCCAAGGCTTTGGTATACTCGCCTACAAAGCGGTAAATCAACCCAATATTGTTAATCATCGCCCCTTCACCAGCGCGATCGCCTGTTTCTTTGACAATGACTAAAGCTTGTTCTAAAATTTCTATAGCTTTGGGATACTGTGCTAATTTGCGGTAAACAGCACTCATCTCATTCAAAATTACCGCTTCACCCTGACGATATTTAATTTCCCGAATAATTGCTAAAGCTTGTTCATAAGACTTTAAAGCTTCAGGATACTGCCCTTGATCGAATTGTTCTAAACCTATGTTATAAAGCCTTGTAGCCTCAGCTTTACGGTCTTGAGGCGTTTGTGCTTGCGCTGTCAGGGGAGAGGGTATGACAGGGACAAAGGGAGATAAGCACAGCAGGGGAAGTATAACAGCTAAAGATGAGAAGTATTTTAAGCGATCGCCCATCACAAATCCTCCAGTAAGAGTATAATTAACTACTTACTATCATTTATACTCTTCAGTTACCTGAGAATCAGCAAAACGACATAAAACTTTCGTAGTCAAGACTTCATACCAATTCTCTAAAATTGGGTGCAAGTAAGAAAATTAATTAAGAAAAATTTGATTCCCTTGCTGCAAAGCTTTATTTATAGTAGTTTCAGCAGCCAATGATGAGCAACTTCCTTGCGCGATAATGGCTGGTAGATGGAAAAAGCTTTGGCTTGAAGCTGCTAGTAAGGGGTAACGTAAAATTGGAGATTATTATATACAAACGTTCCCGGAATAGATTGAGCATTGTATGAGATATATTAGCGCCGAAGATTGGGAACTTTTATCATTTTTTGAGGTAGAGCCTCAAAGAGCCGATCCTTCTATTCCTTGGGTATATGATGACTCAGTTTATTTAGTAGAAGACGGAGAATTAGCTTTGTCATTTGCAATTCATCCAGCCTATAAAGATATTCAAATTATTTTGAAGTACCAAGGGCATAGTTTATATGAATTTGCCGCCACAGGAGTTAAAGATATACGAGTTCTTAAAGAAAAAGATGATGAAATGCTTGAGATTATCTTGTCAGAACAGCAAAAACTTTGGATTAGACTGCACCCATCAATTAAAATTGTCCAAGACAGCAGGGAGGAAACAATAGTTTAAAAAACCTGTATTTGCAAGTAAGAAAAACCACAACCGAGCAATAGAGATGTGCAACAATGGCTCCCAAAATTATTGATATACCTCGCTTGTAGCAACTAAAGTAAGAAAATGAGAACGCTCATTTTCTTACTTTGAGCATCCAATATTAATCATTGGTATTAGTTCTTATATTGGTAATCGCGGAACCTGTAGCAAATCTAACCCGCGTTCAAAAATTTCGTCAATGGGTAACATTTCCCCATCTGTAGTCATAAATTTATGGTCTTTTGTCGCCCGAATTATCGAACCATCTTCTAAACAATACTCAAATACTTCTTGTTGACCGCGATTATGCCACTGTGCTACAGGTTGGGTATAAACATTACCATGTTCATCAATACTATATACTCTGCATTCCAACTGTTTCTCAACAATTTCACCAATCGGAATCAAGCCGTATTCTACTGTCAAAACTTCTGTATCATAGCTCAAGCAATATTCGGCGAACTTCAACATATCCGCAAATAACTGTTCAGCTACTTGCTTTTTCACCCCATTTTTAGTCGCACCATCAATAAACTTTTCCTGCTGCTTTTGCATCTCCGAAACTTTCTTTTTCCCCATCGCCCGACGCAGTAAGTCAGCTTGTCCTAAAGAATATCCAGCCATATCTTGAGCAATTTTCATAATTTGCTCTTGATAGACCATAATTCCATAGGTTTCATTTAATATCGGTTCTAAAATCTCAGTTTCATAGGAAATTTCCTCTCGACCATGTTTGCGGTTAATAAATTTCGGAATCAGCCCCGCATCTAATGGGCCTGGTCGATAGAGTGCTAAAATTGAAGAGATATCCTCGATATTAGATGGCTTTAAATCTCGGACTATCTGCTTCATCCCCGAAGATTCTAACTGAAATACCCCTTCTAATTCTCCGGCTTCTAATAATTCATAAGCCTTTTTAACATCTTTTGGTAGAGTAGTATGTTCCCCTTTAGCTAATATCTTCTGTGCTTTTCTTTCTTGACCTGTAATTTCATCAGGGTCAACACGATAACCTTTAGTTTCTTCAATTAAATCTAAAGTCTTTTGAATCAAAGTTAGGTTCCGTAAACCAAGAAAGTCCATTTTCAACAATCCCATTGATTCCAAGTCTTCCATGAAATATTGAGTAATCACGGAACCATCATTATTTCTTTGTAATGGGACAATTTCATCCAGAGGATCAGCAGAAATCACTACACCTGCTGCATGAACACCAAAGGTTTTATTAGTTCCTTCAATTCGCATCGCCATATCAAGCCAATGGCGCACATGGGGTTCATTATCATATTTGGCTTTAAATTCTGGTTCTGGGGTGTCATCAGAAATCATCACCTTTAACTTAGTTGGTTTACCCCGCACCACCGGAATTAATTTTGCCATTTTATCGGCTTCCCCATAGGGAATATTTAATACTCTGGCAACATCTTTTAATACTGCTTTGGAAGTTAGACGGTTAAAGGTAATAATTTGGGCAACTTTATCAGCACCATATTTTTCAGTTACATATTCAATAACTTTATCTCTCTGTTCAATACAGAAATCCGTATCAATATCAGGCATGGATTTCCGTTCTGGGTTCAAGAAACGCTCAAATAGTAGCCCATGATGCACCGGATCAATGTTAGTAATGCGCATTGCATAGGCAACTAATGAACCCGCCGCTGAACCACGCCCAGGCCCCACAGGAATATTATTATCTCTAGCAAATTTGATGTAATCCCACACAACTAAAAAGTATTTGGAAAAACCCATTTGTTGAATCATTTTGAGTTCGTATTCCAACCTTTCTTTGTAGGTGGAATCGACTTCATTACGGGATTTGCGATTTAATCTTTCTAATAGTCCTTGCCATGCAACTTCTTCAGCATAAGTATCAGCAGTATGACCTGAAGGAATCGGCGGTGTAGGAATTTGCGGCTCACCCATAATTTGGTAAGGCTCAACTTTATCGGCTACTTCTTCGGTAGTAGCTATAGCTTCGGCAATTACATCATCGGGTAAATGATCGCGAAATAGCAGCTTCATTTCTTCGGCAGATTTGAGATATTCTGTGCCGCTATAACGCATCCGATTTTCTTCAATAATTAGCTTCCCTGTTTGAATACACAACAAAGCGTCATGTGCTTCTACATCAAAGCAAGAAATATAATGGGAATCATTAGTGGCAACAAATTTAATACCTAACTCACGAGCAATTTTAATAATCTCAACGTTAACAATTCTATCTTCCTGGGAACCGTGGTCTTGAATTTCTAAATAATAGTCATCGCCAAATACATCTTTATACCATTGAGCAACTTTCCGCGCTGCATCTGGTCTACCGCTAAGAATTGCTTGGGGAATTTCTCCACCCAAACATGCACTAGTAACTATCAACCCTTCATGATATTCTTTTAATAATTCTTTATTGATGCAAGGACGAGAAAAAATACCTTTTCCTTGTACACCTTTTAAATGGGAAATAGTAGTTAATTTAACTAGATTTTTGTAACCTTTTGTATTTTTCGCTAAAACGACTTGATGATAACGGGGGCGGCGTTCTTGCTTTTCAATATCACCATTAATGATATACATTTCATTGCCAAGAATCGGCTTAATGTTTTTACTGCGGCAAATTTTGATCAGTTCTACCGCACCGTACATCACACCATGATCGGTGAGGGCGATCGCTTTCATCCCCAAGGCGATCGCCTGATCCACCAACTCTGGTAGCTGACTAGCCCCATCAAGCAAGCTGTAATCACTGTGAATATGCAAAGGAACAAAAGACATATCAATCTCCAACCACAAACCAACGATAGCTCTTGGGGCATTTTGCTGACATACCCCTTTGAGCAGGATTTTGCAAACAAAGCAACGGGATCTTACATTAACCCGTTTACGGAAATTTCACTTCCGCAAGTGATGTTTAAATAATTACAGCAGTTCAATTAGCCCGCATTAAGCAATGAGTGAACCAGATACCATTACAACGCTTACAACCAAAACTCCTCCTTGGTGGCTGCGTATTCCTCTGACATTACAAATTGCGATCGCCTTAGTGCTTGCTATCAGTTTAGGAATAGCCCTTGGTGCAGGAAATCCCAGCCCAGAAAACGCCACTTTCATCACCAACTTAGCAATTCCGGCAGAATTGGTACTCAAAGCCCTCCGCGCCCTAGCGACACCCTTAATTTTGGTAGCAGTGCTGCACACCTTCATGACTACCAATATTCCTGGTACTGCTGGCAGACGATTAGCAGTACTACTATTAACAAACACCACCGTCGCAATTGTCATCGGTTTGCTGGTAGCCAACGTTTTGCGTCCAGGTACTTGGGGAAATTTAGCAGTATCCCCAGCAGACGCGGAGGTAGCTACTCAAAGTCTCGATCCGTGGAGTTTATTAAAAGATGCTATACCGGATGCCATCCTCAAGCCACTAGTAGATAATAACGTTATCCAACTGATTGCGATCGCCCTTTCTTTTGGCATTGTACTCAGAGCCTTAAAATCAGAACAAATCGCCCAAAGCAAAACCGCATTCCAACCAATTGAAGATGTCATCGGCATTTTATTTGAGGCGGTAATTCGCATCCTCAATTGGGTAATCGCCTTAGTCCCCTTAGCGGTTTTTGGCATTGTCGCTAAAACAGTTGCCGAAAAAGGTTTTGCGCCCTTCCAATCCTTAGCGGCGTTTATTGTGGCGGTGCTAGTCGCCCTAGCCTTACAAGCTTGCTACTATCTGACTAGGGTAAAATTAGGTTCTTGGGTGAACCCGTTAAGATTTCTAGCTGGTGGTTCTGATGCCTTTCTGACAGCTTTTTCCACATCTTCCTCAACAGTCACAATGCCGATTACCTTTGAGATATTGCAAACAAAAATCGGTTTAAGAGAATCTTCAGCTTCTTTAGGCGCATTAGTCGGGGCAAACTTTAATAACGATGGCACAGCCCTTTATGAAGCGATGTCTGCATTATATATTTCCCAAGTCCTAGGACAACATTTAAATATAGGACAACAGTTAATTGTCGTCCTCACCTCGATTTTTGCCTCTGTAGGCGCAGCAGGTATTCCCAATGCGGGACTAGTAACGATGACCTTAGTATTTACTTCAGTTGGCTTGCCCACACAGTATATTGCTTTGTTAGTCACAGTCGATTGGTTTTTAGATCGCTGCCGGACAGCAATTAATGTTATGGGAGATATGACAGTCAGTGCGTTACTAGATGGTAAAAAACCTCGTACTTTAGACGAGGCTTAGTTTGCACTCTTAATAATAGACATCTAATGCTGTTGAGGCCCCTTAGCATCACATTCTTTCGTCCAGCACCGTTCTAGAAGTTTAATTCGCCAGAGTGAAGCAAAAATACGCGGATTCCATATCAATTTATTATCACGGCTAAACAAAGGCTGGTTGAGATAAGGCCACAGTGGAAATCTAATCTTTTTAAGTTTGGGAGCCATAGGAAAAAATACTATACAAGCTTTGTCGTAGTCTAGTTAAAGATTAAACAATGATATATACGATCGTCCTGGTGAAAATTGCGGAAAATTACTAAATTTTATTTCACAAACTAAGACAGTTGTCATTGGGCATTGGGCATTTGTCTTCATCATCTCCCCACACTCCCCACACTGCCCACACTCCCTCATCTCCCTTGTCCCCCTTCCCCCATCCTATGCCCCACCAAATTTTTTTCCACACACCTGCGAGGTACAAATGACTGCTGTCAATAACTCTCCAACTAGTAACTTTGGTGTATCATCCCATACTCTATTCGTTTGCAAAACCTGTGCCAGTGTTTGGCAAGATGGGAAACGTTTAGGTGAAAGTGGCGGCGAAAAATTACTTAAACAACTGCAAGATCTCTCAGAAAATTGGGAGTTACGAGATCAATTCCCTATTCAACAAGTAGAATGCATGAGTGCTTGTAACCGTTCTTGTGTCGTCGCTTTTGCCGCACAGGGTAAGATTACATATTTGTTTGGTGATTTAGCTAGTGATACTAGTGCATCTGCGGTGTTAGATTGTGCTACTCAATACCACAGTAAGCCTGATGGTTTACTGCCTTGGTCAGAACGACCAGAAGCTTTGAAGAAAGGTGTTTTAGCTAAAATTCCACCGATACCTGAGTTGAAATAAGACCCCACCCCTAACCCCTCCCCCGAAGTTCCGATGCCTTCGGCAACCCCTTCGGTGTACGGAGGAAGCCTCCGCTCGGACTTCTCTCCGCAAGCGAGGAGGGTAAGCAGAAGTTTTTTCATGATGGCTACTTTTAATCCAAAATTGCTATGAAGCGCGTTTTGATTTTGGGGGGAACGGGAGATGCCGCCAAACTAGCGGCTAGAGTTGCTACTATTCCAGGAATTGAGGCGATCGCATCTTTAGCCGGTCGTACTCGTCAACCTTCAGTCCCAGCTGGTAATGTGCGCATTGGGGGATTTGGTGGTGTGGCGGGATTGGTTAGCTACTTACGTGAGATGAGTATCGATTTCGTGATTGATGCTACCCATCCTTTTGCTAGCCAAATTTCCTTCAATGCGGCGGCGGCTACAGCGGAAGTTGCTATCCCCCGCCTGCTGTTCAATCGCCCTGCTTGGGAAAAGGTGAATGGCGATCGCTGGATTGAAGTTGATGATATTGCCGCCGCCGCTACAGCATTGTCAAATCAAGCACAGCGAGTATTTTTAACAGTTGGGAGGCAAGAACTCAGTGCTTTTGCGGAGTTAGAATCAATTTGGTTTTTGATGCGAGTAATTGATCCACCTAGCCCTGACACCTTGATACCGCAGGGTTTGGTATTGTGCGATCGCGGCCCCTTTGCTTTAGATAATGAACGAGAAATATTGATTCAGCACAAAATCGATACCATTGTCAGTAAAAATAGCGGTGGTGATGCCACTTATGCCAAAATTATCGCGGCGCGAGAACTAGGTGTAAAAGTCGTGATGGTAAAACGTCCACCTACACCCCCAGGGGAGCAAGTAAGTAACATTGAAGATGCTATAGCTTGGTTGCAGGATAATTTGTAATTAAGTCAACAGTCAACAGTCAACAGTCTCCTGTGCCTTCCTATAAAATTAAACTATTAACAATACCTGGAGTAATGCTACATGGTGACACAACGGCAACCACAGCAACCAGAAATTAACGAAACTCCAGCTTTGATTCCACCTTTGGAAAGCGGTGATAGATTATCGCGCCATGAATTTGAGCGTCGCTATCAAGCTATGTCCGAACACAAGAAAGCTGAATTAATTGAAGGAGTAGTTTACTTGGCATCACCTCTACGTTTTGAACGTCATGCAGAACCACACAGTAATTTAGTGGGTTGGTTATGGACTTACCGGATTGCTACACCCGGTGTCAAGTTAGGAATAGAACCAACCCTCAGACTAGATCAAGATAATGAACCCCAACCAGACGCAGTTTTGTTAATCGATCAAGCCTTGGGAGGACAATCGCGATTAACCGCAGATGACTATATTGAAGGCGCACCAGAATTAATTGTAGAAATTGCTGCTTCTAGTGCAGCTTATGATTTGCACGATAAAAAAAAGGCTTATCGGCGTAACGGAATTCAAGAATATATTGTTTGGCAGAAATTAGAAAATCAACTCGATTGGTTTCGGTTGATTAACAGTGAATATGTTTCTTTAGAACCCAACGAAGATGGGATTTTACAAAGTCAAGTTATGCCTGGTTTATGGTTAGCAGTGACAGCGTTGCTTGCTGGAGATATGTCCACAGTTATGGCAGCATTGCAAGCAGGCTTAAATTCATTGGAACATCAAGAATTTGTCAAAAAATTATCACAACAGTAGTAATTGATAATTTTTAATTTCTACCATTTTTACGTAGCGGTACAAGCTTGTTAGCAAAAGAACGTTGCCACATCTGCCTTCCTAAAAAAAGCAGGCTAATAATTTGCCGTATTTGTTGAATTTGTACTTCTAGCCGTTGATTTCCCTGTCGTAAGTTATAAATACTTTGCTGGGCAGAAGAGATTTTTTCTGGTGCAGCATACAAAAGTGTATGGCTACAGCTTTCATAATAGGATAATCTATCTGTGATGATGCGCAACTGTTGTTTCAACTTCCATACGCGCCAAGCAACATAGAGTAACGCGAAGGAAATCAGGGTATTAATTACGACAACTAATATTACCATTTTTTACCTTGAAAAAATAACCAATGCCAGCTTTCAGGATTTATCACATAATTTATCTTGGATTGCCAGGGTCAGATGCGATCGCCCATTTCTAAAAATGTCAAAATCAAGTAGGCGATTCTGAAAAAAACAATCTGGAGCCTAACTTGCCAAAATCGATTCAATCCATTCAACCACCGCTAAAATTTATTCCTCCACGCTTTAACGCAGTCATACTCCAGATTGCCAAGTGGTTACTGCCAGTATTTCTGCGCTTCAGGCTTCGACCTTGGTTACCAGCGGGTATTATCAATATTGAAGCTAAAAATGCTCAGGTGTTAGCTCAGCTTTATCAACAATTCCAAGCTGGCAAAGTTCGTTTTTTGCTGGCTTTTCGACATCCAGAGGTAGATGATCCGCTTTGTATGTTCTATCTACTTTCCCGGATTGTACCACAGGTCGCTCGTGAGCAAGGAATACCGTTACAATATCCCCCTCACTCTCATTTTCTCTACGACCGAGGTATGACTTTATGGGCTGGGAATTGGCTAGGTTGGTTTTTCTCTAGCTTGGGGGGTGTAGCAATTCGTCGGGGTAAGCGATTAGATAGACAGGCGATCCAAACAGCACGGGAGTTATTTGTTAATAGTAAAATACCGATCGCGGTTGCCCCTGAAGGTGGTACTAATGGTCATAGCGGAATTGTTAGCCCCTTAGAACCCGGTGTTTCCCAATTGGGATTTTGGTGTGTCGAAGACTTAGCCAAAGCCAATCGTCCTGAGACTGTTTTTATTGTGCCGATCGCCATCCAATATCGCTACATTAACCCACCTTGGTCAAAATTAGAGCGGTTGTTAAGTAAATTGGAAGCTAATAGCGGCTTACCAGCGTTACCAATTGACAACAGCATCAATAGTCAAGCAGAAATTTACTATCAACGCCTCTATCGGTTAGCTGAACATGTCATTTCCGAAATGGAAGAATTTTACCGCCGTTTCTATCATCAAAATCTTCCTGTTATCCCCAATCAAGATATAAATTCCCGTCTTCATCGCCTCATGGATACCGCTTTACAAATGTCAGAGCAATATTTTAATATCCAGCCACAGGGAAATTTTATCGATCGCTGTCGCCGTTTAGAAGAAGCAGGCTGGAGTTATATTTACCGCGAAGATGTACCTGATATTGCTGCTTTATCACCTCTGCAACGCGGATTAGCAGACTGGATTGCAGAAGAAGCCGATTTACGAATGCGACATATGCGCTTAGTCGAAAGTTTTCTCGCCGTTACTACTAACTATATTCAGCAACAACCAACCGCTGAACGCTTTGCCGAAACAACGCTAATTATATTCGATATGCTTTCGCGAATTAGTGAAACTAAAACACCCGCACGTCCTCGCTTAGGTTGGCGACAAGCATGTTTGTCTGTTGGCGAACCAATTTCTGTCACAGAACGCTGGCTAAATTCCCAAAGCGATCGCCAAGCTGCGAGACAAGCTACAAGCCAGTTAACACAAGACTTAAAAATTGCTTTAGAACAATTAATTAATAGTTAATTTCCCTAGTATTTCATTGCAAAATTTTTCATAGCTTTGTAGTCAAGACTTCAGTCCTGACTACAAAATTAGGAATTACGAACTCGTACTGAGCGAAGTCGAAGTATTACGAATTACGAATTACCTTGGTAGTGAGAGTGCTTTTAGCGCTGCATCTGCCAAAATGCGATGAGCAGCAGTTGTGGGATGAATACCATCCCAAAATAAAAATTGGTCTGGATGGTTACAAGTAGTCACATTAGATAGACAAGAACTAGTCACATTTGCGAAACCAAATTTTGCTGGGTGAGAAATTGCTTCTTTATAGAGGTAATTAACATCGAGTTGGATGATATTATTGCCAGAACCAGATTTTTGCTGTAGTAAATCAATCGATTTAGTTAATTCTGAATTATGTAGCTTTGTGACGGCACTCAAATTAGTGGCATTTGCAGTATTAGAAGTAGCGGGAATTTTCCCTAAATCAGGTAAATTAGCTACCAAAATTGTTTTCGCTCCGGCTATTAACAATGACTGAACTGCATTGGATACATTGGCGATCGCCGCAGTCGTATTAGTTGCCCCAAAAAGATAATCATTGGCTCCAGCCCAAAGGATATAAAGCGCATTTGGGTTTACCTTTGGCTGGGATTTTGTATAACTATAGACTTGGGATAAAACCCCCGGAATGCCATTAACACTACCGCTAATACTAGTCGCACCACCATAAGCAAAATTATTATTTTTGGTATTATTCAATCCCAGTTTAGAACTAAGATGTTCTACCCAAACTGGGCCATTAGAATAACGTCCTTGAAAATAAGGAGGACTAGGGGGATAAACTCCGTTTGTAGCTTTGAATATATTGCCTGTATCGGAAAGGCTATCCCCAAAAACATAAACTTCATTGATTTTATCGTTAGTAAAACTTTGAGAACCCTGGGTAGAAGCTGTAAGTATAACCATAATAAAAGCTAAAAGAGATAGTGCTAGTGCAAAAATCTTTTTTTTCATTTGCAAAGTTTGAGCGAGTAGGGGAACTCCAAGAAATGAAAAACTCCACCCACTCTAGGGTTGGAGTTTCCCGCCGCTTTCAATAAATGTTAAGTAGGTCAACCAAAGAAAACGTAAGATGTCATTGCGTTCGCGTAGCGTCTCGTCCCTTGCGCGTCTCCCCTTGGGAGAAGAGAATAGGAACAACGACGCAATCGCATGGACTTGCTTTTAGTTAAAGATTTTGCGATTGCTTTGCTTCACTTCGTTTCCCTCGCAAAGACATACAAAAAACTAGGATGCTCTCGTTCTATTTAACCTTAGTTGTGGTTATTGAATCTGATTTTGATACTTGGTTTTACTCCGGTTATAGAGACGCGAGTAATTGCGTCTCTACATTCCGGAATCCGATAATTCCTTACTTATAGTTGAGGGAGCTAATATCTTAATGTGCCCCCAAATATAAAGGCTTGATACCGAGGTGATATTGCCTTTTCTTGGTTCGTGTGTCAGTTTGCTTTATTCTGACTTCTCTAATATAACAGGCAATATTTACTTTTCTGGAGTAGTAACCGTACTTGCTTAGGATAATTACACTACTTTTACTTCCAGGTAAACACTTAATTCTCTGATTATTTTTATAGACAAGCAAAGGGCACGGCACTGTTCCCTACATGCGACGATATAATTTTGTCTTGCATCCAACTGAGAACCGCTATATTCCGCATTTCTCACAAGCTTTAAGCGTTTGATGAAGCAGAGGGGCACAGGGGAAAGAACTTGTAAGTACTAATGCAAAATTAAATATACATTGTCATTGCGAGTGTAGCGTTCGCGTAGCGTCCCGAAGGGAAGCGAAACGACGCAATCGCAAGGGTTTGAGATTGCTTCACTTCGTTCGCAATGACATAAATATTTTTGCATAGGCACTTACAAGACTCTCTCCTGCTCCCTTGCACAAGCGCACAAGCGCAGGCTTTGAGAGGTATGGTGAGAAATCCGGGAGTATATTATTACGCCTGACAATGCGTAGACGCGGAGCGGCTTGTCGTAGACATCGCATCGACCTGCAATTGAGTTGCATCGACCTGCAATTGAGTTGCATCGACCTGCAATTGAGTTGCATCGACCTGCAATTGAGTTGCATCGACCTGCAATTGAGTTGCATCGACCTGCAATTGAATTGCATCGACCTGCAATTGAATTGCATCGGTCTGCAATCATTAAATTATACCAATTTGAAAAAAGAATGCGACAGATGGTAGGGGCACGGCACTGCCCATTGGTGTCAACTTAACGTGAAACCCGCTTGGTGAAAAGGTTTCGCCCTCACCCCCAGCCCCTCTCCCCAGGGGAGAGGGGAGCTAGAGATTCAATTCCCCTTCTCCTTGGGGAGAAGGGGTTAGGGGATGAGGGCGTGGGGGATTTGTACAACGCTTGCCCGATATAGCTTTCGGCTTAAGTTGACACCAATGGGCACTGCCGTGCCCTCTAGAATATATTGATGTGTCGCAAACATTATTTGAATTGGTATTACAGCAGTTTTCACGTATTTGAACCACATCGATCGTAGGGGCACGGCATAGACAATCTTCTGGTACATACAATAATCTACTGGTGCCGTGCCCCTACAGTGTGGTCTATTTACTTCACTGTACTGATATTTTTTTTGTGATTATTGAAGAAAAAATCAGAACACAAGCGTTCTAAGCGTAAAAAGTCAGATACGATCGCCAGTTAATTAATAATTAAACTTAGGCTAAAAAAAAGGAAAAGGGGAAAAGGCGAAAGGTTTGAATTTAGCCTTTCCCCTCTTCCCCTTTTCCCTTTCGCCCTGAAGCGAATGTTATAAATACATTTGTGTTGCTTTCAGCATATGGTAAGTAATGATCAACTGAGTCAACGCCAGGGGGTAACTCTGGAGTGTTTCGCCAGTTGTACCGGCAATTTTGCCAAGTTCAGGATTACTTTCGCGATCGCATATACTCTTTAAATGTGGCATGTCAGAGCAGATGATCTGCTCTAGTTTATTTACTTGCTCCAAAGTCGCGTGACCATCTACTTCTAAGACATCTACAGGCTTATTCATATCCCTGTCTAATCCTAGGCGGATTGCTGAGGAGGAGCTACCATTAGTAGATTTAATAATCTGGGTAAAATCCGGGTGGGGAATTGTGGGACGCAGTACCAGTCGCACATTGAGGTGTCCATTGAGTTCATCTGCTTCTTCTTCTGGTGGATAGAAGCTGACAACTATATCAGACCATTGTCTTTGGGGACGGATAAATTGCTCTGAGTCTGGTTCGCGCTTTTCTAATTCTGCAAGTACTTGTTCGGGAGTGTAGCCTCGCTTTTGGGTATCTCGTTTCACTTTCCATTGGGCGCGAACTTGTTCGGGGGGTGCGAGATAAACTTTGACATCATAAGCATCACGGGCTGCACGCGTAGAATAACCAAGTAATCCTTCGATAATTACGAATTTACTGGGTTTAATATACTGCGGTGGCTCAAATGTACCAGTTTTGTGGCTGTAAACTGGTTTAAGAATTGACTGTCCAGTGCGCAACAGCGATAGGTGCTGCTGCATAATATCTAGATAGTTGCAATCAGGGTGAAGTGCGGTAATCCCAATTTCTGCACGTTGTTGGCGATCGTAACGGTGGTAATCATCCGTACAGATAATCGTGACATTTTCGGGCCCGAGTACCTGAGCAATCCCTCTAGTTAGTGTTGTTTTTCCAGCGGCACTGTCACCGACAATACCAAGAATAATCGGACGGCTCATCATACCCCCCCACAAAGAGTAAAGTAAGTCTGTTCAGAATTAACAATATTCTTAATTTTAGAAGGGAATTTGCCAAGTAACTTAAATGAATAGGTTGTATGCAACATCTCTACACAATATTCTTGCTGATCTAATTTATGGCACAGTATACAACCCTAATTAAATCTAGGTTTGCTGAATTAGATAATACGGTATTTTCGTATAGTATTAGTTAAATGCAGAGGCTAAAAATTTTGTTTTGTCTTGATTTTCTTACATGGTCTTGAAATCAAAATAATCAGAATCTGCAAAAAAATTCTTTGTCGGGACAGTGCTGTACTTTCCTCAAAAAGGAAAGTGGGGGCAGGTTTACGAAAATTCTCGTTAACAATTGCGGTTATTTGTCACCCACCCCTACTCTCAACTCTCTGGCTGTTGCGATCGCCTGTAGCGATCCTCGCTCAAGATTAAACTAGTGTGTAAACTTTAGCTTCCCAAGGGAAGATGCCTTCTCTACCCACCCATTCTGAGGGGACTATACGCTCTTGAGTAATTTCTTTCCATTGCTTACCAGCTGGGGTTGCAGGCCAATTGGGAACTTTATACTCAGAACCCCAAGAAGTGCCGTAGTCAGAGAAATTTGCGACGACAACTACTAAATTATCGGCTTGATTGCCACGTTGCCAAACTAAAACTCGTTTGCCATCACTGAAGTCTGTGTGAATAAATTGCGTATCATTGGCTGCTAAAGCATCAGAGGTTTTGCGGAAATGAACCAACCTCGCAACATATTGGAAAATGCGTTTTCGCCAATCGTCTTTGACACGGCTGTAGTTAACCGGATCAATCTGTTTATGACTACCATGTTCGTCAGCTATGACTAAATCATGTTGATCGGCAAATTCATCACCAGCGAGAATCATGGGAATTCCCACAGCAGTTAGTAAGCAGACAAAGGCCAGCTTAATCCGTGGTTCAGTATGATTAATCCCATTACTAACTAAGTAGTTAAAGAAACGTTCGTTACCATAACCGCCGACATCATGGGAAGTTAGGTAATTTACTGCTTGCGAACCATCTGTAAAACCTAAGTTGCGACAATCAATGAGCTTGCGGACACTCCATTCAAAACTTGGTTCATCCCAAGCATTTTTACCTAAAATTACTTGACGGATGATTTGTTTGAACTTTTCGTTCCAAAGTCCATCTAAACGATTTTGATGCACTAAAGCTAAGGGTACGCTTAATTCTTCTCCGACTACCAAAAAGCGATCGCCTGCTCCTCCCCTTTTATCCCATAAAGTGCGGGCAAAGTCTTTAAACTCTTGCAAAAAGTCGTAATTGGCAACATTATTCACACTATCCAACCGCAACCCATCCACGCGATAATATTCCATCCAATGGGCAATGTGGGCTTTCAAGTATTCACGGGCGGGAACAAATGAGGATTTTTGTCCAGTAATTGGGTGATAACCTTCTACCCAATAGTTGTATTTAAATAAATCCCCACCAAAGCCATCTCTATTACCTTGTTCTGGATCTCCACTACCCCATTTCAGGTAAAAATCGAGAAAATTAACGTTATGGTAAGGATTATTCCGCGAAAATGCCATCACAATGTCAATAAAAAACCGCAAACCATTTTGATGGCACACTTTGATTAGGTTAGCTAAATCAGTTAAAGCCGTTGGTGCTGATTGTTCATCTGGCTTCCCTAAGTCGTAATCTGCTGCAAAATAATTTGCTGTACCGTAACCCCAATTCAAAGTATCATCGCTATCTTCTGGGGGAAGGAGTTCTAATGCATTAACTCCCAATTCCACAAGATGCGCCCGGTTATTTAAGGTACGCACTGTGCGAAAACTAGGCGCAGTTGCTTCCGGAATCAACAATGATAGAATATCGCGAAATGTCCCATTTCCTACATCAATCGCTCCATTTGGGCTAATTTTCGTCCAGCGGGTAGGTAATTCATAGATTACCAAGCGATTATTGCTTGGTAGTCTATCCAAAGAAGTATCACCTTCCCAATTCACGGTTTCGCCGTCGGGATCGCAAGGAATCAACTGTCCATTTTGATAAAGCACGACACTTGCGGGATCAAAGCTAGCAACTCCCCCTGGTTCTGAGGGTGTGGGTGCAGATTTTCTTCTATCTACAGTTGTGGCTGTGGGATCGGTGCAGTAAAGAACTTGGGTAGTATTGGCGGGATCGTAAGGATCTGTATTGCGGACTTTAAACCAGTAAAAGTAGACTTGTCCATCCACTAAACCACAATCTTGCGGTGAAACTTCCCACAGTTCTGGAAATTCTGGAGATTGATGAAGCTTAAATTCTCCTAATTTCTTGATTTGATTGGGATTTGCGGGATTGCTAGTGCCAATGTAGAGAGTGGGCGCTGTTGCTAAATAATTGGGTCGCCACAAGACAAAGTGAGTCTGTTTGCGGCTCAATAAATCAATAACCATTGCAAAAACCTCTGATTGGTAAAAGTTAGCTCAAGGATGAAATATAAACTATGAACTTAGAAATGGCGAAATATTCATCCTTCTACTTTTTTGGTCAGTTCTGTAATTATTACAACATGGTTGAGTGCGATTCCAGATTGGCGGTTAAATTTTTAGAGGCTAAGCTAATGGGCGTCTAAATTGCATAAATACTAATAAGGGCTGTTGAGTTTTGTACGGGCGGGTTCACAGATATCCTCGTTGATCGACAATGATCTAAATAAACCCGCCCCTACGGTCAACAGTCAACAACCTGAAGTTGTTGTTTATTTTTTGGAGTTCCCTTAAACCGTTGTTTTTTCGGTTGTATATTCTTGTAATGCTCCTAGTTTGGCAATACCCGGCCAGATTGCAGCTACAGCAATCACGACAACAATTGTGCCAATTCCACCACCAACTACGGAGATAATGGGCCCAAATAAAGCCGCAGTCAAGCCTGATTCAAAGCCCCCTAATTCATTGGAGGCACTAATAAATACATTATTAATCGCCGCAACGCGACCGCGTAAATGATCTGGTGTTCTAATTTGCACTAATGTATGGCGAATCACAACGCTAATGGTATCTAGTGCGCCACTCAGCACTAGCATCAATAATGATAGCCAAAACCAACGAGACAGCCCAAAGATAATAGTAGCAAAGCCGAAGCCAACGACTGACCAAAGTAAGGCTGGGCCAGCTTTGCGTAAGGGCGGTAGATATGCCAGTACAACTGACATCAGTAAAGCACCAATTGAGGGAGCTGCTTGTAGGTAGCCTAATTCTAATGGCCCAACGTGTAAAATATCCTTGGCGAAAATTGGTAGTAGAGCGATCGCACCCCCTAGCAATACTGCGAACATATCCAAGGTGATGGCGGCTAAAATCAATTGATTTTGCCAAACAAATTTAGCCCCGGCTGAAAGTGCTTGGAGTGAGATTGGTTCTCTGGAAACAATCGTTTGTTGTTTGGAGATTGCCACAGTTAAAATTAAACACATCAATCCGGCGATCGCCGCTAGCACATATACCCCTGTAGCACCTTTCAATAAGGCTATGCCAAATCCTCCCAAAGCTGGGCCGATGACTGAGGCTAACTGAAAGCTACTACTATTCCAAGTCGCAGCATTGGTAAAGGCGCTGACGGGTATTAATTGCCACATCAATGCATCGCTGGCAGGCTTCAAGAAGGCTCTGGCAATACCTGTAATGACCAAGCAGGTATAAATTAAAACTACTGCTCCTTTACTCCAGGAAAGTACTGCCAAAGTGAGGGAACATAAAGTTAACAGCAGCACTGCTAGTAACATTGTCAATTTGCGATCGCGGCGATCGGCGACATCGCCAGCAATCAAGGTCAGCAGAATCATTGGTAAGACTTGGGCTAGCCCGACACCACCTAAAGCTAAAGCTGAGTTGGTGCGATCGTAGAGTTCCCAGCCAATGGCCACAGTCTGCATTTGTGACCCGATAAATAAAAGTACACGCCCGATAGTAAATAGTCGATAATCTCGAAACCTCAACGCCGCAAAAGGATCGTGTTGTGCCGATTCAGCGTTGGGTAGGTTTATTTTCCGTTTGCTCGAAGACATTTTTCAGTAGAGCCAACCCTTCTTCTATGTGGGAAACTTGTTCTTGTGTCAGACCTTGCAAAAGGTCGGTAATATGAGCGCGAGTTTGGTCTTGAGATTGCTTTAAATGATACCTTCCGTCTTCCGTCAGATTCAGAAGCACTCGCCGCCGTTCTTGGGGATCATCAGCGCGTTTGATCAAGTTGCGTTGTACTAGCCTTTCTACTGTGGCTGATGCTGTCGCACAGGTGACTCCTAAATGGTCTGCTAAATCAGATAGTGAAGCACCGGGACTGCGGTTGAGAAATGCTAGCGATCGCAACTGCGGTATCGATAAAGAAGCTGCACTGTTAGCTCGCATATCCGCTCGGATAAACCGCATCACTAACGGAATTGTCTCCATTACTCTGGCAGCACATTCTTCAGAAGTTCCGCCTTGCGTAGTTTTACCGAGGGTCATGTCGCTCTTTATTCTCCAAATTACATGGCTACCCGTGGATAAAGTTTTCCACAGATTAAGGTCAAGCCTATTAATGTTAACAAGAGAATTGTACAGTCCCAACCAAAACCATAGATACTATTTCCATTTGCTAGCATCGTACCGCGTAATGCGTCTACTTGGTAAGTCAAGGGATTAATGTGAGATAGGAACTTTAACCAGTTTGGCATCATTGAAATCGGATAGATGGCATTACTAGCAAAAAACAACGGCATTGTTAACAATTGTCCAATTCCCGTCATTCGTTCTCTGGTTTTGACCACACAGCCAATAATTAAGGAGAAAGTGCAAAAACAACTAGCTCCCAGCATGACAATTAATAGCACCTGCAAAATAGCTACAGGACTCAGGTTGAGTTTGACACCTAACAGTAGTGCTAAGACGTAAATCACCAATACCTGTGATAAACAACGTACTCCACAGGCTAGGGATTTACCTAATACCATTGCCACTCTTGGTGTGGGACTCGCCAAGAATTTATGCACAACTCCTAAGTCTCGCTCCCAAATCAGTGTCATACCACCTGTAAAAATGGCGACAAACAAAACGCTCTGTGCCAGAATCCCCGCAGTCATGAAATCTAAATAAGGTAAGTCCCCTGTAGGAATTGCGCGGATGCGGGTGAAGACTTGTCCAAAAATCAGCAGCCACAGTGATGGTTGCACGGCTCGGACGACTAAATCTGTGGGATCGTGTCGGAGTTTTCGCACTTCCATCTCGGCAATCACGAGGGTTTTTTTCCAGATCTGAGTAATTGCAGAGATTGCATTGGTTAGACGATGAGGTTTTGCCTTAACCCAACCGTTTAGCTGTACGTCTGGTTCTGGCTGTATCACTGTAGTTGACTCCTGATGTTAATTGATCGCCTGTGTAGTGAATAAAGACATCATCTAAAGTTGCATTCGGCTGATTTAAAGCCGCTTTTAAATCACTGGGTAAGCCTGCGATCGCAATTTTGCCTTGCTGCATAATCGCCACTTGAGTACACAGATTATCGGCTTCTTCTAAAAAGTGCGTAGTTAAAAAGATGGTTGTGCCGTAATCTAGACGCAGTTGTTGCACAAGTTGCCATACTTGAGAACGAGCGATCGGATCTAGCCCTACAGTCGGTTCATCGAGAAACAAAATCTTGGGTTGGTGCATAATTGATTGGGCAATTTCTAGCTTGCGGATCATCCCACCAGAGTAGTTACGTACCAAGCGATGGGCGGCTGCTTGCAAACCCATAAAATCTAGAACTTCCCGAATAGATCTTTCCCTGCGGTTGCGGGGAATGTCGTATAACTTGGCAAAAATTAAGAGGTTTTCGTAGCCCGTGAGACTACCATCAGCAGATAGGGCTTGGGGTACATAGCCCAATAGTCGCCTCACCTCAGCCGCCTGATGAGTAACATCATAACCAGCTATTGTGGCTCTGCCTGCACTCAGGGGTAATAGCGTAGTCAACATCTTAATTGCTGTGCTTTTACCTGCGCCATTCGGGCCGAGTAAGCCAAATACCTCACCTTGTTCTACTGTGATACTCAAATTATCCACAGCAACTGCTTTACCGAAGTAACGTGTCAGTCCCTGTGTTTCTAAAATCACTTCTTTAGAACCACTAACGAGTGATTCTGTCAAATCAATGTTTCCCGTAAGTCTAGTCACGAGTTTGATGCACTGCTGAATACTTAGTTTAACTAAATATTAGCTTCGCACATTTCATGTCAAAGTCAAGAATCTAGCTTGAAAATGGGCATTGGGCATCCCTACCCTTCTCCTGACGGAGACGCTGCGCGAACGGGTTCTGCTTCGCAGTACGACTTCGCTCAGGGCAAGTGGGCATGGGGCATTGGACATGGGGCATGGGGAAAAAACTGCCCACACTTCGCACACTCCCCACACTCCCCACACTCTGCCCCCCCTCCCCCTGCCCCGAATCCCTATCTCTTTACCGCTAACCGCACACCCCCAGGCGGTGCAAATACAATACCGCGCCGGACAGGTTTGAGGGGAACTTTATCCAGCAATTCTAGTGAGTAGCGCGATAGGATAGTTGCGAGTACGAGTTTCATTTCAAACATGGCAAAGGCTGCGCCAATACAGCGACGATTACTACCGCCAAAGGGTATAAATTCATAGGGAGAAAATTGCCGTTCTAGGAAACGTTCTGGTCGAAAACGTTTAGGTTCGGGATAGATATCAGGACGCTGGTGAGTTAAATAAGTGCAGATTGACAGGTACATTCCTTTTGGTAAATCGTAGCCCATCAATTGCATATCAGTGCGCAGAATTCGTGGTAAACAAAAGAAAACAACGGGGTAAATCCGCAGTGTTTCGCAACAGACCGCATTTAAATATGGTAATTGCGCGATCGCCATTGGATCAGCATTGGCCATATCAATGGAATTGAGTTCCCAAAGCAATTTTTCGCGGACTTCCGGGACATAGTGAATCCAATATAAAGCCCAAGCCAGAGCGATCGCAGTGGTTTCATGACCTGCAAATAACATGGTCATCAATTCATCGCGTAACTCTACATCAGTCATTGGCTGACCTGCTTCATCATGCGCAGACATTAACAAGCTGAGGATATCTTCAGCGTCAGTTTTACCTTGTTCTCGACGTTTATTAATTTCTTGGTAAAGCAGTTGATCGAGTAGCTGTCTGCGCCGGACAAATTTTCCCCAAGGACTCCAAGCGCCTAAATCCTTTTGTAGAGATTTGAAAAACAGTAAAGTCGCACTCAACGGAGAATTAAAAGTATTCAACATCTCAATTAATATCTGCTTGATTTGTTGATAACGCTCTCCTTCTTTTAGTCCAAAAACAGCCCGTAAAATCACTTGCAAAGAAATATCCTGCATACTGGAACGAGCGACAAAAGGTTGACCAATCACCCACTGGCTAGTTACCTGCTCTGTAATTTCACGGATAATTTGACCGTAAGCCCGCATCCG
Organism: Calothrix sp. NIES-2100; assembly: GCF_002368195.1. GTDB lineage: Bacteria > Cyanobacteriota > Cyanobacteriia > Cyanobacteriales > Nostocaceae > Aulosira. Next base: position 8,406,329 of record NZ_AP018178.1, on the reverse strand, counting down.
TTCACCGTGCAAGGGAGGCATTAAAAGCTTACGCTGTTGCATGTGGCGATCGCCATCTAATAAAGTTAGTGAGTTTGCTCCCAGTAATGGTTGCAGAATTTTGCTTCCTGAACCTGATTCAAACAGCTTGGAATCAGCCGTAAAAATTTCCTGAATAGCTTGGGGATTACTAATAATTAATTGCGGGGGAAAAGCACTAAATTCACTATAAAAAATATCTCCATAGCGCCGTTGTAAATTTTCTAAATTTTCTACTGGTTGTAAAACTATTTTGAATGTTTGCAACCATTTGGACTCTTGGAAACCGTTTGGCAGTTTAGCGACAGTTGTTTTGGCAGATTTTTCGAGAATTTTAATCATTGGTTGCATCCAAATATTTAATCACAGCATTTAGCTGAAAAAATGTGAAATAGAAGAAATTTGCTTTAATCCTAAGCGCTGTCTCACCTCATTAATTGGTTCTGCCCAATGCTCCTCAAAGCGATAGCCTAGAAGAAAATCAGCTTGATTACCTAATTCAATTCCTGTTTTTAGGTTAACAAAAATTGCTTTGATTTGTTGGGGAGCTAAAAGCGGATAGAGCAATTTGGCTAACCACAAACTAATTTTGAGTGCATAACTGTAATTTTGGGCAGCAGCAACAGCAAGAACGCCAATTTCTCCAGCATAGCTGGTATCAAAACCCAGCAAAACATGAAAAATATCATGGGTGACGACATAGCGCAAAGCAAAGGCATTACGTTTAGCTACATCATCAAGCTCTGGACTGATATTCAATGGCTGGAGATGATTTCTATGCATGTGTTCAGCATATTCTCGCCCAAAAGAACCTGGGGGATATTGGCTTAATTTTTCTAAATCAATTGGGGGATAATATCCGACTACCGATCGCAATTTATCAGCCACATCTGGAGTAACTTTTGCACCCAGTAAATCAGACTTGAGAATCGCAAAGTCGCCTAAATTGCCGGAATTTTTGGCAGCTAAAAGAGTTCTGAATTGTTGCAGTTGTTTTAACATAGTAGAATCACCATTTTTGGGTGATGCGATCGCACCTCAACTTGCAATCGTTAAAAATAGCGATCGCCAATTTAAAATTGTCAATTACTCGTGATGCAGAGCTTGCTCAACTGTGAAAGTCACCTCTTGACCATAGGAAACCTCAAGGGTATGACCATCAGGATCGCGCAGAAAAGCCCAGTAACCGACCGGCGCACCCCAGTCATGGGGCCCATCTATCAACACACCTTCTGAGCGCGCCTGATTGCAGAGACGATCCACTTCCTCACGAGTTTTACAAGCCACCCCTAGATGAGATGCAGGTGCAAGTGTGCATTTTAATTCAGCAACTTGAATTAACACAATCACAAATGGTCGAGTTAAATCGCTAATCCAAGCAACATCTACGTGCTTCGTTTTATCGGTGCGACGATGTACTACTTGCATAGCCGCATACTTTGTATAAAACGAGATGCTTTGATCTATGTCGCTTACCCCAAGTGCAACATGAGTAAAACCAAGATCCGACATCAACGGTTTCCTTTTTTAAAATAAACAATATCTTTCAGATTAAGATATTGCACATTAGCACAAGGATGGAATAGCAAGTGCGATCGCGCAATTCTTCTACAAGTTCACATTACTTCTCAGAAGTTGCAACGATCCCAAAGGTCTACTTTACAGGCTGCTCCTCTGTGTTCAGCGTGCATAACTTAGGGACATCCAATTTTTTAAATACCCAATAAGTTTGTAGCGCGTGCGCGTAGCGTGTCCGTAAAGCCTGCGGCATAGCTACGCTTAGGGCACAGCTTCCCGCAGGGAAGGACAAACGTCTCGCTCGATGAATGAACATCAGCGAGCAAGATGCTCGCACTACGGAATATGGCTAATTTATTTCTTGTAAATCGCTTATACCGATTCTCTGTGACATCTCTCCGACCTAAAAGGACGGAGCTTCTAAATTTCACAACTTAGATTTTTCTGGTTACTTGAATTGACAAGAATTTCACCCATAAACTTGCACTTAAATAGTTAAACCACATCTATTTTGAGAACCATAGTTTTAAAAGTAGTGGGAGCATCTTGCTCCCTGTTGTTCTTAGTGGGAGCATCTTGCTCCCTGCTGTTCGTAGTGGGAGCATCTTGCTCCCTGCTGCTAGAGAAAGTAGTAGCGTGGGCTTTCTGTCACTCAAGTAGAAGCAGAACCACCGAACGCACCCTTGTAAGCCTCAGCAGCTTCCATGCCAAAACCGCCGGCTTGGGTGTGGCGAAGTAGCGATTGGATAATCGGCATAGCAATGCTTATACCTAATAAGGAATTGAATCCGGCAACAACCACTGGTGCTGACAATATGACTGCAAACTCTGGGAATAACGCCAACACAGCTACTAAAACCAGAAAAACAATTGGTGTAGCAATACCTGCTGCTTTTGCTGTTGATAAAATTAAATTTTTATATTCTTCAACAGTAATGTCACCCCGATAAAGATCCAAGGAGTATGAAATTGCTGTCACTATCACCTGGGTGAGAATAGCAGTTCCCGTTGCCGTAATGCCAAGTTTAGCAATTGTTCCAGAATTGCTGACAATAGAATCTACGGCATTGTAAACCCGAATATAGAACTGCTCCCCAACAGTCATAACTTTCGCACCGCGACGGAGATTGTCAACACCTATTTCCCAAAGGATATTGTCAGCACCATTTGAGCCACCTTGAGAGCGGGGAATAATATGACTACCATGTTTATCACTGAGAAATTGACGAATAGTCCTTTCGCTACCTCCCAGCTTTGATGTGCCAGGAATTTTCTCAAAAAGCTTGATAACATCTGCATCAGAGCGAGGAGAATCGCCAACTCTTAGACCAGCACGATACCTCAACCTATTTGCAATCTTGGGCATTTCTGCCGCTAATTCTGTAGCTGTTGCAGGCAAGTTTTTCAGAGCATCAGCTATCACCAGACTAGAGGTAGTAGCCCCAATAGCAACTCCTTCCAATGCTTGAAAACCTTGCTGTGCTGCTGTAGTTGATAATCCTTGTAAATCTTTGACTACATTAATACTTGAAGTGGTAATTTCTACAGTAGTATTCTTAATTCCATCAACCACCTCATCTACACCGTTGGCTGTATTAGTTACCACTTCTTGAACTTTATCTCTAACCTGAGATGCTAACCTTTGTGCTTGGTTGATGAAATCCATATTTTAAGCTGTTTTTATGCATGAGTATATAATCCAGCTTATCTGTTGACTCCTGAGAAGCACAAGAACATTAATCACCAACTTCTTGCCAAAATTTTTAAAGATATAGTGAAGAAGAATTGTGAGGAGTAGGTTCGGCATTGCCCAAGCTACAAATACTCATTCGGTGTTAGCAGATCAAATAATACCAATTTGAAAAAAGAATGTGACAAATGGGTAGGGGCACAGCAGTGCTGTGCCCTCCGAATGAGTTATCTGTCGCAAACATTTTTTGAATCGGTATAAAGCGTCTTGAAACTTGCAATTTCGGGTTTTGAACTTGAAGTTTCCTGTTCCGAATTCGGAGTTTTGTGTTCCGAACTCGGAGTTTTGTGTTCTGAACTCGAAATTTCCTGTTTTGAACTCGGAGTTTTGTGTTCTGAACTCGGAATTTCCTGTTCCGAACTCGGAATTTCCTGTTCCGAACTCGAAGTTTTCTGTTTTGAACTTGGAGTTTTGTGTTCTGAACTCGGAATTTTGTGTTCCGAACGCGAAGTTTCCTGTTTTTAACTCGGAATTTTGCGTTCCAAACTCAAATAATCTTCATCGTAGCCTCGTTAATTGCAATGACAACAAGAAACGAGTCCCTAACTTACTCAATTAAGTCGATTGCAAAATGATAAGCTCTGATTTCTAAACGCTGTTTGAAGTAAAAACGGTGAGCCGCGAAACGCTGAACCCCGGAGTCGAGGTGTAACTGTTGGCAAGCATGAGCTTTGGCATAGTCTAAGAGCCAATTTAAGAGATTTGTACCATAACCTTGAGAGCGTTCGCGAATGCGTTGGCGAAGCCATCGCTTTCTCGAGTGACTAAATCATCCACATACAGAAACTTACCGCTAGATAAGGACTCACCGATTCTAAATCCTGCTACAGCCTTGATGCTCGCCTCATCTTCCAGATAAGCTAGTTGAAAACCTTGCTGCTCTTGTCTTCTAATCCGAGTGACAAACTCGCTAGCGACGAGATGGGGACGAAGCGCTTGCATGATTGCAAAACAACGCTCAATTTCTACATCCGACTTTGCAAGGCTAATATGAGTCATTTAGTCTGGGTTAACTTCAGAATTATGAGTTTCTGGCAATACTAAAAATAATTCTAACCCTGGAGCGGTAGCAAGTTCTGCTGGTGGAACTTCTCTTGTTGAACTTCTGAGATATTGTCCATCGTTGACAGGCTCTACAGACTTCATGCGGTGAGTAATACTGTAATAGCGGTGAATTTGTTGATTTTGCTGCCGTTCTTGAATGCTTTCATTACCAATTTTCTTGCGCAATTTGATAATTGCATCGATGACAGCTTCCGGTCTGGGCGGACATCCTGGTATATAAATATCAACTGGAATTAATTTATCTACACCTCGCACTGCGCTAGGAGAATCGACACTAAACATTCCCCCTGTAATCGTACAAGCTCCCATCGCAATCACATATTTAGGTTCTGGCATTTGTTCATAAAGCCGCACTAAGTTAGGAGCATACTTCATAGTAATTGTCCCGGCCGTGATTAATAGATCTGCTTGTCGCGGAGTCGCCCTGGGAATCATCCCATATCGTTCTAAGTCGAAGCGAGACGCATAAGCAGCCATGAATTCCATGAAGCAGCAGGCTGTACCAAACATCAATGGATACAGACTGGACATTTTCACCCAGTTGTACATGTCATCTACTGTGGTGAGAATAATGTTTTCTGATAATTGTTGCGTAATTTCCGCGCGCTCAACGGGATTGATAATTGAACTTGTCATGAGTTGAGTTCCCCAATAAATCTTTGTAGAGCAATTAATCACTACATCATTGCTAACTAAAATTTCTGATGACTTTCCAAACTGCGCACTTCGACTTCGCTCAGTGCTAGCACTTCGGCGGCGCAAAAGTCGAGCGGTGATTGCTGAGCGAAGTCGTTGGCGTAGCGTCTCGCAGAGAAGCAAGTCCAGATTCAGGACATTCTTTCCGGTTCTCCATCATCTGATACATGTGTACACTGGGAGCGATCGCAGAAGTTTTCGTTATCTACTATCTTCCCAATACCCAGTTAAAGCAACTGTTGCATCATGAGTTGTGCAAATAGCCCTGATTGATTTGCTAGTTCCACGAAACTACCTTGCTGTACTACTTTGCCACTTGCAAGTACATAAATTCGGTCAGCGTTTTGAATAGTACTGAGGCGATGGGCGATCGCAATCCTTGTTACCTTTAACTGTTGTAAACTTTCACTAACAATTGCCTGGGTTCTGTTATCTAAAGCGCTAGTCGCCTCATCAAATAGCAAAATCCGGGGTTTCAACACCAACGCCCTAGCAATCAACAGCCGTTGTCGTTGTCCACCAGAAAGATTACTACCTCCCTCACTAACGATTGTATGCATCTGCATTGGCATGGCCGCAATTTCATCGGCAAAACCTGCCATTTGCGCTGCTTCCCAAGCTTCGTCCATCGTAATCAACGCACCACTGGCAATATTGTCAAAAATCGAGGCTGACATTAACCGACTATTTTGCAGTACCACACCCAATTGACGGCGTACAGCATGGACATCCACAGAAGCTAAGTCTTGTCCATCGTAATAAATCGTGCCAGATTTCGGGAATTCAAACCCCAATAGTAACCTCAATAAAGTTGATTTACCGCTACCAGAAGGCCCAACAATGGCAATAAATTCTCCCGGTTCAGCACGAATGTTGACATTATCCAGTATCAAGGGGCCATCATCACGATAGCGGAAAGTTACACGGTCTATAAGTAATTTGCCCATTAGCCTACCCGGATCTGCTTGAGCGGAACTAATTTCCGGTTCAGCTTGCAAAATTGGTTGCGCCCGTTGCCACAAGGGTAAGACTTGTAAAATTTCCACAACTGTGCTGCTTAAGCTAGTGGCTCCGTTAATAAATGTGCCAAAAGCAACGTTGAATGCTAAGAAAGTACCAGTAGATAAACCACCACCTCCAGGAGTTTGGGACTGGACAATTAAGCTAGTAGCAAACCAGAAGATAGCGGCAGTTGTGATCGCAGGTAATACTTGATTGATTACCGCAACACTGTCTTCAATGCCTTGGGTACTTAGCATTAATTTCAGTTGATGGGTATACTGTTTACCCCAGTAGCCAAAGGCGCGGGTTTCAGCTTTGGCGACTCGGAGTTTGGTAACTCCATTAATTAACTGCACCATCACGCCAAAGATTTGTCCTTGTAACTCTAGTAATGGGCGAACTTTACGGACAATCAGAGTACCAGAGATGATAGTGACGGCAATATTCACCAGTGCCACGACACAAGCTATTAAAGCTAAGTAAACATTGTAGTAAAATAACAATCCCAGATTCAGCAAGGAGAACAAACTTGAGAAAATTGTTTTTAAGACTGTGTTACCCAGTCGCTGGCGAATTTGAGTAATAGCCGTGACTCGAGAATCCAAGTCACCAATTGAGAAAGAGCGAAAAAAGGAAGCCTTCAAGTTTAACAATCGATCCCATACGGCGGCTTGGGTAGAGGAATCGGCAAAAGTTTCCAACCTAATGGTGGCAAACCCAAGGGCTAGTTGAAACAGCATTCCGCCAAAGGCAGCAGCTACCAAAGCAACAGCAATTTGACTCAACAAGCCTCGATTAGCATCTGGGATAGCTTTGTCGATGAGGATAGCTGTAGCTTGAGGTGTTAGCATTCCTAACAAGCTGGTGATCATTCCCATTACTAAAACTACAATTAGTTCTTTGTGATGTCCTTGGAGAGCAAACTGAAGTAAATCAAAAGTTTTCAGCTTTTTATCGGGTAAAGGTCGATAGAATACGTAGGCAGTCTTAGCTAGAGCCGCTGCTATGCGGGCATCGACAGAAATAGGCGTTGGTTCCCCAGGAACGTAGAGTTTGTAATGAGTATCAGAAACTGGTAATAATGCCACTGGCATTTTATCCGCAAGGATGAATGCCAACATTGCACCGCAATCCTTTTGCCACCAGTTGTCCCGCAACTGAATTCGGCGCACGCGGATACGCGAAGCACGAGCGATCGCTTCCACAGGATCTTGTACTCGTGATAAATCTTCTGAGGCACCTGGGGGACTAATCTTAATTCCTAATGCTCTTCCCACAGCACCAGCCGCAATTAGTAAGGCTTGGTTTGGGTCAGTTGCATCAAGATTACTACTTAATCCTAGATTATTTAGCCCGTCTGACTTTGGCTGTGGCAATACAGATGCTAATTCTGTTAACGTCTCTTGCATCACTTGGCTCTCAAGACGTTCCCTGGCTTGAAATCTTAGTAATTCTGCATCCATTTCCTGCCGTTGCAGCAGATTAACGCAGTTGAGGAAGTAGGTTTGTAGTTGGGACAAACCACTCAGCAAGGAATTGATCTCTTCAATGTCTGCGGTGTTAACACTGTTCAACTCTACAGTGTTATCTGCTTGTAACCACATGTTTGCACCTAAAGGCATCATTCCACAGGCAGAATTTAACAGCAGATCGTCAAATCCCATCCATCTAGCATGTCCTTCGAGAATTCGCACCCAGCATATTTTATGCGGCTGGAAAATTTGGTTTTTGACTAAGGAGAAATGGCCGATTTCTGGCAGCGATGTTGGTGTTGTGGGCGTAGTAATACCTGCAAGTACCGAACCTAATTGCGAAATCCAGCGTTCTATCAGAGTTACTACTTCTTGATGAGCTTCAGCAAACAACTGGTAAAAGTCTGCTTTCGATACTTTGAGAATTTCCGTATCTTCCAGTGATACTGCTAAAATCTCTTGCTGCTTGCCTATGTTACTGGGTGCGATCGCAAATATTGCCTGTCCGGCGGTGCTACTAAATAAATAGCGGCGAGTGCCTTCGGGAATGCCATCATTAACTGCGATCGCAAATAGTGCCAAGTAACCAGATTTCACTAGCCAAATTGACTCCGGATCGTCTAGCAATAGCGAATCATTGCATTGAAAACGATAGTGTTGTCCTTTGAGATTTGAGAAGGACAAGAGGGATGAGGGGGATGTGGTTCGACTCCCTTCGACTGCGCTCAGGGCAAGTCGCTCACCAACCGGGGACAAGGGGGACAAGGAAGACAAGGGGGACAAGGGAGTAATTTCTTCGGCTACCTCCCCTGCTTCCTGGTCACTGAGCGTAGTCGAAGTGCTGCCTTCTGCCTCCTCCCCTGCTTCCTCACTGCGAATTAATTGTAAATACGGCCCTTCAACTTGCCGCAATTGTTTATGGCTTCCCCGTTGGACTATCTTACCGCGATCGAGGACAATAATTTCATCACAATCTCGGATGGTTGAGAGGCGATGCGCCACAATGATGCAAGTGCAACCGCGTAACCGCAGATTACGAGTGACGTTCTTTTCTGTTTCGGCATCTAGGGCGCTGGTGGCTTCATCCATAATCAGGATACTGGGATTATTTACCAAAGCACGGGCAATTTCTAGCCGCTGTCGCTGACCACCACTCAAATTGGTAGCACCTTCTAAAAGGTCAGCATGATAGCCTCCAGGCAGTGAAAGGATGACATCGTGAAGCGCTGCGTCTTGACAAGCTCGGACGAGTTGACTGTCAGGTATGGTAGTATCCCAAAGCGTTAAGTTATCTTTGACACTACCAGCAAATAACAAAATCTCTTGCTCGACAACAGAAATAGAATTGGCTAGTACCTGGCGAGAAATTTGCTGTCTTGGTTCGCCGTCGAAGAGAATTTCTCCCTGCCACGGTTCGTACAGCCCACATAAAAGTTTGGCAATGGTAGACTTACCTGAACCACTCCCACCCACCAAAGCCACTCGCTGCCCTGGTTTGAGCGAAAGACTAAAATTTTCAATCAACGGCGGGGCAATTTGACTATAACCAAATGTTACATTGTGTAATTCAACATAACCCTGGAGTTTGGGTAAAGGGTAGGGAGATGAGGGAGATGAAAGGGATGAGGGAGACAAGAGAGATAAATAAGTATTTTCTTCGTCTGCTGGCGCTGAGCGAAGTCGTTCGCGGAGCGTCTCGCAGAGAAGCGCTCCCCTGCGATCGCTGAGCGAAGTCGAAGCGCTACCCTGTTCTAACTGCGGATCGATGGGGTTACGCAACACATCATCAAGGCGGTTTAGATTACCTTCCATCTCTTGGAGTTGGCTTCCTAGGCTGATAAGATTACTTACTGGAGCGAAAAATCTTTGCATCATGCCGAGAAAGGCTATTAACATGCCGATGCTCAAGGCACCATCCATGACTCGCAGACCACCTACAGCTAAAAGCAGCATGGAAGCGATCGCTGACAGAAAAGTTGGTAAAACACTGATTGTCTGGTTTGTTTCTTCTAATTCTTGCTGGGTGTTGATGGCTTTGGCATAGTGTCCCCCCCAACGGGAGAAGAAATCTGACTCTAACCCAGAGGCTTTGATTGTCTCCATACTTTGAAGACCAGAAATTTCTACGCCGCGAACTTTTCCTTCTTCTTGAATAAGTTTAATATTGGCATCTACGCGCCGCCCTCTCACCCACTGCAAGGCGGTAAGGTTGATAATGACGAAGGCGATCGCTATTACAGTTAGTACAACATCATATTGCAACATCACTATTACATAGAGAAATACTGATGCTGCGGCAATTACTGTAGTCGCTAACTCACCGGAAAGCATACCAGCGATGCTGTCGTTAAGTTCCATGCGGCTACTGATTTCTCCTGCATACCGCTGATCGTAAAAACTAACGGGTAGGCGTAAAATGTGCCACAGATACCGACTCTTCATGCCTACGGACAATTTAATTTTCATTTGACGCAAAAACTGCAACTGTAGCAGCGTCAAAAATCCGCTGAGTCCGGCGGTGAAGATCATGCCTAAAATTAGCGGACGCAACCACTCATAACGACGCTCAATTAAGATGTTGTCTACAAATACTTGGGAAAATGCAGGTATTGCCAGTCCCGGAATTACTAACAAAAATCCTGCCAGCACGCAGTAAATTAATGCGCCCAGAGAACCCCGCAGCCGTGTCCACAAACCTAAGATTGTGCTGGGCTTGCGTCCGCCGCGTTGAAATTCTGGAGTCGGTTCTAGAAATAGTACCACACCAGTGTAAGCACCGCTGAATTCTTCTAAAGAGACGCTGCGCCTTCCCGTAGCCGGGTCATTGAGATAAACTCGCTGTTTGTGGAATCCTTCTACTACTAAAAAATGGTTAAAGTTCCAAAATACAATGTAGGGAGATTTTAACTGCAACAAGCCAGCTAAGTTGGTTTTAAAGCTTTTAGCGCTGAGTTTATATTTTCTGGCAGCTTTCAAGATATTTAAGGCACTAACACCATCCCGGGAAACACCGCAAGCTTGTCTCAGTTCCGTCAGTGGGACAATGCGATTGTAATAACCGAGAATAATTCCTAAAGCAGCAGCACCACATTCTACTACCTCCATTTGTAGCAGAGTCGGAGTGCGACACCGCTTGTTTTTCGGCGCTCGCCTGAATATATTTTGCAGATTTCGCCAGAACATAAAAATATTTTTAAAACTTGGACTTTGGCTGAATTTTATTGATATATAAGTTATTGTTGGTAGGCGTGTAGGCGTAGCCCAACTTAAGCATCGCGTTGAATGAATGTCAGTTGGTAATTGGTAATCGGTAATCGGTAATTTTTCCTCCTGTGCTTCCTCTGCTTCCCCTGCTCTCTTCCTCCTCATCCTCGTCACGAAATGCCACTCCAGGATCTGAGAATCGGCAAGACAAAAGTAATCGGGGCGCGTTCTTCCACAGTGACTTGTACTGAGGTGGTAGTTCCAGAAGTGACTTTCATCTGTGGCCCTTGGGAAGAAGACCATTTGTACTTGCTGAAGGTGGAAGAGTCTGGTTGCAGTCGCGCGGTAATTAGCATCTGTGGCCCTTGTGACATCAAAGCTTCTACGAATTGGGAATTGCCGACTACACTTAATGCACCTTCTTTAGTCACGGGAAAAGCTGAGACTTCTGTGACAGTCCCCATGATGCCACCAAAGCGTTCGCGTTGCACTGTACTCGGTGTAACTTGTAACTTCATCCCTGGTTGAATTTGCTTACCTTCGCCAACGGGAAAAAATGCCAAGCTCACAGGTTGAGCCGATCGCTGTTGTGCGGCGATCGTTCCTATGGGTGTACCTTGTAAAACAACTTGTCCTGGAGTTGCGGAAATTTCTAAAATCCGCCCGGAGAAACTGCTCTTGATGAAGCGGTTGTTCGATAGTTGCAGTCCTAATTGCACAATGTTGCGCTGGACTTCCTGAATTTCTTTTTTGCGGTTGGTTACAGTTTCTAAATCTTGTTGCGCCGCCGTCGCTTCTTTACTATCTAGTTGTTTTAACTGAGCTTGCAAATCTTTAATTGAGTTCAAGTTCTCTATGTATTGTCGTTGTGCATCTGCTTCCTTGACATCAAGTTGCTTGAGTTGGGATTCGGCTTCATTAATTTGTCTGACAGCATTTAAGTAGTCTTGCTGTGACTGTAAGACTGTATCGCCAGAAATTGCTCCTTCTTTTAATAGCTCTTGGCGCTTATCCCATCTCTGCTTAAAAGTGGGTAAAAGCTCCCGCAGTGCTTGTAAGCTTTGGATTTGGCTGGCGCGATCGCGTTGAATTGAGTCCAGCCCTTTTTCTTTTAAAATCGGGGTGAGCTTCTGTACCGCCCGGATATTTTGCTCTAATGATTGGCGTTGCTCTTGAATGGCTTTTTTGTCTGCGTTTTGGCGCTGTAGTTGCACTAAGCCAGCAGCGCGATCTTCTGCTTGTAGTTGCTCTAATTTAGAGCGTACTAGTTCTAGCTGTTTCATCTGTTCGTTTTGGTCTAGGGTCGCCAGCACATCTCCTCTATTTACATAAGTGCCAACCCGGACGTTGATTGTTCGTAATCTGCCCGCGATCGGTGACTGGAATGAGGTAACTGTACTCGGATTGACTATTATTCCAGTACCCGTCACCGTAATTGGGATTCGACCTAAAAAACTCCAAGTCAGCCCCGTTGCTACTAACGAACCAACAGCAACTAGAGGTAGCCACTTTTTTGGGCTGACTACCTGCATAATTTGATCTAATTCTTCAGGCGAAGAAGCACGCTCTAAAGCTTCTTTGCGGAACAGGTCGCTTTTTTCCTTAACCACCGAACACCGTCCCAATCTCTATGGGAATGAAAACAAAATACACTTTTGACTCACTACAATATTGCTGCAAACACTGGGATTTGCAGCCTAAATAGAAAATAAGCAAGACAATTGTTTGCTTATTTGATAGTATTAATACCCGAAAATAGTAGTTAAAATATCATAACATTTTCTGAGAATTTGGAAAATTAGAAATTAAATATTTTTTAATTTTTATTGTTTTAGACATGAATTGAATTTTCAGCAAAGAAGCCTTTACTGATAACTCAGGAGAAATATAACCAACTGTTCACAGCCTTTAAAAAAAGGGTGTAAAGGTTTAGAGAAAAGACTTTTACTTAAGAGTTTGTTTTTTTAGTGGTTTGTTGTGTTTTTAAGCACGTTTAGATCCACTCAAGTTCCCCTTTTCAAGGGGGTAAACTGGACTCAAACTCCCCTTTTTGACAAGGATTTAGGGGTGTATACCACGTTTTGCTAACGATAGCAAGACTTTTCAAACAGTCCTCTAAAATTAAATAATCAATCCCGCCTACACCTTTACACTCTAGTCTAAAATAGACCTGACAGAACTTGTGAAAAGTCTACTTAGCCGTAAGCGTTGCTTTCTATCATTTTTTCTTTGTTTAGATGTCAGGTTAACTGATATCTCAACACTGAATTAATGATAGTCTGAACAATGTGCAATTTACTACAGCTTAATCTTCAAATTAATCAGGCCAAGAACATTTAGTTTGAGCGAAACAAGACTCTGGCCTTTTGAGCGGAGAAAGTCTGGTAGCTCAGGTAGTTCTGGTAGGTCAGGAAGTTTTGGTGGTTCCCAAGAACTTCCGCCTACGAGGGCGACTGTTTTTTCATCATCCAACTCTGTGAGAACTGCAACCTCTTCTTGTTCAAGAGTGATGTTAGACATAACAAATCCTTCCGTCATCAAAATGAGTCTGTTCTAGTGAAACTTTTTCAGTCACTTAACCAAAAATTACAGTAACTGCCGTTAAGGTAAAGATTCTGTAATCTTGATACAAAAACATTGACGGGTAGGTAAGAACTAAGGGATGATAATGGTTGGTCGCTTACCTTTGACCTGCCACATTATCCGGCTTACACCCGCCAATGTTCTTATAACGTTGTCGTAAGTTGTGATACCAAAAATAGTCAGACCACTATGTAATAAGATGTCTGTACACTTATTCGTAAGGGTTGTTTGTAGTCCTTTGTCAGTTGTTCGCAGCAATTGGCGAAGGATTACTGCTTTATAAGCGTCTTAACGAAATATTGTGTAAATTGCATACTTATTTGCTTTGTGCTGTTTTGATTTGTAGTAATGATACAAATCATGATGAAGAAATTTTTGGTAATACAAACCGTTAAAGTGACTTTTGTTGAGGTGATAATTCAAGGCAGAGCGTACTAGAGAGAAAACCTAGTAACTGTAACCACCGAAAGTTATTACCTTGTTTTTGCTGTTATTAATTGTGCTGTCTGAGTTTTGCTTAACAACAGCATCTCCACCACCAATTGCAACTGCGTTACCAATTTGAGTGGTTACGATTACGTTGGTACCTTTGACTTTAACACCAACCTTAGTCTTGCTACTGACATCTGGACTTTCGTAGTATCCGTAGCTTCCGCCGACAATTTCACTGATTTCTTCATCAGCTAACTCGCTCATAACTACGAGTGTTTCTTGTTCAAGTGTTACAACTGACATAAAGTTTCCTTCCTTTGTTCAAGCGATCAATTAAGCAGAGCGTACTAGAGAGAAAACCTAGTAACCGTAAGGGCCCCAAATCTTCACATTGTTTTTGCTGTTATTAATTTCACTATATGAGTTTTGAGAAACAATAGCATTTCCGCCACCATTTGCAAATGCGTTACCAACTTGAGTGGTTACGTTTGCGTTTTGAGCTTTGACTCCAGTGTCAACGCTAGTCTTGGGCTTGAAAGATGTAAATGCGTATCCGCCGCCGACAATTTCACTGATTTCTTCATCAGCCAACTCGCTCATAACTACGAGTGTTTCTTGTTCAAGTGTTACAACTGACATAAAGTTTCCTTCCTTTGTTCAAGCGATAAATTAAGACAGAGCGTACTAGAGAGATTATTGAGTGACTCTAACCGAAAATTTTCACCCAGTTTTTGCTGTTATTAATTTCGCTATATGAGTTTTGCTTAACAACAGCATTTCCGCCACCATTTGCAAATGCGTTACCAACTTGAGTGGTTACGTTTGCGTTTTGAGCTTTGACTCCAGTGTCAACGCTAGTCTTGGGCTTGAAAGATGTAAATTCGTATCCGCCGCCGACAATTTCACTGATTTCTTCATCAGCCAACTCGCTCATAACTACGAGTGTTTCTTGTTCAAGTGTTACAACTGACATAAAATTTCCTTCCTTTGTTGAAGCTATAAATTAAGGCAGAGCGTACTAGAGAGATAATTTAGTGACCGTAACCACCGAAAATTTTCACCCAGTTTTTGCTGTTGTTAATTTCGCTATATGAATCTTGCTTAACAACAGCATCTCCGCCACCATTTGCAAATGCGTTACCAACTTGAGTGGTTACGTTTGCGTTTTGAGCTTTGACTCCATTTTCAACGCTAGTCTTGGGCTTGAAAATAGATGTAAAATCGTATCCACCGCCAACAATTTCACTGATTTCTTCATCAGCTAATTCGCTCATAACTACGAGTGTTTCTTGTTCAAGTGTTACAAATGACATAAAATTTCCTTCCTTGTACAAAATGGCTTTGGAATAGTGAAGTTTTTCTTTTGCTTAACCAAACTAATTGCCAATAACAAAAATTATTAGATTCTTAAATATCTAACGATATTTGTTATTAACCCTGCCGTTAAACAATATTTATGCAATGAGTTTAACGACGTTTGTTTTGATTGCTTTGTTTGAATTTCACTATATTTAAATAATACATTCTTTTAAACAAAAAAATATGAAGTAATGATGAAGTTAATATATTGTATTTTTAAAGTCTAGGTTTTTAAGGATTATAAAACGTTGGCGTTATTTCAATCTACTAAAAGTAGTAATTTTGGGAATTTTGCAATAGTTTTATAAACTCTTGAGACGTTAAAAATCGATGTTTAAAGTAGACGGGATACCTAAAAATGAAATTTTGAAAAAGTGACTACAAGTATTACAGAACATAGGGTAGAGGCGACGTAAAACATACTAAATTTTTCATAAAAAAATCCCCAACTTCTTTATAAGTCGGGGATACCTACTTTCACTTGAATACACAAACTATAAATTTAAGTTGAATTGCTGTGAATGCTAAATAGGTGAAGTCTCCACTGATGCTATGCTTTGCGCTACTCCATTTAAAATCGTTGTTTTTTGAATTTTGCGTGTTCTTGTCTTATTTTTCAAATCCACAATTTCTTGAGTAGAGTCTACAATGCTAGAGTTAGTTCCATCAGTTGAAGTCGTATTTACCTCTGAAGTATAGGAAGAAACAACTCCTCCCACTATTCCCTTTAATTCACCATCTATCAGTTCCTCGACAGTAACTTTTTGATTACGGATGGATTTGAAACTCACTTGATTTACCTTAGCCATAATTTTCCTCAAAAATTATCCAAACGGTTTGCATTTGCGATGTCTTCACCAGTAATAGTTTCTTTAATAGCTTTTCAAAAGTTAATCCAAAAGATTCTGCCTTTTCTACTTACCCAACTTTCAGCTATTTTCAGTTTTCAATTTTTTAAAGTTTCCGATTGGTCTTACTCATGTTTCTCGATACATAAGTTTAAGACTACGATTTTTAACGAAATAACATAGGCTACTATGCTTTGCATTTCGCTCAAAGTGAACTATTAATAAGCTCTGTAAAAATCTTAGCTACATGCTTAGCAGATGACTGTTGAAGTTGGCAGCATCATGCATCTTTATTACGGCACTGAAGCACTAAAATCTCAAATTCTCAATCTCAATTCCAATTTGAGACTTCCGGCATAAATAGGTTATGAACACAGGAGTGTCATGAGAAATTTCAGAAGTCGGAATATTCCGACTTCTGGTTACAATAGCAGATAGATAATGAGGAGTGTTTAATTAGGGTAACACTAAGTATTATTTGAGCGACAACGAAGATTAATTTGTAGTACTATCTTCGGTTAACAAACTTTTATCAAAACAATAACCTTTGCAGGCTAATAGTTTTATAGTAGCTGTTTCCCTGTTTTTATTTACATCTCAAGAATTACCTTGAGTTTATGATATTGCTTCGCTCAAATAACCTCATATCTTAGAAATCGCATTTTTTAAACTTGACTTCGTCGGATTTGGCAGATTGATTATTGTTTTGGTCCTAAAAGCGCTCCTAGTGCCGGCAAAGCGTATCCCAAAACTCCTTCAACAATTGCGGTCACACCGAAGACTGTCCCAAGTGCTGGGCCGGTTATATCGGTAAGTCCTCCTCCTACTACTCCGTCTAATTCTTCCTCGTTAATTTCCTCAACAATAATTTCTTGGTTTTTGATGTTTGTCAAATCATTATTGTTAGCCATAATTGCCTCCAGAAAGTGTATAGGTGTTTTCGCCTTGGCTGTAATAATAAATAACAAATTATTAAAAAGCTTGTCAACGGTTTATATAAAAGCTCCCACCTTTCCCACCTTTCCCACTTTTCCTACTTTTTGGAATCTAATATTTTAATTTTTCTTGTAACGTTTTTACTCTGATTATAAGGTATTACTTTACTACTAAAGTAAGATGTCTTATCTAAAATTTTGTTTACTTAGTCGGTATGCTTTGAGTTTCTGTGTAAGACAATAAGTCTACGGATATATTTCTGTAGAATTTACTAACACAACGCATAGAATAAAAAATCTAGCTTATATCCAAAGGCAGATTTTTAAATTGACATCGGCAATTTGGTATTGTTTTGCAGCTACAAAGCACCACAATATCTGGCTTTGATGCAGCAATCGGCACAAGGTTTGTAATTCCCACCAACCTCACTACCAAACTTGTATGTTAATCAGGCTATTCTTTCTGTGTTCCATGTATCTCTGCGAGCTTTACAACCCTGGACACTGAAAGAACAGATTGGAGTTTTGGCGCTTGAGTCCAATACACACGTAAGGGCACGGCAGTGCCCTTACGTGTCAACTTAACGCGAAACCCTTGCCAAGACTTGATAAGCAAATTCTCTCACTTAAAATCAAGATCCGCGTTACCCCACCCCGGCTTTGCTGACGCAAAACCTCCCCTCCCCGTAAACGGGGAGGGGATTGAGGGGTGGGGTAAAACGCTTGTGGGATAAGCCTTTTAACTTAAGTTGACACCAATGGGCAGTGCCGTGCCCCTACACGCTAGGATATATAGCATTCCTATTTGATTTGTGAAAATCGAGATGCTCAGATCCCGGACTTCTCAAAGAAGTCCGGGATCTAATTTTTCACAAATGATTTAGGACTGTTATAGTTTTGTATTGCATCCAAACCAGAAGCGCTATATTCACGGCAAAAATGGGATGCTCCCCTTTTTAGGCTTGAGGTTTGTCTTGTACCTAAGTTTCTTAAGATTGAGTGTTAGCGATCGCATCACCTAATCTGGCGTATAAGTTCCTAGCCAGAATTCAACAAGCCCTCAAAACTTCTGCGATCATTTAAATATTGCTATGCCTGAGATATCCGGGTTGTGTAAGGCATAGCCGACATACTATAACCTATGTACTCAGGCTTAATCTCCTGGGCAAGCACAATTATAATTTTCAGTTTGATTTACTTTCAAACCCCGAAAAAATATGGTTCAGCCACTCTCCCCACCCCAAGAACCTTTTGATACCACAGCATCAGATCAAGCTAAACGCAGACTCTCGCCGCGTTTACTAATTCCATTAGGCTTATTACTCACAGGTATTGGGATTTTCACATCGTATGTGATCTCATCTCGTTCCGCAGTTAATACACTGCATGTTAGCGGTCGCATTGAAGGTTATGAAACTGATATTGGCGCTAAAGTAGCAGGACGCATCGCCTCTGTAGCAGTGCGCGAAGGCGATGAAGTTCACAAAGGACAAGTAATTGTCCAGCTAGATGACGCAGAGATTCAAGCTCAACTTAAAGGCGCATCTGCTCGTGTCGATGGAATGCAACAACAACAAGAACAAGCAAGATTACAAATTAATCTTTTAGAAAGCCAAATTCGCGAGAATCAACTGACCTTAAAACAGTCGATGGGAGATGCGCAAGGTCGGATTTTTCAGGCTGAATCATCAGTAGCTTCCAGCCAAGCTCAGCTAAATCAAGCGATCGCTCAGGTGGAACAAGCCAAATCTGAGTTGAAACTAGCGCAAATGAATCGCGATCGCTACACTAAATTGGTAAATCAAGGGGCTGTTGCTAAACAACAATTTGACCAAGCTCAAACAAACTGGGAAAGTGCATTAGCTAATCTCAACTCACGCCAAGCAGCAGTAAATTCTTTTCGCAAATTAGTCAATTCTGCTCAAGGACAATTAACACAAGCTCAAAGTGTCGGATTAAATCCCGCCATCCGCAGCACTCAACTCTCAGGTTTAAACACCCAATTAGCTCAAACTCGCTTGAAACTAGCCGCAGCACAGGCTGATGTCGCCAATGCTAAAGCCTCTTTGCAAGAAATGAAAGCGAAAATTGCCGACCTCAATGTAACTAGTCCCATTAACGGGGTAGTTATCAGCCGCAGTGTCGAACCTGGTGCAGTTGTTACCACCGGCAAAACTTTGCTCACAGTCATTGATCCGAGTAAAGTTTATCTACGTGCTTTTATCCCCCAAGGTAATATTGGTAAAGTTCGCATCGGTCAAGAAGCTAAGATCTTTTTAGATTCAGCACCCCAACAACCCCTAAGTGCCAAAATTGCTGCAATTGATACCCAAGCATCTTTTACACCTGAGAATATTTATTTCCAACAAGACCGAGTTAAACAAGTTTTTGGTGTGAAAATCACCATCGACAACCCAGCCGGATTAGCCAAGCCGGGAATGCCAGCGGATGCCGAGATTAATATTACACCAGAGATGGGGAAGTAGGGATTGGGGAGCAGGGGAGCAGGGGAGGACAAAAGTTGTGATGAAGTGAGGATGTCGTTTGAGTATTTGAGCTTGGAAGTTGAGCCTTTGAAGCTGGAGGTTGAGCCTTTGAGCCTGGAAGTTGCGGCTTTGAGCTTGGAAGTTGAGCCTTTGAAGCTGGAGGTTGAGCCTTTGAGCCTGGAAGTTGCGGCTTTGAGCTTGGAAGTTGAGCCTTTGAGCCTGGAAGTTGCGGCTTTGAGCTTGGAAGTTGCGGCTTTTTGCTTGGAAGTTGCGGCTTTTTGCTTGGAAGTTGCGGCTTTTTGCTTGGAAGTTGCGGCTTTGAAACTAAAATTTCCAGCTGATACCGATTCAATCCATGATTTTATGTCATGGATCGTCGTAATGGGCGGGGAAACCCATTGGTGTCAACTTAACGTGAAACCCTTATCAAGACTTGATGAGCAAATTCTCTCACTTAAAATCAAGATCCGCGTTACCCCACCCCGGCTTTGCTGACGCAAAACCTCCCCTCCCCGTAAACGGGGAGGGGATTGAGGGGTGGGGTAAAACGCTTGTGGGATAAGCCTTTTAACTTAAGTTGACACCAATGGGGGAAACCCCGCCCCTACAAATGACCATTGACCATTGACCATTGACAAATGACAAATGACAACTGACAAATGACAAATACCGTAATTCAAGTGGAGGCTTTACATAAACGTTACGGTAAATTAGTTGCCGTGAAGGGAATTGATTTTACCGTGAAGCAGGGAGAAATTTTTGGCTTAATCGGCCCTGATGGTGCGGGAAAAACTACGACATTCCACATTTTAGGGGGGGTGATGGAAGCGTCAGGGGGGAATATCCAGATTTTAGGTAAACCTCCCCGTGATGCGCGTTTATCTATTGGTTACTTGACACAGCAATTTTCTCTTTATCTTGACCTGAGCATTGATGAAAATCTCCGCTATAGTGCGGGGTTACGTGAAGTTACTGAGAATACTTTTGTTCAGCGTCGCCATAAATACTTGCGATTGATGAGCTTGGAAAAATTTGGCGATCGCTTGGCTGGTCGTCTCTCCGGTGGAATGAAGCAGAAGTTGGCTTTGTGCTGTGCGTTGATTTCCCAACCGGAAATTTTGTTGTTGGATGAACCGACGACAGGTGTTGATCCGGTATCGCGACGGGAATTTTGGGATGTCCTAGCGGCGATCGCAGCTGAGGGAGTAACAGTAGTTGTGGCGACACCTTATTTAGATGAAGCCGAAAGATGCGATCGCATTGCTTTAATGTACGCAGGAGAAATTCACCAAATTGGTACTCTTTCCCAGTTACGCGAAAGTTTAGGTTTACAACGTCTAGAAGTTCGCACCAATAGTATTGAAGCAGCCGAGCGAGTCTTACAAGATGCAACAAATAATACACAATCATCAATTGTCGATGTGCAAACTTTTGGCGATAGATTAGATGTATTGGTAAAAGATGCTGTAGTAGCTACCGCCACAGTTAAGAAAATTTTTGCCCAACAGCAACTACAACTTAATAATATCCAAACAGCCGATGCAACTCTAGAAAACGTATTTGTTACCCGCCTACGTGCATCGGGAAATGACCCAGAATTTATTTCTTTTCCCCGTTCTCGACAGCAGCAACCTAACCCCCTAACCCCCTTCCCTAGTAGGGAAGGGGGAAATGATCTCCCCTCCCCTCATAGGGGAGGGGTTGGGGGAGAGGTCGCTATTGGTGCAAATAAATTAAGAAAGGTGTTTGGTGATTTCTCAGCAGTTAAAGGTGTAGATTTAGAAATTCACTATGGGGAAATTTATGGGTTACTCGGAGCCAATGGTGCAGGTAAGACAACTACAATTAAAATTCTTTGCGGATTACTAGAACCAACATCAGGAAAAATCACCTTAGCGGGACAAACTCAAAATCTGCGTAGCAGCGCTTTGCGAAAACGCATTGGTTACATGAGTCAAAAATTCACACTCTACGATGATTTAACTATTATCCAGAATTTAGAATTTTACTGTGGCGTTTACGGTGTGGCGAGACAATTACGGCGCAGCAAAATTGACTGGGTATTAGCGACTTGTGGCTTAATTGGTAGAGAAAATATGCTCACCGGACAACTTCCCGGAGGCTGGAAACAAAGAGTAGCCTTTGGTGCTTCCGTAATGCACGAACCAGAGATATTATTTCTCGATGAACCGACATCAGGAGTAGATCCTTTAGCACGCCGTCAATTTTGGCGATTAATTAATGAGTTTGCCAGATCGGGAACAGCAGTGCTAGTGACAACCCATTATTTAGAAGAAGCGGAACAATGTAACCGTATGGGGTTTATGGTAGCAGGGGAAATGGTAGTTCAAGGTTCGCCCAGTGAAATTAAAGCCGCTCAACCCGGACAGTTGATAGAAATAGTGACAGATAAAACTCAAGATGCGTCTAATTTACTGAAAACCCAGTTAGCTGCGTGGCGAGTATCAATTTTTGGTGATCGCCTACACCTAGTCCTCGACCATCCCAACGCAGATATCCCCCATATTCGCTCAATTTTACAAACAAATCAGATAAATCTGCACTCCCTACGTCCCATCCCCTTCTCCCTCGAAGATGCATTCATTGGTATAGTCCAACGCACGGAGGAAGGACAGGGGGGACAAATGACAACTGACCACTGACAAATGACAAATGACAAATGAAAAGAATTTTATCCCAATGTCGTAAAGAGTTAGCACAATTTAGGCGCGATCGCCTTTCCTTAGCGCTGGCTTTTCTCTTACCAATAATGACCTTAATTATTTTTGGTTTTGTGATTCGCCTAGAATCGAAAAATATTCCTTTATTTATTCAAGATTTTGATAATAGTCCCCTGAGTCGTGCCTATATTGAGCGCTTATTTGCTACTAATCAATTTGAACCAATTCATCATTTTAAATTTCCCCTTTTCAATTCCACCAATAAATCCCAAGCTGAAATCTCCAATCCTCAAGAGGCTATCGATAAAGGACTAGCAAAAGCTGCTGTCATTATTCCCCCTGATTTCAGTCGGCGCATTAAATCAGATTTAAGTACTGATGTCCAAGTTTTAGTAGATGGAACTGATGTTAATAATGCACGAATTATCAAAAATAGTATTCAAGCAACCACAATATTTTTCTTAAGAGATTCAGGTCTACAATCCTCATTTAATAAAATTGTTGCTCATATCCGCCTCTGGTTTAACCCAGGCAGAAAAGAATCATTATACATCGTCCCTGGTCTTTATGCAGTTATTCTCTGGATTTATCCCTCATTATTAACAGCAGTCGCAATGGTGCGAGAAAAAGATAAAGGGACAATATTACAAGTTTACGCCTCTAGCCTCACTGCCGAAGAATTGCTATTAGGAAAAGGCTTGGCTTACCTCTTAATTGGAATTAGCGAAGCTTTATTAATTACGGTAATGAGTGCAATCATTTGGCGATTAAGCTTGGCAGTAGAGCCAACACCATTATTACTAGGTACACTCATATTTATCATAGATAGCGTGATGTTTGGTTTATTAATTGGTGTGCGTGTAAATAACCAAAATTCTGCTGTTCAAGCTGTAGCATTAGTTGGTTTCTTGACAGCTTTACTGCTATCTGGATTTATTTACCCCCTCAGTAATATTCCTTTCCCTCTCTCCCTAGTTTCCGCCATTATTCCCGCCCGTTATTATATTGAAATAACTCGCGATGCTTACGTGCGCGGTACTGGATGGACTGGTGTTTGGTTTGCAATCATCATGCTAATTATCCTAGGGTTCTTACTTTTTAATGCTGCACGTCGAATATTAAAGCGAATGCAGTTATCCGATTAGTTATTTATAATAACAGCTATTTTCAGGTAAATAGACCACATTTGCCGTAGGGGCACAGCACTGCTGTGCCCTAAGAGTGTGGTTCAACTTGTGGTGTGGGCATCTTGCCCTTGTGTACCTCATTTAGATGAAATGTGCTGTAATTTATATTTGATATTTCCTTACCGAAATTTCTCAGAAAAAAGCGACACAGGATTTTCTCAAATTCTCTTCAAATATTTCCCAAATCGGCTCATGCTAAACATTTCATCCTGCTGAAATCTTTACCTAGAGTATCCAAAATGTAAAAAATAGTGAGCCAGCAAATAGAATTAAAGAATTGATTGTCTGACTAAATATCAAGAGTAACTATCATTACATTTTTAGGACTGCTAAATAGGAACTATATAATCAAGCCCTTCGCTGTCAGTGAACTCCTAAAAATGAATTTTAACTCACAGAATGTTAGCTCAAATCGTAAATCTAAAACTTTCAATAACCCAGAACGTTTTATCGAAGGTTGGTATTGGGCAATTCCTTCTACTGATCTCCGCGTCGGTGAAGTAAAACCTATCACTTTATTAGGTAGAGACTTAGTCATTTATCGAGGTAAAGATAAAAAAGCTGTTACTTTTGATGCCTACTGTCCCCACATGGGCGCTCATTTAGCTGAAGGTAAAGTTGAAGGTAATGGACTGCGCTGTTCTTTCCATCAATGGAAATTTGATAATGAAGGGTTTTGCGTTGATATTCCCTGTTTAGATGAACCCCTTCCTCTAAAATTAAAAGCTTGGCCTACGGCAGAAAAATATGGGATGATTTGGGTTTGGACTGGAGAAGTTTCATTACAACCGTTGCCATTTATTCCAGAGTTAGAACAACAGGACTGTGATGTCGCTATTGTTTCTCAACTTCTCACTAACTGTCATCCCAATGTAGTGATAATTAATGCCATAGATACCCAATATTTGAATACAGTTAAAAGATTACCATTAGAAAATCTTTTTGAAAAAGAAGAACTGAATCAAAATGCGATTACCTTCAGCAACAGTACACGAGTGAGAGAAGGTAATTTTTTACGCAGGCTTATTCGTCCTTTCTATAAAAATGCTCTTAATTATAGTATTTGTTATTGGTATGGCAGTACTAGCATGGTAACATTTATCCCTAATTTTCTCCATTTGCACATCATGCTTACCCTCCGCCTGATTGCAGGAGGAAAGACTGAAGGATATACCCTATTGATGATTAAAAAACGTCGGGGAATTTTTGGTCACTTATACAATTGGATTGTGTTGTGGGTAGGTAAAATTTTGAGTCAGGATTTTCTCAAAGTTGACGCGAAGATTTTCGAGAAAATTCAGTTTGATTTAAGAACACCTATTAAGACAGATCAGGCTATTATGCAGTTTATCAATCATCTGGAAAGACAGACAGCCCTGTGTTGGGGAACTTGGCAAGAAGGGCGATCGCTCCGTGATCCAGAAACCAGGGATAATAGAGATAAATGGCGAGATGTGCTGAATGACTGAGTCATTAGTCATTAGTGATTAGTGATTAGTCATTAGTCAGTTGTCTTCCTTGTCTCCCTTGTCCTCCTTGTCTTCCTTGTCCTCCTTGTCTCCCTAGCCCCTAGTCCCTAGTCTGTATTTTGTTTTTAATTATTTTTTAGGCTACCATTTAAATAAAAAGAAGTGGCAAAGCCACTTCGTAATTCCCAGGTAGAACCTAGAAATGAGTATAACTATTCTAAAAACTGGAAATCGTATAAATCGTCACTGATTCACTGTATCTAAAGATTCCAGTGTTGATCACAGCAATTCTGACTCAAGTCGATCCAGTTCATCGCCTAGATGAGCCAGTTTTGTCTCTTCATTGAGTAGTTCCTTTTCTAATTGAAACTTAATTGCTGTTCCAGCCTCAATCGCTAAATCTTCCCGCATCTGCTTTACCTTTTCAATGCGGCTGTCCCATTCTGGTTGTAGTGTATCTAGGCGCTGCTGTGATCGCATTTTAAATTTCGCACATCAGTCCTTACACACATATCGCCATTTTTGTCACTAGTTATTAAGTATAAAATATTACGCAGTATTCACAATATTTCGGAATTCATTTAAGTATTTTTACATTACTGTTTTTCAGTTTGTATAAATTCTGAAGAGAAAACAATAAATACGTAGACTAATAACTGTAATTTTTTACTAAGTATCCATCACCGCAATTCTCTCAAATTTGCCAACAGATTTATACCTAGATACTTAGATGGTGTTGGATTTACGTAGTTAAGAAATATTAAGTAATAATTATAAATTACGAATTGGGATCACTTGGGGTTGATTGCAATTATATGGAAAGCGTAGGTGCGAAGCAACTTGTCGTTAGACATCCCCATTAGTATTGAAAGCCTTCCAAGCTCAATCAACTTTATCCCTATCACCAGAGAATATTATGTTAGCAAACAACACTGATGAAGTAATCCAATACTTAGACACCATCATTGCCAAAGCTATAGAAGAACGTAGCCCCAGAGGATTTTTTGCTGCACTTTATCGTCAAGTAACTTTGAAAGTGAAAATAGGTATTAAACATGGCTTTTTTGACGATGCAGCCAGAATGGAAGAATTCACGACGCAATTTGCTAATCGTTACTTTCGTGCTGGGGATGATTACCAAAATAATATAAAATCAACCAGAAGCTGGCAGGTGACATTCGACGCATTACAAAATCCAGAGTTACTAATTTTGCAACATTTACTGCTGGCAATTAACTCTCATATTAATTTAGATCTGGGTATTGTAGCTGCCGAACTTTGCCCTGGTGATAAACTGCACACCCTACAAGATGATTTTATTAAGATTAACGCTATTCTCAATGATTTGCTCGAGCCTACGGAGATGGTTTTGGGACAACTGTCACCACTAATTGAGATTTTGGATAGATTTGGTGGCAGAAAAGATGAAATTATCTTCAATTTTAGTATTCGTAAAGCTCGTCAATCAGCCTGGAATAATGCAAAAATTTTGGCTTATCAAACTCCTGATGTCCAACAGAATATTATCAACCTAATTGATAGCAAAGTAGCATTTATTGGTTGGGCGATCGCTAATCCAAACCGTAATTTTGATCGAGCGATCGCCCTGATAAAAAAATCTGAAAGTGATGATACTGTGACTATTATCAACGCTCTCAATAACATTGTTCACTGAAACTATGATCGGGAAAATTATTGTCGGGTGCATTTTATGGCGCTACGCATGTCATTTGTCATTTGTCAGTTGTTGTGGGAAAGAGTTTAATATCTTCATTGTGGGCAGTTATTAATCCCTTTTCCACTAACTACTGACAAAAACTTCATTTATCACAATCATAAAATTGCGTAGACGCAGAGCAGCTTGTCGTAGATATCGCTCTTACTACACAAGATATTTATGTGTATAAAAAAAGATTTAAATACTGAAAATATGTCAGGAAAAAGCATTGAACCGATAATCCCAGCATCTACTATCGGTAAAGACGACAACTTTACATAGTCGAATAAGACAAATGAAAAAGTAGGGAAGGTAAATGTCTTACCTATTTTTTTATCTAAAATTTACACTTTTAAGAAAGTATTAATACGCAATAACATGAAGTTTGGATAAACCTGGTTTCCATTTCTGAAACGAACCTGACAAATGCTGTAGAGACAGGTTAGGTTAACTGTAATTCACAAGCCGCACCAAAGCAGCTATGGTAAAAGAATTAGCAATTCGCACCTCTGGACTGACTAAGCAATTTGATCGGCATATAGCCGTTAACGATGTGCATTTGGAGATCCAAGCAGGTGAAGTATACGGACTGATTGGGCCGAATGGCGCAGGTAAAACAACTCTCATCCGCATGTTAGCAGCCGCAGAGGAGCCGACTACGGGTGAGATTTATATTAATGGCGATCGCTTGCTACGTGACAAAAGCAACCCCACTCTCAAGCGTCATCTTGGTTACTTACCTGATGACTATCCACTGTATGAGGATTTGACAGTCTGGGATTATCTAGATTACTTTGCGCGGCTGTATCGCTTACGAGAACCCCGGCGCACTCAACGCCTCCATGAAGTATTGGAACTGATACAACTCGAAAATAAGCGCAATAGCTCAATTTCTACTCTGTCGCGGGGGATGAAGCAGCGCTTGAGTTTAGCGCGTACCATTATTCACGAACCGATTTTACTACTGTTAGATGAACCCGTTTCCGGTCTTGACCCCATAGCGAGGATGCAGTTCCGGGAAATCATCAAGGCTTTGCAAGAAGCTGGGATGACAATCTTGATTTCTTCGCACGTACTCAGTGACTTAGCGGAACTTTGTACTTCTGTGGGAATTATGGAACTGGGCTTTTTAGTAGAAAGTGCTTCACTCCAGCAACTTTACCAGCGACTCTCCCGACAACAAATAGTGTTATCCACCTTGGGGAAACTAGAACCACTTTTGAGCGAATTGAAAAATAATCCTTTAGTGGAAGAGTGGGAGGTATTACCAGGAAGGAATAGCGCCAGGGTGAACTTTTCCGGTAAACCGGAAGATTGTGCTGATTTATTGCGATCGCTGATTCAAGCTGGGATTCCCATCAGCAATTTTCACTGCACCCAAGAAGATTTAGAAACTATCTTCCTGAAATTAGGTCACAAACAAGCATCTTAATCCAAATAATTAGTAATTGTTCATAACCTGAGTCCAGCCATCTTGCGTTTACTTAATTCGTAATTTTCAACAGTGATTCCTCTGCAATTTTAAATTACGAATTACGAATTACGAATTACGAATTATTGCTTCCCTTTTTGGAGAACTTTTCTAATGACATTCAATCTTATAAATAAACTCGGTAACTGGAATCCTCAACTATTTCGAGAACTTAAAGGTCGCCTGAAAGTTGTCAACATCTTAATTGCTTTGGCGATATCGCTGCTTACTCAACTAGGAGTATACATATATCAATTTAGCGGCTTTCCTACTAAAACTTATCCCATGTCAGGGATATACTGCAATCTGAGCAAAGGTTATCAAGCAAAACTAAATTTACTATATAAAACTAGTGAGGAAACTTACCAAAAACTCAGTTTATTTAGTGGCAAACAAAACTACAATTTGGAAAAAATTCAGGAATACAAAGCCCAAATAGCATCACTGAAAATTGAACAATCTCAGCTTGATAAACTTTTATATCAGAGTTACTGCCCTCCAGATCAAGTAAATATGGCATTGTGGTGGGAAGACCACTGGAGGTATATATTTATGACCTTGAGTGTGATGTTTGTCTTCACACTTTTAGTTGCTGGTACTTATTTGCTCATCAATAACTTAGCCCAAGAAGAACGTCGCGGTACACTGAATTTTTTGCGCCTCAGTCCCCAGTCAGAGAAAAGTATTTTGATGGGTAAACTGCTAGGAGTACCAGCTGTAATCTATCTCATAGTTTTAGTGGCATTGCCTTTAAATTTATGGGCAGGAATTTCTGCCAATCTCTCTATAGTTTCGATTTTAAGTTTCTATGTAGTTCTGCTGGCTAGCTGCATTTTCTTCTACAGTAATGCACTGTTACTTGGTTTAACTAGTCGTTGGTTTAGCGGGTTTCAACCTTGGTTAGGAAGTGGTTTAGTCCTGCTATTTTTAATGATATCTATACAGAACTTAACTTATAGTGGAGACTTTCACAATACAGCTACTTGGTTAAGATTGTTAAGCCCCTTGGAGATTATGGGCTATATATTGCCGTTGTCAAGAAATAATCAATCATCTTTACAAGAATTGCAGTTTTTCTATATACCAGTAGGTAAAAGCGCCTTTGGTATGGTTGGCATCTATTTATTGAATTATGGTGTAGGCATCTATTGGGCTTGGCAAGCCATGAAACGCCGCTTTCGTAATCCTGATGGAGCAATTCTTAACAAAGTACAAACTTATCTTTTAGTAGCAAGTTATCAAGTGGTTTTTTGGGGATTTACTTTACAATACTATAAAAATTATTGCCCAGATCCCAGAAATAATGTTTGCTATTATGATGTGAATTATCAAATAGGGCCAAATTTATTCCTGATAGCATTCTTTAACATAGTGCTATTATTTGGATTACTTGTAATTATTTCACCCCACAGACAAACTATACAAAATTGGGCAAGATATCGACATCAAAAGTTTGCTACTTTCCAGGATATTAGGAGTGAATTTTGGTTAAAAGATTGGATTGTTGATGAAAAAAGTCCGTCATTATTAGCAATGTTAATCAATTTAGCGATCGCCACCACCCCAGTAGTAATTTGGATTGTACTTGCACCTATTTTAAATACCCACCATAACAACGCCATCGATTGGGTTAATGATATGGGAAGATTAAAAGCTATTTTAGGTGTAGTTTTATGTATTAGCTTAATGATGATTTATACCACATTAGCTCAATTACTACTGTTAATGAAAACTCCCAGACGTGCTTTATGGGCAGCCGTTGCTGTAGGTGCAGCAGTGATAATACCACCATTGTTTTTAGGAATTTCAGGTATTACACCTACCAACAATCCTGAAGCTTGGCTATTTTTTACCTTTCCTTGGCCTGCTTTAGAAAAAACAGCAACAATCGCAATTTTTACAGCACTCATAGCTGAAATTAGCGTCATCATATTATTAAACATCCAATTAACAAAGCAAGTTAAATTAGCAGGAGAGTCGGCGACAAAAGCATTGTTAGCTGGACGTAAATAAGGAGGATGAGGGGGACGAGGGAAGGGGGACAAATATAAATGACAACTGACAACTGACAAAAGAGAGTTTTTACTATGGATCTCAACTGGATTAATCAAATAGGAGACTCGAATCCGCAACTTTTGCGTGAACTCAAAGGAAGACTGAAATCGCGCAATTTATTACTGTCTGCTGCTATCTCATTGCTGGGTCAGTTTATCCTATTTATGTATTTTCAAACCCAGCTACCAACTAAGCTTGAATTGGTATATAATCACTCCCACAAATATTGTACAGGTGGGCTTCAATATAATCTGCCTAAATGCCTAGTTGATGAATTTGGTCATGTAATTATTAACTGGCAATTGTGGTATTTGGATGTATTTACCTGGCTCAGTATTATTGGCTGTTTTA
The DNA here is from genome assembly GCF_002368195.1 of Calothrix sp. NIES-2100. GTDB lineage: Bacteria > Cyanobacteriota > Cyanobacteriia > Cyanobacteriales > Nostocaceae > Aulosira. The sequence continues at coordinate 8,376,030 of NZ_AP018178.1, read as the reverse complement.
GTCTTTTAACTGCCGGAACTTACCTGATAATTAATGATTTATCGGCAGAAGAAAGACGAGAAACACTGAATTTTATCCGCCTGAGTCCACAATCACCCCAAAGTATTTTATCCGGCAAAATGTTGGGTGTACCAATTTTGCTATTTATTGGGGTACTGTTAGCTCTTCCTTTGCATTTATGGTCAGCTTTAGCAGGAAAAATTCCCTCGGCTGAGATTTTCAGCTTTTATGTAGCAGTGGTTGCTGCCTGCTTTTTATTCTATAGTGCTGCACTGCTATTTGGCTTAGTTGGTTCTTGGCTAGGTGGTTTTCAATCTTGGTTAGGTGGTGGCGTAGTTCTCGGTTTTCTCATCGTCACTATGCGAGTAGCCTTGACAGAAATCTCAGATGATTATCCTTTGGTTTTTGCTAGGCTAATTAATCCTACTTACTTAATTCCAGAGACTGCTATTAGCTCTACATTTGCATCTGCTAGTTCCCGATTTAGGAATTTTCAATTTTTTGCCTTACCTTTAGGAGATAGCTTATTGACAACACTTGGATTTACGCTCTTGATTTACGGTTTAGGAACATATTTTATTTGGCAATCCTTACAACGTTGTTTTCGCGATCCTAATACCACGATGTTGAGTAAGCATCAAAGTTATTCATTAACAGCTTGCTATGCATTGATGACTTTAGGGTGTGCAAATTGGGAAAGATTAGTTTTAGAATCAAATCCTGGTTCTTATCTGCTTGCTGAAAATCTAGTGAGTTTGTTGTTCTTAGATTTTTGGCTATTTCTCTATTTAATTGCTGCTCTCAATCCTCATCGTCAAGCCCTCCAAGATTGGGCACGTTATCGTCGAACTGCGCGTGTCAAAGGATTAGTAGATAGCAAACTTGTTAAAGATTTAATTTGGGGCGAAAAAAGTCCGGGTTTATTAGCGATCGCAATCAATGCCACAATTGCTATCATTGGCATCAACTGCTTAATATTACTCTCTCAATACCCCATTAGTCACAAAATCAATGCTCTTTTTGCCCTCGCGCTCTCTTTTAGTTTAGCTATGCTCTATGCAGCCTTAGCGCAACTGCTTTTATTCACCAAAAATCACAACCGAGTATTTTGGTCTGCGGCTACTGTCGGTGCATCAATGATATTACCAGTGATAATTATAGGCGTATTTACCTCTTCCTATAGAGACAACAATTTTCTCTGGTTATATTCAATAGTGGGGCCAATATTTGCAATTTCTCCTGATGGAAAATCACTATCACCCATAACAGCATTGCTGCCAATTTTCAGTTACTGGACTATGATGAGCTTGTTAGTATTCCAATTGCGGCGGAATTTGGTAAAAGCTGGGGAATCTGCTACAAAAGCAATGCTTGCAGGTAATTAATTCAGTTTCCGAATTTTTTTGATTAACTTTTGTTAAGTCTGGCCAAATTGGCCAGACTTTTTTATGAGTTTTTGTGATTATACATACAATCAACAAGCTAACTAAGCAAATCCAGTTCTAGCAATAGATATTAAATTACATTCGCCTGCAAAATTTTGAGGAGGCTACATCGTCATGACAATTTCCATTTCTGACTTATCACCTGTGACTTCTGACTCTCTGTTAGAATCAGTCGATCAAGAAGAAGGAGGCGTGATTAAATCAGCCGTAGCACGCGCACTCGAAGCGCGTAAAATTGTGGGAGGTACAACCATAAGCAACGTAAAACTAAAGCCTGAGATTCTTTGTCCACCTCCAAAACCTATAATCACTGGTAAAATTGCGCCCAGTTATTGCCCTCCACCGATCATAGTTGGTAAGATTGCTTGCCCTCCCATCACAATTGGCCTGATTGCTGTTGATCCTACAGCCTCACTTGCTTAGCACACCAAGATTTTGGTGATAGTTATCAACATGGAAAATACAACGGATACTAAAAATCAACCTCTTTGCCCCAGTGCTAGGCCAGAGATGGCAAATAGTGTAGTATTTGCTGTAGTGGTTGGGACAGTAGAAGAACCGCGTCTGGCTCACCTTGCAGAACCACAGCCCGTCACCGAGGAATTATTGTCCCTAGCTGCACCAGTTTCTCCAACAGAAATTTTTAGATTTGCAGGCACTTGTGTACAAAAAGAATGTCAGCACTTTGATGGTGCTAATTGTCGTTTAGCACACCGAATTGTAGAGAGTTTACCTGCTGTAGTAGAAGCACTTCCACCTTGCCAAATCCGTTCTAGCTGCCGTTGGTGGCAACAGGAAGGTAAGGCAGCATGTATGCGTTGTCCGCAAATCGTTACAGATACTTTCAATTATTCTGAACAGCTATACCAAGCGTCAGATCCTTCTGTATACGTTTCTGCACAAGCAGCATCTTAAAGTTTCACACTCACTAAATTAATCACGGCCTCAGGTAGATGATTTACCTGGGCTTTTTTGTTGACAATACACCTCTGGCGCACTCAAATTCAAAAACCCAGTTGTTGTGACTGGGTTTGAGTTGGGGTATGTCCCCGTACCTTTAGTTATAGAGTTAGTTATAGAGTAAGTTATAGTTTGCTTGTCTAGTAATGATTACAAAGGCGTGCTGGGCGATTTCGGAAAACTACTAAAATTTCTGAAAGCGATCGCATAATAACCCAAAGAACCAGCTAAAAGTGCGATCGCTGTTTATTCTTGTCAACAAAGTCAACCATGCCCCAAAATCACCAAATCGCTGTAGAATTCCGTGATGTCACCTTTAGCCGTAACCACCGTCCTTTGGTGTCTCATCTCAATTTCTCGATTTTCCAAGGAGAAGCACTGGTATTACTGGGACGCAGTGGTAGTGGTAAAACTACGACGATGAAATTAATTAATCGCCTCTTGACACCTACCGAAGGGGAAGTGTTATTTGATGGCGTTCCCACAACTCAATGGGATGAAATTAAGCTGCGGCGTAAAATTGGTTATGTAATTCAAGAAATTGGTTTATTTCCCCACTTCACAGTGGAACGCAATGTTGGCTTAGTCCCCGCCTTAGAAGGCTGGAAACCAAAACAAATTAAAATGCGAGTGTATGAATTGTTACGTTTGGTAGGTTTAGAACCCGAACAATTTGCTGGGCGTTATCCCAATGAACTATCGGGAGGACAAAGACAACGTGTTGGCGTCGCTAGGGCCTTAGCAGCCGATCCGCCTGTATTATTGATGGATGAACCCTTTGGCGCACTCGATCCAATTACACGCTTAGAAATTCAACAAGAGTTTCGCCGGTTACAACAGGAATTAGGCAAAACTGTTGTCTTTGTCACCCACGATATTCAAGAAGCCTTTGTTTTGGCATCAAGAATTGGTTTAATGTATGGGGGAGAATTGGTAGTATTAGGAACAAAGGATGAATTTATGCGATCGCTCCATCCAGAGAGCCTAGCTTTTCTTCAATGTCTGCGTTCTCTGCAAGACAATTTATGAAAGACTTTTTTCTCATCAAGTATGCCCCAGAAATTTTTCAGCATACGCTGGAACATTTATTTATGGTAGGCATTGCAATTGGAATTGCTATTTTAATCGGCATTCCTTTAGGAATTTTAATTACACGCCAAACCCAACTCCGCCAACCAATTTTAGGCATTGCTAATATTCTGCAAACTATTCCCAGTTTGGCATTATTTGGATTACTAATTCCTGTCCCCATCATTGGTGGTATTGGTATAGTACCAGCAATTGTGGCATTAACTTTATATTCTTTATTACCGATAATTCGTAATACTTATACTGGTATTACTACTGTCGATCCAGCGATTCGGGAAGCTGGGCGAGGTATGGGGATGACAGATAGACAATTGTTATTCCAAGTAGAAATTCCTTTGGCGATGGGAGTAATTTTGGCTGGGGTGCGAGTAGCAACTGTAATTGCCATTGGGATTGCAACTATTGCTGCTGCGATTGGTGCTGGTGGTTTAGGAGTATTTATTTTTCGTGGCATTGCAGTAGTAAATAATCAGTTAATTTTAGCAGGGGCAGTTCCTGCGGCAGCTATTGCATTAATCGCTGATTTAGTAATTGGTTGGATTGAAGTCAAATTAAAGAAAGGCAGCGTTCAAAAAAACAATTGAATAGGCTGTAAGAGCCAGAAATTTATATGAAAAAGTTTGTGTTTTTTTGCATATTAACATTTGCTTTGGTAATGGCGATCGCTAGTTGTAGCCCGAATCCAAATACTAATAGCGGTGGTGATATTATTGTTGCTTCTAAAGATTTTACTGAACAAGATATTTTAGGCGAACTTTTAGCACAACAAATCGAAGCTACCACTAATTTAAAAGTGTCGCGTCGCCCGCGCTTGGGTGGTTCTTTCGTCTGCCATAGTGCAATTACTGCTGGCAAAATAGATGCTTATATTGAATATACAGGTACAGCTTTTACAGGAATATTAAAGCAGAAGGTAGTTAACGATCCAAAAATAGTTTATGAAAAATTAAAACAAGCATACGCCCAAAATTTTAACTTGGAAGTTATGCCTAGCTTGGGTTTTGAAAATACTTTTGCCATCATTATTCGGGGTGAAGATGCTAAACGCTACAATCTGCAAACTCTCTCCCAAGCTACTGAATATACACCCCAATGGCGTGGCGGCTTTGGCTATGAATTTTTAGAACGGGAAGATGGCTTTCCGGGGTTAGCGAAAACCTACGACTTACATTTTGCTAAATCACCGCAAATCATGGATTTGGGTTTAATTTATCGGGCGTTAATTCAAAAACAGGTAGATATGGTAGCGGGTAACTCCACTGATGGGCAGATTGCTCGGTTGGGTTTAGTTGTGCTAAAAGATGATAAACAATATTTTCCACCTTATGAAGCTACGCCCATTGTCAGACAAGCAACATTAGCAAAATACCCGCAATTAAAAAAAGCGATCGCCCAACTGGCTGGAAAAATTACCGCCGATGAAATGCGCCAATTAAACTATTTAGTTGAGGGTGAATTAGGTGATATTAAAGAAGTTGTACAGGATTTTCGTAAATTAAAAGGCTTATAGTCACTACCCCTACTGACTCTTGACGGTTGACTCATCACTTTTTCAGGGTTGAAAAAATTGGTCTAACCCCTAATACTGCGATCGCTCACTACCGATACAATGACTTTAGTTGTTACTCAACCTGATTGACTGCATCTGCTAAACTTCAATGGGCGATCGCTAGTTGACTTTCATCTATTCTCATAATTCCCCGCCAGCAGTTAAAAGAAACATTTTGATAGTCTTTTTGTTTACATAGATTGATTTAAATTAACCAAAATATAAAAACACCCCATTAAACTTATAGGAGTGCCAAAATTGAGAAAGTGAGAAATTAAAGTTTATGTTACATTCAGTTACATATACTCAGCAGCCTTGGGCTGAAAGTTACAGCGAAATAATTGATGTGCGATGCCATCGTGAATTTCTAGAAGATCACATCCCTGGTGCAATTAATCTACCAGTCTTGAATGATGCTGAACGCGAGGAAGTGGGCACAATTTATCAACAAGTTTGCTCTTTCACGGCGCGCAAAATTGGTGCTGCATTAGTAACGAGAAATATTTACCAACATCTGAGTCAACACTTTGCTGCGAAAGATCCGGAATACCATCCTTTAGTTTATTGTGGAAGGGGTGGACAGCGTTCAAGTAGCATGGCTTCTGTGCTGACACAAATTGGATGGGAAGTTACTGTACTTGATGGCGGATACAAGACTTATCGTAATTATGTACGCCAGCAACTAGAACATTTACCAGAAAGATTTACTTATCGGATGTTATGCGGTTTAACGGGTACTGGTAAAACTCATATCTTAGATAAGATGCGTCAACGTGGCGCACAAGTTTTAGACTTGGAAAGTTTAGCTAATCATCGTGGTTCTCTTTTGGGTGGAGAATGGCCAGGTAAACTTTCATCCCAACCCTCACAAAAATACTTTGAATCTCTCCTTTTACAACATCTGCAAAAGTTTAATTCTCATCAGCCAGTGTGGATCGAATCGGAAAGTATCAAAATTGGGCAAGTCTATTTACCTCAGTCTTTATGGCAGAAAATGAGGCAAGCTAGTTGTGTAGAAATTCAACTACCGATAGCAGCTAGAGTCAAGTTTCTTTTACAGGAATATCCACACCTAGTAAGTCATCCCAATGTTTTAAAACGCCAGCTAGAAAAACTCAAAACTCGCTGTGGTTGGGAGAAATTAAGTCAGTGGTATCAATTGATTGATGCCCAAAATTGGGAATCATTAGTGCAAGATATATTGCATTCCTATTACGACCCTATCTATAACCACTCAACCAAGAGTTATTTTAGTAAAGCTCACAGATTTATATCGATTCCAGATTTATCTGACGGTAGTATTGAGAATGTGTTAGATTCTTTGCTGCCCAATTATGCGGCGATACAATGACAACATGTTAATGGATGGTGTCATGGATGTAATGGATGCTATCAATAGCAATTGTTCACTACATCCTCTACAACATCCACTATTTTTATCTAGCAAATACAAGCAAAACTATCTATTTTGTGGGGCGGTGAGATTATTAGGATTAATATTAATTAATGGCACTGCACCATTACCACCCATAACCATAGGAAAACGTCCATCCCATTTTTCAATTGCTTGTTTCTGCAACAATTCTGCTGTTAAAGTTTGTCGCTGCAATCTTTGCGCTTCTGCTTGACCTTTGGCGCGGTTGATATCTGCTTGAGCTTCTTGAGTTGCCTTTTTAGCAATAAATTCAGCCTGTTTAGCCTCTTGTTCCGCTATTTGTTTTGATTCAATAGCTTTGCTAAACTCTGGCGAAAACGAAAAATTCACTAGAGACACATCATCGACTATCACACCATAAGCCAATAGACGGGTTTTCAGATGGTTATCCATTTCTTCTTTAAGTTCGGTTCTTTTAGTAATGATTTCTTCTGCTGTTTTTTTGGCTGTTGCTGCTTTCAAAACTTCAGATACAGCAGGTGTGATAATGCCAATAATAATTTGTTGCTGATCTCCGACTTGTTGAAAAACCTTATTAACTCTTGTCGGATCAACGTGCCAGTTAATAGCAAGTTCGGTAGTGATTTTTTGTAGGTCTTTAGAAGCAGCATCTGATTGAAAAGTATTTTGCTGCACCCGCACACTCAGCTTTTTGATTGACGTAACAATTGGCATCATGGGATGCAGACCTTCATCTAAAATCTGATCTTGAACTTTGCCAAACTTCATGATAACGCCCCGTTCCCCAGCATTTACAATCGTAAAAGGACGAAAAATAAATGCCAACATTAATAAAAAGATGCCCCCGGCGATATAAAAACTTAACTGAAAAGTATTGGCTGTATTTGGGATGTGATTACGCATGGTTATTTTTTAATAGTAATTTATAATTAATTACCAACCTGAGTCAGGTGGTTATGGGTGCATCCCAATTTTTATTTTGCAGCAAGAGAAAAGTTAATCTGTCATTGCGTTCGCGAAGCGTCTCGTAGAGAGGAGGAACGACGAAGCAATCCCAGAATCTCTAACTTAGAGCGCGTCTATTGCGATTGCTTCGCTTCTCTTCGAGACGCTAACGCGAACGCTCGCAATGACAGTAATTACAAAAAAGTGGGATGCTCCCGGTGGTTATTGCCAAAGATACACTAATAAATATATTTCTGATTACTAAAGTGAACCAGAGAAATAATAACAGTTTAACTTTAGCTAAAGGATACAAAATTTTTTTAATTAATCACAACAGTAGATACACTATTGCTAAGAGAGATTTCGGCAATAAGTCCTTTAAACTTTGTTAAGAAAAACATTGATTATGAAGATTTATCAACAACATGCCTGGCCTCAAAACGTAGAAGATGCGATCGCAATTCAGGAAGGATTGCGCCATCAGATAATTACAGAAGATAAATTGCCAGAAACTGTGCAATACGTTGCAGGTGTGGATATGGGCTTTGAAGCCGATGGGACAATTAGCCGTGCCGCAGTTGCCGTGCTGAGTTTCCCAGGCTTGCAAGTAGTAGAGACAACATTAGCCTACCGTCCGACTACGTTTCCTTATATTCCAGGGTTTCTCTCGTTTCGCGAAATACCTGCTGTCTTGGATGCCCTAGAAAAAGTCAAAATCATGCCAGACCTAATTTTATGCGACGGTCAGGGAATTGCCCATCCCCGCCGAATGGGTATAGCTAGCCATTTAGGATTGCTGATAGATATACCGACAATCGGTGTAGCAAAATCTTTATTTATTGGCAAATATGAAGAAGTACCAGAAACAAAAGGTAGCTGGCAACCCCTAATACATCAGGGCGAAACGATAGGGGCAGTTTTACGCACACGCACAGGAGTCAAGCCTTTGTATATCTCCAGCGGTCATCGAATTAGTTTACCCACAGCAATTGACTACGTATTGCGTTGCACCACAAAATATAGACTGCCAGAAACCACACGCATTGCTGATAAATTAGCATCGGACAGATAAAGCGACGATGATATATATTGTTTTATTTGAAGTTTTTTCTAAATACTTGCTTACTACTGGCTAATCGTGTTAGGAATCGCACAAGGAGGACTTGAAGTAACTAAATAAAAGTTACTAAGTTAGAACTAAATGAACGCACTAACTTTACAGTGGCACGATGCAGGTCAAGAGAGAACTCAAAACATTTACGAACAACAACCAAGCAAAAATCCTGGAACTGTCCGCATCGGTCGAGATCCACTCCGGTGCGACATTGTTGTTAGTAACCCTACCGTATCCGGTCTGCACGTAGAAATCTTTTTTAACTCGCAGCAACAAAGATTTTACATCCGCAACCTGCGATCGCCAAATCCCCCTTTAGTAGATAGACAACAACTAGCCCAAGGTGAACTGCCTTTAAGAGAAGGTAGCATCATCCAATTGGGGCAAATGGAAATCAAAGTTATTTCTGTAGCCATCAACGGTATTCCACCAACAATTTTGACACCTCCAGCCCCACCAATACCACCAATCGGAACTACCCAGCCCACCAAAAACCTAATCAACCAACAGCCAAATAACCAACAGCCACCAGTACAACCCAGATATCACCAGCATCCACCCGTACCTCCTGCACCACCACCTGGAGTTTACGGCTTAGAATGTCCCAAATGTCATAAAGTCTCCCCCTTTGAGAATCAGCAAGTGGGCTGTCCTTGGTGTGGAACATCCTTAGCCGCAGCCGTTAGTGTGTTAGTCGCCCCGAATCATTGAGGGGATGAGGGGGATGAGGGGGATGAGGGGGACAAGGAGGACAAGGAAGACAAGGGGGACAAGGGGGACAAGGGAAATAAATAAGAAATGACTTATGCCCAATGCCCAATGCCCAATGCCCAATGCCCATTGACCATTGACTATTGACAAATGACTAACTTACAAATTCTATTAAGTTGGGATGATCCAGCTACAGGAGAACGACGAGAGCCAAGGTTGAGTGTACCTATCGCTTTTGGTCGAGAATTTGCTCGTTTACCCAACGAAGTTAGGGGAGAACGTGTTTCGCGGATGCTCCTCAATAGTGAGCAAGTTTCTCGCTACCATGCTCTAATTGATTGGGAACAAAATCAACTGGTAGTCACCGATCAAGGTAGTGTTAATGGTGTATTTGTCAATGGCCAACGACAAAAACGCAGCGTTATCGCTAACGGTGACACGGTACAAATTGGCCCGTACATGATTACGGTAACCTACAGTGTCAACGCACCTGCACCGATTACTAGTCCGCCTTCAACTATTCAGTTTAATCCGAATACCAATCTCCCTGATCCGAGTTTGCCTGCTGCACCAGTTGTGACACCACTGGGTAGCAATTTTCCTCCACCAGCATTTCAGGCTCAACAGGTGGTTGTACAAGCGCTGCACGCTACAGGCTTACCTGTAGATGAATGTGATTATCTCGCAGTTGGGGCGGGATTGGGTAGCTTTGTCTGGACGGATTTATTGCGCATTAGCGGTGTTCGTGCTGACAAAATTGTCGCCTTGGGGTTAGACGCTGAACCTTATGCGCGTTACAAGCGCCTCTGTTTAAATTCGCAAATTCCTTTACATGAAAGATTACGGTCTAATTCAGACTCCTGCCCTGATAATATTTGGGGCTGGCCTAGCTATGCTTTAAGAGAAGCTTGGCATGATTTTAGGCAAGGTCAGCTAAACACAGCCTTGAGATATTTATGGCAGGTGTTTGCTGAACCCACATTTATTGAAACTTATACTCCTCGTGCGGGTAATGTCTTTGATTCTATCGATCGGGAAGCCCGACGCATTGGCTGGCAACAAATTTATCGCTATGGGAGTGTTAGGGCAATTCGCAAAACTGAAGATGGTAGATATTGCGTAGCCTATTCTCGCGGCCCGAGAAATTATGCTTTTTTAATTACACGTTATTTGCACTTAGCAACAGGCTATCCAGCAATTCAGTTTTTGCCAGATTTACAAGCTTATAGAGAAAAATATCAAGACTTTAAGGCTGTTGTCAATGCCTATGAGGAACACGATCATGTTTATCAGCAGCTAGAACAATTAGGTGGGATTGTCTTACTGCGAGGGCGGGGAATTGTGGCTTCGCGGATTGTGCAGCGAATTTATGAAGCGCGAAAGAAAAACCGGAATATTTCAGTTTTGCATTTGATGCGATCGCCTAAACCCCACGGTAACACATTTCAAAAGGCTACGCGGTTAGTGAAAAATCATTATGAATTCCAGCCTTTTAACTGGCCGAAAGCCTGTTGGAGTGGTGAACTGCGGGTAATGCTAGAAAAAGCCACACCCGATGAACGCAAAAGCCTACTCGCAGACTGGGGTGGTACTACCACCGCCGATCGCCATGATTGGCAACAAATAACCGCCCAAGGTTTAAGTGAAGGCTGGTATCAAATTACCTTTGGTGATGTCCTTGGTGTGGAACAAGGGAACCAAAAACGCACTATTACCCATATCCGTGAAAAGGGCTTGGGAGAACTGAAACTAGAGGCTGACTTTATTGTTGATGCTACTGGCTTAGATGCCAAAGTCCAGACTAATCCCCTATTAGATGACCTAGTGAAACATTACAATTTGCCCCTCAATCACCTCGGACGCTTGGTGGTCGCCAACAACTTTGAGCTAGTAGAAATGCGTAACACCAAAGGTCAAATGTATGCCGCTGGAGCCATTACCCTTGGTGGCCCCTATGCAGCAGTTGATAGTTTCTTAGGCTTGCAGTACGCCGCATTAGTCGCCGTTGATGGACTCGCTACCGCCCGTGCGCCAGGAGTCAACAGGTTGAACGCCATCAGTTCTTTTAGCCAATGGTTGAAGTGGGTGTTCAATCAGTCTCCGACTTAGGTGACAGCTAACAAAACTAGAACAGAAGAGTAGAAAGATACTCTGTAATGGTGTAGAAATGTATAGAATCTTGTAAAGATATAAAATAAAGTCTTTTTAAGATGCAAACATTCGAGCGACCTTCCTCAATGCAGCTGTCCATAGCACCAAACCATTGTCAGCCTTTGAAGATTATCGCACTAGGGGATAGCTTAATATATGGATTCGGCGATCCAGACAAAGGCGGTTGGGTCGAACAACTACGGCGACAGTGGATGTTACCGGATAGTACAGGTCATGTACTTTATAATCTGGGAGTAAGAGGCGATCGCACCCAACAAGTCGCCCAAAGGCTAGAAGTAGAATTTCGCCACCGAGGTGAACTGCGAAATCGTGTCCCCGACTTAATTATTTTGTCCGTAGGCGTAAATGATTCAGCGCGGTTATCTCGTCCTGATGGACGGAATTATACAGATTTTGGCTTATTTGAATCACAAATCGCCGAACTCCTAGAACAAGCACAACAACTTTGCCCTGTAGTGTTTGTGGGGATGGTTCCAGTTGATGAAACTAAAATGCCATTTCTCGATTGCTTCTACTACAATCACGCCGATCAATATCGCTACAAAGAAGCCACGAGAATTGCTTGCAATCAACGCCGTATTCCGTATCTCGATATTTTCGACCAATGGATGGAACGCGGTGAACTTTGGCGGCGCAAACGCATCTCTCATGATGGACTTCACCCCAACACCCTAGGTTATCAAGCTTTGTTAGACGATGTAATCAATTGGCAAGCACTAGCCACTTATCATTCTTCCGTAGCGATTTAAGGGACATCCAATTTTTTAAATACCCAATAAATTTGTAGTGCGAGCGTCTCGCTCGCTGGTGTTCATTCATCGAGCAAGATGCTCGCACTACGGAATATGGGTAATTTATTTTTTGTAAGTCCCGAACCAAAATTTCCCACTTAGACGGAAAGCTCCACAATCTTGTGGAGTTTTTTAATATGAGTATGATGAAACTTAATTAAACTCAGTACTCAATACTTTTATGACTCCCACTTTATTTGGTCGTTGGCAAACTCGATTATTACTACTAGTAACTGTAGGCGTATTAGTCTCATTACCTTTTGCCGTTGGTTTAATTGGTAATGCACCTGGCATAATTTATTTCTGGATACTTACCTACGTCGCCATCTTTGGCTTAGGTTGGGATGTACTGTATAACTATCTACAAAAATTTCGTTGGGATCGAGACTGGCCCGCAGCTTATCAACTCTTCGCGGGAATTTGGGAATTTATATTTGTTTTCTGTGGCGTAAAAATATTTGGCTTTCTACCCATCCCCATACCCAAGGAAGAACTACCACCAACAGTCTTTTTCATCCATTACACCATCGTCTGGCTAGCAGTTTTCATTTCCTCCCAAAGCCTCATGCGGATCATCTTTCCCCGCTGGCGTTTCCGGGGTGGGGAGTGGCTGTAGGTTTCATAGCAGGGAGCAGAAGGGACAAGGGAGACAAGGGAGACAAGGGAGACAAATTACCAATGCCCCATGCCCCCTTGCCCTGAGCGGAGCCGTTCGCGTAGCGTCTCGCAGAGAAGGGATGCCCAATGCCCAAATGTATTTTATATCACATAAATACCTAAAATCCTTATAGAGAAGGAATATTTGTACTTTTATAAAGTATAATTAACAAAAAGATAACAAAAAATCAGCAGTAAAGTAGGCTAATTTGGCCACAAAAACTGCCCAGAAATGGGTACAACTTTATTGTGTTTTATAAAAACTATCGGTATCTTGTACTTGCAATTAGCAAGTAATTTTAGAAACCAACAAAAAAGTGTAAATTTCCCAGTTGAAGAGGCAAATAAAAGCGTGGGTCAGTATCAATCTGCTCAGCTAAGGCGCTACAATCCAGACGCGATCGCTAGTTATTATCGTTACCGTCCCTGGCTCGCATGGGGGCGTTTACTGAGAATTATCTGGTTTTTTGCTGGATTTATTATTAGTTTGAAGTGGGATGAATGGCAAAATCAAGTAGAGCAGAACAAGAGGAAACGCGCCACTCAATTACGAGAACTGCTCACTCGCCTAGGCCCCACATTCATTAAAGTCGGTCAAGCCCTATCCACCAGACCAGACCTGATACGTAAAGACTTCCTCGAAGAATTGATCAAACTGCAAGACCAATTACCAGCTTTCGATAATGCACTGGCTTATCAGATTATCGAAACTGAACTTGATCGCTCAATTAGCGAAGTCTTTAGCGAACTGTCACCTAAACCCGTAGCAGCTGCTAGCTTAGGTCAAGTTTATCGTGGTCGCTTGCTCAGTGGCGAAGAAGTCGCCGTGAAAGTGCAACGCCCCAACTTAAGACCAACTTTGACCAGAGACTTGTATCTCATGCGTTGGGCTGCAACTTGGCTATCGCCTTGGCTACCCCTGAATCTCGGTCACGACCTCACCTTAATTGTGGACGAGTTTGGCACTAAGTTATTTGAAGAAATTGATTACATCAATGAAGGTCGCAACGCGGAAAAATTTGCCCATAACTTCCGTGATGACAACAGTGTCAAAGTCCCCAGTATTTATTGGCGTTATACCAATAGCCGTGTATTAACCCTGGAATGGATTAACGGCTTCAAATTGACAGATACTAAAAGTATCCGCGCCGCAGGTTTAGACCCAGAGGACATCATCAAAATCGGTGTCACCTCAGGTTTACAACAGCTATTAGAACATGGATTCTTCCATGCTGACCCTCACCCAGGTAATTTGTTCGCCATGCCTGATGGTAGGATGGCTTACATCGACTTTGGGATGATGGATCAGCTAGAGGAAACCACCAAAGAAACCCTGGTAGATGCGTTAGTGCATCTGGTAAATAAAGACTACACTGACTTAGCCACAGACTTTGTTCAGTTGGGTTTTCTCACGCCAGACACAAATATTTGCCCGATTGTGCCAGCATTAGAATCAGTGCTAGGTAATGCCATAGGTAAAAACGTAGGGGATTTCAACTTCAAAACCATTACCGATGAATTCTCGGAACTGATGTATGAGTATCCTTTCCGAGTCCCAGCGAAGTTTGCTTTGATTATTCGTTCCCTAGTTACCCAAGAAGGTATTGCTCTTAGCCTCAACCCCAATTTCAAAATTGTTGAGGTAGGTTATCCCTATATTGCTAGACGCTTGCTCACAGGAGAATCTTCCCAATTACGGCGACGGTTGCTGAATGTGCTGTTTAAAGATGGTAAATTCCAGTGGCAGCGTTTAGAAAATTTAATTGCGATCGCCCGTACTGACGACAGCTTTGATGTCTTACCTACAGCCCAAATGGGGTTGCAATTTCTGCTGTCTGAAGAAGGTAAATTTCTGCGTCAGCAATTAGTGCTAGCCCTCACAGAAGATGACCGTCTGCATACAGAAGAAGTTCAACGTCTGTGGAACCTAGTCAAAGATGACTTACAGCCAAATCGTTTATTCAATGTAGCGATCGGCTTGTTAACAGAGTTATCGAGAGAAGGCGCAGCCACTATTCTCCCAAAAGCTACATCCTTTATTACTTTTGGTAGCAATCCCGCCCGAAATCAAAACTAACAAGTTAACTGAAGGCTGAAGTCTGAAGTTTCAAAACGCCCAATTAAGTAAGTAGGCAATTGAACTTAACTATTAAACTGGCTGCACAAATGACCAATGACCAATGACCAATGACAGCTACTTACTTTTAAATTTCTCTACCAATTAGGAGTTTTCATGTACTATTACCCTGTGCATCCACCATATTTTCTACTACTTGTTGGTTTATTGATAGCAATAACTTCTGGCATAGCCTTATCTGGTACTTTAAAAGTAATTGTACAGAAATGGCCAAGTGAGCGAGCAAAAAATGTTAAGCCAGCTTCCCCATTAAAACAACTCATTGTGCCATTTATTGGTATCACTGGTGGTACTTGTTTATTTCTCACCTCAGGGTTAGAAATATTTGGTTTTCCCACCTTGCTGGCTTTAGGAGTTGGCTTGCCAATTAGCTTACTAACTTGTCTACTAGTGTGGGTGCAATTGGGAAGTATGCTGGAGTTTGTAAAGCGCCAAGGTATGCAATCTCTGGATTTAGATTCTTTATCTTAGGATTAAAGAAAAATCATAGTTTTTCTCCCCTCTCCTAGTAGGAGAGGGGCTGGGGGTGAGGTCAAAATCCTCTACATCGAACTTACTTTAAGTTACGTCAAAAATATTGTATAAATCATCATCTTCTTTTATAAATCTTTTTAGTCTGAATATTCGATAAAAAAACACGCTGCGGTTAATCAACTTATCAAGTATTTTTCTCCAAAGAGAAATTTTTGGATATTCAATTTCTTTGTGAATCTGGAAGTAAATTGCTTTTTCTTGCAGATTCGATTGTCCATTTTGGATTCTTACTTATTCTATGCAGAATTCTTTAGAAATATTCATATGGGTTGAGCGAATTAGACTATAGGATTCATATTTGATTTTTGAAATATACGTAGTGGGGCTATGCCACACATATCCGGGCTTTGGTGGGCAATACCTACAGGTACTGAGATTTTTTCAGAAATCAAATCGGATTCCTATAGTAGTTATATTTATGTTTTATTAATTTTGAAACACATATTTTTACCTGCTTAATTTTTGCCTAAATCTTATTGAGCAACTCTATTCTTAAAATTGCGATAGTTAAGCTTAATATTGCTAACTTTTTGCTCGATAAAACTGCTAGTAAACTTTTTCAACTGCGTGAGTGCATTTGGACGGATAAATCTTTGAGGACGGCTTTCAGGCGATTTTAAGTAGCGATAATATAAAAAAACATCGCGATAAGGAATATCAACATCTTCACCACTACAAAGCCGCGTAAAATCTGAAGACGCTACACTCATATAGTGAAGATATGTTAGTGGTTCGCCTTGGTCATAAAGTATATTATCTACAACATCAAATTTAGAACTCCAATGACAACCAGTTCCTTGACCATGATAGGCGTAGTTGTAATAAGAAATTCCACTACGTAAAACTAAATAGTTAATAACTGTTTGATCCGAATCAGCCCATGCTAAGACATCAGCTTCACCAGCCTCTAAATTTTCTAGTAGCTTGGCTAAAATTGCATCATCAAAAATACCCTTTTTAGAAGCAAACCAACCAGAACAAAAAATATTGCTACTGACGTTTTTTAAATGCAAAAGATTTTCTATTTTATCTTGCGACCAGTTAAAAATATAATTCAAATCCGATTTATATTGATAATCATTTGTTACCCAATCATACTCATCTAATTTTTGATATACATCATCTAATGGTCTCATCAAAAGTGTATCACCATCAAAGAAAATAAACTTGTCAAATGGGCCATCTAGACAACAAAGTTTGCGATGCCTTTCTAGACGATAATTATCTGGTAAACCATATTCTTGCCATAGCTTTAATGCTCTTGGATGAGCTTTCCAAATCCGAGAGCCAAAGTTTTCCCAACGCGCTATGGAAGCATAATCTGCAAATAAAGTAACATTTTCTCGGATAGCAATTTCTGCCTTTACCTTGTCTAATTGCTCATTATATGGAATTACACAAACAGGAATTTTTCTACCTGCGTTAGCTTCTATACTGTTGAGTAAAGCAACCAATTGGTCATAAACGACATCATTAGCGAGAGTGTAAATACCATCAATCATGGAAGTACTCCTGATATTAAGTACGAGCAGTGACAAAAGGAAATAAACGCCGAGTTAGTTTTGGGATAAAAGCAAATTTACCCTCATGAAGATAGCGATAGTGATTCCACAATTCCCCATAAGGACTCTTGGTATTGATTTTGATTCCAGCCCAATGGAGATACTTTAATCGTTGTCCTCTGTCATAAAGAGCATAACCTTGCTGTTGAAAATTTCGGGAACCAGCCCAACTACCAGCCCCTCCCCCAGGAATTTTGACAAGATTACCGCGTTTATTAATTAGTTTGAGGACAAGATAATTTAAAATTGGTTGATCTGTAACGCCTTCCGAGAAATCAAAATATTCGCGATGCGCAGCACATTCACGCAAAGTTTCATCCATCTGTTGCTCAGTAATAGCGCCTTTTTTGGAAGCCCAAAAACCACTGTTGAAAACATCCTCTAGTTGGGTATCGGAAAAAATTTGTTGCTCTTTGACTAATGGAGAAAAGATATTGCGTAGCTTGTCATTCGCATGATGATAATCGCAGCAGAAGAAATCAACTTCAGCCAGCTTGTCTAAATTATCGGCAATTTTTTCAAAAACAACAATATCAGTATCAATATAAATAAACTCATCTAAAGGCCCAAACCAAGCTACTAGTTTCCGCATTTTGTTGGGTAAAGCCAAAAAATCCCGCTCAAAAATTTCGCCTATACGGTTGGTAAATTGCTCAATTAATTCTAGGTTTGGGAAAAGTTGCACGTTATGTAAGGTGCTGATTTTATCGGCAATATTATGATAATTATCATTAAAAGGTATGAGATAAATCAGAACTTCTTGGTCATAGAAGCGAATACTATTGAGTAATGCGATCGCATTATCCATCACCTTGTCGTTAGCAACTATATAAATACCTCGATTCATAAATTATCCTTGGGGAATTAACTTAAATTTTCTTAAAGCTCTGGTAAGGAAATTGGGTGGTGGAGCATCATAAGGTTGCCGATTATGATCAAACACTGGATGCTTTTCGGGTTCGTGTAAGTAGCGATAATAAAGAAATAATTCTCGATAGGGAAAATCAATATTTTCTCCAGCACATACAGCTTGATGGATGTTAGGAGGAACACCAATATAATGTAAATAAGTTAAACGATTTCCCCTGTCATAAAGAATATGCTCTTTTTCTTCAAAGTGCTTTGAGCTTATAGAACATCCTGTAGATTCATCAGATGGTAATTCTTGAGCAAAATTATATGTAGAAAGATTCGCTCTCATTACCATATAGTTAAGCAAAGGTTGTTCTCCTGCACCTGCATACAAAATTTCTCTTTCACCATTTTGCAGAGATAATAGCAGTGATTTTCTTTGTTCAGCATTAAAAATACCTCGTTTAGATCCATAAAAACCAGAACAAAATATTTCTGAATCTATCCGATTTTGCGGAAAAATTTCTCGCAATTTTAGAGAATTAACGTTATATACTTTACTAACGTCTTTAAATTGGAAATCATAAACAACAAAGTCATAACTATCTAGCTTTTCAAATACTGTTGTCAGTGAGTTCATCACTAAGGTATCAGCATCTAAGTAGATAAATTTATCAAAAGGGCCATCAAAGGCACAAAAACGACGGTGCGCACCATAGAGACGAAATTTACTGCGATTTAACCGTTCTGGTGCGGCTGACAGCATAAATTGATCCCAGCGGTTAATAGATTCTTGATCGTCGTAAATAAATACATTAGGACGCTTAACTATTTCATCCGCTATTTTTTGTATCTGATCATCAAAAGGATAGATACAGACAGGAATATCTTTACTTAAGATGGCATCAATACTATTAAGTAAAGCTAGTAACTGATCGAAAACATAATCATTAGCTAGGGTGCAAATACCATTCATATTTTATGAGTATTTATCAACAAAATTTGACAACCAATTCAAGAGATTTAGCTTGTGTAAAATGATTTGGCGTGCTTCAGCGATCGCATCTTTAGCTGCATACCAAGCATCAGGTGTAGCAGTCACTTCTTTGATGTAAGCAATGCCTTTTTCATCCAAACTAGGCAACCTTAAAAAGCTACCAGGTGGTAATAATTTATCAGCAGCAGATCCACCATAATAAATTGGTAGACACCATGCCAATAAAGAATCCCACATTTTTTCACTCACATACCAACCGTTGTCAGCATAATTTTCGATTGCCAAATTATAGTAGTATGGTGCCATGCCATGCCACTTGTGACCAAGTTCTCCCTTTGTATGCGACCATTCAGGTAAATTACGGCCATACAAATCAAATTTAATTCCACTCTCTTGTAGAGACTGCAAAAAATCTAACCGCTGGCGATGGTTAGCTGTACGATTAATTCCCGAAGTAATCCAACTACATGGCGCAACTTTTTCTGGTAATGGCATTTCATTTAAATCTTTAAATGATTTGGCGTGATACCAAATAGCCGGCATATAGTCAGGAACAGGCGCAAAGTCATCTGGGCCTGTAACGTAACCGCAATACTGTTGTGCTGACTGATAATTCTGTTTATTTATTTCTACAATCTCATCTAAAGGTGGTTCCCGGAGAAAATAAATAATTCGCTCTTTCGGTACACCACGCAATAAAGAATCGATATTAACTTCTGGTTTTTGTTGTCGTTTACGGAAACGATCTAACCAAGATAGCTGTGGGGCAGGTTGGGGAAAATCAAATTGATAAAGTAACAAAAAATCTGGCTTTGGTGCTGTTGTTAATACTTGGATATTTTGCCATAAGCCAAAGTGTTCAGGGGTTTGTTGCCACATCCAATCAGCACTTGTATTCAGTGATGAATAGCTGCTAATCATGCCAATAGTTTTCATAGTCATTTTATTATTGATAATTTGTTAGTTTTTAGCTGATTATTTTACCGTTACAATATAATTTGTGGACGCATATAATCTTCTAAGTAATTTAATATTTTAGTAATTCTATTCTCCCAAGAAAATTGATGTGCAAAATCTATACTAGCAGCATAACCTTCTATTTTTCTGGGATACACCTCTAAAGCATATTTAATAGCTTGAGCAAATTCATGTGCATTATCAGGTTCACTCCAAGTGGCTATTAAAGGCGAGTTTTTAAACTCCATTAAAGGTGGAATTTCAGTTGCAACTATTGGTGTTCCCGAAGCCATATACTGAAAAAATTTAACTGGATTCGTGAAGTTTGCTGATTTTCCAGAGCAGTGAGGATGAGCTAAAATGTCAGCTGCCTGAAACAAGCTAACTAATCGTTCCCGTGGAAGTATCCAGCCTAAAAATTTAATGTTTTCTAT
The DNA here is from genome assembly GCF_002368195.1 of Calothrix sp. NIES-2100. Classification (GTDB taxonomy): domain Bacteria; phylum Cyanobacteriota; class Cyanobacteriia; order Cyanobacteriales; family Nostocaceae; genus Aulosira. The sequence goes on along the minus strand of NZ_AP018178.1, from coordinate 8,355,728 downwards.
ATGTTTATTTTTGACTATCTGTTCATAACCTTGTACTTGTGATTCTGTACCTCCCGTAATTACAAACTGCACTTCTGGTAGTTCCTTAGCACTGTCAATTAAAACATCAATTCCTTTGAAAGGATACAAAGCGCCGGAATAGACAACCAAATACTTACATTCATCTGTAAGTAGTTCTTGCCGCCATGCTTGAGCCTCTTGAGGTTGTCTAACTAAAAATGATTGATTGAATCCGTTATGTAGCCAAACAACCTTGTCTGCTGGCATACCATATTCTATTAAGCTTTCTCTGATTGGTTCAGACTGAGTTATGGCAATTTTAAAATATGGGCTATGGACAATTTCTGGCTCAAATTTTTGGTCTTGATAATAGTGCCGTTCATAAATAGTAAAAATTTGATTTTTGACTGCGGCTTTGGCAAAATTCCAATCTCTAGTATGGACAGTTTTTGTATGAGGCAATAGATGAAAAGGTAAGTAATACTTAGTCACTACTGTACTGGAGTTAGTATACTTACCACCTACTTGATCAATCGGCCAAGGCATTGGTAATGGAGCAACTTTGAGCTTTTGTTCAACATCATAAAACTCGATAAATTCTGCATTTGGTCGTCTGGGTTGATAAGGAGAAAGTAACGAAAGTGGATTAACAAACCGATTTCCTCTATCTGGATAGACTAAAACTGAGGAATACCCCAAGTTAGCTGCTGCATTAGCACAAAGAACATCATGAATTTCATGAGCAGTATCAGGTTTGAGTGAGAGTTCTGCTGTATAAAAAATATATTGATTCTTTCTTGATGAATTGTTCATTATTTTGAGAAATAAATAATATAGTGTGATTTGTTATTTGGGTTAAATATTAATTTTTTGCTCAATTATTTGTAATGTATCGATAAGAGAAATAGCAGTAGAATAAATTTCCATAACTAATTTATTTTCATCTTGAAGATTATAGTCTAAGTTGTCTGATAAGAACTTCAAGGAACTAAGCAAGAAGTTTATACCAATTCGTAGCTGCTTAGAACATTCACTAAATTTTTGAGCGTAGCTATTAAATTTGATACTCTTTTCAGTATCTAAAGGCAATTGACAATTAATATTGTGACGATCGATATCATCTAAGATATCAATCATGTTTAGAGTTTCTAAAGCTGATTTGTAGGATTCTTCAATTAATTCCTGCCATTCTTGGGAATTTTCTACAATGTCATCAAGTAATAGATTCAGAATGCCAATTATCGAGTTAAGCTGCGTCCGAATTTCGTGAGAAATGCGGATCAAGCTTTGATTCTGTGGAGCAGCAACCTCAAGGGGATAGCTCATCTGCGCTGAATACTTACGCATTGCATTCAGGATTTTGACACGAGCCGAGTTCTTGTGAGGAGGTTCAGCAAATTGCATTGAGTAGAGGCGTGAATAATAACCACCTTTTTCTAAAAGTTCTTTATGGGTTCCCACCTCTACTACACGCCCATGATCTAATACAGCAATTTGATCAGCTTTTTGGACTGTGGAAAGGCGGTGAGCAATAACTAGTGTTGTGCGATCGCGACTGAGATCCTCAAGAGCAGCTTGTACTAAGCGTTCAGACACCGTATCTAAAGCGCTAGTAGCTTCATCTAAAATCAGTATTTCTGGATTTTGTAGTAATGCGCGGGCGATCGCTAATCTTTGTCTTTGTCCACCTGATAGCATCACACCGCGATCGCCAATTAAAGTATCCAATCCTTGAGGTAATTTGCTAATAAACTCATAAGCATTAGCCCGCTTTGCGGCTGCGATAATTTCATCATCACTCACCTCACTGCGCCCATAGCAAATGTTATTCCGCACTGAGTCATTAAACAAAAATGTATCTTGACTGACAATTCCCATAGACTGTCGTAGTGATTTCATCTCAAAGTCACGTAAATCTATGCCATCTAGGGTGATGCAGCCAGATGTGGGATCATAAAATCTGCTTAACATGTCAGCCATTGTCGATTTACCTGCACCAGAACCACCTACTAAAGCTAGAGTTGTTCCTTGTGGCAAATATAAATCTACGTTATCAAGTACTAAATTCTCATGGTTAGGATAGGCAAAACAAACATGATTGAAATGTATTCCCTGCTGTAAATTTTGATAGAGAATCTTACCACGATTCATCAATGGCTTATTATCTTTTCGTAAAAAGTCAGCCACAACATCTACACTCGTAGAAGTGTTAGCAAAGCTACTACGAAGAACATTTAACTGAGAAATTAATGGCAGCAGTCGCAGTAGCACTAATAAATATGTCAGCAAAACGGCTGAAACTGTAGTAATTTGAGATGTAAATAAAGCGCGACCGATTAACACAATCAATATTAAAGCTATAATGCCAGTGACCTCGCTAACTGGCCCAATAGCTTCCGAATTAACTTGAGATAGAAAATCTGCTTTTTCGCGATCGCGAATTAGTTGCTGAATCCGTTTATATTCTCTTTCTTCGTTTCCACTTGATTTAACTAAGCGAATTCCGTTTAATACTTCTAGCACAGTGATAGAATAAGCTTTCGACATCTCCGAAAGCTCATTACCATAATATTTTGAACGTTGAATAGCGTACTGATTTACTAATGTAATTAAAGTCAACAAAAGCGTAGTAGCGATAGTTAACTGCCAGGAAATTGATAACAGCAAAGCTACGAAAACTAAAATAGTAATTACTAAAATAACTAATCTAATTGCACTACCTATTGTACTCGCAGCACGGCTAATTTCTCCACCAAGTGTGTTAATTATGTCCCCCACTCGCATCTTGGTGTAATAATGTAAATCTACTTCTAGTAATAATTCTAACCCAGCTTCTCTCATGTCTGAAGTTAGAGTTCGCGTTAAAGAGTTTGAAACTAAACTACTGAGATAACTAGATAAATTTTTCAAAAAAATTATAAATACAATAGAGGTAGACATCACAGCTAGTCGGTAATTTTCTGGCACCTTATCGAAGGGAGATATGATTATTTTAAGAAGAGGTGGAGCGCCTGTTAAATCTACTGTTTGACCGACAATTTGGAGAATAATTGGTATAATTAATGTGGTGCCAACACCATTAAATAAAGCTCCAGAAAATCCTAAAAAAATTGTTGATAATATCCTCCGAGGATATGGTTTAACAAATTTACTTAGTAGCTTAAGGTTAGACATGATAATTTAAAAATAAATTTATATATAATTGGTTATAAACGATTCATTACTTCTGTTATGGTAGATGACATGGTTAACAAACTATATTTTTTTACACATCTTTCTCTAGCTTTTATTCCTCTTTCATTTGCTGCTGCTAAATCCTCAAATATTAATTGAATTTGTTCAGCAATTTGTTCGGGACAACCAGGATCAACTAAATAACCAGTGTCATCTAAAATTTCGGGAATATCTCCTACCCGCGTTGATAAAATAGGTTTAGCCATTGCCATTCCATCTGTTAACTTGAGGGGAAATTGGGCTTGAGCAATTAGAGTATCTCGTTGGGGAACAACTACAATATGAGCAGCAGCTACTACTTCAGGCATTTGCTCTACAGGGCACTTTGGCAACTTAATAATCCAACGACCCCATTTTTGAATTAGTTGGTCGTCATAATCATCGTAAGGACTACCACCGACAATCACTAATCTTAAATCTTGTTCATTCAATAGATCTAAAGCTAGTAAAACATCTTCAACTCCTTTGTGAGGTCGTGGCGCTCCCGGAAACATTAAAACTCTATATTTAGAAAGTCCATAACGCTCTCTACTTGCTTCAGGGTTATACTTATGGGGGTCAAACATTGCCGTATCTTTGCCATTAGGTATATAAACACCACCAAAGCGTTTTTGGAGAAAATTAGTATCTATGGTGACTACATCTGCTTTTGGCACTAAGCGTTCTATCCACTGTAGATAAAGTGGATGATCGGGAAATTTTAATGCTCCATTTTGCTTGAAAATATCCCTATATAATTGCTTAAGACTCGGATTATATTTCCATTCAAACCCTCCATGCCAACTGAGTTCCCAATCATCCATATCTAAAAATAAAGGACGATGTTGGCTGAGTTTGTGAACTAAAGACACACCAAAACTTGATGGTTTGGGTTTAACTGCATAAATAATATCGCCATCCAGTTTTTGTAACAGTTTTTTGGCTGATAGCAGAAACTCAGGATAGTTTTTCCCAATCACATAATTAATAGGTATTCCTGAAGGAGGAGTGGCGTAGATTTCTTTACCAAATAAAAATCCTACTACCTCTACTTCATAATCTATTTTTTGGAGAATTTGAGCTAGTAAAAAGGCTCGGACTGTGCCTCCACCAGCAAAATCACTAACTACTAAGGAAACTTTACCTTTTATCATATTGACACATGTTTCATTCACTACCAATAAAAGTTGGATTGTAACTTTTGAAGATGTTAGTTATTTTGTGCCAAACTGCTATGATTTTTTGGGAGCGTGGCCCCCGGTATTTTTCATATAATAAAAAGCTGGGAATAATTAGCCGAATTCTGTAAATCTGTTTTAGCAAATAGCTAGAATTAATCTGAATCTTATTATTGAGCAAGTAAAAAGGAGGGTAAAACATTGTCATCAACTTAGCAAAATTGTTTTCCTCTTTTTCTCTAATTGCTTCTTTAATTAAGAAATGTATGCCTGTTTGACACAAAGGAAGTAAATCCTTGTGCTTACTGTATGCTGTCTCATAGAACATAATGTAATAATTTTTCATGTAAGACCAATTATTAGTTCTATTAAACTGATGTTTGGTGTAATATGCTCCGATCATAGGTGTGTAGACAAAATCTACACCTAAAAGTAAAAGGTCTAGTGGAAAGTCTCTATCTTGCAGAGCCTTAAGGCGCTCATCAAAAATTTTTTTCTCTAGAACATGTCTATTCATAAGTAGACATTGTTGCAGCAAGGGAAATGGAGAATCAGCTAGAAAATCAGGAATTAGCAATCGCGCAATTAATTCCTCTCTTGTCAAAGCACCAACAATATTTTCTTGGATGTTAATAATTTTTTGCTCTTTGTTGATAAAGACTCGTTCATAATCTGTATAAAAAACAGTATTATTCTCATTTACTTCCTCAGATAAATGAGTTAATTGAAATCTAATCTTATCTTCGTGAATCCAATCATCTCCATCTAAAAATTGAATCCACGTACCATTGGCTTTTTTAAATCCAAAATTACGAGTTGAAGATACCCCACCATTTTCTTTGTAGAAGTAACTGACTCGGGAATCAAGACTCATCAATTGCTCAACAATTTCTTGAGTGTTATCAGTAGAGCCATCATCGACAATAATACATTCAATGTCTGTAAATGTTTGTGCTAGAACACTTTTTACTGAGCGTTCTAGGTAGCTTGCTTGATTAAAACAGGTAACAATGATGGAAACAACTGGAGCCATTTAGTAAACACTCCTCTGATTGAAAAGTTGCAGATAATATTTTGCTGTTGTTGTGATAGCAAAACTTAGTTTCCCAACTATAAGATAGTAAATTTAGGATTTACAACTTAGAAATAGCGGGAATTTTGATTGATATATTAGCGCACTGCAAATAATACTTAAGCAGTGCTGTATAAATGCGATCCATTGAAGGTGATTGATACTTTTTCTCAGGTTCACCATCATGTGACCCCCAAATTACTGGAAAAGGATTTGGTTCCCACACCATTAAATTTCCCTGGGTGTCATAGCTGTAATCAAAAGCCATGAAATCAAAACCTAATGCTTTTCTTGCCTTTTGCAATAGATAATGATTAGGATCTTCGCCACTAAAATAAGCAATCTCTTCAGCTATTATTGCTTCATTAGTGACGCGATCATCGTTGTCTCTCACTTCCCAAGATTTTGAAACCATTAAAGGGCCGGGAATGCCTTCATCTCCCATAGCAAAGTAGCGATATTTACGATACAAACCATCCTCTCCCTGAACATCTAAAAATTCCACTGCTATGGGAGCAATGAATTTTTCAAAAGGTACGTTTTCTATTTCTTCAGGATGTTGTATGAAAAAAATTTGACTACCATGTACCCAGTCTTCTCGGATGAAAAAAGGAGTTGATAAACCTCCTTGGGTCTTTTTAAATTCCTCTACATTGGTGATGGGAATTGTTTTAGCAGTACGAATTCCGACATCCCCAATTAACTTTGATGCAATTGATTTGATGGAATTGGAGAGATTATCTACAGGGTTAATAATAGGAATGTTGTGTAATTGACACTGCGCCTCTAATTCTTGGGCATATTTATAAATATGAGGAAATCTTTCTTTGAGTGGGTCTTGTAACCAAGGTAAAAATAGGGCGTATCTTTCCCAATTATTTATTTCACAAGGAAGATAATGGACTTCAAATAGATGTGCGGCTTCTGGAACGTTTTGACTGACCCAATAAAGAAAGTAGTCATTATATGTAGACTGGTGATCGCGCTGTCGCACTACAAGGATACGCTTTGGATAACGGATGTTATTTATAGCATCCCGAATTGCGGAAATTAGCTGTTGACCTAATTGATTGCTCATAGATATCTATGCTTAATATTATGTAATCATGACTATTTTTTACTGGAATATTAGGACTAGCCATAATCCAGAAAATTTTATCAGATGCAATTTTGTTTATTAAATTTTGGCTGGATTTACATTTTTACAGTTTTAAATTCATCTTAATCTAATTAAAGATAATTTAATATTGGTTACTTTAACTAGGGAGAATCTACGTAAAATATTGATAAGGAATTATTGAAGTAAATTTAAAATCAGTAATTCTAGGGTTGTAAAAAATTATAGACTTGTTAGCAAATAATTAATTGTGATTTATATTTACTAATAATTAGAACAAAAACATAGGTTATTTTTTTTGTGGCTAGTAGTCATTTGTAGGGAATTATTTTTATTTCGGATAAAAATGAATTCGCTTATATTTTAGGTTTTCTTGATACTTTTAATTTGATTTAATATAAATATTTAGGATTGCTATAACTAGTGCGTTTCATCGTTCTAGAGTATACGCACTAGTTTTTACCCCTGAGGATATATAGCCAAAATTACCCAAAAATTTTACCAGTCAAGTAATTTTAGCCTCCCTGTTTGCAGATAATCAAATATGCGGTTAATTTGGCGGCGATCGCCATCATTAATATTGCCATTAGCCAAAACAGTGGAGGTAAGTAAGGTATGATCTGTACGGCTCATTCTACCTGATGAGAGAATACGGTCTACAATTGGCTTAACTCCTATGTCTGATTGACTATTGACGGGTGCGTACATCAATGTTTGATAATTCATAAATCTCCTACAGATGCAATCAAACATGACAATATTTGCTCACTCTTAAATATGTAAAAAAGAGCTAGGTCAAAATTTAAGAAATATTAAATTTTATCCATATAGAGCAAAGATTGCAGATTCCTGATGATCAAATTTCTTTTTGTATTAAAAACAAAAAGAATAAGTTCACTCTAACTTCGCATTTTAGCTACTTTCCAGAGAAATTGTACTGATTAATCAAAGCATTTATTATTGTTTTTTATTATCGATTAGGGGTAAATACGGTTGTGTATTGAGATGGTTAATGGGTTTTCCAGGTAGAATGAACAAAATATAGAGACTTCGTATAGCTAAGCTAATACGCTTCTAAATTTGTCAAAGCTGTCATTAGTCATGGATCATTAGTCCGAGGAATTTGAAGTTATGCAGGTTTTTCATCTTGAAGCACTTTCCGATAACTACATATTCTTGTTATATGATCGCACGCAGAATATCGCGGCGGTTGTCGATCCGGCGGAGACTGAACCAGTATTAAAGCAACTGGCAGAACTGAAAGCTGAGTTGGTTGCAATTTTTAACACACACCATCATCAAGACCATGTGGGTGGTAATAAGCAGCTCATGCAACACTTTCCTGGGGTGACAGTATATGGCGGAGTCGAGGATCGGGGGAGAATTCCCGGACAGCAGGTATATTTAGAAGACGGCTCTCATGTGCAATTTGCTAACCGTGTAGCTGAAGTTGTCTTCGTACCTGGACATACCCGCGCCCACATTGCTTATTATTTTCCCCCAGAAATAGCTGGTGAACCTGGGGAATTATTCTGTGGCGATACCTTGTTTGCTGGGGGTTGTGGTCGTTTATTTGAAGGGACACCTACACAAATGGTGAACTCTTTAAATAAACTCCGCTCTCTCCCTGATAATACTCGTGTTTGGTGTGCCCATGAGTACACATTGAATAATTTAAAATTTGCTCTGACTGTAGATGGAGAAAACAGCGATTTACAAAAGCGCTTTGAGGAAGTCAAGGCTTTCCGTAGTCGGGGGGAAGCTACTGTCCCTTCGCTGCTGGGAGTGGAGAAACGCACCAATCCTTTTTTACGCTGGGAGCAGCCAACACTACAATTAGCTGCGAAGAGTAATGATCCTGTGCAGACTTTTGCGCGTATCCGGGGAATGAAGGATAAGTTTTAGTCATTGGTCATTGGTCATTGGTCATTTGTCATTTGTTCTTTGTTCCCGTGTCTCCGTGTCTCCCTCATCCCCAATCCCGGATATGTCCTATACCAACGCCTTTTCTCCCGACTACACCACAGCGCGGAATCGGTTCCGGGCTTCGGCGTTGGCTTTGGGGTGTCGCCTAGAAGCATACTCGATTGAGGAAACTGGGCCTGATGGGGAAGACTTGACTATTGATGTGGCGATGCTGGGAAACGCCAATCCTCAGCAGGTGGTAGTTGTTTCCAGTGGTTTGCATGGGGTGGAGGGGTTCTTTGGTTCTGCTGTGCAATGTGCTTTGCTGGAGGAGCGTCTTGTAAGTTGGAAGCGAAGTCAGGAGATGGCTTTATTACTATTACATGGGTTGAATCCCTACGGTTTTGCTTGGTGCAGGCGGTGGAATGAGGATAATATCGATCTCAACCGTAATTTTCTGCTACCTGGTGAAGAATACCGGGGGAGTCCCCAAAAGTATGGTGATTTAAATGCTTTCTTTAACCCAACTTCACCGCCATCTCGGTTTGAGCCGTTTGTTTTAAAAGCGATCGCAATTATTCTGGGCTATGGTATTACTTCTTTAACAAAGACTTTACCAGTAGGGCAATACGACTTTCCCCAAGGATTATTTTTTGGCGGACATTCTCCCTCAAAAACTTACCACATTCTGGATGCAAATTTGTCTCGCTGGATTGGAGAAGCTACAGATGTAGTACATATTGATTTACATACAGGATTGGGTAAAAAAGCAACTTATAAACTTTTCATTGATGATCCGCCGGAATCAAAGTCTCACCAGTGGCTAACGGAGAAATTTGGCGCAGATTATGTAGAAGCTGATCAAACCAGGAAGGTGACTTACAAATTTCGCGGGGGGTTGGGGACTTGGTGTCAGGCGAAATTTCCCCAATCTAATTATAGGTATCTGACCGCCGAATTTGGCACTTATCCAGTTATTCAGGTAGTTGAAGCATTGCGAGCAGAAAACCGTGCCCATTTTTTTGCCCCAGCAAATCACCCATCAAAAGAATGGACAAGCCAGCGATTAAAGGAGGTTTTTGTACCTGCAGATAAGAGTTGGCGATCGCGGTGTGTCTCTCAAGGACTGGATTTAGTAGGTCAGGCGATCGCAGCATTTTAAGCCAATACAATATTTTTGGCAAATAGTAGTTGCGATCGCACCCTACCATTCGCTAGGATCTTTAAGCTTTGGGGTATAAGCCAAGCCACTTGGGATACAGCTACACATCTGTGAGCTATCCGGCTGCCACCCAAGTTAATGAGATTCTACAGGAAAACGAAAAACAATGGCGAAACGCGTACAGTTAGTTTTAACTCAGGATGTTAATAAACTGGGTAAATTAGGCGATTTAGTGGATGTAGCACCGGGCTATGCTCGTAATTATTTAATTCCTCAAAAAATGGCAACTCATGCTACTCCTGGTATTCTCAGACAAGTAGAACGCCGTCGCGAACAAGAACGTCAACGGCAATTAGAATTGAGACAACAAGCTTTGGAACAAAAAGCAGCTCTGGAACAAGTTGGCAGCTTGAGAATTGCCAAGCAAGTTGGTGAAAACGAAGCTATTTTCGGTACTGTTACCAGCCAAGATGTTGCTGATGCAATTCAAGCAGCGACAAATCAAGAAATTGATCGTCGTGGTATTACCCTCCCGGATATTAACCACCTTGGTACTTACAAAGCTGACATTAAGCTGCATTCGGAAGTAAGCGCCCAAGTCACTATTGAAGTTGTGGCTAGCTAAGAAAATAATTCGTAGTTCGTAATTCGTAATTCGTAATTTCTATTAATTGAGGATGTGGGTAAGTGAATTTATTAATGGAACAAGAAAAATGTTTTTCCTTGTTTCCAGTTACTAAATTCATCTGCGGACTAATTACGAATTACGAATTAATAATTACGAATTATATAGTTAGTGTGAGACGACAGATTTTAGATTATAAGGGTAGATAGCTCAACCTCGATCGCAATTGAAAATCGCTTATGGCTGAACAACTAAGTTTTCAAGGCGATGGTAGCGATGCCTACGGCAACCCCTCCGGGCAACGCCTCCCACCCCAAAATATTGAGGCGGAAGAAGCGATTTTGGGGGGAATTTTGCTCGATCCAGAAGCGATTACGCGAGTTAGCGATCGCTTAGTTGCCGGAGCTTTTTACATTAGCGCCCACAAAGAAATTTATCAAGCAGCGCTACAACTCCACGCCCAAGGTAAACCGACAGATTTGCTTTCAGTTACTAGTTGGTTGGCTGATAATGATATGCTGAACCGCATTGGCGGGAGAAATAAATTAGCCACCATTGTAGATCGTACAGTTTCAGCCGTAAACATTGACTCTTTAGCAATGTTGGTAATGGATAAATTCCTGCGGCGACAGTTAATTAAAGCTGGGAATGAAATTGTGCATCTTGGATATGAAACTGATAAAGAATTACCAATTGTTTTAGATCAGGCGGAACAGAAAGTTTTTGGTGTCACTCAAGACCGTCCCCAATCAGGTTTAGTTCACATTTCTGATACGCTGATTAATAATTTTCAGGATATTGAAGAGCGAAATCAAGGTATTGCTTTACCGGGAATTCCTTGTGGATTTTATGATTTAGATGCTATTACCAGTGGCTTTCAGCGTTCTGATTTGATTATTGTTGCTGCTAGGCCTGCAATGGGAAAGACAAGCTTTTCGATGAATATTGCCCAATATATTGCCAATTCCGAAAGTATTAGCCGGCATGGTGACATTGTCGAGATGAAGAAATTACCAGTTGCAATTTTCAGTTTAGAAATGTCTAAAGAACAACTGGTGCAACGTCTATTAGCTAGCGAAGCCGGAATTGAAAGCGGTTATCTGCGCAGTGGAAGGCTGAGTCAAGCACAGTGGGAACCTTTAAGCCGTGCTATTGGTATGCTTTCTGAGATGCCAATTTTTATTGATGATACGCCGAATATTACCGTGACGCAAATGCGTAGTCAGGCGCGGCGATTGCAAGCGGAACAAGGTAGGGAACTGGGTTTAATTGTGATAGATTACTTGCAATTAATGGAAGGAGCAGGTGATAACCGGGTACAAGAATTATCGAAAATTACACGTTCTTTGAAAGGTTTAGCGCGGGAATTATCGGTTCCCGTTATTGCTTTATCGCAGTTAAGTCGCGGTGTGGAAGCACGTACTAATAAGCGTCCAATGTTGTCGGATTTGAGAGAATCGGGATGCTTAACTGGCGATAGTTTGGTGAAGTTAGCAGACACTGGCTTACAAGTACCAATTCGTGATTTAGTAGGCAAATCGGGCTTTGCAGTTTTGGCATTAAATGAAGATACAATGCAATTAGAAAAGGCGATTGTTAGTCATGCCTTTTCTACAGGTGTGAAGCCTGTATTTACCTTAACGACTCGATTGGGGCGAAAAATTCGTGCCACAGCTAATCACAAGTTTTTAACTATTAATGGTTGGTGTAGGCTAGATGAACTAAGTCCTAGACAACATTTATGTTTACCCAGGTATCTACCTATTACTGGGAAACAAACCATGACTTATGCTGAGGTTGCATTATTAGGGCATTTAATTGGTGACGGTTGTACATTGCCACGTCATGCCATACAGTACACGACTAGGGAGATAGATTTAGCCGAGAATGTTGCTTTCTTAGCAAAAGAAGTTTTTGGAGATGCAATTATTCCTAGAATTTCACCTGAACGTGGTTGGTATCAAGTTTACTTGTCCGCAGCACAACATCTAACTCATAGTGTGAGAAATCCAGTAGCGAAATGGTTAGAATCGCTTGGTGTTTTTGGGTTAAGATCTTACGAAAAATTTGTACCTCAAGACTTATTCTCACAACCAGAAGAGTTAATAGGTTGTTTTCTTAGACATATTTGGAGTACAGATGGATCTATAAAGTTGGTTGCAGGTAAAAGATTAAGACCGATTGCGTATTATGCAAGCAGTAGCTACAGATTAGCTGTTGATGTACAAACACTTTTATTACGTCTTGGTATTAATGCAACACTCAAGATAGTTCCTCAAGAGGGCAAAGGTAGAAACCAGTATCATGTAAAAATAACTGGTAAACCTGACCTGGAATTATTTATCAAAAAGGTGGGAGCAGTAGGAGAATATAAGCTAAGTTCACTCAAAGAAATTGTTGATTACTTGCAAAACTGCATTCACAATACTAATAGAGATATAATCCCTAAAGATGTTTGGAAAATACACGTTGTACCTGCAATGCAAGCTGTCGGCGTGACAACGAGAGCATTACATTCCGACATTGGCACATCCTATTGTGGCTCTGCGCTTTACAAAGCAAATTTGAGTCGAGAAAGAGCTTTAAAAGTTGCTAACGTTGTTCAATCTAGTGAATTGCTTGCTCTTGCCAAAAGTGATGTTTATTGGGATGAAATAGTTTCAATTGAATATAACGGCGAGGAAGAAGTGTTTGACCTTACTGTTCCTGGCTTGCATAATTTCATTGCCAACAATATCATAGTTCACAATTCAATTGAACAAGATGCGGATTTAGTAATTATGTTGTACCGCGATGATTACTATAATAATGACACTCCCGATCGCGGTATTGCAGAAGTGATAGTGGCTAAACACCGCAACGGGCCTACGGGTACAGTTAAACTTTTATTCGATCCGCAATTCACGAAGTTTAAAAATTTAGCTCGACCGAGTAATTATTAAAATTGCTAAGTAGGTAGACATAATTAAATTTAAGATGTCATTGCGTTCGTGCAGCGTCTGGCAGAGAGGAACGAAGCAATCGCAAAGACTGGGATTGCTTCGTCGTTTCTCCTCGCAATGACAGAACATAGATCTACTTCTTATTCACTATTGGATGCGATCGCGGCTGACATTGTGTGGTTAATAATGTTTACATTCTTACTTTGCTTACCCGATATATCGCCCGCAGGCTGGAAGCCTGGGGCTAACACTACAAAGCCCACCTTCGTGGGCTGAATTTCTTAGCCCACGAAGGTAGGCTTTGTTCGATTAGCCGCACCCGGAGGTGACGGCGGGATTTCGGGATCAGCGCGGGATCTCACCCCTGATTCGCTAACAGCATTCTCCTTTGAGGCTGAAGGTTGAGCCTTTAAGTAGTTAAACAAAATTAATTACACAATGTCATTGCGAATGGAGCGTTAGCGCAGCGTTAGCGACGAAGGAGCGTCAGCGGAATGAAGCAATCGCAAGGGCTGGGATTGCTTCGCTTCGCTCGCAATGACTGTAATTAATTTTGCGTGGTTACTTAAGCTTGAACATTGCACCTTTAAGCCTGAACGTTGCAGCTTTGAGGCTGAAGGTTGAACCTTTAAACCTGAACGTTGCGGCTTTGATGCGGAAAATTGCGGCTTTTATCTTGAACGTTGCAGCTTTGATGCGGAAAATTGCGGCTTTTATCCTCAACGTTGCGGCTTTGAGGCTGAAAGCTATAGAAATGAGCATGAACAATTGTGCTGATATCACGACAGATGAGTGATTTATCAAAATTCATCGTCAGTGGAACGAAACCAAGGGAGTAAATTGCTAGATTAGCACAGTGTTTTGCTTGGAGAATCCCAAAAAATAAATGATTCGCCCAGTAGTAGCAGAGCATGGATAAGATATTTGTCTCACCGAAAGTCTTTGGATGCCGTGCTACTACAATTTGGGTATGTTTTTAATTGGATATTTCTTGGCTGGCAATCACAATTATCTAACCCGACTCGATATTATCCCCATTCTCCACAAGTGGCTACCGATACAACCCCCGCAAACCAACCCATATCCGACTTTCTTAATTACGAATTACGAATTACGAATTACGAATTACTCTTTTGTGCTATGCAAGCGCAAAAAATGCACCCGTCCTGATGCATCCCCAGCAACAACTTTTACTCCGTCAGATGCAATAGCACAGCAATATATTGAACTTTCCCCTGTGAAACTGGCAATTACTTCCCCAGTTTGCCAATTCCAGACTTTGAGGATTCTGTCATCGGAACCAGAAATCGCGTATAAGCCATCAGCACTCAGGGCGATCGCTCTTACCACGTCACTATGATCTTTGAGAGTCCGCATTAGTTCACCAGTTTGCCAATTCCGGACTTTGAGGGTGCTCTCATGGGAAACAGAAATCGCGTATAAGCCATCAGCACTCAGGGCGATCGCATTTACCGCGCGACTATGACCTACTAGAGTCCGCAGTAGTTCACCAGTTTGCCAATTCCAGACTTTGAGGGTGTAGTCATCGGAACCAGAAATCGCGTATAAGCCATCAGCACTCAGGGCGATCGCATTTACCGAGTTACTATGACCTTCGAGGGTACGCAGTTGTTGTCCGGTTTGCCAATCCCAGACTTTGAGGGTGTTGTCATGGGAAGCAGAAATCGCGTATTTGTCATCTGCACTCAGGGCGATCGCATTTACCGAGTCACTATGACCTTCGAGGGTACGCAGTTGTTGTCCGGTTTGCCAATCCCAGACTTTAAGGGTGCTGTCAGAGGAAGCAGAAATCGCGTATTTGTCATCTGCACTCAGGGCGATCGCATTTACCGCGCGACTATGACCTACTAGAGTCCGCAGTTGTTGTCCGGTTTGCCAATTCCAGACTTTGAGGGTGTAGTCATCGGCAGCAGAAATCACGTACTTACCATCTTTTGTGAGGGCGACTGCTTTTACCGGGTAACTATGACCTACTAGGGTACGCAGTTGTTCTCCAGTTTGCCAATCCCAGACTTTGAGGGTTCTGTCACCGGAAGCAGAAATCGCGTATTTGCCATCTGCACTCAGGGCGATCGCTCTTACCAAGTAACTATGACCTACTAGAGTCCGCAGTAGTTCTCCAGTTTGCCAATTCCAGACTTTGAGGGTGCTCTCATGGGAACCAGAAATCGCGTATTTGCCATCTGCACTCAGGGCGATCGCATTTACCGCGCGACTATGACCTACTAGAGTCCGCAGTAGTTCTCCAGTTTGCCAATTCCAGACTTTGAGGGTGCTGTCATGGGAACCAGAAATCGCGTATTTGCCATCAGCACTCAGGGCGATCGCATTTACCGAGTCACTATGACCTTCGAGGGTACGCAGTTGTTGTCCGGTTTGCCAATCCCAGACTTTGAGGGTGCTGTCATGGGAAGCAGAAATCGCGTATAAGCCATCAGCACTCAGGGCGATCGCTCTTACCGAGTCACTATGATCTACTAGAGTCCGCAGTAGTTCACCAGTTTGCCAATTCCAGACTTTGAGGGTGTAGTCATCGGAACCAGAAATCGCGTATAAGCCATCAGCACTCAGGGCGATCGCTCTTACTGAGTAACTATGACCTACTAGAGTCCGCAGTAGTTCTCCAGTTTGCCAATTCCAGACTTTGAGGGTGTAGTCCTCGGCAGCAGAAATCACGTACTTACCATCTCTTGTGAGGGCGACTGCTTTTACCGGGTAACTATGACCTACTAGGGTACGCAGTAGTTCACCAGTTTGCCAATTCCAGACTTTGAGGGTGTTGTCACCGGAACCAGAAATCGCGTATAAGCCATCAGCACTCAGGGAGATCGCATTTACTGAGGAACTATGACCTACCAAGGTACGTACTAAGGGACCGCCAGGAGGAGTTAAACTTGCTATTTGCGGAAGCAAGCCACAAATTTTGCATTGGTGCGCTTGGGTTAACAATCTCTGAATTTCTTCTCTTGCAAAACCCAGCAACCGCCCTAATAATTGCCCCGCCAATTGCTGTTTATCTTGATTTAAAATATGTGCCGACAGTTGCAATGCACCTTGAATTAACTGTAAATTCTCATCCTCCGGCAAAAAATCATAATCTGCTATCAAAGCATTAATATTAATGTTCTCCAACTTCGCTTGTAACCAGCGAAAATCACACAGCAGTTGTTCTAATTCTCTTTCCCTTCCCCCAGCCAGCAAGTGATAGGCTAAATTCTCCCAGATATAGCCGTCATTTTCTAAACTATGCCAACCTTGGGGGTATTTTTCGCTGTAGGCGTTTAAAAGCTGGGCGTGTAATGCTGGTAAATTTGACACTGCACCCCGCAAGTAAAGGTATTGTAAGTCATGCAGTTCTATTTGTCGTTGAGGCGCTTCCCCTGTAGTGCGGAGTAAGGCTTTGCGCGCTAGAGTCGTCAGTAATTTACGAGCATTACGTTCAGTTAATCTGTTGCTATACGTCCAAATTTTGACAATAGCGGCTTCCGGTACAGGTGTATCTTCTGGGAAAACTGCTAGTTGCAAATAGTTTTGTGCTGCTTGTTCTGGCAGTGCTTCAATGCTAATCTTAATTGATTTCAAGATGCTGCCATGAGGATGTTCAAAAAACTCTAAATCAGCTTCCCTTAATGCTTCTAACAAATCTGACCACGGTGTACCATCCCTTACCATTGCACCATTGAGGGATAGCGCCAATGGCAAATACCCACATTGCTTTGCTACCTCTTGTGCTGTTGTCGGTAACTCCTCTAAAGGTTGATTTACCCAATCTGCCAAAAGTGCTAACGCCTGTTGTTCACCTAAAACCCCAAGCTGATATTCTTCCCCTCCCAATCCCGTCACTATCGCTGCATCACGGGTGGTAATTAACATTTGACAGCGTTCCCCCAACACATCAAACGCCGTCGCATCATCCAAACACCAAGTATCATCCAAAATCAGCAAGCAAGTTTTCTCGGCAAACAACTCCCGTAACCGCGCTTTCGCCAATCCCACCTCAGTAAAAGCCGCTTGCAAGTCGCCCAACGCCGAAGCAATATAAGATTGCCAAGTTAAAATTTGGGGCGTTTGTCCAACTGTTATCCAAAATACCCCATCAGGAAACGCCTTTCTAACTTCTTCATCCCGCGCTAAGGCTGTAGCTAAGACTGTTTTACCAATTCCGCCCATTCCTTGCACACCAACGCGGCGACTTTTCCCTGTAATTGCCACAGGTTGTTTTGTTTGTGATAATACTTTCTGTTTTAAGGGTGCAAGTTCTTGTTCACGGGGTAAAAAGTGCGGCGGTAATTCTGGAACGTTGGTAAGATTGCCTGAATTCGTTTTAGAAAGAGCTTGCTCGATTTTATATAATTCCTGCTCCAAGCGTTTGAGTTCTGTTTCCTCAGCTTGGATTTGTTGTTGTAACTTAAACTGAACATCAGGACTATTCTCAATTGCTAAAGCCTGACGCAACCGCTTTAACTTCTCAGTTCTCAGATCCCACTCGGCTTGAAGGTTATCTCGCTGTTGTGCCAATCGCTGTTGTTGGTTGATATTCGTCATTGCCGGGGTTGAGAAGCGCTGGTATTAAGTATACATGGTAGGGAAAGGGGGGAACGGGGAAGAGGGGAAAGGGGGTTTTTCTTTGCGTCTTTGCGTCTACCCTGCGGGAACGACTCCGTCGTATGCGTGAGAAAAAATAAACCGCAGAGGACGCGAAGGACGCAGAGTGGGAGTTATGCGGTGAGTTGTCTGACTTGTTCGGCGGAATCTAGTTGTAATGCGGAAGCGGCGATCGCCTGACTTTGATTTAGACTTGACTGGGCGATCGCTTGTTTTAATATGGGGATGGCTTGGGGATTGACGCTTAATTCATCTAGTCCCAATCCTAATAAAATCTCTGTAGCTGCTGAATCTGCTGCCAGTTCACCACATAATCCTACCCAAATTCCCGCTTCATGACCGGCTTTCACTGTTCGCTGAATCATCCGCAATACAGCAGGATGCAATGCGTCTGTTAAATTGGCGACGCGGGGATTATTGCGATCGCCTGCCATGACATACTGACTTAAGTCGTTGGTGCCAATACTAAAAAAGTCTACCTCTGTTGCTAATTGATCGGCGATCGCTACGGCTGACGGTACTTCGATCATGATGCCGAGTTTGATTTTGGCATCAAAGGAAATATTGGCTTGGCTAAGTTCCCGTTGCACTTCATTTAATATAACTTTAGCTGCCCTTACTTCAGTCACAGTAGCAATCATCGGCAGCATAATTTTAATATTATGTCCGGTACTGGCTCGCAAAATTGCCCGCAGCTGTGTTTTAAATAAATCGGGATGTTCCAAACAGAAGCGAATTCCCCGACAGCCTAAGAAGGGGTTAGTTTCCGGTATGCCTTTAATATAAGGCAGTGGTTTATCACCACCGACATCTAAAGTCCGAATAATTAATGGCTGTTGATCTAAAACTTGGGCGATCGCTTGGTATACTGCTAATTGCTCCTCTTCCGTGGGAGCACTTGTCCTACCTATATACAGGAACTCTGTACGTAGTAGTCCTACTCCTTCAGCACCGCTAGCCAAGGCTACTTGAACATCAGCTATGCTACCGATGTTGGCAAATACATTTACTTGTCTACCATCGCGGGTAATTGCTGGTTGATGTGCTTTGGCTAGTGCTTCTTGTTGAGCTGTTTCCCATGCTTGACGTTTGGCTTCTAATATACTCAAAATATCGGCTTGTGGTTGTACCCAAGCTTTGCCACTCTCTCCATCGAGTGCCATGATTGTCCCATCTTCGAGATACAATATCCCCTCATCTATGCCCAAAACTGCGGGAATTCCTAATGTCCGGGCAATTATTGCACTGTGAGATGTGGCACTACCAGATGTCGTACAAATACCTAAAACTTTACTAGGATCTAAGCCAATGGTGTCTGAGGGTGTTAAGTCACTGGCTACTAAAATACCAGGTTGAGTTAGTTCTAAGGAATTCCCTGATGTGCCTGTTAGCAAGCGCAGTACCCGCTGTCCCACATCCACAACATCCTCAACTCGTTCTTGTAAGTAAGTATCTTCTAATCTGTGGTAGCTAGCAGCGACTTCATCAACAACAGTTTGCCAAGCGGCTTCAGCGTTGAGATGATGTTGATAAATGCGATCGCGTGCCGCTTCTAACAGTACCGGATCTTCTAAAAATAGCAGATGGGCGACAAAAATCGCCGCTTCTGTATCTCCTATTTGAATCGAGGCTTGGGAAAATAAAGTCTGAATTTGCTGTTGGGCGGTGGTAATTGCTGTTTGTAACCGTTGCCACTCTGATTCTACATCTTCTACGTGGTATTCCGGAGCCGCAACCGTCGGCGATTGATAGTGAACTAGAGGTGCGATCGCGACTCCTGGGGAAGCTGGTATTCCTGAAAGTTCGCCAGCCGTAGCTGGACTAACTTCTGCTTCGCCAACTGTTGGTGAATCTAAAGTACCATCATCTTCGCCAAAGTTATTGCTAATTAATACTTCCAAGGCGGCTAACGCTGCATCAGCATCAGCGCCAGTGGCAGTAATTGCTAATTCGTGTCCTTGACGTACCCCTAAAGTTGCGACTTGGTTAATGCTGTCACCCCTAACGGCATCCGTTCCTCTAGTAACATTTCTTACCCTAATTTGCGCTTGAAATTGAGCGGCGGTGGTGACAAATTGCGCCGCCGGTCGGGCGTGTAAACCCAAGCGATTGTTGACAGTGAGACGAATTTCTTTGCTGGGAAATTCAGCATGAGTTATGGGGACAACTGATACAGGGCTGGTGTCTATTCCTAAAAAGGTGAATTTTGCTGCCAAAGATGACTGTGCTTCAGCCATAACTTGCTGAATATTATGACCTGCGGCGACGGCTACCACAGATGCGATCGCACCTTCAACCAGAGGTGCGGGACACAAATGGACTTTGGCCTTTTGTTCCGGTGAGAGGAAATCCAGCGCCATTTCTGCACTCATCACAGCGCTACCCAGATCCATTAACACCAGCACACCATCATCGCTAAAAATAGAAGCGATCGCCTCATAAACCTGTATGGGATCTGTACCCAAGGGATTTTCAGGATCGTCAATCCCAGCTGCGATCGCCAGAGGGACTTTACCCTGAACCATTTGCGCCGCTAGTTCCTGTACACCAAGGGCGAGTTGTTTACTGTGAGAAACAATGACTATTCCGATCACAGCTGTACCTTCAACTATATTGAGAAGCTTTTGCTGAGCCAGTTAACCTTTACATTCTTCCATTTTCTCCCAAGAAAATCAGCCTTGATTTTCAAATTGCAACTTTACTATGGCAAAGTCGTATTCTGTTGCCAATGTGACAGTTGTGGGAATTATGAAGTTAGGCATAAAAACTTTGACTGTAGTTTACCAACAGCCATTTTTATAGTATAAATGTACTATTAACTTGGATTTTATGGTGATGCAACCTCTCCAACCAGTTAGCCTATCAAATTTACAAGCATTTTTGGATACACCAGCGCAGTTATTAGGGCAATCGGTGGAATTGCAATTAGCGATCGCTAGTTTTCCGGATACACCGCGATCGCTCCTAGAAGTTCTAGTTAATAACCCTGATGAGCAGGTAGCAGAAGCCGCCCGCTTACACGTAAATTGGGGAGGAGAAATCACAGAAAATTGGCAACAAGCGATAGATGTTATATTACAACAACGGCAACTAGGACAAAATGATCGCCTCGCTGTAGAATTGCTGAAACTGGGAACTGTACCACCATGCTTTTTTAGCGAATGGGTTCCAGCAGAACGGCTGATTCCGGGGTTGCGTAATCCCCATATGCCGTTAAAGTATCGCTTACAATTACTAGAACGCTTGGCGCTGGAACCGACTTTAGAACCGCGATTGCAAGTTGCAGAATCACCAGAAACACCGTTAGCAGTATTACAGCAGTTGGCAGGTGATTTAGAATTACCTATTAGGTTAGCGGTAAAATTTAATCCTAGTTGTCCACCATCATTAATTGAACTGGTAGAAGGACAACATACTGTTGCATCTGATTGGAATACCGATGCAGAACAGCTAGCGATGTTATCACAAAGTCGTTGGGCTTGGATTCGCTTGGCTGTAGCGCAAAATCCCTCAGCGACAGCAGAAACGCTGAAAGAGTTGGCTAGGGATGGGGTGTACAAAATTCAGTTAGCGGTGGCGAAGAACCCAGAGACACCTGCACCTGTGTTGGCTGTGCTGGCTCAACATCAAGATAAAGCAATACAAGCGATCGTAGCAGATCATAGAAATGCTTCTGAAGAGATATTACATCAACTATTTCCCACTCAGCAGCAACTTTTGCAAAGACGGCAAAATTTACCAACTAGTATTTTAGAAAGATTTTTTAATGAAGAGGCAGCAGATAAAGCAATTTGGCAAAATTCTCAACTGCGGTATTTGTTTTTGAAACAACCGAATACACCAACTAGGATTTTAGCTGAGTTCGCGAATGTTAATTTAGAAGAATTGAGAGCCGAGATACTTACTAAAAGTAATTCTTCACCAATTATCAAAACTTTAGAAACATGGATTCAAGATGAGACAAGATTTTTAGCTGATGTTGCCAAACATCCCCAAGTTTCAGTGGAAATTTTACAACATTTGACACAATATCCTAATCCATATATACAGCTAGCTGTTGCTCAAAATTCCCAAACACCTGAAGCCTTGCAAGATATGCTATTACAACAATTAGCAGTAGGCTCAAATGTAAATATTCGGATTGAATTAGCAAGCAATCCCCAAACTCCTGTGGCAATTTTAGAAAAGCTGGCAGGTGCATCATCTTCGCTCAATACTATGATGGAGATGTTGCGGCAAATTGCCCCTGATGCGACACCATCGCTGCTTAACCGGATCAAAACATTTATCGATAACCGTCAGTCACCAGAATTAATTATTTTCTGGCTGCAACAGGGTGAAGAATTCCGCAACTCTATCTTAAAAGAATGGGATGATTTAGTCGAGTCGCTGAATGAATCAGAGAGGCAAACACTAACATACTTAGCTAGGCAGAAATCATCAATTAAATGGGAAGGTAGATATACAGCCCAAAGACGCGATCGCCCAGGCAGAAAATCAGTACCTAGCGATCCTAAAGCAGCAGCAAATTATCAGCTGCTAGATGGTCTATTGCATTTATTGAATAGCTCGTACAACAGCGATCGCAGTAATCTAGAAGTTGTGGCAGCATTATTAGGTAATCCCTCTACACCAGCAAATTTAAGAGAGCGGTTGTGGCAAGAATGCCAAAAAAATCCTGACGAATTGGGACGCTATTTAGAAGATGCGGAACTGCGTATGGCACTAGCTCTTAATCCCAGCTTACCTGAAGCCGAGCGCAATCAATATTTACAACAATTAATTGCAACAAGCAATGATTTACGCGATAAATTAGCCAGAAATCCCGCTACACCTGAATATCTTCTCAGACGCATTGCAGATGAACGCAAAGAGTATTTATGGAGAAAGTTGGCAGAAAATCCCAGTACTCCTACTGATTTATTAATGCGATTTCTCGATGAAGAAGTTGAGAAGACAGTTTATAGTCAGGAAACTATGTTTGACATAGTTATTGCTAATCCCAGCTTAGCTGTTTTAGAATGCTATCGATTATTGCTAGGTAAAGAAGAAGCTCAAGAAATTACCAACGCTCATCAATTAATGGCGCGTCGTGTTGATAGTCCATATGCATTGGCGCAGGTTCTAGAAAAAGGCGATCAAAAAGCTCGCATAACAGCCGTTCAAAGCAATAAAACCCCGATTTCTGTATTGAAAAAACTAGCAAAAGATCCAGATGAAAATGTGCGTAAAGCTGTCATGGGTAATTCCAATCTACCTTTAAATATGTTGATAGAATTTACTCAAGATGTAAGCGATAAGGTACGTTTGAATTTAGCTTATATATTGCGTAATCGCAGTACAAATCGCTATCGTCCACAAGAGGTTCCTGTAGTACTTCTCGAACGGCTTGCTAGAGACGAAAATAAAGATGTAAGATTAGCAGTTGCAGAAAATCTCCAATGTTCTCAAACTCTCCTTGAGCAACTTGCACAAGATGCAAGTGCAGAAGTCAGAATTAAAGTAGCTAAAAATCCCAATACGCCTGCTTCTGTATTAGAGCAACTTGCACAAGATGCAAATGCAGATGTGAGATTTGCTGTAGCGAGAAATCCCAACACACCTCCTGACATATTAGAGATATTTGACACATCACCGCCTCCAGATGCACCACGTCATGCGCTAGCAGGGCTTAATCAAGTTATTGCTGACAGATATAGAGAACTGTTCTATGATGCTTTTGCGGAAAATCCTCATACTCCTGCTAGTTTGTTAGCTCGAATTGCTCGACAAAAACCCCGCGAAATCGATAAATATGTGGCTAAGGTGGCTAAACATCGCAATACTCCCGCCAGCGCTTTAGAACATCTAGCCAAAACGGGTGATGCAATTACTCGCTCTAATGTTGCGGAAAACCCGAATACACCTGTCTCGGTTTTGGAACAACTGATCACTGATGAGTATAGCCTCGTTCTGTGGGCGATCGCGCGCCGTGCTGATACTCCAACCCAACTCTTAGAAAGACTGCTATTGAGATTTACAGATCCCAATAACCAAGACTACCAACAAATCAGTTACGCAATTAGCGCTCGCCGTGAACTTCCCCCCAACCTGTTAGAACTGCTAATGCAGAGTAACCTGCAACAGGTTTATGAGAGAATAGCTACGCAAGCAAATCTTCCGCCAGCAATCATCGAACGGCTAATGGCGATGTCAAATGAGTCAGTGTTAATTAACTTAGCCCATAATCAAAGCCTGAGTGGCGAATTTTTAACCCGACTAGCTGAAAATCCCAATCCTAATGTTTGTAGTGCGATCGTTAATCATCCCAACATCACTCCTGAGATTTGGATACAACTTGCTAACCATACAGAAGTTAGCGTGCGTCAGGTAATTGCTGGTTATTCCCATACTCCTGTGAATATTCTCGAAATCTTAGCCAGGGATTTAAATAAAGATGTTCGTGCAAAGGTTGCAAAGAATCCCAACTTGCCTGTAAAGATTTTAGAACAATTGGCAGAAGATGAAGACCCATCTGTTCGTGTCGTCACTGCTTCTCATCCCGATCTACATGAAACAATTCTTGTACAACTAGCAAGCGATGAAAAAGTTGAAGTTCGCCGCGCAGTTGCTCAACATCCCAACACCCCTGCTGCTATCAAAGAAACCCTCCGCGATTTGGTTATACAACCCACTACCCGCCAAACTAGTCCCACTTTACGCGCACTCAGCCGCATCTACAACCCCAGCAGCGATGACATCACAACCATACTGGCAGAATATGCGAATTCCGAAAACGCCTTTGTGCGCTTGGTAAGTCTACTCCACCCCCTAACTCCGCCTGAAGTCTTGACACAAGCAGCACAATCTGCGTCTTGGCTGGAACGCTATGCAGTTGCAGATAACCCCGCCACTCCCAGAGAATTACGCCAGCAACTTACTCACGATAGTAATCGAATTGTCAAAGTAGTAGCGATCGCAAATTTGTAAATCATCTATGAACTTAGAAACCGAAAGAATTTTAGGTACTCTGGAAATCCTGACTGAGCAAAACCTCAGATTCCGCCTACCAAATAATGAAACTTCCTCTCTAGTCCCGTTCATTTGGGATGTCAAGGAAAAAGGTGAGTTTAGTTTACTCAATCTTGGGCGTGAAGAAGGATGGATAACTCTCACGGATATTGATGTTGCTGTAAGAAATTGGCAAGCATTAGAACGTCGCGGTTATTTAAATCCAGATGATGATCCAAGTGATTATGAAGATGAGGATGAAGATTTTATCACTCTTGAATTAGCTGATGAAAGGGCAAAGATATATGAGGAATTAGCTGATGCTATCCAAGAAAACCTCCATAATATAGAGGTTTTTAAATTTAGTCGAATTCCTATGTATTCATTTTATGTTGTCTTAGGACAAAACCAAGAAAATAATTGGTTTTGTTTTTCTCAAACTGTTGCCAGAGAAACCAAATTAGAAGACGAAATAAAATGCTCTGATTTACCTGATTTAACAACGCAGCCATCATTGAATGATGGTACTGCTAAATTGAAAGATAAATTTCAGCAAATCATCAATCAATTACCACCGATTAGTATTTATGGTTATTATGGTGGTGGCTATGATTATCGATTCAATCATTATTTAGTCCAAGGAATAGCTAACTCTAAAGAAAAAGCATTGTTAATTGCTTTACCTCTAGCAGGAATGCTTGATATTGCTCGGTTTCATAAATTTGATCCAGAAGCTTTATCTTGGATATGGGACAAAGATGAAATTGCTGAATTTTACCCCAGATATCAAAAAATAAATAAATTTTTAATACAAAATATTTCTGATATCAAGATGATTAGATGTAGCTTTTGGAACCGGGAATGTATATATATTGTTGGTGAAATAAATGCTGGAGATATAGCTGGTATTTATATCGAAAGTGATTTTGATTATAATCCTTAAACCCGCCCACACTGATACCGATTTAATCATTGCATGTTATGGACGGTTGGAAAGTGCGGGGAGACCCCGCCCCGACAAATATATCTATAAAATTGTGACTCTTGAATTCTGAGTTTTGTTAACTAATTTTTAGAGCGATCGCACTCTCTACACTATCAGCTTTTGGGATATCGAAGTTGGACAAACCCCAGCAGGCGATTGGATTGATGTCCGTTCCACCAGTGAATTTGAATATAATCCTTAGCATCTAATCTTTTAAACCTGCGATCGCACTACTATAGAGTGTCATAAACCGAGATTGTTCTAAAGGCGCATCATGATTCCAGGTAGCAGTAACACAATATTGCTTCCCATTCTTAGCTTTTAGCCAAGTTGTTAAATTTAGCACCCCTGATTCCGATCCACCTTTAAATGCTACTCGTTCCCAATCTTCAGCATTGACAACCCCAGGATTGATACTCATTAAAGGTAAATCAGCAACTTGCTTCATCAAAGTACAAAGTTCTTGAGTAGTAAAAAACCACTCAATATCTAAAGCTACTGGTTTTCCAGTAAATTCACTGACGTCAGGTAAGGATTGTTGAGCTAGGGATTGTAAAATTTCGCGTTTTTGCTGTAAATTACTATTGCGATAGGGTTTTAGTAACTCTTGGTTTTTAGCACTTTTAAGCACAAATAACTCACGGGTAGTGAGTAAGGGAACGTTGCGAGGTGTAATAGATTCTATCGCCTGCCGTCCAATGATATTGATTAAGCTATCGGTGGCGGTATTGTCACTTTGGGAAATCATCAAAGCAGCTAATGTCTGCAAAGTTAAAACTGAGCCATCCGGCCAGGTTTGTAAAATCCCAAACGGTAGACTTTTCCATTCTGATTTTAATTCAAAAACATCCCCCCACGATCGCTCACCGGAAGCAATTTGTGATTTCAGAGCTTGGAGAACTGCCAATTTAAACGCCGAACCCACAGCTAGAGGGGTATTTGCATTCAATGCGGCTCGTTCTGATTTGCCTTCGAGAACTAGAAAGCTGACCTGACCCGGTAAAGTTTTAAATTCTGCGATCGCTTCCTCTAAACTCTTGGACTTAGGCACAGGCGGTTGAAACAATAGCATGGCAATTTTACCATTGGCATCCAGCGCAATTTGCGTGGGCACAGAACCCCGCGCAAACACAGATATGTAATTTTTTCCTTGCGCTTCTACTTTCTGATAATCTCCGAGTTCTTGTTTTAAACTAGAAATTATTTGTTGTATCTGGAAGATAGGCACATGAGCCAAAAACTCAGAACTAAACCAATCAGCTTGTACTGGTTCGGTAGTTAAGAGTCTTTCTAAAGCAGCTTTCGGCATAACAGATTTTTTGGGTAATTGTACTTTGACAATTGGTAATAACGGTTGCTTTGCTTGTTCGGTAAATACGCCATTTGGGGCGGGTAAACTGGCTGTTAATAATACAGTTTCTAATAACATATATATACAACTAAAGCTGTGTGTATGCTTGAATTCTAGTTCACGCTGTCATTGGTTATTGGTCATTGGTTAAAAAAGTCTCAAATGTGGACTTTGCACTACTGACTCTGGACTATGGACTGTTGACAACCCTAACCTTTATCTCTTGTCCCAGTTGCGTAAGTCCTATAATTCTTAGAGGATTTTCATCTTGCTATCAGGGCTAATTCAGCGCGATCGCTCATAATGGCTACCAAGTTAAAAATCTTCACCCATAAGGGAGACAAGGAAGACAACTGACAAATGACCAATGACAAATGACCAATGACCAATGCTCAATGACACACCACACTCGGCGATATTTTTTAGAAGCTAGTACAGTAATACTTGGAACAGCATTTTTATCACAATATTTCACCAGGAAATCAGAAGTTATGACAGCTGCAAAAAATGAATTTGAAATCACCAAAACTGAAGAAGAATGGCGCAAAGCATTGACACCAGAACAGTTTCATGTATTGCGGAAGCATGGCACTGAACGCGCTGGTACTAGTCCTCTGGATAAGCAATATGGTCAAGGAACATATATATGTGCTGGGTGTGATTTACCGCTATTTACCTCAGACACTAAATTCAACAGTGGTACAGGCTGGCCGAGTTTTTACGCCCCGATTGAAGGTGCGATCGCCACAACGGTAGATAAGTCGTTTTTTATGACGAGGGTTGAAGTCCATTGTCATCGTTGTGGTGGACATCTAGGTCATGTCTTTAACGACGGCCCTGCACCTACTGGTAAGCGCTACTGCATGAATGGTGTGGCTTTAAAGTTTGTTGCTAGCTAAGCAATCACTCAAATCCCTAATTAAGACCATCAGCTGCAAACAGCTGATGGTGCGTCTTTGTATCAGTCACAATTCCTGATTCAGCAACCCCCAAAGTAGTGATTAGCTGTGACTGCTTAGCAAGTAGATGGCGCACTTCATCATCGGTAGTTTGGGAGAAATCTTCATACCAGACTCCTACTGCATACATCCGCTCTGGAATTTTTAGACACACTACCTCGTCTACGAGTTCACTGAGTTGTTCACAAATTTCTGGGGGTGCGACTGGAACTGCAACAACAATCCGGTAGGGCTGTTGCTGTTTTAATAAAGTAATAGCAGCACGCATAGTTGAGCCAGTAGCAATACCGTCATCAACTAAGATAATAGTGTGATTTGTGACATTTAACGGCGGGCGATCACCACGATAAGCGCGATCGCGGCGCTGCAATTCCTGCGATTCATCAGCTGTTACTTGGTTAATTGTCTGCTTAGAGATAGCTAACGAACTGATGACATCGGAATTCAAGACGCGAATACCTCCCGATGTGATAGCACCCATTGCTAATTCTTGATGACCTGGTACGCCAATTTTTCTGACTAAACAAATATCTAATGGTGCATCTAGCGCTTTTGCCACTTCATATGCGACTGGTACACCACCACGAGGCAAACCTAAAACCAACAAATCTTTACAGTCAGCATAGGCTGTCAGTTCTCGGGCTAAAAACTTACCAGCTTCAGTGCGGGTACGGAACTTGATAGACATAATTTTACCTCCATCAGGTGAGAGCGACGCATCGCTTAATTCTGTGGAACATACAGAAGGCCGCCGGATCTACTCTCTTTGCTTGATTGCGTAGCCATAGCCGTTAGCAATCAGGCTGCCAATTTTTCTGGTAATTACTGCGCAGTAATTGTAATTATCTATCAAATTCTGGAAATATATATCCTGCTGTAGGCTGTTAAATACTACCTGAATTACCAGTACCCTATTTGCCGATTACACACAGAGAAACTTGTGAGTATTTACGACACCTTGCTGATGACTTTGAAAAGAAAGTTAATGAATGCTCTCAACTTTATTTTCTCTATTTATTCTTATATTACAAGAACTAGTTCAAGGTAGCTTGAAAATGGGGTCTAGGGACTAGGGAGACGCAGAGAATATGATTTTCCTGCCCTCGTTGTGTGATTTATTACATGAACGTCTAGCTTAAAAATAGGGGTTAGGGACTAGGGGAACCAGGGTTAGAGAAGAGAGATTTTCATGTTTGGTTGTGGGTTTTTCCCATGAGGGGCTAACTTGAAAATGAGGTATGAGGTAAAACCGTTCACTAAGCTGGGATGCGATATGTCGTAGGGGCACGGCACCAGTAAGATTATTGTATATACCAGAAGATTTTTGGTGCCGTGCCCCTACAATCCGTGTTAACTCCAAGCCGATAACTAAAGCAGGAAATTTTTCTCAGTCAGATTACTGCTGGCGAAGTTTTGAATTGTCAAAAATGGCTGAAATTGATTAGGAGTGAGGTTACCATTAGAGTTAATGCTAACAACTGTATTAGAACCAACCTGCTGTTTTTTGATATAAGCCTGGAATGGATTAGAACTAACAAAGTTAGCACCATCAATAATTTTGCGCAGGTCAATCACATCTTTGCTACCTTCAAAATATTTGATTTGATCGCCTTTGTCTGAAACCCTTTCATAGACAAAGCGATCCTTACCTCCTACACCACACAAGAAATCGGCTCCTTGACCACCGATCAACACATCGTCCCCTTCACCACCGTTCATCATATCGACGCTATTACCGCCTCTAAGGGTGTCGTTACCATCACCGCCCATGATGATGTTGTTATTAGAAGTGCCTGTGATGCTGTCGTTATTTCTACTACCACGTATGAGATTTGGCCCAGACATGCTTGTGTTAGCAGCAGCACCTGATATCTGAACAGAGGATATCTCGAAAGCGCCAACATCTGGTTTGCCATCTCGCTCCATCCCTCGTGCGTCAATTGTCGGGATACCACTACCTGTCCTACCACTATTGATGGCGGGGCTACCTGCTAAAAGAGGATGCACTAAATCACCACCAATTGTTTGTAATGCACCTAGAAGCGGATCGACTATCCGACTACCCGCTACAACTCTGCCAGCGCGTGAGGAAGCGGAAAATTCTATGTTCCCCCCTCCATCCTGTAATTGATACCCAACTTGTGCTTCTCTGGGACTACCTGATGTATTGTTCGCCACGATTGAGTTGGTGAGCTTTACAGGTGCTGTCGGACTACCAATCCAAACGGCTCCACAAGCTCGTCCAGCAGAGTTATTGACGATGGTGGAATTAATAATATTGACGGGGGCAGATTTGTCGGTATTGATAAACATTGCCCCACCAGTATCTTTAATCACCGTATTCCCAGAAAAGGTGCTATTGATGATATTCTTCTCGTTGCCACCATCTAACCATAAAGCACCGCCTTGTTTCTCGGCTGTGTTATTGGCAAAGGTGACGTTGCGAATTGTCAGAGCGCCATTACCTCGCAACGCACCCCCGCGAGCAATTCCTTTATCGCTCAAATTAGCTTTGTTCCCAACAACGATACTGTTTTCCAACAGAATCTTGTCTTGTCCGTAACCATAGAGAAAGAGCGCGCCGCCTTCGCCTTTGGTTTGATTTCCTTCAAATCGACTACCACGAATGGTGATTAAAGCGCCGACAGTTGAACCAGGTCCGATTGGGTTAGCGCCATCGCAAAATATTCCGCCGCCACCTTCGCCTACTGAACTGTTATTGCGGAAGACTGAGTTTTCTACAGTCAAACCACTTAGTAAAGTATAAATTGCTCCGCCATTGACTCCCTTATTGTTGGTAAATTGGCAATCTTTGACATTCAGGACACCGGAACCATAGGTGGCGATCGCTCCACCGCTATGTCCAGACTTGGCTAAAGTTCCATCGTTGTAGTCAAAGCTGCTGTTGTTTACCGTACCTTTACCACCAAAGCCAATATAGATGGCTCCCGCTACCCCACCACGATTGTTGGTGAATCGACAGTTTTCAACTTTTATACTGCCATAGTCAACGACTTGGATACCACCACCTTTTTCAGTGGTCTGACCATCAGCAATAGTCAGGTTACGAACCGTCGCATCAACATGTCTTCCAACTTGAAATACTCTAGTCGAGCTATTACCACTAATCTTTAAGTTTGCTGCTCCTGCGCCATCAATTGTCAGATTATTCTGAATATTAATTTGCCCACTTGTGAGTTTAATCACTTTATTGGCAAGGATAGGGGCAAATTTGATAGTATCTCCGTTTTTTGCAGAGGCGATCGCATTCCGCAAAGAACCAACGCCGCTATCAGCAGCTGTAGTCACGTTAAAAATAGTCATGCTTTGAATTCCCTTGAATAAATAATGTTTTCAGATCGACTTTTTGTATGGAATCACCACTGTTGTGATTCACCAGCAGTCGAGATGATGGGATTCAGAGCACCCTGCTGTGATGATTTTGCAAAAATTAAATTTGTTACTCAGGAATAACTGGTAATATCAGCCAAATTTCCCAAAATTTATCATTAAACACCAATTTTCCTCGTTTCTACAGATGCAACAATCTATTGCCGTTTTGATTCAGTTGAATCAACAGCTTGAGGTTAATGAACACTTTATAACTTCAGCCAATCTTTGTTCGCCATGACAAGTTCACTTAGATTATAGTTAAAAATGTAACTTAATCTATTTTTTCTGCCCGGACGAATTTACTTAGACAGATGTTACACAATTTGTCATCTTTATGCAACCTTTATAAAAAAATTATTTTAAATTTGATTTATTTACATAGATAATGATAAGAGATTACGAACAAACTCAAGCATAGCTTTGTAAAAAGGTATACTGTTAGTTAAAAACCTTTATTATAAAAATTCATCATGTAAAAATTTCTGATTTGGTTAAAAATCACTGCTGTGTTCGCTAGCTAGTGTTTAAGCGGATCTTGACAGAGAGTTGCGACTTATTAAAGTTGAGTAGCAATCAAAGATAGTAATGGCGGCTAAAGACGATAAACTAGAAAAATCGTCTAAAAAATCCTGTTTTTGGGAATAGTCGAGATTGCTAATTGTACTGCATCAATTCCAGATAAATATGCTCTAAACGTACAGGCTGACGGGCGATTGAATTTATACCTATGCCCTCAAACCGGGCAATAATTTCCTTTAATTCCATAGGCTCTGGTAACCAAAACGCTAAATCGCTACCATAACGCCTATGAGTAAAACCATATTCTTTGGCTCTGGCGATCGCTTGTTCTTCAGACTCAGTTTGCACTAATATGATTTCTTGGGCGGGAATTAATCTCTGTAATTGTGCTAAACTACCCTCAGCTAATATCTGACCATTTTTTAAAATACCAATGCGATGACAAAGGCGTTCAGCTTCCTCTAATAAATGAGTCGTGAGTAAAACTGTAATTCCTTGATTTTTGAGTTGACGAATCAATTCCCAAATTTCATATCTCGCCTCAATATCTAACCCAGTTGTAGGCTCATCAAGAATCACTAGCTGTGGCTGATGTACTAAAGCTACTGCAATATTTAACCGTCTTTGCATCCCACCACTAAGAGTTTCTACCGGATGTTTTGCTCTATCTAATAAGTTTACAGCTACTAGAGTTTCTGTGATGATTTTCTGGCGTTTTTTGCGGTTTAAGCCATAAAGTTTGGCAAAAAACTGGAGATTTTCTTCACAGGATAGAGTTTTATAGAGTATATTTTCTTGTGGTGCAACACCAATTATTTTTTTCGTAGATTCTGAAACTGGTTGAGCATTGATTTTAATATCACCACTGTCACTTTTGAGGAGATGACAAATAATATTAATTGTAGTTGTTTTACCTGAGCCATTTGCACCGATTAAACCATAAACTTCTCCGGGTTTAATCTGTAAGTTCAAATCTTGCAGGACTTGTCTTTTACCATAGAATTTATTTAAATTTTCAACGGTTAGCATTTTCTTGATGATGCATCCTTTATTTTCGCGCAAATTACAGATGTGCAAACATGGCTGGGGATGTATGCGTGATAATCAAACTTTTGTCAAAACGATGTTTGATTTGCTTGTAGCCAGTTGAGCAAATCAGCAATCGCACTAAAATCTAATAAAGCCTCTCCTAATGTTTCCAGTTGTTCTAGCGAAAGACTTTGAATCCGTTGTTGAACTTCTTGAGGTAACTCTCCCACCCGTTTTTGTAGTTGTCTGATGACAAGTGTTTGCTCACCCTCCTGTTTTCCTTCCTGTTTTCCTTCTTCCTTTCCGCGCTCGTAGCCAATGCGTTCACCTGTGGTAATGTAACTCATACTACGTTCCTGCTCAAATTGTTTAAACTCTTGCCAAAATTCTGCTTCTAACTCTTTTGGTAAAATCATAACCCAATCGATAAATCGATAAAGGTTACGGATATCCCTTTCTTGCAAGCCTTGTTCGTACAATCGCCTAATTAAGCTAAATTTCCAATTTTTCCGTTCTCCTGGCTGTTTATTGGTTTGCTGCGTCTTTAAATGTGCCATTACTACTGTCGCAAAAGGATTATCGCTCCTCTCTAATTCTATCCACCGATTTTGATAATCCAGCAGTTTGACAGTGCCAAATCGAAAATGCAAACCACAATCAGGATAATTATAACTATATTCATTTGGTCGCCAAGTCGAGTCAGCATCGCACAAAATTGCTAGGCTAATGGCTGGTTTGGCAAATTTGTCAAAAATTCGCAGGTTGTAAGTAAACATCCTTTGAGCAAAATTGTCTTCCGATTTTGCTTGGATTTCGACATGAATCAATAGCCAAATTTCATCTCCTTGAATTTGCCAGACTTTGACTAATTTATCTGCGTATCTTCTACCAAGTTCGGCTTCGCGGGCGATTTGCTGAAATTCCTTATCCAAAAATTCGTAAGGACGTTCCCAGTTAATTAGTGCTGCTGTTTGTGGAAAGAAAAACTGCATTGCTTGGGGGAAGTATGCTTCTAAGATTTCTTTCCACGGCGAATCATTATCGGCTCTTTGAAGTTCCTCGCTCATGAGTTGATAGACCTATTTTTATTCTATTAGCATTTTCTTGTTAATTTCATTACTTTTACAATCTCCTTTCTACTATTAACATGCGTCGATAAGATAGCCATCCACATCCAAGCATGACTACAGCAAAAACCAATAAAAATCCAAAATGTGATGCAATTTCATTAATTCCTGCACCTTTAGCGGCAACTCCTACAAAAGCTTCATTCATGTGATAAATGGGGTTATATTGAGCAAGATTAATTAAGGTTGGAGGGAAAAGGGCAGCAGGTAAAAATGCTCCGCCAAGAATTAATAAAGGCACACCAAAAGCGGCTACTAAAGCGTTGACATCTTCAATGCGACGAGCCAATTGTGTGCCTAAAATAAAACCTAAGCCAACATAAGCAATGATAGTCATTAAGATAATTATCAATCCTAACAAAATCGAGCCTTTAAAAGTAGCTCCCCAAAATGCAGCAATAGCATAAATTAAAACTGTTTGTCCGAGAGCAATGCAACTATGAGCGAGAAAAATTCCCAAAAAATAGGAAATACCACTTAAGGGAGAAAGAAACAAGCGTTTGAGGGTTTGCTGTTCTCTTTCTGCAACTACAGTGGCGACACTTCCACCCAAACAACTAAAAAACATTGCTGCGCCTACTAAAGTTGAGGGTGCAGCATATTCAAAAGCAGTATTTATCGGTAATTTTGCCCGTTCTGCTAAGATAAATCCGCTGAGAATTAACACTGAAACCGGAAAAATACTCCAAAAAATTAAGCTGCGTCTGCGGCGCAATAGTTCAATTAAAATGCGCTGAGTGACAGCGATAATTTCCCGCCAATATTTCATTTGTGTTATCCATCCAGTATGGTTATTCTTCAGTTTTTGAGACTATTACCTCAACAGGTCGTAAAATTTTATCACCTATACTAAATCCACGGCGAATAATTTTTGTAATCGTCTGATTTTCTAAATCGTTACGGACTTCTATGTCAACGACTTTACAATAACGAAAATCTGGCTGAGCATCTTGAAAATCTATAAGTTGAACTTCTCGCTTTTGGAGTATATTGAGAAGTTGATTTTCAATGCTAGCAATAGATTCTAGTAAATGCTGTCCAGATGGATGTAAAGACTCTAGGTTTTCGCTCATGTAATTGTGCAAAAACTCTAAGGCATCAAACAATTCTATTAATTCTAAACAAAGTTCTTCCGATTCTGCATTTGTTTGCTGTTGTTGTTCGCGGAGAGTTTCTTTTAGCCTAAATTTTACTTTTAAAAGTGAGCTAATTTCTTGTAAAAGATGCTCCCGTTGTTCGCTACTTAATCTAAAATTCTCATTTCTTTTTATCATAATCTAAAAAAATATTAATGTTAATCCAATTATATGAGCGTTTTCAGATAATCCTTAGATATCAGCGATTGCTTGTGGTAATTCATCAAATTAATCGAAAATTCTTTGGTTTGTTTCTGCTGATAATTAGTCAATACTAGATTTTTTTAAGATATAATGCTGACAACACAATCCCTAAAAATAAACAGGCTAGAGCAATCGCTATTGCTAATAATATGGGAATACCTCTGCGCTCTGTTGGTAGTTCCATAAGTATACGCACAGACTCCAGGTCAGTTTCGCAATTAGGACAAATATCACTCTCAATATCGGTGCGATCGCACACCGGACAAGTCAGATTAGTTTTCAATTGCTTAATCCTGTATTAATAGTTGCTTGCTGTTTATAGTTGTTAATCTAACCAATTATTCAGCAAAACCTCTTACCATCCAGAACTTCAGGGAAATAATTACGTTTTCCGCATTAGCCCGTAAGTAAGCTTGTTAAGCAACTACTAGCTTATCGAAAATCAGACATTAAGGGATTGCTGACAGTCAACCGTCAACAGTCAACCGTCAACGACTTTAACGAAATAATTGATTTTTTGGAGTCCCTAATCTTGTTTCAATCCCACCCATAAAACAGAAATCATTTCATTGACGATCGCTTCCTTCGGTACATCATCAACAAAAGTACTGGCGAGGGGAAGACTCTCAATTACAGACAGAAAGAATCCAGCTAGCAGTTGGGGACGCACATCACGAATTTCACCGCGCTGTTGTGCTTGGGCAAATACTTGACAAATAGGTTCAAATATGCAGCGTGAAGAACAAGCGGATAGTCTAGCAGTATTTTCCGCATCCAATAAAGGCATATCTGTATGTACCATACTTAAAAAGTGGATGGGAGGCACAGAAAGGAACCATGCAGCAATTGCATAAAGTTGCGATCGCAGATCATCGCCATTTTGCGCAATTGCTTGCTGTATACCAAGGCGATGACGCTCAAACAGGCGTTCGTGTACGGCGACAAACAGCTGCTCTTTACTGGGAAAATGATAATACAAAGAAGCCTGACGAATTCCTACGGCATCAGCAATCTCCCTCATAGTCACTGTATTATAGCCACTGCTGCGGAATAGCTCTTCTGCTTGCTCAAGAATCCGTTCTCTACCACCAGATGAGACATGTTTTGGAGAGTTGCGATCGTCTGGCACTCTCAAACCTACCTAACGCTTAGTAGTCAACTTTCAAATATTATATTACACTGTCAAATAATCTGCTCATTTGTGAACCCAACTCTACAGATTTATCGTCTGTGGTGTCCATAAACTTATCTAGGAAACTTGAGGACACATTATTTACAAAAACAACAGCTAGCACTTAATAGTTTGTCCCGTTTTCCCTCAAACCATCACTGAGGATTAACGCTGAAATGGGAAAAATACTCCGAAAAAAAGGCTAACTCATAGCCATGATTTCACGCCAGTAATTCATCATCAAGAGTTAATTCTGTAACCAATGAGCCAATTATCGAATTCACCAGAATCATCTACTATTTCCCGCCGCACACTGCTTAAGTGGTTCGGTATTGGTAGTATCGCTGGAGTAACCGGATACTCTCGTTTCAGTAAGCCACAACCAACGGTTTTTCAAAGAGAAACCCTACAACTACCAAGAGTGTTGAGTCAAGATAAAACTGTAGTAGTTATTGGGGCTGGATTAGCGGGTTTAGCTTGTGCATATGAATTGAGTCAGCGGGGATTTGCTGTGACACTTTTAGAAAAGTCCCCTCAATTAGGTGGTAAAATTGCCAGTTGGCAAATTGAAGCGGTAGGTGAAACCTTTATGATGGAACATGGGTTTCATGGCTTTTTTCCTCAGTACTATAACTTGAATGGTTTAGTTAGTGAATTGGGGATAAATGAGCATTTTAAATCATTAAATTTTTATGCAGTTGTGTACCGCGATCGCAAATATCAACCAGAGGTATTTCGCCCTAGTCGTTCCGCCTTTCCTTGGAATATTATAGATTTAGCGATCGCCTCTCCCAATCGCTTCCAATGGGGGATTAATTTAATTAACTTAAAACACTTACAAGTCTTTCAAGCCATTACCGGATTTCAGAGAGAAAGAAATTATCAACGCTTCGATAGTATTTCTGTCGCTGATTGGGTAGACAAGGAATTTCCGCGAGGTTTATACGACTTATATTTTCTCCCTTTTGCGAAATCCAGTTTGAATGCACCAGACATGATGAGTGTGGGAGAATTGATGCAATTCTTCCACTTTTATTTTTTTGGCAATCCAGAAGGACTTGCTTTTAATGGTACTAAAGATGATATGGGGACGAGTTTAGTCCAACCAATCGCCAAAGCAATTTTGAGTAATGGCGGTAAAATTATTACAGATGCAACAGTGAGCGAAATTATTGCAGCCCAAAATGAGATTGATTCACTCAAATATTTTGTTGGTAGTAATAAAAACAATGTACCTTTTTGGGTAAAACGTAACTCAGTTGTTACAGATAAAGAAATTGAATATTTTGGTGCGGCTGATGAAGTCTTTGCTGCCACAAAAGGAAGTCAAGAAGCAATTTCTCTTACCTGCACCCATCAAGGTTGTACTGTCAAAAAAGCCGATGATGGCAAATTTCATTGTCCTTGTCATGGTGCAGTATTTGCTGCTGATGGGAAGGTTTTAAAAGGGCCAGCACAAAGAGATTTAACTAAGTTTAAAATTGCCCAACGTCAAGATAAAGAAGTACAGCTAGTAGCAGCCAATCAAGAATCATCATCACCACAGACAATCACAGCCGATTATTACGTATTTGCAACCGATGTACCGGGAGTACAGCAATTATTTAAGCAGATGAACGGTGAGGTTAATCAAAAAGTGCGATCGCAAGTTGCGGCTTTAAGTATTGCAGACCCTTTTGCTGTGTGTCGCTTCTGGTTTGACCGTGATTTTCTGTGGGAACAAAGTAATTTTACTTCTTTATCTGGCTACCAGTTAACTGATAGCATTACCCTCTATCATCGCATTCAAGAACAATTCATTGATTGGGCAAAACGCACAGGTGGTAGCGTAGTAGAATTACACGCTTACTGCTATAAAGAAAAAGAATTCCCCACCCAAGAAGCTTTGTTGACGAAATTTGAGCAAGAACTTTATGAAATTGTGCCCGAATTAAAGCAAGCAAAGGTATTACATCGGGAATTAGTAAATCAACATAACTTTTCTGGATACCCACCAAATAGTTACGCAGAACGCCCAGAAACTAGCACCATTATTCCTAACTTAATTTTTGCTGGCGATTGGGTAAAAATGCCTTTCCCTTGTGGATTAATGGAAAGGGCTGTAAGTAGTGGCTTATTAGCCGCCAATGAGATTTTATCCCGTGAGGGTTTGCAGAAGCGATCGCTTTTCTCAGTGAATCCAGAAGGGTTGTTACAAATTTAAGTAGTTGCGCACAATTAAATTCTTTTCGGGAGATAGGGAACTCTTAACAGGGAAGAGAGAAATAATGTGTGTAATTAATTCTGCTTAGATAATTCAAACCTCTCTCCAAACCTCTATCCTGCGAGGACAGAGGTTTGAATTGACAAATGACAAATGACCAATGACAAATGACAAAAGGTTATTTACCTGAGTTTAAACCAGTTACGCCAATGACAATCAAGAAGATAGAGATCAGTTTCACAGTAGTGATAGATTCACGAAAGCAAAAAATACCAATGAGTGCAATCAGCGTAGTTCCTAAGCCAGCCCAAAAAGAATAAGCAACACTAACTTCAATTGTTTTCAGAGAAAGTGTCAAAAAAGTTAAACAAAGTCCATAAAATATAAATATTAATACTGTGGGAAATACTTGAGTAAATCCTTGTGACAACTTCATACAAGTTGTACCTAAAACCTCAAAGATTACCGCAGCAACTAAGTAAATCCAACTAATGAGCATTTTGATTATAGATAATTGAGTTTTCAATTTTCTACAATCGAGCAATAAAAATCAATAAGTAAAAATATTTTAACAACCAGATACCCGATTTCTTGCAGGAATTACGGATCTGATACCAATTTTTTATGAGAGACTACCGCCGGAAATTCTCCTGATACCGCTATTCGGTCACACCAAGGGTCATGCGGGTATCGCCGTCCAAACATCTGAAGGCTGGCTTCTACACGCAGGTGATGCTTACTTTTACCGAGATGAGATGAATTCTGAACAGCCAGATTGTACGCCTGGCCTGCGTGCTTACCAATGGCTGATGGAGGTAGACCGCAAGGCGCGACTGGAGAATCAAGCAAAATTGCGATCGCTACGCAACAATTACAATAATGACGTGCGCCTATTTTGCAGCCACGATGCGATCGAGTTCAAAACCTTCGCTGAAGAAAATAATTTGCGATCGTATAGCACGCCTAAATAAAGGTTTGTTGACTGTTGACTTTTGTACGGGCGGGTTCACAGATATCCTTGTGGATCAACAATGATCTAAATAAACCCGCCCCTACTGTTGACGCTCAACAGATTTCAAGCCTTAGCCATAGAAATACCGTAGACTCAGAGAACCCAATATATATATACTACAGTTAGTTTATCGATTAAGAGTATTATACAGCTAATGGCTCTATACTCAGTTGTTACTAGTAAAGTGAGTAGAAATACTAAGCAGATTTTTACTCGCAGGTCGTTCTTACCAGAGCATCAAAGCCTTCTGTGGCAGATTGAATCAGGCTTTGTTCGGACTTATACATATTTAGAAGATGGCACGACTGTGGCTTTAGGATTGTGGGGGCCAGACGACATCGTTGGGAGCAGTTTATCTAGGCTACAACCATATCAAATGGAGTGCTTGACTAAAGTCGAGGCGAGAATCTTACCTTTAGAGGAATGGGAGCAACCGACACAGACTTTGTTGCATCACATTCAACAAGCTGAAGAATTGATGGTGATTCGTAGCTACAAAAAGGTAGATACCATGTTGCTCAAATTATTGGCATGGTTATCGAAAAAGTTTGGTTCACAAGTAGAGAAAGGACGTTTAATCGATATGCGTCTAACTCATGAAGACTTGGCAGAAATCTTAGGTTCAACTCGCGTTACCATCACTCGGATTTTGGGACAGTTTGAGCAGGAGGGCATGATTGATCGTCTATCCCTACATCGCATTGTGTTACGAGAAGAAGATATTTGGTATTACGAAATTTAAACTGTTGACCGTTGACTGTTGACTGTTGACTGTTGTACGGGCGGGTTCACAGATATCCTCGTGGATCAACAATGATCTAAATAAACCCGCCCCTACAGACTGTTGACTGTTGACTGTTGACTGTTGACAAATGACCAATGAGCAATGACAACTCAGTAACGGTAGAATATACCTAATTTTCATAGCTTCAAACGAAGTTTTACCAACCTCGCTCTCAAAGAGACGAGGATTGACTAAACCAGTTTAGTCAACGTGAGAGGCGAATACCGCATTGAGACACAGTTTGGTACACACTTCCGAATACTTCCCTAGTTCGGACTATCTGTAAACCTAATTGGTTAGGTGCTGTTAGACAGGACATCTTAACTGTGTTGCGGGAAGGGACTTAAACGAGTTTACTGGATCTCGGCCTTATCGGCATTCAAAATCCAGCACTTAAAGAAAGTAAAGCCGTCTTCAAAGGACGGGGTTTCAAACCCAAATATCTGATGACAAT
Source organism: Calothrix sp. NIES-2100 (assembly GCF_002368195.1). Lineage (GTDB taxonomy): Bacteria > Cyanobacteriota > Cyanobacteriia > Cyanobacteriales > Nostocaceae > Aulosira. Next base: position 8,314,571 of record NZ_AP018178.1, on the reverse strand, counting down.
GCATTCTTCTCTTCAACGTGCTTTTGCTAACCGCTGTGTCCTGAAAGCGATCGCCGGTTTAAATAACTTTGATAGCGATCGCGTCGCTGCTACTATCAAAGCTGCCGATTTGGGTGGTGCTACTTTTGTTGATATCGCTGCCGATGCGACTTTAGTACAATTAGCTAAAAGTTTGACCAATCTGCCAATCTGTGTATCAGCAGTAGAGCCAGAAAAATTTGTGCAAGCTGTGGCGGCTGGTGCAGATTTGATTGAAATCGGAAATTTCGATTCCTTCTATGCTCAAGGACGGAAATTTGAGGCTCTTGAAGTTTTAGCACTAACTCACCAAACTCGCGCTTTGTTGCCAGAAATCACCCTATCTGTGACAGTTCCCCACATTCTGGAACTAGATCAACAGGTACAACTAGCAGAAGAACTAGTAAAAGCTGGCGCTGATATTATCCAAACCGAAGGCGGTACTAGCAGCAACCCAGCCCACCCCGGAACTTTAGGCTTAATTGAAAAAGCTGCTCCCACCTTGGCAGCAGCTTTTGAGATTTCCCGTGTAGTTTCAGTACCAGTATTGTGTGCTTCCGGCATTTCTAGCGTGACAGCCCCACTAGCGATCGCCGCTGGTGCTGCTGGTGTGGGTGTCGGTTCGGCAATTAACCAACTCAACAGCGAAGTAGCGATGATTGCCGCTGTTCGTAGCATTGTCGAAGCTTTGGCAACTGCCAATAGCCGCGCGATCGCTTAGTAGGTAATTGGGGCATGGGGCATGGGGCATTGGGCATTGGGCATTGGGCTAGAAGTGAGCTTCAGTCCAAGAGAGGCAGAGGGGCAGAGGGAGAGTCTTTGTATAGGTTTCCTCCTCTGCACTAGAGCTTCCTTGTCCCCCTTGTCCCCCTTGTCCCCCCTGCCTCCCTTACCCTAAACAATCCTTCAGAGCATAAATCACCTGGTCTTGCTGTTCTTGTGCCAGTTCTGGGAACATGGGTAAAGATATCACCTCATGACAGATTTGCTCTGCTACTGGTAAGGAACCTGGTTGATAACCCAGATTTTGGTAAATTGGTTGCAAATGTAAGGGCAATGGATAGTAAACCATTGAACTCACGCCCTGTTCTTGCAATTGCTGGCGGATTGAGTCGCGGTATTGAGCGGTAGCACCGTTTCGCCCTGCACCAGAGATGCGAATTGTGTATTGATTCCAGACACTAACGCCGCCAGCTAATTCTTGCGGAGTAATGATACCGGGAACTTGGCTGAGGAATTGGTGATAATAAGCTGCGATCGCTCTTCGTTGTTCATTCCAATTATCGAGATGACGCAGCTTAATCTCCAGAATCGCTGCTTGAATGGCATCTAAGCGGCTATTAACACCGATTTCCTCATGGATGTAGCGCACCTTGCTCCCATGATCCCGTAGTACCCGCAGTTTGCTAGCAATTTCTGGGTCATTAGTAGTAATTGCGCCACCATCGCCGCAGCCACCAAGATTTTTCGTTGGGTAAAAACTAAAACAGCCAATGTGCCCAATACTGCCGACTTTTTGCTCACCCCAGCTTGCGCCTGTGGATTGGGCACAATCTTCAATGACTGCTAAATTGTGAGACTGAGCGATCGCCATCAGCGCCGTCATGTCTACAGGTTGCCCAAACAGGTGAACTGGGATAATAGCTTTAGTTTGAGGTGTAATTGCCGCAGCTACTTGCTGTAAATCGAGATTAAAAGTATCATCAATATCGACAAAAATCGGTTTAGCACCGACAGCACTAATTACCTCAGCCGTAGCAATAAAAGTAAAAGTACTTGTAATAACTTCATCACCAGGGCCAATATTCAAAGCGCGTAGCGAGAGAAACAGTGCATCAGTACCGGAATTACAAGCTACGCATTCAGTTACATTATGATAAGCGGCAAACTTTTTTTCAAAACCTTCTACTAAAGGCCCGCCAATATAACGACCAGAAGCGAGAACCTCTAACACAGCGGCACTCACCTCTGCTTCCAGAGTCGAATATTGCTGTTTAATATCAAAAGCAGGAACAGAATTTACACTTTGGATCATGAGTTTTTATTGATCTGGAAATACAAAAGATGCACTTCAACGCTCAATTGTTGCTGATTGTCAATAGTCATTGGGCATTGGGCATTGGGCATTGGGCATTTCTTATTTATCTTCCTTGTCCTCCTTGTCACGCCACTTGCTTCAAGCCGGGAAACCCGTCCAACGCAGTGGCTCCCCCTTGTCCCCCTTCTCTCCCTATACCCTAGCCCCTAGCCCCTGGAGGTAATTACCAATGCAAGATGTAATCAAGTTAGATTTGGCTGATTTAGCGATCGCAATTGGCTTAATGGCGATCGCAGTTGGTTTATCTGCTTGGGAAAAATTAGGACTAGAGTTTAATTTCCTCGTCGCTACCGGGAGAACTATTCTGCAACTGGTTGTGTTGGGATACGTTTTAGACTTCATCTTTGCTGTAAACAATGTTTGGGCAGTGTTGGCGATTGTAGTAATTATGCTGACGATTACGGCGATTGTCTCACGAAATCGCATCAGCCAAAAACTGCCCCGGTTATTACCTTGGGTGTGGGGGTCAATTTTTGTCAGTACAGCATTGACAGTGCTTTATAGCATTTTTTTGATTATTCAACCAGAGAGATGGTACGAACCCAGGTATCTGATTCCCTTAGCTGGGGTAGTTTTAGGTAATGCCATGAATGCAGCTGCGATCGCTGGCGAACGGCTGGTAAATACCATCAATTCATCACATTTAGAAATTGAAACTCATTTAAGCTTAGGCGCAACTCCAGAGCAAGCCATTAGCCAATATCGCAAAGAAGCCATTCGCGCCGGCGTACTTCCCACCTTAAATCAAATGATGCTCATTGGTATGGTTGCGCTCCCAGGAATCACCACCGGACAGTTACTAGCTGGAGCCACACCCCCCGATGCTGTCTCCTACGAAATATTACTGATGTTCATGGTTGCTTTTGCTAACTTGCTGACCACAATTTTAATTACACGCGGATTGTGTCGTCAGTTCTTTAACTCCACTGCGCAGTTAATTAGGTGAAAAAACGAACCCCAGACTCCTACGGAGAAGCAAGCTACGCGCAGCGTCTCGCAGAGAAGACGCGAAGTATTTGTAAGGTGGCTGTTCCCTATTTCCACAAATCTTACGGAATCAGCCACAATCTGCGTGAATTACTGGAATAAGCTAGCATCAAATAAACCAGTAAGCAGCGCAGCAGACATGGCAAAAAATTGGTTGCGGATTACACATCAAGGTGAAACAATTCAGCTTTCTTGGCAACGGGGATATGAAAGCCCGCGCCTTGCTCCTGAAGTCAGATTCCAGCAACCTTTTGATGAAGATAATTTAACTGATTTGCGCTGGTATTTAGAAGAATATCTCCGATTTCCTTACGGTATTTTCCCTGATAATGCTGCAAAGATTGAACAAAAGTTACAGCATTGGGGACAAGAGTTATTTGAGCTAGTATTTCGCAGCACTGAGAAAGCCAGAGAGTTTTTTCAGGAAGCGACAAGGGAAGGGCTGGATAACTGCGAACTGGGTATCATTTCCGATAACGCTACGGTGTTAAATTTACCTTGGGAATTGTTGTATTCTCCCGACTATCAATTTCTCGCCCCTTCATTGGCGGGGATGTATCGCAGTCTCAGCAGTCAAGGCGTTAGGGCACAGTTGCCAGCAATGCCCGATGACCAACTCAATATATTATTAGTTATTGCCCGTCCTTATGATGAGCAAGACGTAAATTTTAAAACCATTGCTCGTCCTTTGTTGGCGGCGTTGCAACCGATACGCCAGCGAGTTAATTTAAAGGTGTTGCGTCCCCCTAGTTTGCAAGCCTTTGAGGCGGAATTGCAAGCAAATAAGGGTTTTTATCATATCGTCCATTTTGATGGACATGGGAATTTTGACAACCAGACACAGGGCGTTTTAATTTTTGAGGATGAACAGGGAAAGGAGCAAACTGTCAGCGCCAGGGAAATTGCCCAATATTTGACTGATTGTCGCGTGCCGATTTTTGTGTTGAACGCTTGCAAATCGGGACGAGTAGGGGAAGAAGCCTTTTCCTCAGTGGCGGGACAGTTGGTGAAATTGGGGGCGAAAGGTGTGGTGGCGATGGCGTATTCCGTCCAAGCCGAAGGAGCAAAACACTTTATTGGGCGATTGTATGGCGAATTGGTGCGGGGTGGAAGTATCGCCACCGCCGTGGCTGTAGGGCGAAAGTCGATGTCAATTGAGAAACTGCGTCCCAGCCCTAAAGGAAATTTACCGTTACAAGATTGGCTTGTCCCGGTTTTATATCAACAGGAACCTTATACCCCCTTTGTTCCCAAGCAGCAAGCGCCGAGTTTTTTAGACTTGATGGCGCAAGCAGATCCCCCCCAGCCCCCCTTAGCAAGGGGGGTGAAAATGGAAGGTTTACCTGATGAAAGCGCCTATGGTTTTATTGGGCGAGATTATGAGATTTTGCGGTTAGAGAGAGCATTTCGGCAAAATCATGTAGTGTTAGTTCAGGGAATGGGCGGCGTTGGGAAGACAGAGTTAGTCGGTGGGTTTGCGCGGTGGTTAGATGATACCCAAGGACGCACAGGCGGTATTTTCTTCACTTCCTTTGAACAAGGGGCGGGGTTGAGTCAGGTAATTAACCAAATTGGGCGGGCGTTGGGCGGTGAGAGATTTTCCCAATTGATGAGCGAACAGCAACAAGCGGTGGTGCGACAATATTTGCAAACCAATCCTTGTTTATTGATTTGGGATAACTTTGAACCCGTCAACGGTTTCCCGACGGGGAATGAACCGTTAGTGAGTGGGGAAGAAAGAAATCAGCTGAAGCGGTTTGTGAAAGAATTGCGGGGTGGGAAATCTTGGGTATTAATTACCAGTCGCCGTGAAGAACCTTGGCTAGATTGTGGGTATAGTTTAATCAACTTGCGGGGGTTGTCGTCAGCGGATGCAGCAGAATTAGCCGCGAAGATTCTGCAAACCGTGGGTGTGGAGAGAAAGAACCTACCAGCCGAGTATTTAGAGTTGTTGAAATTGCTGGGAGGACATCCCCTGTCATTGCGGGTGGTGTTACCGCATTTAAAGACGCAGACACCAACTCAGTTAATTGAGGCTTTGCGGCGGGGGTTGGATACTTTTCAGGGAGTGGAGGACGAAGGTAGGGATAAGTCGCTTACGGTATCGTTGGATTATTCCTTTGCGAAGTTGTCAGAAAAGGCGCGGCGACACTTACCGTTTTTGGCGTTGTTTTCGGAACGGGTGAATGTTGATTGGCTGAGTGGTTTTTCAGCAAGTCCTGATAATGAATTTGGACAAGCATATCGGGCGGTGTTTGGGGAGAACCTGCAAAAAGCTGATTGGTTGCAGCTACTTAATGAAGCCGCCACCGCAGGTATTGTTGAATATTTTGGTAATGAGACTATCTACAAAATTCACCCTGCATTACCTTGGTATTTGCGCCAGCAGTTAAACACCATAGCGTCATTGCGAGTGGAACGCAGTGGAACGAAGCAATCTCATGATCCCGAACAATCTGGCGATTGCTTCGCTTCGCTCGCAATGACAGATGAGGAGGTGATTAACGAACTGGAAAAAAAGTTGCTTATTGTCTACGCTTTTCAGGGAGATTTTTACTATAAGCAATTTATTAGCAACGCAGAACTAGCAACTTTTCTGCTGCAAGTGGAAGAACCAAATCTGTTGCAAAATCTACGTCTAGCCGAACAGCAACAAGAATGGAATTATGCACAAGTAATTCTACATGCCTTGGGAGAGGTGTATCAGCGCATCGGGCGCAAACCCGAATTTAAGTCACTGCAACAACGGGCGCTGAAGCAAATTGGTATGCAATTGGCAGATGCGAAAGCAAAGGGTAAGAATGCTGTTAATTTCTGGATGTATTTGCGGGGTATTGAAGCTAATGAGGCACTGCGAAGTGCTGATTTGGCAAGTGCGAGTAAAATATATCAAGAAATTCTCGATGAATTAATAGCTTTAAATGACTCCTCGGTGAATGACAAAATTGCTGTTCCTTATCATCAACTGGGCATAATCGCCCAACGGCAAAGGCAGTTTGATGTGGCAATTGATTACTACCTCAAGGCGCTGAAGATAAAAGAAGATGCTGGGGATTTTTACTCTGCTGCTGGTGAATATCACCAACTGGGCAATGTCGCCTATGAGCAGAGGCAGTTCCTTACAGCTATTGATTACTACCACAAAGCGCTGAAGATATTTGAAGATGCCAGGGATTTGTACAATGCTGCTCGTGAATATCACACACTGGGCAATATCGCTTTTGAGCAACTGCATTTTGATGAGGCTGTTGGTTACTACTACAAGGCACTGAAGATATTGGAAGATGCCGGGGATTTGTACAGTGCGGCAAGTATCTATCACAACCTTGGCACAGTAGCCAAAGAGCAGACGCAGTTTGAACTGGCGATTCATTACTACCACAAGGCGCTGAAGATATTTGAAGATGCTGAGGATTTGTACACTGCTGCCACTGTCTATGGACAACTGGGCATGGTAGCCGAAGAGCAAAGGCAGTTTGATGTGGCAATTAACTATTATCAAAAAGCTTGGGAAGTTTATCAGCAGTTTCAGGATTGGTATAACGCTTCATTAACGCTGGGTAAATGGGGTAGAGCTTTAGAAGCTCAACAAAATTACGCTGAGGCTTTGCCAATTTACATTGGTGCTTTAGGCATTGAACTAAAGCATAATCAAGATTTGATTGCTTATTATATCTATACTTTAGCCCGTATGCTCCAGCAGTTAGGCGAAAGCCAGTTTCAAGTTATTTGGCGCGAGGCGACGGGTGAAGAGTGCGCGGGTGAGATGCGTGAGGCAATTTGGCAAGCGCGGGATGGGCTAGGTTGATTCAGATCCCCGACTTCTTGAAGGATACATCTGGTGAAACAGAGTTAATACTCCTCGCTTATCCCGCAATATCGCCGTCACCCTAGAAGGGTGCGGCTAATCGAACAAAGCCCACCTACCCTTCGGGAACGTCTTCGACGAACGTGGGCTAAGAAATCCAGCCTGCGAAGGCAGGCTTTGTAGCGATAGCCCCAGGCTTCCAGCCTGCGGGCGTTATTTCGGGTATGCGAGAGAACAGTGTATAACAGTATTGATCGGTCATACCCACAATGGGTATCTCGCAGCACCTCAAATAAGTTTTGCTGAAGCATTACAAGCGATCGCATAAGTTTTTCCCAAAAACTTGTAAAATTAAGCCTTAACATCGTCTGATCAACCATGACTATCGTCTGATCAATCATGACTATCGTCTGATCAACGATGACTATCGTCTGATCAACCGTCACTATCGTCTGATCAATCATGACTATCGTCTGATCAACGATGACTATCGTCTGATCAATCGTCACTATTCGTCTGATCAACGATGACTATCGTCTGATCAACGGTCACTATCGTCTCATTCAGGCTTAATGTTTCACAGTTGGTGATAACTTAATCCTCAGCCTTTCAATTATCCCGCATCAGAATCTAGCATGACTCAATTAACCCCAGCGGAAATCCAAGAAATTCAGCACATTCTCCAAGGCGATACCGCAACACAATCAGCGCTGACTACTCTGCAACAAAATAAAGGTGACTTGGAAGCGAGTTTTGATGCACTTTGGCAAGAGAAGTTCGGTAAAACCGATTATGGCAAGGGTAAATCACTGTTACAGCTAACTCTCGAAGAAATTCGCGCGGAAATTTGCGGGGATGATGGTTTACGGGGCAAAATTACAGAATACACCAAAAATCCTGGTAGTGCTGCTTTGCTTAACAGTGTTATTGGTTCATTGGTGACTGTTGCAGCAGTAAATGGCATCCCGATTGACGGGGCGATCGCGACTATTGTAATCTTATATATTGTCAAAATTGGTATAAACGTTTTCTGTAAATATACTGCCCCAGAAAACGAAGAACAGAAGAATTGAGCCAAGATTTAAAGATATTTTGAGAAAATATTATTGTACATATCATAATTATGCCCTTCTCCTTCGGAGACGCTAGCGCGAACGACTTCGCTCAGGGCACAGTGTCGCTCAGGGCACAGTATCGCTTAGGGCACAGTGTCGCTTAGGGCAATCATAATTATGCCCTTCGACTTCGCTCAGCCAACAGCAACTTGTATATTATTTTACGTAAATTGCCTAAGTTCCTGGTAAATTACGCAAGCTTTCATCTAAATGAGTCCGGTCTGCCATAGAACGCAACAGGGGGCCGTGAGAGGTGAATTCTACAACACTCACAGAAGCAACTGGGCAGCCGATACGATAGCGGAAGCGTCCCACATCAATACCCAACAGACTGCACAGAATAATTCTGATAGTTGCTTTGTGAGAAACTACTAAAACATTGCCACTACTGTAAAGGTGCTTGATTTCTTCAATTACCTGCATTGCCCGATAAGCGATGGTAATTGCCAGTTCTCCACCTGTTGGTGGATACCATCCAGGGTCGGCTGACCAACGCAGATAATCATCATGAAATTCTTGGCTGATGACTTCTGGTGGTTTTCCTTCCCACTTACCATAATTAATTTCCCTTAAACCATCTCGCAGTTCTGGTTGTATATCTAGCGCTGCACATAGCGGTGCTGCTGTCAATACAGTTCGCCGCATCGGACTAGAATAAACTGCTTTCCAAGGTGTAGAACTGTAAGCAGTTGCAAAAGCTTCAGCCATTGCTAAACCTTCAGGCGTGAGTTCTGAGTCTATCGAACCGCAAAAGGCATTATTGCGACTGCATTCTGTTTGTCCGTGACGAAGGAAATAAAGAGTTAAGCTCAAAATATTGTCTCTCTTTTGTCAATTGGGCTTCTCTGCGAGACGCTGCGCGTAGCTTGCTTCCCGTAGGGTACGACTTCGCTCAGCCTACCAGGCATTGGGCATTGGGCAATAGTTATTTGTCCCCCTTGTCCTCCTTGTCCCTCCGAAGTTCTGATCGGAGGAAGCCTCCGCTCAGACTTCTCTCCTTGTCCCCTTGTCTCCTCATCCCCCCGATCCCGTCGCCTGGGGTATTTGCTGTTGAATACGAGTTTTGAGTTCAGCCATGAGATTATCTCCACTGCGTCGCGCTTCCCAGGGGCCATAGTGGCGCGCCCCGATGTTCCACTGTCCCTGGATATAGTCTTCATTTTCTGAGAGAGTGCCAATGTATTTAATGGGGGCGGGGGAGGTGATTAAATAGCGTTTGGTAAAACTAATACTACGTCCATTTACTTCGCCGCTAATTTGGGCTTCGCCTAAGTAGTTGTCATCCAAAATAGAGCCACTAAGAGCATTGCCACTTTGAACGAATACTGCTTCAAAGCGGCTAGGGACTCCTTGTTGCCAATAGGTTCCTAGCCAAGTACCATTTAGGTCAGCCATGAGATTTTTCCCGTACTTATATTCCATTTAACGGTATTCTCATGTCAGAGAACGTAAATATTACAACTTTGAAAACTAATGCGGCGATCGCAATTTTCCGTATACTGAAAAGTTTAGCGATACCTGCGACTGGGAGCAGAGGATGCAGAGGGGGTAGAGGAGAAATAACTAATAACTCTTCTTACCCAATGACTGTTGAGTGTTGACGGTTGACAACTGACAACTGACAACTGACTAATAAAATTAAACTGCCAAAAATCGTTGAATCACATCCTGACTAAGTTCATCGGTGGAACCTGAGGCAACAATAGCACCTTTTTGCATGGCGTAATAATAATCAGCTTGGCGGACAAAGTGTAAGTGTTGTTCTACAAGTAAAACAGAAATGCCTGTGGTTTCAATGATGCGGCGGACTGCGGCTTCAATTTCCAGGATGATTGAGGGTTGAATCCCTTCTGTTGGTTCATCCAATACGAGTAATTGGGGCTGTCCCATTAAAGCACGAGCGATCGCTAGTTGTTGTTGTTGTCCACCACTTAAATCACCACCCATCCTTGACAACATGGTTTTCAACACCGGAAATAAGCTAAAAATCTCCTCATTAATTTCAGCTTTTTTCACTGGTTTCTGCCTAGCTTCTAATCCCAATAACAGATTTTCTTTAACCGTCAAACGCGGGATAATTTCTCGTCCCTGGGGAACATAACCAATTCCCATTTTTGCTCTTTGGTCTGGTGATTTAGAGTTGATTAAATTCCCATTGAAGTTAATTGAACCACTGCGAGGTTTAAGTAATCCCATAATTGTTTTGAGTAGGGTTGTTTTCCCTACCCCATTGCGTCCAATTAGGCAAATCATCTGCCCATTTGGAACATTCAAATCTACATTGCGCAGAATATGGCTTTCACCATAGTAAACGTTAAGATTAGATATATTTAGCATTTGTCATTTGTCATTTGTCATTTGTCATTTGTGAACAGTCAACAGTCAACAGTCTGTAGGGGCGGGTTTATTTAGATCATTGTTGATCCACGAGGATATCTGTGAACCCGCCCGTACAACAGTCAACAGTCAACATTTCTCTACTCTTGCTGTTCTCCCAAATAAACCTCAATCACCCTGGGGTCATTTTGGACTTCTTCAAAATTGCCTTCACAGAGTACCGTACCTTCATGTAGTACTGTGACTTTTTTGGCGATTTGTCGCACAAATTCCATATCATGTTCAATCACTAAAATTGAATGACTCTGGGCTAATGTTAAAAGTAGTTCGCCGATGTTATATGTTTCTTCATCGGTTAAACCGGCGACTGGTTCATCAACTAGTAATAAGTCTGGGGATTGTCCGACTAACATGCCAATTTCTAAGCGTTGCTTTTCGCCGTGGGATAATAAAGCTGCTGGGATGTCTGCTTTCGGAGTTAAGCCAATGGTTTCTAATAATCCTTGAATATTTTTATATTCACTGGAATGAGAACGCCCCAACAATGTGGAAAAAACATTCTTATTGCGGTTACTGGTAATTTCTAAATTTTCCCTTGGTGTTAAGTTGAGATAAACTCTAGGTGTTTGAAATTTCCGCCCAATTCCTCGCCGCGCTATTTGGTGTTCTGGTAAAGAACGGAGGTTTTTACCTTTAAATAAAACTCTCCCTATAGTTGGTTGTACTTTCCCAGTGATGACATCAAGGAATGTGGTTTTCCCCGCACCGTTAGGGCCAATTACTACTCGTAATTCACCCACATCCATATGAAAATTTAGGTTTTTTAGAGCTTTAAAACCGTCAAAACTGACCGTGACGTTTTCAGTTTCCAAGATTTTGGCGTTCATGTTGCACTTCTGGGTCTTCTTCTAAACTGGGATATGTAGAAATTTCTTGAGGGCGTTTGAAAAGAGCAATTTTTCGACTACGGAACCATCCTACTAGTCCGTCAGGTAGGACTGTGACGACTATTAAAAAGAGTGCGCCTTGGAAAAATAGCCAAATTTCGGCAAATTGTTCGCTTAAAAAAGCACGGGCATAATTAACTAATACAGTTCCCACAATTGCGCCGATTAATGTAGCCCTTCCTCCCACAGCTACCCAAATCACCATTTCAATGGAAAAAGCAATATCCATTGCTCTGGGGGAGACAGAACCACTTTGTAGGGTGTAAAATGCTCCTGCTATGCCTGCGATCGCACCGGAAACTGCAAACACTAATGTTTTAAAATGTGCAGGGTCATAACCAGAAAATCTCACCCGGCTTTCATCATCGCGAATGGCGATTAACAATCTACCAAAACGTCCACTGGTTAACCAGCGACAAATCCCATAGGTAGCGGCGAGAAATAAGACTGTGAGTGTGTAGAAAATAAATTTTGTTTTCGGATCGCTGACTGTTGCACCAAATAATGTTGTGAAATCTATCAGTCCATTTGTACCATTAAAAAATTGTTGTTGACCGTTAAAAAAGTTGAAGAATACAATAATTGCAGCTTGGGTCAAAATGGAAAAATAGACTCCTTTAATGCGATTGCGGAATACTAAATATCCCAGCAATCCCGCCAGCAAGCCGGGAATTATCACTACAGCCACTACGGCGATGGGGAAAGAATAAAAAGGACGCCAAAACCAAGGAAGTTCCGTGACACCATATAATCCCATGAAATCAGGTAACTCCCCTGTTGGGATTTGCAGTTTCAGGTACATAGCGATCGCATATCCACCCAAACCAAAGAAAATACCATGTCCCAAACTGAGTAAACCAGTATAACCCCAAATCAAATCAATACCTAAAGCCACAATCGCCAGTGACAAAAATCGCCCCAACAAATTCAAGCGAAACTCTGACAGCACCACTGGCATAATCACAATGAGGAGAAGTGCGATCGCCACTACTACCCCAACCTCAATTAATATTAACCTGCGCCTATTTTGCTTCATCCTCTGCACCCCCTCCTTGTCTGCTTCAGCTTAAACATCAACAGTTCTACCCTTTTGCGGAAACATCCCCGCAGGCTTCCACTGTAAAAATACAATAATCAGCAAAAATACCATCACCTTAGCCATACTTGTGGTTGCAAAAAACGTCAAGAAATCTGCTAAAGGCTTAACAGGAGACAACAACAAAGCTAAAGTTCCAGAACCAATTAAAAAGTTAGCTGTGCCAATTCCCAAAGCAGCGACAATAGTACCTAATAAATTACCCACACCACCGACAACCACCACCATAAATGTGTCGATAATGTAATTTTGTCCAGTATTCGGTCCGACAGAACCTAATAAACTAATTGCACACCCAGCCACACCAGCTAAACCGGAACCCAAAGCAAAAGTAATTGCATCAACTTTTTGCGTGGGGATACCTAAACAAGCACTCATACTGCGGTTTTGTGTAACCGCCCTAATTTTTAATCCCCAGCTAGAACGCTGTAAAAAGAAATAAATTCCGCCAACACAAATTATTGTCAAAGCAATAATAAATAATCTGGCGAATGGTAACTGTACACCAGCTAAAGATATACCAGTTTGTAACCACTTAGGCGCAGTTACATCTACATTTTGTGCGCCGAACCAAGGTTGAGTAACTGCTAGCTTATAAGTTTGACTCAATAAATTCCCTGTAGTCATTGTCACGCCCAAAGATAGCAAGAAAATCACCCCCACAACCCAGTTACGAACTCTCTCTAAATTAGTGCGGGAATTTAAAAACCATAATCCCCCAAAAAACAACACAGAAAACAATATCAAGCCAATAAATAATACCCAATTTACACTCCGCACAAACTGCTGAAAAATCAAACTGACTCCCCAAGTTGCTAGCAGAGTTTCTAGTGGTCTTCCATAGAGGTAACGAATCACACCTCTTTCGAGAATTAAGCCGATAAATGCTGTGAAAATGAAAGCGATGATTAAAGCCAAAAATATATAAATTTCAAACCAAAACCCGCCTAATTGCTTACAGCCATTTTGCACAACAAATGTTGTATAAGCTCCAAACATCATCAATTCACCATGCGCCATATTAATCACACCCATCAAGCCAAAGATAATGGCTAATCCCAAGGCTGCAATTAATAACACAGCACCGATGCTAATCCCATTAAACAAAGCATCTAAAAAACCTGTTAACATTTTTCTCCATCAGCTATCAGCTTGTTTTTTAGTAATGAGTCACTAGTCAATAGTCCAAAGTCAAAATCTTAACTAATGACCAATGACCAATGACTAATGACTAATGACTAACTACGCCTTTTTGTACTTACCACCTTTAGCTGGATCTGACCAATCACAAGCATATCCCTTAGTTTCTTTCACAAATTGATTCCAAGGAACTGGCTCAACTGGCGCAGGTGTAGCATAGACAATATTAAACAAACCATCATCTCTAACTTGACCAATCCGCACAACTTTGGAGATGTGATGATTAGCATTTACTGTCACTTTTCCTTCAGGTGCATCTATGGTTTGACCATAGGCCGCAGCCCGCACTTTAGCTAAATCAGGAGTACCCGCTTTTTCTACTGCTTGCTTCCATAAATAAACGGCGATATATGCGGCTTCCATCGGGTCATTTGTTACCCGGTCAGCACCATATTCTTTTTTAAACGCTTCGACAAATTTCTTATTAGCAGGAGTGTCTACTGTTTGGAAGTAATTCCAAGCAGCGTAGTGACCTTTGAGATATTCAACACCAATAGCTTTAACTTCTTCTTCGGCGATACTTACCGACATCGAAGGATATTTATCTGGTGTTAATCCCGCACCTTTCAACTGTTTGAAGAAAGCCACGTTGCTATCACCATTTAAGGTGTTATAAATTACCCCACCGTTAGGCAAAGTTTGCTTAATTTTTGTGATTATTGGTGTTACTTCTGTATTACCCAAGGGTAAATAATCTTCACCAACTGTTTTTCCACCAAGAGCTTCTAATTGTGCTTTTATAATCGTGTTAGCGGTGCGAGGGAAAACATAGTCTGAGCCGACTAAAAAGAATTCTTTGCCTTTATTTTTTAACAACCAATCAACAGAAGGTTCAATTTGTTGATTTGGCGCTGCACCTGTGTAAAAAATGTTTTTAGAACACTCTTGACCTTCATACTGCACAGGATACCACAGCATATGGTCTTTACTTTCAAAGACTGGTTTAACATTTTTGCGGCTAGCTGAAGTCCAACAACCAAAAACTACAGCTACTTTATCTTGATCAATCAACTTGGTGGCTTTTTCTCTAAATGTATCCCAGTTAGAAGCACCGTCTTCTACAATGGCTTCAATTTGTTTTCCTAACACCCCACCATTGGCGTTAATTTCTTTGATGGCTAATTTTTCAGCATCAACAACGCTTTTTTCACTAATAGACATTGTGCCACTTAGTGAGTGCAGAATACCTATTTTGATTTTGTCGCCAGCAGCAGCCACAGGAGAAGCGCTTGGGTTGTTTGCACTGCTTGGAGAAGGGCTATTTGTAGTGCTTGGAGAATTATTAGCGCAAGCTTTCAAAAAGATGCTAGTCCCAATAGTTGCAGAGCCGTAAATCAAAAACCTACGTCGGTTCAGTCTACTCATATATTTGTGAATTTTCCTCTCAATGAATCAGCTAGCTCTGAGAAAGTTAACTAGCTCAAGCTTTAAACTGTGATATTAGTTTGATATTTAACCATTAAATTGTGATTCTTGATACTAAATTTTAGTTTCTTTAATAAAAAAACATTTATTGCGCTTTGCTTATCAAAAGTTAATTGTCCTCATCTCTATTACCACTGACTACTGACAACTAACAAAAACTCCAATCTGTCAGTGGAGTTTTTTATTTTATTAAGTACGATAGGAAATACGTAAGCAATATTTTTTAAAATAATTCGTAATTCGTAGTTAAAGACTGTTTGAGACGGGGATTTATAGCCCGTCTCAAACTTGCTCCACGTATAGACGAACGGTGTTTCACCAAAAATTACGAATTACGAATTACGAATTAGTAATTAGTTAAATAGCGATATCACTCAAAATATCACATATCCGCACAGAAAACTCAAAGCAAAAAACAGCAGCCAAGCAATATGTTCCGCGTACTTGTTGTTTGAAAAGATGCTGTACGTAAGTTGTCTTGGTTGCACAGGTAAAGGCGCACTTTTAAGGTAATATCAGGCATCCAATCATTAGTAAGCACAGTATATAACACTGCTGATATTGATAGCAATGCTGATATTAAACGTGGCACTAGTACTGAATTTAACTATATTAGTTGAAGTAAGAGGGCATGGGGAATAAGCGATCGCTAAAATATATGGGTCACATTGCCGCGATCGCATTTGCTACTTATGACAAATAGCACAATTCCTAGCACAGCAGTTAATCCATATCTGAATGGTAATTTTGCACCAGTGCGCCCAGAAATCACTACAGATACCTTGCAAGTTGTCGGTGAATTACCGCCAGAGTTATCGGGGATGTTTGTCCGCAATGGCCCTAATCCCCAATGGACACCCATAGGTAAGTATCATTGGTTTGATGGCGATGGAATGTTGCATGGTGTGCAGATTAGCGAAGGTAAAGCGACTTATCGCAATCGCTATGTGCAAACCAGGGGATGGAAAATGGAACATGAAGCCGGAAAGGCTATCTGGAGTGGACTTTTAGAACCACCACAAATGGACAACCCCCACGGTGCTTACAAAAATACTGGTAATACAGCGTTAATTTGGCATGGTGGTCAGATGTTGGCGCTCAATGAAGGCGGCGCACCTCACGCCATCACCCTGCCTGAGTTAGGCACAATTGGTGAATATACTTATAATGACAAGCTGGTTTCTGCTTTTACAGCACATCCCAAAGTAGACCCAGTTACAGGCGAGATGATGTTTTTTGGTTACTCATTCGCGCCGCCATATCTGCAATACAGTATAGTTTCCGCAGTCGGTGAGTTGTTGCAAACAGTGCCAATTGAGTTGCCGATGCCCGTGATGATGCACGATTTTGCCATCACCAAAAACTATACTATTTTCATGGATTTACCTTTAACTTTCAGCGCTGAACGGCTGCATCGCGGTGAATCTTTATTAATGTTTGAGAGCGATCGCCCTAGTCGCTTTGGTATTGTCCCCCGTTATGGTAATAACAGTAATATCCGTTGGTTTGAAAGTTCGCCTTGTTACGTCTTTCATGTCTACAACGCTTATGAAGCAGGCGACGAAGTAGTACTAATCGCCTGTCGGATGAATTCTACAACTGTCTTAGAGGTTGAAGATACTCCAGCAGACCCAGATGCCAATATTCCTCGCCTGCATCAGTGGCGATTTAACCTGAGAACAGGAACAGTGAGTGAACAGAGATTAGATGATGTCGCTGCGGAATTTCCTCGCGTCAACGAAAACTTTTTGGGACTGCCAACGCGATATGGCTATGCTGGTAAGATGGCGAATAGTCCCTTACCTTTATTTGAGGGTGTAATTAAATACGAACTCAACAGCGGTAAATCGCAAACCCATGAATTTGGACAAGGACGCTATGGCGGCGAAGCTGTATTTGCGCCGCGTCCTGGTGCAATTACTGAGGATGATGGCTGGCTAATTACGTTTGTCCATGATGAAGCTTCAGATACATCCGAATTAGTGGTAGTCAATGCCCAAGATCTCACCAGTCAACCTGTAGCGCGGGTCATGATTCCCCAACGAGTACCTTATGGTTTTCACGGTACTTGGGTTTCTGAGGCACAGTTGAAAGCGTCATAGGGGTATTGGGCATGGGGCATTGGGGAGCCAGTGCCGTGGGCGGGTTTCCCGACTTGAGGCAACTGGCGTCATTGGGCATTGGGCATTTGTCCCCTTGTCCTCCCTTACCCCCTGCCTTTCTTCAGCAAAAATTGCTCAACAAAACTTAGCAATTTTGGTAAGTTTGCAAAAAACCGTTACATATCTACAAAACTTAATATTTAGTTAGTAACAGCAGACTCTACTATATGTAAAACAGGCGATCGCCTGATAAATAAGTACTTAGAAATGATATCCAGGGTGTGGAATAACGATCATTCTGGGAATAATAACCTTGTGATTAGTCAGAAATTAGGTAGCAAAATTTAATTTGGATGACTAGGACATGGGAGTAAATACTATACTGTTTTGAAGATTGCATCTTTTAGAAGATGCGATCGCCTACAGTCATGAGTAAATTACTAACATTAAAAGCAAAAGTACAACGGTAGCACCAACAATAGATGGTTGTTGCTGAGTTAATGAACACCTAATAACTATTGCCTTGCTAATGTATCCATAATGACTAAAGTTTTTATTCTTGATGCCAACAAACAACAGTTATCCCCAATTCATCTTAGCTATGCCAGAAAGCTTTTGTCACAAGGACAAGCTACTGTATTCCGGAGATATCCATTCACCATTATCTTGAAAGAATACCTAAATTATTCCCGGCTGGAGCAACTAGGCTTAAAAATTGACTCTGATGCTAATCAAACAAATAGCCTCAAGCCTAAATAAATCTTTGCCTTCACAATAGTACAAAAGCCTAAATAAACATTTTTTGATTTTCACCAACAGGCAGAAAATCTGTATTAATGCCGATCGCTATGCAAAGCGTGGAATTTATAGATGTTGAGTTCCAACATCTCTTAACCATAGCCAAAAGACTAATGCTTGCTTGAAAGCTTAAACAAAATAATATGCGTAAATTAGATAAACCCCAACCTCCCGTATTCGAGCGAGTTGAAGATGAACGCTTACATCGCAAACAACGCCTAGCTGCAGCCTTGCGCCTGTTTGCTAAGCAGGGATTTAACGACAGTAAATATGGTCATATTACAGTTCGCGATCCAGAGTTAACAAACCATTTTTGGCTCAACCCTCTGGGGATAGATTTTCGAGAAATCCGAGTTTCTGACTTGATATTGGTAAATAAAGATGGTGATGTTGTTAAAGGCAATCAACCAGTAAATCGAGACATCTTTGCTATTCATTCCTATATTTATCAAGCTAGACCCGATGCGATCGCCACAGTTTATACCCACTCCATTTATGGTAAAGCTTGGTCTAGCTTAGGTCGTCCCCTTGACCCCCTCAATCAAGATTCTTGTGCTTTCTACGAAGATCATAGTGTTTTTCATGACTACACAGGTGACTTGCTAGATATAGCCGAAACTAAACGAATTGCGGAAATTTTGGGATATCATAAAGCTGTAATTCTGCGTAATCACGGAATGCTCACCATCGGTCATTCCGTAGATGAAGCTACTTGGTGGTTCATTAACTTAGAACGCTCAAGCCAAGCACAACTTTTAGCTGAAGCAGCGGGAAAACCTAAGATCATTGGGCATGATACCGCGCGGTTAACAAAAACTCAAGTAGGTTCACATTTCAATGGCTGGTGCTGCTTTCAGCCACTTTATCACAGGATTGTGCGCGAACAACCAGATTTACTTGAGTGAGGCAGGCGGGGGAAAAGGAAAAAGGGAAAAGGTTTTTAGCCCCTTTTCCCAGCCCAAACCCAGCTATTTTGGCTTGGCACAATACTAGTGCTTGATTACACAAGGCAGAAATTATGGATTTGCAACTTAATGGCAAAATAGTTTTAGTGACAGCCGCTAGCAAAGGTTTAGGTAAAGCCACAGCAAGGCAATTTGCCCGCGAGGGTGCAAAAGTGGCTATTTGTGCCCGCAGTGAAGTAGTTGACAAAACTGCTGCTCAAATCGCTGATGAAACAGGTACACAAGTGCTAGCTGTACGTGCAGATGTGACTCAACCAGCAGAAATTGAGCGGGTAATTAATGCCACAGTAGAGAAATTTGGCGGCTTAGATATCCTAGTTACTAATGCAGGGGGGCCACCTGCCGGCACATTTGACGATATTGATGTATCAACTTGGGAAAGCGCAATTAATCTCAATTTGCTTAGTGCGGTTAATTTGCTCAAATCTGCCTTACCTTACTTACGCCAATCTAGCGCGGCGGCAATTCTGACTATTACCTCAACTTCCACCAAACAACCAGTTCAAAATCTAGTTTTATCTAATTCAATTCGTCTAGCGGTGATTGGTTTAACTAAAACACTCAGCCAAGAATTAGGTAAGGATAAAATTCGCGTTAACAGCATCTTACCAGGCTGGACATATACAGAGCGAGTAGAAGAATTAATCAACGCCCGGATTGCCAAAAATGGCAAAACCAAAGAAGCAGAAATTGCGGATATCAATGCAAATAACCCCTTAAGTCGGATGGGTACTCCAGAGGAGTTTGCCAACGTAGCTGTATTTCTTTGTTCACCCGCCGCCTCATTTGTAAATGGAGTGATGCTGCAAGTTGATGGTGGTAGCAACCAAGGAATATTTTGATTGCTAAAAGTAATAGGCAAAAAACCTCATTTTTGTCTTGAAGAATCGGGACTAAAAACCAGGGACTAGAAAAGAGGATTTTATATCCTTGTTTGTGGTATTTTGCCCTGATTGAATGAATTGAAATATTGATTGTTAAGTAGCTCAACATAAATAAATATAATATGTTTTGTCATTGCGTTCGCGAAGCGTCTCGAAGAGAGGAGGAACGACGTAGACACGTTAGCGAAGCGGTAGCGACGAAGGAGCGTCAGTGGCTTCCCGTAGGGTAGCAATCCCAGTATGCAGCGATTGCTTCGTTCCTCTCTGCGAGACGCTGCGCGCTAAGCGTAAAGCCTACGGCATAGCTTCTCTACGAGACGCTTCGCGAACGCTTAGGGCGCAGCCTCTCCGATAGGAGAAGCTATGCCGTCCCTTGCGCGTCTCCGCTAGGAGAAGGCTTTACGCAATGACATCTTACATTTAATTATGTTGATCTACTTAATAGTCTCCTCTGCTTTCTCTACTTCTCTTTCCCCTTTCATACACCACCCATAAGAACAGCATGAGATCAAAGTCAAACTAACAGACAGATAACAATATTTGTATACTTAATTTCTTCTTAAAGTAGTATATTCACTGAAAATTTATATATAAATAGCTATTCTTCATAAAAAATCAATAAAATTCTGTGTATACTTCATAAAGTGTTATTTTGACCAACAAATCTAAAAATATTAACTATAAAGCCTCATATTTTTATATCAACTCTGGGATTTTCGCTCAAACTAAATTTGCTATCAGTTTTTGATAACAAAATAAACTTTTTGGCAATATTAAATATTGATTAGGTACTGAATTGATCAGAAAAATAAAATTAATTTATTAATATATTCTTGATATTTTTCAATCAACTTGCATTGCCAAAATATCTATGTAATATAGGGATCAAAACAGAGCTAAATGTGAATAATTTATAAATTAAATTTATCAGTTTGTGAGCGAAAATATTCGCACTAAAGATATGTCACAAAATCTGGTCAAAAAATTTATGTTGCAGAAAAGTGCTGATTTACGAAAAGATGCTGAATGCAAATGATTCAGTATCTATGCTCAATCAACAAAAATTCAATCAGAGCATCTTGGTAAGCACAACCAAATTTATCTGATTGAGCAATAAAATCTGGCAAACAATTTACAATCTTATTCAACTATGGCAACCTTTACCGGCAATGATTCTGATAATACCCTGCCTCCAAGTGGAGCAAATAATAGTGGCGACGACATTTTTTATCCAGGGCGTGGTAGAGATACTGTTAACGGTGGCACTGGCAATGACGTGTTGGTCGTCAACTATTCCAGCAACACTTACGCAGGTGGTAATCGAACTCCGGGAATTACCAGTTATGTCTATAACAATGGTTCGGGGTACTTCTATGCCTACGAAAATGATGCGGGTGACTATGACCAGGTCAACTTTCAACAAATTGAACGTCTCAATGTCACAGGTACGAACTTTGCTGACAAACTCAATGGTGGTCTTGGCGATGATACCTTCAATGGCGGCGCGGGTAATGACAGCATCAATGGCGACGCGGGTAATGACAGCATCAATGGTGGAGATGGGGATGACACAATTACTGGCGGTGTAGGTGCAAATATCGTCAATGGCGGCGCGGGAATTGATGTCTTAACCGATGCCAACTTCGCTGCTGCCACAACAGGTCTAAGTTTTAACGATAACGGTTCTGCCCAAGCAACGGTGACCCTCAGCGATGGTACAAGTGCCAGCGGCATTGAGTACTTCGATGGCTTAATCACTGGTAGTGGAAATGACACAATTAGCTTCAGCCAAGACCGGGATAACAACATCAACACTGGTGCGGGAGACGACATCATTAATGCTGGGCGCGGCAAAGATACTGTTAACGGTGGCATTGGCAATGACGTGTTGGTCGTCAACTATTCCAGCAACACTTACGCAGGTGGTAATCGGACTCCGGGAATTACCAGTTATGTCTATAACAATGGTTCAGGGTACTTCTATGCCTACGAAAATGATGCGGGTGACTATGACCAGGTCAACTTTCAACAAATTGAACGTCTCAATGTCACAGGTACGAACTTTGCTGACAAACTCAATGGTGGTCTTGGCGATGATACCTTCAATGGCGGCGCGGGTAATGACAGCATCAATGGCGACGCGGGTAATGACAGCATCAATGGTGGAGATGGGGATGACACAATTACCGGCGGTGTAGGTGCAAATATCGTCAATGGCGGCGCGGGAATTGATGTCTTAACCGATGCCAACTTCGCTGCTGCCACAACAGGTCTAAGTTTTAACGATAACGGTTCTGCCCAAGCAACGGTGACCCTCAGCGATGGTACAAGTGCCAGCGGCATTGAGTACTTCGATGGCTTAATCACTGGTAGTGGAAATGACACAATTAGCTTCAGCAAAGACCGGGATAACAACATCAACACTGGTGCGGGAAACGACATCATTAATGCTGGGCGCGGCAAAGATACTGTTAACGGTGGCATTGGCAATGACGTGTTGGTCGTCAACTATTCCAGCAACACTTACGCAGGTGGTAATCGGACTCCGGGAATTACCAGTTATGTCTATAACAATGGTTCGGGGTACTTCTATGCCTACGAAAATGATGCGGGTGACTATGACCAGGTCAACTTTCAACAAATTGAACGTCTCAATGTCACAGGTACGAACTTTGCTGACAAACTCAATGGTGGTCTTGGCGATGATACCTTCAATGGCGGCGCGGGTAATGACAGCATCAATGGCGACGCGGGTAATGACAGCATCAATGGTGGAGATGGGGATGACACAATTACTGGCGGTGTAGGTGCAAATATCGTCAATGGCGGCGCGGGAATTGATGTCTTAACCGATGCCAACTTCGCTGCTGCCACAACAGGTCTAAGTTTTAACGATAACGGTTCTGCCCAAGCAACGGTGACCCTCAGCGATGGTACAAGTGCCAGCGGCATTGAGTACTTCGATGGCTTAATCACTGGTAGTGGAAATGACACAATTAGCTTCAGCCAAGACCGGGATAACAACATCAACACTGGTGCGGGAGACGACATCATTAATGCTGGGCGCGGCAAAGATACTGTTAACGGTGGTATTGGCAATGACGTGTTGGTCGTCAACTATTCCAGCAACACTTACGCAGGTGGTAATCGGACTCCGGGAATTACCAGTTATGTCTATAACAATGGTTCGGGGTACTTCTATGCCTACGAAAATGATGCGGGTGACTATGACCAGGTCAACTTTCAACAAATTGAACGTCTCAATGTCACAGGTACGAACTTTGCTGACAAACTTAATGGTGGTCTTGGCGATGATACCTTCAATGGCGGCGCGGGTAATGACAGCATCAATGGCGACGCGGGTAATGACAGCATCAATGGTGGAGATGGCAATGACACGATTACCGGCGGTGTAGGTGCAAATATCGTCAATGGCGGCGCGGGAATTGATGTCTTAACCGATGCCAACTTCGCTGCTGCCACAACAGGTCTAAGTTTTAACGATAACGGTTCTGCCCAAGCAACGGTGACCCTCAGCGATGGTACAAGTGCCAGCGGCATTGAGTACTTCGATGGCTTAATCACTGGTAGTGGAAATGACACAATTAGCTTCAGCCAAGACCGGGATAACAACATCAACACTGGTGCGGGAGACGACATCATTAATGCTGGGCGCGGCAAAGATACTGTTAACGGTGGCATTGGCAATGACGTGTTGGTCGTCAACTATTCCAGCAACACTTACGCAGGTGGTAATCGGACTCCGGGAATTACCAGTTATGTCTATAACAATGGTTCGGGGTACTTCTATGCCTACGAAAATGATGCGGGTGACTATGACCAGGTCAACTTTCAACAAATTGAACGTCTCAATGTCACAGGTACGAACTTCGCTGACAACCTCAATGGTGGTCTTGGCGACGATACCCTCAATGGCGGCGCGGGTAATGACAGCATCAATGGCGGTGCGGGTAATGACATTATCACAAAAGGGGCTGGAGCAGATAAGGCTGATGGTGGAACTGGTATAGACACCTTAGTCGATGCTGATTTATCAGCAGACACTGTAGGGCGAGTTCTGGTAATTAACGGTACTACCCTAGCCACTATCGTTTCTGGGAGTAACACTTATCAGGGATTTGAGTTCTTCCGCAACATAACTGCTGGTAGTGGCAATGACAATATCAGCTTTACTACCTCTATAGCAGATAACAACAATGTTAAAGGCGGTGCAGGTAACGACACTATTGATGGTGGTGCAGGCAACGATACTATTGATGGTGGCGCAGGTAACGACATTCTCAGGGGTGGTATTGGCAATGACAGCCTCAGCGGTGGTACTGGCAATGACAACCTCAGTGGTGGCACTGGTAACGATACCTATGTAGTAGACAGTGCAGGGGATGTCATTAATGAAACATCTACTCTGTCTACGGAGATTGACACGGTCAACTCCTCAATTACTTATACTCTTGGTGCCAATTTAGAAAACCTGATTTTAACAGGCACAGCAGCCATTAATGGTACGGGAAACAGCCTCAACAATACCCTGACTGGGAATGCTGGCAATAATACCCTGACTGGTAATAGTGGCAATGATATCCTCAATGGCGGTAGTGGTAACGATACCCTAATTGGGGGCACTGGTAACGATACTTATGTTGTAAACAATTCTGGAGATGTCATTAATGAAACATCTACTTTGTCTACAGAGATTGACACGGTCAATTCTTCAATTACTTATACTCTTGGTGCCAATTTAGAGAACCTGATTTTAACAGGCACAGCAGCCATTAATGGTACGGGAAACAGCCTCAACAATACCCTGACTGGTAATAGTGGCAATAATACCCTGACTGGTAATAGTGGCAATGACATCCTCATTGGTGGGAGTGGTAACGATACCCTCATTGGCGGTACTGGTAACGATATCCTCACAGGCGGTACTGGCGCTGATAGATTCCATTTCGATGCACGCACTGAAGGAATTGATACCATTAAAGACTTTTCCTCTGGTAGTGGTGACATTATCCAGATTTCCGCTGCTGGTTTTGGTGGTGGTTTAGCTGTAGGTACGTTATCGTCGGCTCTATTTATCTCTGGTGCAGGAATATCGGCACCAACAAATGGTTCTCAACGGTTTATTTACAACAGTACCAATGGTTATTTGTTCTTTGATGCTGATGGTAATGGAAGTTCTTCTGCAACCACGCAAATAGCAATTCTGTCTGGAGCAACTGCACTTAGCAATAGCAATATTGTTGTTGTCTAAGGAATTAAATTAGCATCGTGGAGGCAAAAGCGATCGCTTATCTGTCTAACCAGATGCACTCCTGACTGACACCCAGCCTTTGAGCAAATCACGAGGCTGGGTTATTTTATCTCTACAATTCTTCTGCGGCTGGTATGGGAAAGATTTCCCCAGCTAAGTAAGCGTCAAAATGCTCTTGGAAGTATAGCCAAGAAGTCATATCTTCACCTTCAAGATACGATTTGGGGGCATTTCTGTATAAAGGAATGCGTGTATTAATTTCATCTTGAAATAACTGGGGTAAATCAGTAAAATTATGGACTTTACTGCCAAAAGCACTATAGATCAGCTGACCAGGGCGATCGCCCATTTTCATCCAAGGTAGCCACTGACCAATCCGATCCCAACTCAGTTTAAGTTGGGAAACTTCAGCCAGTTCTGAGTTGAATAAATCTGCGGTGGGTACAGTCAGTTTAAATAATTCTGCGGCTTGATAAATTTCTTGTGGGCTGTATTGGGCAAATTTGGGGTTTGTCGCTAAAGGATTGGGGTAAGTAGGAAAGATATCAAACACAAAAGTTGTATTCTCACCTTCCACTTGGGCGGGAAACTTACCCTTAAATTCACCTTGTACGGGATTATTAGCTACATGCATTACGGTCACTGTCTCCCCAGTCCAAGGATTTTCCCATTTAGTCAATTTCTCACCTGTCTCTGGGTTAAGGTAATAGGTCAGTTCCCTAGAAGTAAAATCCCACTTCCCCTCTTCTGTAGCAATACATCTACTGACACTCATGCCTAGTATTTTAAATAAAAGTTTACGTTTTTCTCCTGGGATAAAAGCGTAAATTTTACCTGCCCAGATCAGGAAAGTAGATTGGCTAGAATCTAGAGAAGAACGTGTTTTCACCCAATGCAGGGCATCTAATTCTTGACTCATCAGAAAAATAATCTCACATTTATACTTTCAGCCTTTAATGTAATTTAAATGCTCAAAAAATGCTTCCAAGTCTGATTTTCAGTGTTTAGTCTCAAGATATGAGCCTTGTTTTATACAAAAAAACTAATCCCTTTCCCAACTCCAATTGTTTGAGAGCGATCGCACCCAACGCCATTAGCTTTGTAATATAACTGGTTTTGGATGCCAAACTCTCAGTTGGCTTTATTCGATACCTTTGACAAAGATTCCTGAGTTCAGGAATTGTTAACACTCTCAAACCCTTACCAAAGACGAAGGACTTTTGACAAATGACGACATTCACTAGTAGTTTCAGGCTACCGACCTACTAAAGTGATTCGGTCCCATCATTTTTACGCAATTCTGCCAGCTTCAGAAACTGTTTTCCGTTGGGAGACAGCAGATTTTATCAGAGTTGTCAAAAATGCTGCCAATCAGGCTAACTTAACTGTTATTGGTGAGCTTGCTTATGCATTCCAGCCACAGGGAGTTTCAGCGGTTATCCTACTGGCAGAATCTCACGTAGCATTACATTTTTGGCCGGAGGAAGCAAAGGTAACCATCGATATTCATATATGTAACTATCAACAAGACAATCAACAAAAGGCGAGGTTGTTAGCCCAGCTATTAACGATACAAATTACTGAATCTGACAGTATGTGTCACTGGAATTACTTATATATCAGCGGATAAACCAGAATTCTGGTTTTTTGTAAATAGTCTATGGGCATTGGGCATGGGGCATTGGGCATGGGGCATGGGGCATTGGGCATGGGGCATTTGTCCTCCTTGTCTCCCTTGTCTCCCTCATCGCCCTCATCCCCCTCATCCCCTCATCTCCTCTACCTTATTTTCCACAGTATTAGCCATTGTTAGAGAAATCGAGTTCTGGGGTGATGAATCTAGCAGTGGTGGTTGTGGCGATCGCTCAATCGTGCGATCGCTGAGGTAAGATCCCACAATCTTGTCGTAGTTTGAAGCTACAGCTAAAAAAGCCCCACCCAAAATATAAATAGGTAATGGCAGATTAAATTCCTTTACCCAGTCAAACAGTTCTGCCAAAGCAAACAACACAAAAAAGCAAGCTAGCCAAACCCTCATTTTTTTCTCTCCCTTGCACAAGTAACTCTACTACTAGGGTAGAGTTGCTTGCATGATACTTGATTTTTTAATTTAACGTACTAAGTAGAACAACGTGAAAAAACCAAACTCATTAGAGAAGTCCAAGAAAACGGAAGTATGTCACGAATAATCCAGTTGCTTCAAATTTCTCTAAAATCTAGCTGAATATCAATCTCTGCGTCTCCTGCTTTGAGCATCAGAGGATCATCATCTGACAACGGACTATGTCATTTGACGGCAATTTCATCTTCCTAAAGTTATAAATGCAGAAATAACTAATTTATTAAAATAGCTTACTGCTAGCTAATAAACAGCAGTTATCTAACTGATATATCCTCACTCTACTGCAAGCACTATTGTGCTGATTGACGTTATTTAAATATGACAGTTTAACAACTGGTGTAAATGTTTATGACAGCAAGTTACAACATCTGATTACAGTGTTGTAGTGAAGATGGTAAGATTTGGGTTCGGAAACGCCAAAATAGCAACTATTAGCTGATTCTTCTAGAGCTTACCCAGAGCCAACAGATGGAAAAGCGATGGCGAATCTTTTTAATTTGAACTCCTTGATTGAGTTTATCAATTTGTATTGATGCTTTTCTTGGCAAAATTGCAAGCTGATGACCAATAAGTAGCAAATTAATGTAATCTAATGGAATAGGCAGCAAAAAGGATGAACTTGAGTTCAGCCGCAAATTAGCATTTAGTCTGTCATAATAAAATTCTTTATTGAAAGACTAAAGAAGCGAGCGATTAATAACCTGTGCTTAATCTTACTCTCCTAGAGCAGGTGGGTAGGGTGCAGGTAGATAATTATTGTAT
Organism: Calothrix sp. NIES-2100; assembly: GCF_002368195.1. GTDB lineage: Bacteria > Cyanobacteriota > Cyanobacteriia > Cyanobacteriales > Nostocaceae > Aulosira. The sequence continues at coordinate 8,286,635 of NZ_AP018178.1, read as the reverse complement.
AGATTGAGAAAATGTATGCATTTTATGTTTTAATTTGCATACGTTGTTTGTCTGGCAAATTTAGGTTGCTCAAGAAGTGTGTGGGAATATTGATAGTTAGGATAAGCCAGAAGCCATAAGGGAAGAGGGTTTGAGATTCCTTCAGTTTTTCACATCCTGGGGTTTATTTGTGCATACCGACTTAAATTGTGGACTGCCAAATCTGCCAATGCATTAGCTGTCTTTTGAAAAATCCTGCCAACTAGATGTCTACATTCGACGATAGCCAAATTGTCATAAAAACACCATCGATTTTTGAAAAGTTACATCTTCTGATAAGATGCTGTAATAACCAGGTACTGAAAATTTTTGGAAAAAAACTAGTATTAACTAGAGATTGATGAAAGCCTAGATGGCAAGAAATTATTAGTATTATGCTTTGAGTTCTAAGAATTAGAAAATCACATAAAAATAGGGGTTTCAGTAACGTCATGTTTGTAATTAGGAGAAGTATGATGCCTAAAAAAATCGGCTCGGTTTGATAAAAAACCTTAAATTGACCAAAAAATCTTTGTTGTTCCTTGATGCCTTCCGATGACATCTAAAATTTCATGGTTGAGGCATAATAGCCTCTTATGTGCATTTTTTTCTTTGGGTATAGTGGCTTACGAAAGCATTCCCACTATTGCTCAAATACCTGTAATCAGAAATACGGCTGGTGCAGGAGCAAATGGTTTGCCAAATCGACAGTCAAACGAGGTCAGATTAACTGCTTCTCAAGCTGTTTTGGAAATTATTAAAACAGGTGACAGATCAGCCGCAGAACCAGGTGACACAGTAATTTACCGCCTGACTATCAGAAATACTGGTCAAGGCCCAGCGAGGAATCTCAGCATTACAGATAGGCTACCTTTAGGATTGCGATTTATCTCCAAATCGCTAACAGGTTCGATTGGTAATACATCCGTATCCTTAACTGCTAATGCTGGTAATAATCGGGCGGTAACAATTTCCCTCAACCCGACAACAGAGTTACCAGCCAAGGGAACCTTGAATGTTGCTTATGCGGTTGAGGTGACACCAGATGCGGTTCGGGGAACTGGGAGAAACTTAGCGCAAGCCCAAGCTGGTACTTTGACGAGTAACCAAGCCAGCCATGTGTTGCGAATTCGTCCAGGGATTCTATCCGATTGTGGCACTATTATTGGGCGGGTGTTTGTTGATAAAAACTTTGATGGCGAACAGCAACCGAATGAACCGGGTGTACCTAACGCCGTAATTTACATGGATGATGGCAATCGCATCGTTACTGATGCCAATGGCTTATTTTCTTTAGCGAATGTCATATCCGGCTATCGGTCAGCAACATTGGACTTGACTAGTTTACCAGGATATGGATTAGCACCAAACAATTACTTTATTGAAAGAAATAGCCAATCACGGATGGTGAAATTAGCACCGAGTAGTTTGGTTCGGGTCAATTTTGGGGTTACACCTGCATTTACAGGGGGTAAGCGATGATATCTAAGAAAAATTTGGGTATGGTGGGCAAAACCAGAAGCGGCTGTCCACAAGGAGTTGGTATTCAAAAGCAGCAATTATCTATTTTGCGCTTGGCGGGGAAAAGCAAGGGTAAAAGAGTGATGTTCCTGGCGTTTTTGGCATTCATAGCACCAACTTTTGTTGGTATCAAAGCCACTAACAACCAAGCCTTGGCTACAGAACCAGAAAACAGTCAGCCCCAAATAACACCAGAGGAACAAGAAGAGGAGCAGATAGTTGCTCAAATCTTCCCCTCAGCCACCTCATCTCCTGAAACAGATGGTGCGATATTTTCCGAAAATCCAGCAAGCCAATTTCAGCAAAATTCCCCTTCTTTAATTGCGCAACCAACACCGCCAATCCAAAACCCGACACCAACGAGTTTGCCTCAGAATGCAAACAGGAAGGTAAAAATCGAAATTTTACCAGTAGGTGACCCAAGAGTCCAAGCGGATGGACGCTCGACAATCAAGCTACAAGGGCAAATTACCGATGAACAAGGGCAACTGCTGACGGAGGATTTAGTAGTAACTTTAACCAGCAGTGCAGGTAAATTTGTCGGTGCAGATCAAGATAAAGACCAAGGCGGGTTTCAGGTACGTGCCATTGGTGGGGAATTTACTGCAACTCTGCAATCAGATATTAAACCACAACAAGTGAGAATTCGGGCAGCAGTAGAGAACATCAAAACGCGATCGCCCCAAATCAACCCAGGCGAATTAGCCTTTCCCCAACAAACCGACACCTCAATTCTCGACAAGGTTGGGGAAGCACCAATCGAGGCTTACACCCAAGTAGAATTTACTACCTATCTTCGTCCTTCACTGGCAACAGGGATAGTCAATTTACGCATTGGGCCTGGTGGAACCAATTATTGGGGCAGTTTTCGCGACTTTCTCAACCCCGACAAAACAGGGGGAACAGAAGTAGACTTAAGTGCGGCTGTCTTTGCTACCGGGAAAGTTGGGGATTGGTTATTTACAGGTGCATTTAACAGCGAACGCCCCATCAACCAAGACTGTGAAGGGAGAAACCGCCTGTTTGGGGGAGTTCAATTTTGCGAACAGCAATATCCCGTTTACGGTGATAGTTCCACAGTTACACCCACTACCCCCTCAATAGATAGTTTTTATGCTCGCTTTGAGCGGACTGCCGCCATCCCCGGCGCAGATCCAGATTATGTCATGTGGGGGGACTACAATACCGAAGAGTTCTCGCGATCGTCCCAACTGTATACAGCGACATCCCGTCAGCTACACGGCTTCAAAGGTAACTACAACTTCGGCCCCTTACAAATTACTGGGTTATACGCCAACAACATTGAAGGCTTCCAACGAGATACGATCGTCCCCAACGGTGTTAGTGGTAATTACTTCCTTTCCAAGCGGCTGTTAGTTCCTGGAAGTGAAACAGTTTATTTAGAAGCTGAGGAAATTAATCGCCCCGGTACAGTAATTCAGCGTCAACAATTATTTCGCGGCCCCGATTACGAAATTGACTACGATCGCGGCACACTTTTATTTCGCCGTCCCATCCTCGCCACAGAACTCAACCCTTTTGGCGCTACCTTAGTCAGACGAATCGTCGTTACCTACCAAAACGAAGGCGGACAAGATTCTAAACTCTATGGTGGACGACTGCAATATAATATTTCCCAAGATTTAGCCAGCAAATCATTTTTAGGTGCAAGTTACCTCCAAGAAGACCAAGGAAGTCAGAATTTTCGCCTATTTGGTGCAGACTTTTTACTATCTTTAGGCGATGCTGGGAAAATTATCGGGGAATATGCCCGTTCTAACGGTAACTTTGTGGATGGTCGCGATTTTAACGGTTCCGCTTATCGCTTAGAAGCCTTGGGCAAAATTGGCGAGAGTTTTTTAGGTCAAGCTTACTACCGCGCCGTCGAACCCAACTTCAACAACAACTCCACCTTTAGCTTTACACCAGGACAAACACGCTACGGCGCATCAGTGCTGGCGAAAATTACTGAAACCACTAGCTTTACTGTAGGCTACGACTTTGAAGAAAACTACGGTTCGGCGGCTACTGGGATAAATAGCACCCTAGGCTTTTTTGATTTATTCGATCCTCAACCCCAAGCCCGTCCGGGAGAAGCAATCAACAATACCCTCAAAACCTTCCGCGCCGGGATATTGCAAAGATTTGGGCCAGCGGATGTGAGTTTAGAGTATGTCAACCGTTCTCGCCAAGATAGAATTAGCGATCGCTTTAGTGGGACTGCGGATCAATTAGTCTCCCGTTTGAAATTCCCCTTAACTGAATCATTAACCTTTCAAGGGCAAAACGAACTAAATTTAAGCAATAGCGATCCTCTATATCCCAACCGCACCACCTTAGGATTGGACTGGAAAGCCTACCCAGGAGTGACATTAAGGCTAGCGCACCAATTTTATGATGACAGCAGCTTAATTCCTGGTAACTCCATCACAACCCTAGATACGATCCTCGATCGCAAATTGTCAGAGGATACGAGTTTGATTGGGCGATATTCGGTGCTATCAGCATTTAACGGTTTGCAAGGACAAGGTGCTGTTGGGTTGAATCATCGCTGGGCGATCGCACCGGGATTAAGGGTGAATGTCGGTTACGAATATATATTCAAAAACATCTTTAATGGTACAGCGGCTGGTTCCCAATTTGGTCAATACTATGCAGTAGGGCAAACAGCTTCCTCATTGGGGCTATATTCTGGTTCCGTTTATAGTGTAGGATTCGAGTATACCGATAATCCCCAATTCCAAGCCAGCACCAGGTTTGAGTATCGCGATGGAGATGAAAGTAATAATCTCGTAATTTCGGCGGCGGCGGCGGGGAAACTCTCACCAGCAATAACCGCATTAGTTCGGTATCAACAAGCCGGTGAAGCCAACGTCTTTCTTCCCTCGACTGTGGGTGTGGTTGCAGAAGGAGTCAGATTCCAAGAACTAGGAGATACTTCTAACCTGAAACTTGGTTTAGCCTACCGCGATCCGAGTAACGACAAATTCAACGCCTTACTCAAATATGAATGGCGGCAAAATTATGACTCCATCCCCGAAACCCAATTAACCGGGAGTACAGCTACAGGACAGATCTTTTCCGCAGAAGCCATTTATGCGCCTAATTGGCGCTGGGAATTTTATGGTAAATACGCCCTGCGAAATGGGGTAACTTTCTTAGATGGCGATCGCTATGATGCTGATGTGAATTTAGCCCAGCTACGGGCGACTTACAGACTGGGTTATCGTACCGATTTAGCTGTGGAAGGGCGCTGGATTGGGCAAACCTCCAATAGCGGTACTAATTACAACGAATTTGGCGTGGCTGTGGAGTCTGGGTATTATTTAACTCCGGATCTGCGAGTGGGTTTAGGCTACAGCTTTGGTAGCGTCGATGACCGAGATTTTACTGGTTACCGTTCTGAAGGTGGTATTTACGTAAATATCAGCTTGAAGTTGAATGAACTTTTGGGCGGCTTTGGATTACAAAAACCTGTACCTAAGCAAGAACAGGAATCGGAGGTAGAACCGCTAGCCCTCTTCCAGCCTACATCCCAGAGTGAACTGATTAAGCGTCTCAAACAGTTAAAAGCGATGAAGTAGCAGCCCTCTTTCAAGGTGTAAAGGAGTGAGTGATGTCTAGGTTGAAAGAAAAAAAAGGGAAAATTGAACCGCAGAGGACGCAGAGGACGCGGAGAAAGGAGAGTTTTTTCAGGTTTTCGGGTATTTGGCCTTTGACTTTTTGTCTTTTAGGTTCTGAGGTTGCTGTTAGTCAAACATTACCTGCTGCGCCAGTTTCTTTACGGGTAGTAGTTAACAGTAATCAAGATGGTAATGTCCAACCTGATGAACAGATAACTTTGCGGGAAGCTATTGAACTGGTAAATGGTACGCTAACAGTTGCCCAACTTAGCAGTGCGGAAAAGGCGTTAGTCCAACCGCTGACTGGGGGCGGTTCGCGAATTGAGTTTAGTTTGCCTGCAAATGCAACGACGATTCTGTTACAAACACAATTACCAGATTTGGCGAGTCCAGGGTTAGTGATCGATGGAGCGACTCAGCCAGGATATGATGCTGCAACTTCCGCGACAGCAGAAATTGCCATTCCGATTCCAGTGGTAGCGATCGCACCTGCACCAGATAAAGAAATATTTCGCGGTTTAACTGTTGTTGCTGATGGTGTGACGATTCGTGGCTTGAGTCTTTACGGCTTCAATGCCAGTGCCATTAAGCAGCAGTTAGGAAATATTTTAATTTACGATGGTGTCCCTAAACCTGTAACTTTAACTACACCACCAGGGGATATTGTCATTTCCCATCGGTTACCACCGCCCAATACTACCCAGCAGCAACCGCCTAACAGCAATTTTCCTTTCTATGAAAAGGATGTGCCACCAAAAAATGTGGTGATTGAAAATAACTGGTTAGGGTTGACTACAGAGGAAAAAGTACCACAAACAACATCTGCTTTCGGGATTTACGTATTTAATTCCCAAGGTACAACTATTCGCCGCAACCGAATTTACTACCATGATGGCAGTGCAATTATTACCTCGGTGCGGGGGGAAAATACTTTAGTTCAAGAAAACATCATTGTCGGTAATGGGATTTCTGGGATGCCTGATGCCTTAAGGATAGAAGGTGTGGTGAGCAAATCCCGCATTACAAGTAACTTAATCTGTGCCAATGATGGGGCAGGGGTGTATTTATTCAAACCCCAAGGTGATGTGCAAATCCGTGATAACCGCATTACCTATAATGGCAGACGTTTGCGGCGGGCAGCAGTTTACTTGATGGGTAGTGACCATCAAGTAACAGGTAACGAAATTTCCTATCAAACTGGGCCAGGGGTAGTGGTATCAGCTTTTCCCCAAACCGAACGTAACATTATTCAAAATAACTCGTTTGTGGCGTTAGAAGGTTTGAGTATTGACCTCAACGCCCAAAGAAATTTAGATGTGAGTGACTTCCAAAGGGGAGACGGGCCGAATCCTAAACGCAACTCAGGAAATCGCCGCCTAGATACAGGTAACGGTGCGATTAATGCCCCAGAATTCAAAACGCGGGAATTTTTGCCTAGTGGTAATAGCGTCACCTTAGAAGGTAAAGCCGATCCGGGTTCGGAGGTGACAATTTATCGCCTAGAAGATTATCAACAAGGTAAACAAGCACTTTATGAACCTGGTTATGGTGCTTTGAGCCAACCATTAGCCAGCGCCCCTGTTGATGCCAGCGGGAATTTCACCATAAATGTGGCAAATGTGCAAGCAGGAGAGATAGTCAGTGCGATCGCCACCGATCCGAAATATGGGACATCAGAACCAGCGATCGCGGCTTTTATTGGGCCGAGAAACACTTCCCCAAACCTCACACCCAAAAACCCGCGTTCTACACCAATTCCCCAGTGTACTTCCCGTCCAGCGCCACCCCCACCGCCCACACCACCCACACCACCGCCACCAGAACCCCCCACACCATTAAAGATTAGGGCACCAAGAAACGTTCACTTTGCCTTAGATAAATCCTTTATTAGTCCCGCGAGTGCGATCGTCCTAGATCGGGTAGCACAAGTATTAAAGCAATATCCCGTGATAGTCATCGAAATCCAAGGACACACTGACCCAAGAGCGAGTAATGAATATAACCTAGCCCTAGGCAGAAGAAGAGCCTTAGCCGTGAGAAATTACTTATTGCGTCAAGGCGTAGCCCCAGAACGCATGACAATCCGCACCTTAGGTGAAAGTCAGAGAGTAAGTGAAGGTAGTAACCGCGTAGATTACGCACGCGATCGCCGTGCCGAAATCATTTATAAAGATGTCAGAGGCATAGACATCACCATAGAAGGCCAAGAACAAGACCTGCAATTAGAACCAGAAAGACGTAGATGAGGAAGCAGGGGAGCAGGGGAGCAGGGGGGCAGGGGAGCAGGGGCGATAAGGGGACAAGGGGGACAAGGAAGATAAATAAGGAATACCCAATGCCCAATGCCCAATGCCCAATGCCCAATGCCCAATGCCCAGTTAATCTTATTTAGGAAGCCAGTAATGAAACCTTTATTTAAAAATCTAGTTAGACCCTTCAGAGGTACATTCCTGACGCTGCTGTTTACCGTACCCCAGGTTCCTCTAATAGGAAGCCTTTCTAGTCAAACAGCCTTAGCACAACAGACCCCTAGCTGCCCAGCAGGTACAAGATTAGAAAATCTCAATTGGCAGGGCGAGAATTTTCAGCCAGGGAATTTCAATCAGACTCTTAATATTGGTGGTGCCAATGTTAACTTCAGAATGGTGGAAAATCCACTAGGGATCATTAAGGATATAAGCCCCGAGAACAGCCCTGGCGGTCTTGGTGCTGTGCCCTACGGGATTGCTCCAGGCCCCTATGGTGGCATTAATAAACCGTATTTACGCTGGGGGATCGACGCTAGGGGTTCAAACCTGGGAGGTAATGCCACATTGATTATTACTGCCGATCGTCCAGTTATCTTCGGATCTCCTCTACTGTTTTTAGACGTAGACAGAGACAGAGCCAATGAGCTAGAGGAAGGACGAAGATACCAAGACCAGATTACAGTCACAGCATCCAACGCAGGTGTAAATGTACCCGTTACCCTGGTGCGTGGTAATAATATTAGAGATGATGTTAACGTCCCTCCTCCCCCCAGTGTTACCGAAGTTGTTGGAAATGTGGCGCGGGGGCAAAATCCTAGAGTTGAACCGGGAAATGTACCCCCCTCAAATTCGGGGGGTAATGTCGCCGCTACATTCGCAGGTCCAGTTACTACCATCCAAATTATTTACGAATCGGGTCCGCTATACAAAAGCCCTAATCCAGGTCCAGGACAGGATGAGACAATTGGTCTTGCCACCGATATCGGTGTCTGCGTACCAACGGCCTTAGGTTCAATTGGCGATACTGTTTTCAATGACATTAATGCTAATAATGTTCAAGACTCAGGTGAACCGGGAATTGGCGGTGTTGAAGTCAAGATCAGAAATAGCACCGGACAAGAATTTGTCGCTACTACTGATGCTAACGGTAAATACAGCTTTCCTAATTTAATCGCAGGTCAATACACAGCTACTGTTTCTAAACCACCGAGTGGATTTACTCCTACTCTCACACAACCCAATCCCATTACCCTAGGTGCCGGACAGAATTACTTAGACGCTGATTTTGGTTTTACACAACAACCACAAGGTAGTTTGCGGTTAGTCAAACGAATTACTGCGATCGCTAGAACAAATGGTCAGCGCACTCAATACAATGATGTTATCGATGACCCCAACGATCAGAATGATAATGCGCTCAACCCTCCTCCTGTTGGTCAATTTGATGTCCAAACACCGGTGCAAAGCGGTGATGAAGTTGAGTACACAATTTATTTCCGCACAGAGCAGTCATTAGAAAATATTAACTTATGTGACTTAATTCCTACGGGCACAACCTATGTACCCAACAGTATTTCTGTAACAGGTGGCGGTACTGGCGCAGATCAGGGAAGATTTTTCTCTCCCCTAACACCGATAGATCAGATTCCTGAAAGTAGTGTTTGCGGAGATCGCACTAATCCCAACGGTACAGTGATTGTCAAATTGGGCAATATTCCTACTGCTCAATCTGGATCTGTTAGCTTCCGCGTCAAAATCGATTAACTCAAGTATGAAATTACCCTATGTGTAGCTCGCACAAAAGCTTGAAAAATTCCTTGATGATTTGGATCGTTAGCTGAAAGCTCCGGATGCCATTGTACACCCAGCGCCCAAGGATGATATTCGCATTCTACTGCCTCAATTACTTCATCTTCTACAGCATGAGCAACAACACGCCAACCAGGAGGTACTTTGTTTACTGCTTGATGATGCCAGGAAACTACAGAAATGTGAGTATTTTGGACACAGTTAGCTAACCGGCTTGTCTTATCTATCCTAACTGTATGTTCTGTCGGCAAACGCCTTCCCGGTTCAGGTTCTAGACGATGTAAGACTGACGTACCATATACCTCTGGTAAGTGAGGAATGAGCGTACCACCACAGACAACAACGAGAATTTGTAAACCCCGGCATATACCCAACACAGGTAAATGACGCTCTAGGGCAAGCTCGGCTAATTGTAGTTCAAAAGCATCACGCTCACAATCTACAGAATAAATACTGGGGTGGTCACAACCGTTGTAGCAAACAGGATCAATATCTCCACCACCGGAGATAATTAAACCATCCAGCGGCTCTAAGAGTATGCTGGGGTCAGTTTCTCCTGGTGGTAATAATATGGGAGTACCGCCTGCTGCGCGGACTGCATCTAGGTAATCTCTTGCTAAAGAAAATGGTAATGCTCCTTGCCGACCGCAGGTAGTAATACCAATCAATGCTTTTTGAGATTTTCTACTCATCGTTATTCCTTTTTCACAAATCTAGCCGAAAATTTTAATCGGCTTTACCCTCCTTCAACATTTGATCTAAAAGTTTTCTTGCAGGTTGTGCTTTAGTCAAAGCTGTTTGATGATCGCTATAAGCACGAACAAGGCGAGTTAGACCGTTCACACCTACCTTCAGTTGCTCTAGATCTTCACCCGTAACCAGTTCTCCATCCAGCATCCGCCCAATCAAAGGTTTGATGTCACCCACTTCCTGCCGTACTTTTTGCAGCTTTTCTAAAGCACTCAGTAAGCTTTTGAGTGAGTTGACAATCTCATCAATATTCTGAGTATCTTCTTCCACTAGTGCAGAAGAATCTGTAACTGTCGCCCCATCTTCATTGTCTGAAACCTCAGGTAATTCCTGTGCAGAAGTTTCACTTTTAACTGCGTTTGGCTTTGCCATTAACTCTTCCTCAAGAAATTTACCCCAGTGTATCGTGGTTATTGGTCATTGGTCATTGGTCATTTGTCATTGGGCATTGGGCATGGGTAAGAAAACTCCCCACACTTCCTCATCTCCCGGTTGGTGAGCGAAGTCGAACCACATCTCCCTAACCCCTAGCCCCTAACCCCTAGCCCCTATCTCTGGTATAGCTTCACCCTCATGTAAGTAAACAATAAAGTTCTTTACTGCCAAAGGCTGAAAGCCTTGTTATAAGGTAGTCTATATTTTCCTAAAGTTCTTTACTAGACGAGAACTGGTACATCAGACGCTCTGGATTGCAAACAATAAAGTTTTTTACTGTCACACAGGTATAAATGCTCATTCGGTCTATCATAATAAAGGCGATCGCTTCACTTTGTTCTGTGATGATTTTAGCTATGGCGTATGTGAAAATTAATTTGATACAAAGCAGCGCTCTAAATTGCTCATCTAAATGCATAGTAATGGTACAGTCAAAATTTTATTTTTAGCCGCAGATCCCAGTGATGCTGCGCGATTGCGCTTGGGTCAAGAGTTACGAGATATTCGTGAGAAATTGCAACTCGCAAAAGAGCGAAATAGATTCATTCTCGAGTCCCGTGAATCTGTACACCCAGGGGATATCAGCCAAGCTATATTCGATGTTGATCCGCAGATTGTACATTTTTCTGGACATGGAAGTAATACAGGTGAGCTTTGCTTTGAAGATTTACTTGGAAAACTGCAACCTGTACAGCCTGAGGCTCTAGCAGCACTCTTTGAACTGGTAGCTGACCAAATTAACTGTGTAGTCTTGAATGCTTGCTATTCCGAAGTTCAAGCCAAAGCTATTGCAGATTATATTCCCTATGTTATTGGCATGAGTCAAGCCATAGGAGATAAAGCTGCGATCGCTTTTGCTGTTGGTTTTTATAAAGCTTTAGCAGCAGGACGAACAATAGATCAAGCTTATAAGTTTGGTTGTGTTGAAATCAGATTACAAGGCATTCCAGAACACTTGACTCCTGTTATATATTGCCGATCAACATCCAATCAGGTGGAGCATACACCCTCACCTCCTCCAAAAAATTTGTCCTCAGCTAGTTTAACTGCTAAACAAAGACGAACCTTACAGGAAATTGATGACCTTCAGCAACAGTACGATTTATTAAGTGAAAAATTAAGTCGCCTGCGGCGAGATTTCACCATTGAATCCAGTACGTCTGTGAAGTTTCAGTTAGAGAAGGAAATTGAAAAGACTCAAACTGAGCGAACTCAAATTAGTCAAAAAATCGAAGATTTAGAAAATAGATTGTAATAATAAATAGTAATTACTCAATAGTTGGGTATTAAATTAAACCTCACAGATGTCATCAGTTCGGCACTTACAGCAAAAACTGAAAGAACTTCAACTACAGTATGATCTCCTGAGCCAGAAGATTGAAAGCTTACGGAAAGATGCTGCAATTCAAGCAGGGACTTCAATCGCTTTTCAGCTAAAGAAGGAAATTGAGCAAAATGAAGCAGAACGCGATCGCCTGCTCACGCAAATTGAGAAGATTGAGAAATCTTTTGAGAGTGAGCGCATCCACGGTGAGTTGTTTCGTCTCAATTACACAGCACAGGTACGCTTCTTTCGAGAAGTTATTGCCCAGAAACGCATAGGAGCTTTCCTGGTTCATGGAGAGCCAGAACATGGTCAAATCTGGCTACTGAAACGACTGTTGCAGGGAATTCCTGACAGTACAGCCAATCCCATGATTCAGTTTCACCTTTCACGTAGGGTATTGAGGACTGATATTCAAGCCTTATGGAGAGAGCTAGGTCGTCACATGGGTGTAAAAGATTACTCATCAGAACAGGAAATTGCCCGAAATGTTGTGGCTCAATTGAAAACTCAACATATTATCCTGGTGTTTCACGATCTGGACTGTATTGATGACACCTACGTACATGAATTAATGCGGGATTTCTGGTTGCCCCTGGTAGACTCATCCCAGATAATTGACCCCAGCCATGAATTTTTTCTACTCATGTTTTTAGTTGATCAAGATGGTTGTGTCAGCACTTGGAATCTGGAGTTTGTAGACGAGATCGATTCAGCTTGGAAACCCCATACTCCCATTCGCTTACCGATGATTGACCCTTTATGTGAGCGAGTTTTAACGAACTGGATGGAAAATGCAATTGATGTACTACCAATCCAGATCACTAAAAAAATTGACTATACAGTGCAGGTAATTTTGGAGAAGAGTGAAGGCGTTCCAGAGCGTGTGTTTGCCCAAATTTTTAGTTTGTGTGGCTGTAAGTGGGAGGAGGAAGAAACCCGGTGGCTAGAACTTTAGATAGAAAGAATCTGAAATACACAGGTAAGAAGCAACCCCAACCAGGAGAGAAAGATCCACAGACAGGGCAAATATTGTATCCTTACCTACCAAGTCAGAAACTAGTAGAGGCTGTCAATTTAGCGATCGCTCTCGAACGTCCTTTGCTACTGAAAGGAGAACCGGGTTGTGGTAAGACTAAATTAGCTCGTGCTGTAGCTTACGAATTGGGTTTACCTTATGAAGCTTGGTATATAAAATCTACCAGTCGAGCCAAAGATGGTCTGTATACTTATGATGCTGTTGGCAGGTTGCGGGATGCTCAACTGGCTGCTGCTAAAATCGATGAAGAAGCCACAGCCAAAGCAAAAGATGCTGATGCTTACGTAGAATGGGGGCCTTTAGGACGCGCCTTTGACAACGAGCAAAAAACTGTGTTGTTGATTGATGAAATAGATAAGGCTGACATTGATTTTCCTAATGACTTGCTGCTAGAGCTTGATGAGAAAAGATTTGAAGTTACAGAAGTAAAACAAAACAGCCCTATTAAAAAAATTCAGGCTCAGGAAACACCAATTGTTTTCATTACTAGTAATGATGAAAAAGACTTACCGGATGCTTTCTTGCGTCGTTGTTTATTTCATTACGTTAAATTTCCTGAGCGTCAGCAATTAGTAGAAATCGTCAAAGCTCACTTTGCGTTTTCACAAGTGGAAGTAGTGAACGCAATTATTGATCGCTTTTTGGAACTACGGGAACAGATGCGGCGAGACAAAGGTGAAGCTGGTAAAAAGGTCAGCACTAGTGAACTCATGGATTGGGTGCGGATTCTTAAGGATCATCCAGATGATGAAATTTTAACTAAATTGAAAACAGAACTTTTGTATCCTGGGGTGTTGCTGAAGAGTTGGGATGATTACCGCCGTTATGGTGAGCAATCAATATCAAACACAGAAGCTTAAATTATGAAAGCTCCCCAAGAAGAACTACCACTGCTGGAATTATTTACACGACTACGGGAGGCAGGCTTACCTTTAGGTATTGATGAATACTGTCTGGTTTTGAAAGCTTTACAGCAAGGCTTTGGGACGGCCGATCAAGAAGCCTTGGCAGAAATGTGCTGCACCTTGTGGGTGAAGTCTCCAGATGAAGAACATCTGTTTAAATATCATTTCCAGCAGGTAATGAAAAACCAACTTGATGTCAAGCCTGCTGTTGTTAACGAAGAGACAAGGAATCAAACTACTGTTTCTGATAATCCCACAGTCTCAAAGTTAGAAAGTGTAGATCAGCAATTACCTGAACCATTGAATAGTACAACCACCTCATCAGAACTGATGCAGGTAGAAGATGAAATCCAAGTGGCGGGAGCAGTACAAATTACCACTCAAAATGCTGAAGAAATTGCTGTAAATCGCTTCAGCCAAACTGATGAATATTTTCCCGTGACGCGGCGACAGATGAAACAAAGCTGGCGACATCTACGCCGTTTTGTCCGCCAAGGTTTACTGACAGAATTAGATATAGAAGCAACTATTGAGCAAGTTGGACGACTGGGGATATTGATAGAACCTGTCGTAGTTCCCAGTCGAATTAATAAAACTGAACTATCATTGCTGATTGACCACAAAGGATCAATGGTTCCCTTTCATGCTTTATCTCAGCGTTTAGCGGAGACAGCCTTAAGAGGTGGACGCTTGGGCAAAGCTAGTATTTACTACTTTCATAACTGTCCTACTAATTATCTTTACCATGACCAGACACGCCAGCAAGCTGAAACTGTCACTGATTTTCTGACTCAACTACGTCCAGAGCGTTCTGCTGTCTTAATTTTTAGTGATGGGGGAGCTGCACGAGGCGGTTTCAGTCTGGAACGGTTGGAATTAACCCAAAAGTTTTTAGATCAATTGAAACAGCGAGTTCGTTATATTGCTTGGCTCAATCCAATGTCAACAGAACGCTGGTTTGGTACAACAGCCGGAGAAATTGCCAATTTAGTACCGATGTTTGAAGTGAGCCGTCAGGGGTTTGATCGAGCGATCGATGTGTTGCGAGGGCGGGGAAGCCATGCACAATTAAGGTAGGGTAAGTCATCCATTTAACTGGGAGTATTACAAGGGTAGAAAGCATGAAGCCAGAAGTTGCTAGCCGTCGAATTAAATCTTTTGGTCAACGTTTCGGAGAAGCACATCTTTATCTGGCTTATCATGCTGCTTTTCCCTTGGCTCTGACTCCCGATTTACTCTACCATCTGTGGGCAAATTTTCAACAAGATATTCATGGTGAATTGTTGAATATCCCCTGGCTAGCTGTGGCGGATCTGCTGCTTTCTGGCCTATGTGATGAAGTCGGCTATGAACTCTATGAAATGAAGACAACAGTAAGAGATTTACTGTTAAGAGAATTGAAATCAAATTCTCGCTTTGGTGAAAAGCGGATTAATGAGTTGTCTGATTTTTTGCTTACTTATGTACGAGAACAGATTGATAGTCACGATCCTGATATACGCGATTTTGCTCAAGCTCAACGATGGACAGCATTAGCATATACACAACCAAATGAAGCTGCGCGTGAATTAGCATTAACTCTGAAAAAATTGAACTTAGAAGAGAAAGCAGAGTGGGTTCGTATAGCATCTATGCTAGAAACTTTTGCAGAACCCTTAGCAGGATTTGCACCTCTGATGACTTATGCTCGTGGAATGGCTAGCTTGGTCTGCGGAAATCAAGCAAAAGCGGTCAATGAGTTCAGTCAAGTGACTAACAAAGGGGAAAATCTAGAAGTTGCAGGGGTAGAATTATTAATTCCTAAATTGCTGCCCAGAAAAGCAGTTGTTTTAGAAAATCCAGAGGGGCAAGTTCCTTTAGATTCAGCTTACTATGTTGAGCGTCCACCGATGGAAACAGATTGTTACCAAACAATTCTGCAATCTGGTGCTTTTATACGGATTAAAGCACCCGGACAAATGGGTAAAAGTTCATTAATGTCACGTATTCTTGACCATGCCAGAAAACACGACTGTCAAGCTACGTCTATCAACTTCCAGTCAGCAGGTACAGAATTTTTGGGCGATTTGGATCTATTTTTACAGTGGTTATGTGCCATTATTAGTGATAACCTAAATCTTCCAGAGAAGATAAGTGACTATTGGAAAGGTGTTTTAGGGAGTAAGACTAAGTGTACAAATTACTTCCAGAGATATTTGTTAGTGAAAATTGATCGTCCCCTCGCCTTGGGTTTAGATGAAGTGGATGCAATTTTTAAACATCCCCAAATAGTATCAGATTTTTTCGGGTTGCTGCGTTTTTGGCATGAGCGTGCTAAAAATGAATCAGTGTGGAAAAAACTCAGGGTAGTAATTGTGCATTCTAAGGAAGTGTACATTCCTCTAAATATCAATCAATCACCTTTTAATGTTGGTTTACCTGTAGGGTTACCAGAATTCAATCAACAACAAGTCCAAGATTTAGTGCAGCGTCATGGATTAAGTTGGTCTAATTCGCAGGTACAAAAGTTAATGATGTTGGTGGGTGGACATCCTTACTTAGTGAGAGTGGCACTTTATGAAATTGCACGCGAGAGGATAACTTTGAACCAACTCGAACAAATCGCACTCAAAGAAGCCAGCCCCTATAGTGACCATCTACGCCGACACCTATTAAATTTACAAACAGATGTCCAATTGCTAGAAGCACTTAAAGAAGTTGTAATAGCAGATGAGCCTGTCGATGTAGGAACAACAGCAGCGTTCCAACTCCACAGTATGGGCTTGGTGAAATTCCAAGGAAATAAAATTATGCCTTCGTCTGATTTGTATCGTAGATATTTTTGCGATCAGCTATTTGCAAACTTACAATAAAACATTAAATACAATAATAATAATAATTTATTAAGTAAAATATAGTAGCAAAAATTAGCTATTTGATAAGTTAATTCGTAGATTAAATTTTATCTCGAATCGCAAATACCTTAGATCATAATTGGAATTAGTAAAAATTTTGAATTTTTCAACAATACGAAAACGCGCTCACGCCCTGAAATCTCCGAAAGTGATCGCTTCGATTGTCCATCGCAGATCCGACTTTGGTATTTCTCCATAAAGCGATCGCACATTGCACACAACATAGCCCTGCCTAAGCTAAAAAAGCGATCGCTTCACTTTACTTATTCAAGAATCAGGATCACTTAAATATTTTGACCTACTGAAGATACTCAATTAGACTTCATGGTTAACTTTTTTGTTGAAGATAAAGTAAATTAGCGCAAGACTCTAAAGCAGAGTTAATAGCATTCTGAATTAATGGCAACTCTCTTGTTTGTGGATCTAGACTGGCACGATACACAAGTTGCCATCTTTTGGGATAGACATTTTCCTTACAAAACATATTTGCCGCCCACATAACCCTTCTCACTGCAAACTCTTCTTTTGTTTCGACCAGTTCAGCTAATAATCTTGCTGTCAACGGTAGTTGTGAGAGGTGTTTTTTAACCCAGGAACTTGTAGGATGTTCTAAACAATTAGCGATCGCTGTTTTAGTAATCCACGTAGGACGTTCATCATCTTCTTTCAATTGCTGTGCCGCCATCTTGACAGCTGCCATTGTTTCCAAATCTCGCCTATACCAATCCACGATAGGGCTACCATTGTTTGATTGTAGTGGAGGCAAATGCTGTTTTAGCCACTCTCTGTCATATTTATATAGATGACTATAAACTGCTGGTATCTTGCTTCGTAATTTTGTTCTTCCTACACCAGGATTTGCAGCCATTATATCCAACCATTGCTGACGGTGGTATTCTGAATTATGTATTGGGGTAAGAATAGGTGAAATTATAGAAGTCTTAAGTGAGGGATATACCTCATTCATTTTTGCCATAATATTAGGTCGAGGCAAGGTTAAATTTAACCTATTTGCTTGGCGAAGTACTGTTTTGACGGTAACTCCGAGACTTTGGCTGATGTCTTTGAGAGTAATTGAAGGATCTACCCAAAATTGTTTTAACGACTCTTCCCAAACAGAACCGTAAACCTTGATTTTCGAGAATCGAAACTGATCATCTAATGGCTTATCGGAAGCTGTTCTGTAATAAACAAAACCACAGTTACAAGCAAATGTAGCAGTTAGTTGAGAGTTTTTATGATTATCTGTAATTTCATATTCCCTTATATGTAGTTTTTTGAAGTGTTTACAAACAGGATTAAGGCATGGCCAGGGAGCATTTCCAAAGGGTTTATGCGTCTGTTGCAACTGCAAAAATTCTTGTGCTGTGTATCCCAAAAATTGAATGAATAGCAGATGCCGTAAAGGGTGATGAACCATTTGAGGGTAGCGTACTAATTTAGCCAACCAGTGATCGCGGCTTTTCTCATTTAGGGGGCATTGAAGCGAGTTGATAATTATGGCAGGGTAGTAGTTTTTAAAGATTCTCAATAATTCTTGAACACGAATCCTACCTGTATAAGTCACTAATTCTCGGTTATTTTTTACAATAGAGAAATATTTTTGATATAAGGCTTCTAAGCCAGGAACAAAACGGCAATCATTCAGAAGCCACTCTATATCCCTAGCGATCCTCAACAAAACTGTGTGTGTGTTATTGGAGGGGTCTACTGGTCGAGGAGATACCGCCTGAATTTTCTGTTCTAAGGAAACGAATTCAGATATGCGTTTGCGATTGTGAGTAAGTACGTTACTTTCTTCTAAAAAAATTCCATGAGTTGGACAAACCTCCACACCTGGTAATTGATGGAGACGATGCCAATAGCACTCACCAAACTGCTTCTGATCCTTTTCCATACACACTGGACAAAAGCGCAAGTAAGAAGGCATTTCAATAAACCCAGCGACAATTCCCAAGCGTGTATGAATTTTGGAGCCGTTATTCCCAGACATCTCTTGCCGAATCAGTTTAAGTCTGTCTAATGGGAGGAAAGGGCTGTAAAAAGGCAATAGAGTGTGATTATCTATTAATTGATCAACGGTGTAAGCATGTCCTGGTGGTAAATTATTAATCAGCCTTTGTAATTTGCTTGGTAAGTCAAAGATGGCAATCGCATTTTTTGTTTTAAATAAATCTAGTACAGTTGCAGTTTGGCTAGAGTCGTTCATTTGCTCTTGATAGCGGGCGCAAATACTATATAACAACTCATCTGGGTATGGTGTAGGAAAAAAGCCAAGCATTGAATTAACTAGATTTATGTAATTAAGTTTTACAATGTAAATTTAAATAAGTAGCTTGGCGATTAATGGTATCCTCATTAACGCCAAGTTCCTGCGCAATTTCTGAAATATTCATTAATTGATTGTTCCAAAGATTCTTCAATGCGAATTCCCAATAATTACTATATTTAACTTTAATTTTTTTTACTGGTAATACATAATTACTAATATCTTTATCTTCAACAGGAAGCTTGAAGAAATTTTCAGATGTGTATCCTAAAAATGTAATTAATAACAAGTAATATAAAGGATTGTTTATTTTACCATCAAAAATAAATATATCTATAAGCCAACAATTTATTGATTTATCTGGTAATTCACAATGAAGAGCTTCTAAAATTTCAGGAGAGTAGAAATCTATAAAATCATTCAGAAATTTCTGTAAGAAAACTTTATTTTTAAAATCCAAGCTTTTATATTTAGAAAAAACCAAATTCAGACAACGTTTTCTCATAGAATCTCCAAAGGAAATTAGATTACTTTGTTTTAATAGCCAATCTGCATTTTTGGCAAGATTTATGAATATTTTATAATTGTGATCTGATAATTTTGGAGAGTGTTTTATATCCGTAACTTTAGCTTTATCTGCCAATATTAATAATTGATTAGAATAAAAAGTTGCAACTTGACTGGTTGCCAAAATAACTCCGTGAATATGGCAAATTTCTACGCCTGGTAATTGATGTAATCGATGCCAGTAGGATTCACCAAATTGTTGTTTATCTTCTATGAAACATTCAGGACAAAATCTGAGATAATTATGATGTGTTATTCTTGGTTTGTAAAAAGTAAATTTTGTATAATCATTTTTAATTTCTTCCCTAATCTTTTTGATTAAGTAAGGTGCATAGAAAGGACTACAGAATGGCAATAATGTATGTAAATCAATTAACAAGTCTGCTGTATAACAATTTCCAGGTGGTAAAACTTGAATCAAATAATCTAAATTGTTTGCCATATATACCTTTATAGAACTAAGCATTCTGCCAAAAAGTTCTTTAGATGTATGTGATGCATTTGGATAACTCATCCGGTCAAAGTACCTTGCAAACATACTATAAAATAGTTCATCGGAATAAGGATCTGGGAACCATCCAATCATTGTACTATTTCCTATAATTTGTATTCAGTCGGAGATTTTATATAACCTGTTTGCTTCAAAGCTTCATATGCTGATATGCCTTGGGAAGCTTTCTTTTCAATCATTTCTGTTAGAGTATATTGACAATTTATTTTTTTATTAATTGTCTTGGGATTTTTACCTTTTTTGATATTGGATATATGGTCAATATCATTTTGCTCTTTATTGATTTCTAAATTATTTAATTCAGATATTTCTTTTACCTGCTCAAATTGCTGATTTTGATTTACATCGATACCTATTTCCGGTTGATTATCATCAACATGATTGTATATGATTCTATTTTCTGAATCTGCTATTTCTTCGAGAAATGGTTCAATATCAATTGGCGTAACATCATCACAATCCATGAGTAATCTTAGCCTATTATCAGTATTTTTCTCTTTCAAAGCATTTAAAACTTGTCTAGCCGTACGAAGAGAATCTTTGGCAACTGACTGAATAATTGAAGGTGTAATTATCTCTCTACCAGTTGAAATTGCCCGCACTTGTGCTAGCATATAAAGTTTAGCAGCAAAGTCAGTAATACCTTGAGATTCGTAATAAAGGACATGGCTCAATTCTGGAGTGAGTGGGCAAGGTTTTTTCACGTATTGATATCGCCACAGTGCTTTAACAAAAACTTGCCAAGTATCATCTTCCTTCATGGAGTCCCAAACCAAGTCACCCTGACCTGTGCCTCGACGAATTTGACGAAATTCACTGTTTAAAACTGACCAAGCTTTATAGGTTCCTACTAAAATCACAGGTAAGCCAATTGTATTAATTAGTTGTACAAAAAAACTGAGCATTTTTTGAGAACCACCGCTTTTAAGACGACTAAGGTTTTGAACTTCGTCGATTACAAGTAATCCTAAAGATTGGATTGATGCTATGCGTGCAATATTAAGAATCATGTCATCTACAGTTTGCTGTCGTCCATTAGCATACCTTTCGCAGTAATTCGTTCCTAAAAGGTCATCAACCGCTAGGAAAAACATTTTGCAAAGACCTTTAATTGAACCATCGTGAGGACAATCAAGCTTCAACCAGACTATTTGTCTTAAAGTAAAATTTCTACCAAGATAATTATTGTGATTAATAATTTGTGGATAAAGCAATAAATTTTCTTCTATTGCTGTAGTTTTACCAATACCGCTAACGCCGATGATGACCATACTCTTTGCTGTTGAGCGGTGATGTCTCGGTATAAACCTATTAGGCTCAATTGAATCGATTGAATGCTTAATATTTCTCCAAAATCCTGGTAGTATAGGATTTCGTGCTAAATACCCTATCCTAATAATGCGCGAAATTCTCTGTTCTAAATCAATGTGGATACCCAGAGGTATAAAGAATTCTAAAGTATCTTGAATATAATGAGAGCGCAAATGATTTGGCTCATTTCTTATATCTTGGCTGTATTGAGGAAAATATGCCAGACTCTTTACCGCCTCTGATTTTGTCATAATTTGTGGTAAAGCTTCAATTAATGGATTATAACGATACTTAGGAATTTCCGGATCGCGATAGATTGCATTAATTTCTTGACCTCTGAGTAATATAATTGGAGGCTCATAATTTTCAAAATTATTCATTTTCCCAAAGCTCCTCAATAATTTTATTTAACATTTCAGTTTCTTGGGGTATTGGTATATAGCTTTTATTATCTTCTGGATGATGACTATCAATTGCCAAAACAGTCGAATTTATTGCTATATCATCCTGTTGAGTTCTTAAGTCGCGAGCATTTTTTTCTCGTTCGTCATATTTTTCAGATTGTTTATTAGCTCGTATTCCTTGAGTTAGATATTTTTTACTTTTACCTTCTCGAGCTTTCTTAGCTTTCTTTTGCGCAACTTTTTTAGATTGGTCTAAATGAGCATTCAGACTAGCCTTTGCTTGTCTTTGCTTATGTTTAGTTTCCTGATTAGCAAACTCTTGTTCTGCCAAGTGATCCATAATTTCTTCCAGGCTGTTGTCTGAAAAAGTTTTGCTAGCTGGCAACAGTTCACAAACTTCCATTCTTTTGCCACCATCAAGAAGTAAGTAAATTACTTGCGGCTTTCGAGGATCATAAGCTATCGGAACGTTCCAATTACCTTTTAAACCTGCCTTAATAAACCAATGTTCTCTGTTTGCAGACTCACAGGTGTAGCGCAGGCGATCATGTAAATTAAGCCCCGGAACTCGAAAACAAATACCACGGCGAGTAACACTAGCATTTGCCCTATGTAAAAGATTTAAACGAATAATTTCAGGCGTTTCCATACGAGGGCGACCATAATTACGAATTCCCCACTCCCACAATTCACATGGAGTAAGCTGTACATGATCTTGAATCATGTGTTTTGTGGTCGGGTAATTGTCCAAGCAGGAGTAATTGTTGTAGTCAAGAATAAGGCGGATTATTATTATCCGAAGCTCGTCGAGAGTATAAACAGCATCTAACCGATAATCTCTATTACCTCTTTCCTTGGGTTTGTAAACTGCCCCAGGTTGCCAGTGAATGACCTCATCATTAATTAAGCGGAATAGCCTTTCTACAATAGGCTTCCAGTCTGGTCTATATGGTGGTGTGGGTGATATTTCTATATTGAGAGTTTTAAGTGCTGCCTTAGAATTATCACTTAAGTATTCGCTACCACGGTCTGTTTTAAGTTCTTTACAAAGATGATGACAAGGCCAGTCTTCTGTTGTAATTTGAATACCAAATTCCTGACAAAACTTTACTTTATCTGTAGTAGCATTTTCGAGAGCTAAAGAAGCTCCTAGCCAACTCGGCCCCTCAAGGGAGACGCTAAATCCTACAATCATCCTGGAGAATGTATCTACAACTAAATAGAGGACAGGTCGTCCAATTATGCGACTTCTATCTAAAGAACTAACTAAATAAATATCAGCTATGGTAGAGTCAATTTGCCAAAGCGCACCCGGAAAAGGAGCTATCTCGCTTGAATCACCAAGTACCTCTCGGTAACGGAGGTTGAATTTTTTTTCACCTTCACGGTATATAAGTGATTTTTCAAGGTCGCGGTATTTATGATACCAGTAGCAAAATTGTCTAAATGAAGGACATTGTTCTTCAGGTAAAAGAAGAGGAATTTCATTTCCATCTTTATCTTTTATTTTTAAAGAGAAATTATTCTCACACATCTTCTGATAAGCATCTTTGAGAGTTAATTTTTCCTTTTCATGATATTTTTCAGCAGATTTAACAATAATTAACTCTATTTGCTCATTTACATTAATACCACTGGCTTTACCTTTTAATTTAGTTCCCTTACTAGGTGCTCCTAATTTTTTACTGCTACTCCGCCTTTTACCTTTTCCGCCACAATTATCATAGTTAGGCAAAAGTGCATTTAGTTTTTGTCCTCTTTGCCAGTACCATCGTAAGAGCTGATAAATTGTTGGCTTATTACTTCCTGTCAAGTCTATTGCTTTCTTTACTAATAAACCCCGTTCAGAAGGTAAGTAAGCTAAATATCCACTTTGAATAATTAAAGATATTTTGTTCCATGCGTTATCTCTAAAATGACGGTGGCTTTCAGGAATTAAATCTTCAGAGCGGAATAGATATGCGTATGGATCATTATTTAAAATAAAAGCTTTTTCTTCTAATAATGCAGATTCAATTTCTTGAATTTTTTGTAAAACAGGAAAAGCTTTGTTATGATTAATATCAATGGTAAATACATGATTGCTAGATGAATCAATGCACAGCAATCTGATAATGTGTAAAATATTTCCACAATCATCATGCATTTCAATGAGCATATTATCATACAGATTCATCAAGAATTCCTCGCTTTCTCACAGTCAAGATTAGGAGGAACTAAAAACTTCAGTTTATGTCTGAATTGAGTTTCGATTAGTTCATTCATATCAATTAGCCATTTGCGATTAGCAATGAGATAGCGAACAACTCTAATGCTATTACCAGGTTCTAAGCCAAGTCGGTAATCACAATCAGATGTTAAATCTAATAGTGAAGCTTTTTCTTCAACTACATCTTTAGTAAGTCGAGTTGCAATTTGGCTAATCAATATTTCTGAAAGGGGTGAAAGGTCTTCTATAAAGAAGCAGTCATGTAATAATCCTAGATTTTTTACTAAAATTTTTGGAATTTCTCGCTCAGTTACTATACCCCAAGTAATATTTTTAGCTTCCCAGTAACGACGTTCAATCTCTAACTTTTCTAAAGTCCGTTTTTCCTGCAATTTATCTGAAGGTTTGACAGTCCTAGCTTGATCAATAACTCCCATATCCGGAGTTCCAGGAATAGTAATAACAAAGTCCGTTGTCATCACGTTAGGTTCTCCAGTGTCAGGATTTACTGGGTGCTTGAAACCACACTGTTCAGCAATCACCAAAGTTTGTTCAATATCTAAAGGAAACTGCTCTCGGATATCTATGACAATAGGCGACCATTCTAGTAAGTAGAAATAGTCACTTTCAATTTGGCTGAGTAAATGATGTTCTCGACGAGTTTTCCAACCTACACTTTGTAAAGCAGAACCTTTAGAGGAGAAATCACTTATATGAATTGCTGGTTTGTAATCAATTCCTCTACCTTGACCACAGCCTTCATCGACACGCTTATTAACATTCTTACGGTTTCTTTTACGAGTCTTATTTACCATTTTGATGAATAATATTTAAATAGGTGTTACTTTTGTTTCAGTTCTCTTGCACAAACTTTGTCAGCAAAATCTCCCCTGGCTAAGAGTCTGGGATTATACAAATCAAGCTTTCATTAATAGGCTGAGATTAATCCATTCAGCAGAACTGCTTTTTATGATTGCGAATTCTATCCGCCAATTGTTGGTGCAGAATTGAAATGCTGACCTGGTCGCTCTAAACTTAAACGACACCACATGATACGACCAGAGTCAGGACTCATAGCTGTTGTGAGCCAAGGACGTACATAATTCCCATTATTATCAATGATGCAAATCTCCATTAAAGAAGTTTCTATTATCTCAGGCTTTGGTTTAGAAAAAAAAGATTTACGTACCATAATACCTCTCGAATTTATGAACTAAAAACAACTTAGAACTAATAGTTTGTGCTTGTAAATTAGTATTTTTACCGCGAACTTTTAAAAAAAAGTTAAAATAAATACTACCAATTTTTATGTGTATTATCTAAAAGGGTAAATGATACACTTAATATAGCCTCTAATATAGCCTCTAATTTTCATAGAAATGATTAGTAAGCCTTGTTTTAACTGGTATTGACCATTCTGATTGTTATTGAAGGTGTTATGATTGAAAATCATTGTTCAATCAAAAAAGCATATTTCAATTCCTTTAGTCTTTATGACAAGTGAGGGAAATAAGCCGATTTTTTTTGTTAAGAATAATTAAATGTCTATAGCAATGCAATAGCTTTCGTTATTACGGCAATCGTTCTATTACAAGAAAAGGCTTATCATACAAGCATTTGATTAATTTACAATTGATATTTTTTTAAGAAGAGTAGTGTAATATTGCAGTACATCAAGATGGAGTAAGTTTATTTTATACTCAGTGTTTGCTCAATGGATTTTAGCGCCGATTGAATATCTGTGTTCAAAGCATCTACCTCAGTTCTAATCGTAGTCATACTCTTAGCAACTTCTGCTAAGGACTTTTTGATAGTTCGGATGCGTCCCAAAGCTGTGCGAATTTGCTCAAGCTGTTGTTCAACAGCAGTCACATCTATTTTTGATTGACTAGTACGCAATTGATTGACTCGTTGTTGAATGACTAGAAACCGAATCGCAATAATCAAAAATGACTGTGTTGTAGCAATCCAGTAACCACCTTCTGTAACGCCCTCCGCCCAGTCGCCAATTTCTTGGGCTAATCCATCACGGGAATAACTCAAGAAAATTGCTGCATTTGCAGAACGCCGCAGCATAGCCTGCTGTAAGTGTTGAGCAATTGCTTGGCGACCAAATGGCTTGGATGGTCTGTTTCTCGCTTCAATCACAATCGACAGTTCTATCGCCGCTAGGGATTTGCTCGTGAACCTCACAAGAATATCGCCTGTATCGTTATCGTTACCGATATGCTCTACCTCGATTCCATTAGACTTTGACCAAGTTTGCAATTCAGTCACAACTAACTGTTCATAGCTAATGCCTTTTGCTGTTGTCTGTTGAAGTGTCTGTTGTGCTACCTGTTGGTCACGAATTTCTCTAGTCAGTTTTTCTACTTGTTCAGCCAGGGGTTTGATAGATTCACCCACCACATTTTTCACCGCTACCGCCAAAGTACCGTTCTCTTTGGTGACATTTGCCAATGCGGCTTTGAATGCACCTTGAATTGAATCGGAGCGTTTGGCATCTAACAAATTACGTAAGGTTTGAAGAAAGCGACCGACAACAGAAGTTTCCTTAGCAGGGTCGATATCCTGTGTTAGCAAGATGCTGACGTTGTTGAGTTTTTCTGTGAGAATGGCAGCAGTGTAATTGATTTGGTTTTGCAGTGGGGCGAGTAATTGACCATCATTTGTGCCAATTTGATTGACTAACTCTTGCCCAAAAGACTCAGCAATCACTTTGACAGCTTGCTGAAATTCTGCCAATAATAATTCCATCTGCTGCTTGACTAATTCGTTGCTATGGCGAGCTTGAGTGGTTTGCAAGCACAGAAATCCCAATTCCAAAGCATCGATACAAATCTCTTCATATTCTGATTGCGGAAATTGTTTGAGGTAGCTGATGGCATTTGTCAGGGGTATTGCCATGCGATAAATCAGGACATGGTTATCTGTAATTTCAATACTAGAGGGCAGATAGTAAGAGTCCTGAGTGGCTCGGTTCATGGAACAGTTGGTAGCTGGTGACGATAACAAGCACCCTACTACCTGCTTTTTACCAGGGTCAAGCAGATGAACAAAAGTTTTGTCAATTTGCAAAAACTGGGCGATTAATTTGGGGGTTGAGAATGATGCCACCTCTCCAATAGCGGTTGAATTACCTCGGCATTGGCAAGTAAAAAATCAGCCACAGCCATAATTCTCTGGTATGGTAATCCGGCAGTACGGCGACTGGCTTGTCCACCTAACCAGTGATAGGTGGTGGATTTTGAGATGGCGCAAATTTTGGCTAGTTCTTCATAACCTAATCCCCAACGGTAACTAAAGTCTTGGGGAGACATGAACATTTGGTTGTGGAGTTCTAGCAATTCCTGGGATTTTTCAGCCTCAGACATGATTGCCCCTAAGCTGTTCCAAGGATAAGGAGTCTAGGGGTTCGATATCTTCCTCAAAGGCGAAGTCGCAACAGCAAACTTCACGGGAGGGACTGCGTTCATCTAAAAGAACTAAGTAGTGTAAGCCAGTAGCGATAGAACTGGCTTCGTGAGTGTAAATAACTCCAATGACGCGACCAAAGTCGCCGTTGGGTACTTGAAACCAGCGCACCCATTCACCTAGTTGGAATCTCTGCTGGGGTAATTCCCTGGGAATAACCTCTGGCATTGCTACTGGCGGTATTTGAGAAAACACATCGGGCATAGTAATCTTTTTGGTTGCAAATTGACCATCAACCCTAGAACTCAACAATAATTCTGATAAATGATATTAAAGTTTTGCCTTGCCAAATGGCAATAAAAACTTGCCATTTGGCAAGTGATTTATTTATGAGGATTTCTACGCTGCTTTTGATGATAAACATCCCGCAGCTTTTGCAGGTATTCTGGTTCAGTTTGGATTGCTGTCCAGATGTGATGTGCTAATGCAAGGCGCTGTTTATGTTTCTCACTTGGTATCCTCTTGTCAATGCCTTGGGAAAACCAGTGATTAACCGTTGTTAGCGAGCAGTCACAGATAAAAGCCAGTTCTTCTCGTGACACATCCCAATGTCTCAGAAACTCTTCGAGTTCCATTGGATAATCTTTTAAGGGTTGTAGATATGAATTCAATACATCCCAGTGTCTCTGAGTTGGAATTATTGGAGCAATACCCATAGCCATCCTGATTGCCAAATGGCAAGTGATTAAGGCAATCATATTTTGACGTATGTTGGCTTTGTTGGAAATACAAATTACAACCAGAACAGTACTTTTATTGTTTTGACTTTCTAAGCTACGAAAATATAGTTGCTAATTTGTGATAAAAATCACTCTTTATCAAGAAAAGTAGGAGATAGTGGAGGTTTCGCCAATGTATTGCTTCCATTGACTTTGCAAAACGTGATAAGGCGTGAGGAACAAGCAGACGAAGTGGTTAGGGAATTTTTGCAGTTAATCGGAAAGATGTACTAGTAGCCCTGTTCAGGAATTATCAAGCTTGCTGAAAATGGGATCGCTATTTGTTCGCAGACGGATAAATTATGATCGCACTTCATTCCCCTATCTATTCCAATCCTGGCAAGGTTAGCTGAACTGCTTCTGTTTCTTGTTGACTGACTTTGGTATGAAGATATTCAGCAATGTCACCTGTAGATTTTGGTTTTGCCTGTTTTACGTCTATCTCCTGGGATAAGGCTGATACTGCTTCATCATCGAAGTCAGAAGATGTAAGTTCACCACGAAAGGCACGATGCAGCAGGGTTTGAAATAAGTGTTCTGCTTGGCGTTCGGCTTCTCTTTGTTGGGTGCGGAAGCGTTCAAATTTCTGGACGATTTGGGCGAATTTTTCTTGGAGGGAAAGAGGCGGATTTATCACTTCAACACTATTGAGTCCACTTTGGTTTATTCCAGATATTGTTGATTCTGTTACATATTTGAGAACGTGAGCAAGGCGCACTCTTTCATTTGATAAATAGTAATATATATATACAGGTAAAAGCTTTGATTGATTTACTCTAAGACGAATTATAGATGATTCAAAAACTAAAGGTTCTTTTAGTTGCGGAACACGACAGGGTTTAGCAGCACCTTCGTAGACTAAAGACCGTCTTGCCACAAGTAAATCATTTTCATCAATTGAATATTTTTTAATATCTTTCTGACATATATTGACACGTTTTAAATTTCCAGTGCTGACTATTCCATAGAACAAGTCAGACATATGAACCATTTCAATTCCTGCTATAGATTTATTATTTTCATAGTTGTCTTTTGGCACATATAAGCCATTCTGTGACGGAAATTCCAAGAGGTTGCCAAGTTGCGTTATTTCCCAACCCATTGGATTCACAAAAGGATCACCAAATGTTTCCAAGAAGACGGATTGCAAGAACGTGTCGCTGAGTTGTAGGGCATAGCGGCGGGTGCGGCGCAGGCGATCGCATTTTTCCAAGACTGCTACAATCCGCTTTTGTTCTGCTAAGGGAGGCAGTGGTATTTCTACATTTTTTAATTTTGTAAGGCTAAGAAATGTTCTAACGCTATCAGTAATCTCTTGTTGTAATTGTTTTTGTACAATTTCACTATTTATACAAATTTCTAAATATTTAGAATCTACTTTGGTTAAATCTGGCGTAATTTTATTGAAGTTTTGAGACATGATTGCGTAGGGTAAAGATTCAGGAACTAGACAAGCAAGACCTGAAGAACCTACTGCTACAACAACTACATCACCGGGTTTAACTGCACTACGAATCAATTCTTGAGCTTTTGCGTGACTTACGAACTTTAAATCTTGTAAGGTTAGTTGACCGCTGGATACATTTAAGCCTCTTAATATAGGCACTCCTGCACTTTGGTAATCTGCTGATGTTAAATTTGAACCGAAAGGCCCACTAGAAAGTGCATAATGAGATTTATCAGCGACTTCCTCCAATTTGACCCATTGCCAACCAACAGGTAGCTGCTTCTCAAAAATTGTCATTTTATTAAAAAATTACTTTACTTCTACATAACTCATCAATTCTTGCACTTCTCCCACCATCACTTCCTCTAACTTCAACAACCTGTCCAGCGTCACTTGTGGCGAATCATAAAACGCCTCATCCTGCTCAATTTGACGATAACGACTTGCTGACAAATCATATTTATTTCCCTTCACCTGCGCCTTACTCACCCAAAACTGACGATTTAATTGATTAATCTCTGCTTGCAAAGGTGACATTTGCTCATGAAGTTGTGCCAGTTTTTGCCTATCCGCTTCCAACGCCAGACGGGTTTCCTCATCATCGGCGGGTGCAATCGCATTTTCAAAAGTCAGGCGGTTAATTTCCTTGTGCAGTCGTAACCGTTCCGCCTTCAAAGGTGCAATTTGCTCTTTCAACTCGGCTAAACGCTCCTCCCTTTGCTTAGTGAAATCAGCATTAAACCGATTCCGCCAACAATTAAGAATATCAGGAATATCGTTCTCAGCTACAGGTTGGCGCTTATCATCCAGAGAAAAGCCATCATGCTCCATATCGTAGAACCAAATGCGATCGGTCGTTCCCCCACGAGTAAACAGCAGCACGGCTGTAGACACACCCGCATAAGGTTTAAACACCCCGCTAGGCATTGATACCACCCCATCAAGGCGATTTTCTTCTATAATCTTTTTGCGAATCTCGACGTGCGCCTTACTGGAACCAAACAGCACCCCATCCGGGACAATTACCGCACATCTACCACCCATATCTAAGACGCGCAGAATTAGGTGCAGAAATAGCAATTCTGATTTTTTGCTTTTACCCGCCAGAGTGGGATGAGCATCACCAGGATCGACTGCTCCCTTAAAAGGCGGATTCATCAATACTAAATCTAGAGTTT
This sequence comes from Calothrix sp. NIES-2100, assembly GCF_002368195.1. Classification (GTDB taxonomy): domain Bacteria; phylum Cyanobacteriota; class Cyanobacteriia; order Cyanobacteriales; family Nostocaceae; genus Aulosira. The sequence goes on along the minus strand of NZ_AP018178.1, from coordinate 8,255,979 downwards.
TTTCATCATTAAAAGATTTAGACAGTGTATCCATATAAAAGAAGCGGGGATGCTCAATACCATGCAGCATCAAATTCATGGAACCGATGCGTAACATCGTCATCCCAGAATCATTATCGTATGCAGTCAAAGCTTGAGTTTGCAGAAACTCCGCCTCTTCAGGAGAGAGCATATCCCCAACTAGGTGCTTTTGCCCTTTGTCGTCATACAATATTTCTGGACTGGTGTGTTTTTCCAAAATATATTGATAGGCATTGACAGGAAACCCACAAGTACCCGCAGCTAAATCGCCAATTCTATCAGTGGGTTTAGGCTCCAACATTTCCACCATCATCTGGATAATATGGCGGGGTGTCCTGAACTGTCCATTTCTCCCGGCAATACTCAGCTTTGATAATAAATACTCATACAAATCCCCCTGCACATCCTGATTCTGTTCCGAGATTTTCATCTCATCAATGGCTTTGCAGGCTTCAATTAATAAATTGGGCTTATTAATTTTAAATTCCGCAGTTTGCATATACTGACTGAAGGAATTTTTAATTTCATTAGGTTCTTCCTGAGTTTCAGGATTATCCATTTCATTGGTTTCTTCCTGATTTTCAGGGTTACCCATTTCTTTCAGCCAGGGGAAAACCTTATTTTTTACATGATTTAATGCCTTGTCAGCGGTCATTTTTGTCCATTCTCGCCACCGCATTTCTAGGGGGACAAGAGCGACATATTCCTGGTTTCGCCGTTTAGCTTGACGTTCCCGATTATCCTCAGTCTCATCCAACCGCTTCAGGAAGAGCAAGAAAGAGAACTGCTCGATCGCATCCATAGGGTTGGATAAGCCACCAGTCCATAGCTTATCCCAAAGTAGGTCAACTTTTGATTTTAAATCGGGGTCGGTGAGCATACTCTATGTTTCAGTTTGATTATATAGGGACATTGCTAATTCTATAAGTAATCGTCCTGCCTGAAAAAAATTATCACTGTTGTAATTTTCAACGTTTACAAATATTGAGCCATCATCATCAAGTATGTAAAGATAATCTTCATGATATATTTCAATCGGAAAATTATCACTTATCTCTACTTCAAATTGATCGGGCAAATATTTAAGATTCAGTGTATATTCTTCCAAATCTTGTAATTCCGGATATATCAATAAGCCTTCTATATAATTGTTAAAACCTATTTTAATCAACTTGAGTTCTTTGAATTCTGTATTTTTACTTTTCGCTATTGGTGAATTTAATAATATATCAACTAAATCATTATAGACATTTTCTTTTTGATTATCAGTTTTTAAGTTATCTAGTTCTCCTGGTATTTCTTGATTTTTTATATCTAAAATACTTTTTGCAAAACTAGATTTGTTACTACTTGGAGGTTTTCTTGTTAAGTTTCTTTTGGCTATATTTAGATATTTCTCTATGATTTGGTAATAATTTTCATATCCATCATTGAATAACTTATCTCTAAATATTATTTTTGCCTTAGCAACTGCCTGTTCTACAAATTTATTCTCACTAATAAAATGCTCGTTTTCTTTAGCAATATCTCGCATACAAATCGAGACTATTTCTGTGATAGCAGTCAATACATCTACATCTAATTTCTCATCTTTTAATCTGGATAATCGTTCTTTATTACATATTTCATCAATGATAACCTTCGTTTGTTTATATATTTTAAGATTACCCATTTTTTGATTAATCATATGTTTTATGTTAATTGGTACTTCAATTCATAAGGTTATATAGTTAGATTTTTAACTATATAATATTTATTTCTGTAATATAGGAATTATAATTTAATTCATTATTAAGATATACACCTATTAAAAAACCTTTGAGTCGTCTTTTATCTATTCCAGCAGAACTTAAAGTTTCGCGAACCATTTCCACCAAGTATTCATTATCTAACTTATTTAGTAAATCATCTTCTTTATGACTAGCAGAGCCTTTTGCTTCTACTAAATAAGTTTCTTTACCATTGGTCATAACTATATCTACACCATCTCTATATGGTCTTACTAATTTTCTACAGCCATATATCTTTTGTAAGACTAGTCCAGATACACCTTCACCTATAGCAGAAACAGCACTAATATTGGCAGCACGTTTTCTATCTACAACTGCTGGGTAGAACAAAGGAGGATAGCCTGGTTCAATAAAAGCTCTTTTTGCATATTGAAAATAATACCGCATATCGTCAATAGGTCTATATACAGCTTGTTCAGAATATTTCTCTATAATTCTTCTCAAAGTAAACTCATTAATTGTGATAGAGAAAATCTTTTTGTAACGATTAATTGAAATTTGTTTATCAATTTCTTCCAGTACTTGCTCTCGAAATTTAGTTCTTTTGCTTAATGCTACTGGAGTTAACGAATCAGGAATACTTATTGCTCGCTGTTCAACAGATATATTTATCATAATAATTAACCCTCTATAAACTAATTATGGTTAGCTTTTTAAGCCGCTAAATTTTCTGTAAAACCTAACAGTTTATCTACCTCATCCTCAGAAAACAATCGTTCTACCGCATTTCTCCCAAACCTCGCCAAAGCACCCTCATATAAATCAGCAACCTCTAACCTGCGCTGCTGCAAAAATACACTTTGCACAGCCCGCAAAAAATTAATCTGAGTCGCATTGTATTGATGTTGAGCTATATATTCCTCAAACTGACGCTTCACTACCTCCTCATAATCAGGAATCGCATCCAGTTCTAGAAGATATCGCAGAAACGCCAATAAACTCCCCACCTTCAACCCGTAAGCCTTGCGAATATTCGACTCCGAAAGCTGGGTATTACCACCCCCCAAACCTTGCCGCAAAGTCCGTTCTAACTCTACTAATTGCCAATCTGTCACTGCTTCCCCTTGGCGAATTGCTGCAACTGTGGGGTGATTTTCTACGATTTCTGTAATCTTGCCTTCCACACGTTTTTTGTACTCCTCCACATACACCTGTTCAGCACCCTCACCCAGAGTAATGAAACCACGAGTTTCCACAAAATCAGGCAAGTCTAACTCTAAAAACACACTGGGGCGTTGCCGTCGATTCTTCATCTGATCGGCTAAAGTAGCAATTACCTGATTTAACTGTGTTACTGTTGCAGTTCTCAAATTAGAAGACAAGCACAACCTACTTGATGCTTGGCGTTGGCTATCTTGATGCACAAAATCTGGTAAGCGGCTTACATCGTCAGCAATGGATTGTAATGTATCAGGCTTTGCGCCCTCAGTCTGAATTTCCAACTTCAAGCGCTCAACTTTGCTAGTAAAGGTTGCTGCTGCGACATCTACCCCAGGCACAAATCGCAATAATGGTGCAACTTTCAACCGGAGAAACTTCAACTTCTCTGGGGTGATGTATATCCAGAATGAATCTGTCCAAGCTGGCTCAATATCTGCCCATTGCTTTTTGACAGTAAAAGCATCGCTGGGGATTTCGGCAATTTGCGATCGCAAACTCGCAATTACTGCTTGACAATCTGGTGACTCTTGCTCACCCAAATACAACTCCAGCAGATCCAAGCGCGTATTAAAAATTCGCTGAAGTACAGGAATAGTTTGCGCTACTACTGCTTGTGGCTGCGCCTCAAATTCGTTTTCCCAAAAATCGATAATCAAAAACTCTTGCTTAGTACGATTTGGCAACAACTCCAAACGTCTACAAGCCTCTTGGCTGCGGGTTCCCCGCCCAATCATCTGCCAGAGTTTTATTTGCGAGTGTACTGGCTTCATAAACACCAGATTCATAATCTCTGGTACGTCTACCCCGGTGTCCAGCATATCAACGGAAATCGCAATCCGAGGCATATCCTCATTTTTGAATTTGCGTGTCAACTTTCCCTTGTATTCGGTTTCATGAGTAATTACCCGCACCAAATCGGAATACTGGGGATACATTTCCTCAAATACCTCACAAAGCCGTAGGGCATGAGGCTGAGTCAGGGCAAATACAATTGTTTTCGCTGGTAGTTGTCCCGACTCGTCTTTATGGCACTTATCTAATATTTCTTCCCATTGCTTTCGCAAAGTATCTCTATTACTGACAGTTTTCTCTAACTCTGTCCCCGAATAATCCAGTTCATCAGGGTCAAGACCTTGTTCTATCAAAGCATTGCGGTCTTCTTCACTGAGATTTGCTCCTTGAATTCCCTGGCGTTGAAATTTCGTTTGTGCCCCATAAAGGCTAAAGTTGACTAAATATTTCTCATTAACTGCTGTGGTGAAGTCATAGAGAAAGGTAGGCGTACCATCAAAGCAGTGAAAGGTGTTAAAAGTATTGCGATCGACAAAAGTTGCTGGAGTAGCCGTTAGCCCAATCATTCGGGCATCAAAGTAGTCCATCGGCTCCTGAAAGCGTTTAAAAATTGACCGATGTGCCTCATCAAAAATAATCAGGTCAAAAAATGCTGGGGTGAATTGTTGATAACAACGCGCTAAAGTATGCAGGGTGACTGTGTACAGGCGTTTTGTCTTGTCGATATTGTGGGTGAAAATGCGATCGCATGGTTCATTAGGGATATGCGGCTTAAAACCATCGGTCAAAGCTTGGTCTACCAAATTATCGCGATCGGCGACAAACAAGACTTTACGGGTTTGGTTAGCCTTCAGAAACAAGTCAATAATCGCCATTGTCGTGCGCGTCTTCCCCGTACCCGTTGCCATAATCAACAAAGCACGACGCTTCCCTTGATCAAACGCCTCACAAACCCGCCGAATCGCCTCTTGCTGATACGCCCTTCCCGCAATTTGGCTATTAATCGGTACTTCAATCAGGGGTATTTTATTCTGGCGGAGGTAAAGCAAATTTTCTAAATCTGCTGGCGAGAAAAATCCCGCAACTTGCCGTTTAGCAGAGTTACCCACATCCCAGAAATAGACTTCTACACCATTTGTCAGGAAAGCAAAAGGACGAAAACTTTGATGCTTCTCAATTTCCGTAACGTAATGTTCTACCTGTGCTTGTGCTATCTGAGGATCGCGGCTTTGCCTTTTCGCTTCCACAACAGCGATAACTTCCCCATTGGGCTGATACAAGCAGTAGTCCGTCACGCCATTCCAAGGTGCTGCATCGTAGCCATCTACCGGAATCTCAATCTTCACCTGATCGGGATTTGTCAGGTTCCATCCCGCTTTTTGTAACGCTGGATCAATTAACTTTTCTCTGGTATTGGCTTCACTCAAAGACATTACAGCATCCTAGAACAGGGACTTAGCAAGAAGGGTCAGGGTTTTGTCTCCTTATTAATGTTCCCTCAAAACCCTGTGTAAATCACATCCAAGTATATCAACAAGTTCAGGGTTTTCTTGTAACTGTAAGTCTAGTTTGCTACTGTGTATGCAAATTAGTAATTTCTACTGCGATGTTGGATGGCATGATAATTGGCCATTATCGTAGGCATGGTAAAAGTTTAGTAGTGTGTAGTGATGCGATCGCGATCCAGTTCCAAATCCCAGATAAGGCGATTGCCCTAAGTTTTACCAATTCTCTGACTACTTGATTGCATATCTAGGTATCCAAGCACCAACACAGTAGAAGCGATCGCAGTTCTATTCTAATAGAAACAAGCAGTTGATTCAGTAATCAAGTATAAATTCAATTTTCATCAACTTGAAAGAATATATACTATAAGTACTTTTACTCTGTGACAGTTAGTAAAGGACTTTACGAGCCAGTAAAGAATTTTACGAACCAGTAAAGAACTTTATTGTTTACTTACACTCAATAGCATTGCTCTTAACATCAGATACAGACACAAAACCATCTGCTGCATCTTTGATAAAACCAGCTAGGGGTACTGCAATTAGCAAACCCAATAAGCCACCAATATAAGTTCCTACTAGTAAGGAAACGATCACCCATACAGGTCTAAGTCCTGTAAACCGCCCTAAAAGCCGGGGTGCGATCGCCTGATCAATTAACTGGTCGATGACTATAGCTACAGCAAAAATCTTTACTGCTAGCCAAAAATCATGTGAGGCTATGATTAAAGTCACTATCATCAAGCTAATAACATCACCAAAAGGAATCAAGCTGAAAATTCCAATTCCCAACCCAAAGAGTAAAGCAAACTGCACCTGAAACCCTACAAACATTAAAGTTTCCGAAACTCCCATCAGCAGTGATAAACTCACTTGACCAATTAAGTAATTTTGAAAATTTTGTTGCAGAGAATCTCTTACTTGTTGAGCAAAATCCCAAGGGAGTTTTTTAAATATTCCTTCCCAAATTCTTTGACCATCAATTAGTAGATAGAAAGTTAATACCACTGTTACTATAACTTCAGAAATGCTATCAATAGTATCTATAATAATACTTAATAAATGCTTCAATATATATTCTAATTCATCAGGTAAGTGATTATTTACTTGCGTTAATATTTCCCCCACATTAATTTTTAACTTTTGGCTCAAACTCGAATCTGTTAAAGTTTGGAATTTTGCCTCATTAGCATCAATCCATTGGGGTAGCAATTTAGCTATTTCATGAAATTGGTCTATGACAATCGGGGTTAAAATAATGCTTACAACAATTATAATTAGCAAGACAGGTATAAAAACTGCTCCTATTGCATAGCTACGTTTAACTCCCTGTTCCTGGAGATTGGAAACAGGATAGTTTAAAATGAAAGCAAACAAACTTGCTAATACCAAAACTGTAACTATTGGTTGAAAATAATCGAAAAACTGAAATGCTAGCCAACCATTAAGAAAAATCAAAGGAAATATTAGAGTTAAAATTAATATTTTAATTAATTGATTGAGTGAGATATTCATAATTATTTATCAGTGGTTAGGCAAATTCAAAGTTACGCTTGTAGGACAAAGAACCAAAAATTAAATCAGGTGTAATTAATTTTTTTGAGTCCTGCAAACTACTTAATAGTATAATGAAATGTATATGAAGAAATATAAATTATCAGCACGGCACATTAAATTGTTGACAGTGCGTTGTTGTGCAGTGTAACGCATCCTACATTTATTTCTTTATTTCATACTTCATCCTTCTACTAGCTTTCTTTAAAAGCTAAAAATTGTTCTTCATTAATCCGTCCCGCTTGATACAGAGTTTCTGTAATTTCGGAAATAGTTAAAACTGCGTAACTTTGGTAACCATTTTGCCTTAACTTATCTTTTACCCCCTGTTCATGGTCGATAAATACTACAAGATCATTAACATTTAGTCCCGCAGATTTCAATTTTTCTGCACCTTCCATCACACTTTTACCACTAATCAGAATATCATCCACAACCACAACAGTTTCACCTGGATGGAAGTTTCCCTCAATTACCTTGCGAGTTCCATGTGCTTTAACTTCCTTACGCGGAAAAATCATTGGACATTGTAAGCGTAAAGCTAAACCTGTGGCTGTGGGTAAAGAACCATAAGGAATACCAGCTATTCTATCAAAATTTAGGTTTTGCAAAATATTTTCATAAGCATTCAATACTTGATTAAAGACTTGAGGATTAGAAATAATTTTCCGTAAGTCTATATAATAAGGAAACGTTGCTCCTGAGGCTTGCACAAAATTACCAAACATAATGCAGCCAATATCATAAAGTTGTAAAATTAAATCTTGCTGCGGGTGTTGATTTAAAAAACACACGTCTGGTAGCCACACAGTACAGGTAGAATTATCGTCAGCAATATTAGTTTTAAATTGATTAATTTCTGCCCGTAAAGATTGGATTTCCAGCGATAATTGGGGGCTAGATAACATATCTTGAGGTACAGGAATCAGCAACCCATCACCGCTATCATTCAAGCCTGCTGCTAAAATTTGATTAAGATTGCTACCCTCTGCCCAAATACTACGAGCCATAATCATTCTTTCGGGTGCAATTGCTCGAATCAACCCCAAAACATCAGGATTTGTAGTTCCCACTTCTAATCCTAATTGCTCTGGAGTCCCCCAATTTTTTGATTCTTTTACCACCTGCAAATATAAAGGTGATTCTTTTGTCGGATATTGCTGTAAATTTTCTGCTCCGGGATTAGATGTACAGCACAAAATAAATACTGCATGATCGGGATAAACTAAAAATGGTGCCACATGATCTTGTCCGGTATAGGGGCTGAGTGTAATAGCATCAACTCCCCATTCTGTAAACACAGTCCGAGCAAAAATAGTACTAGTATTTAAGTCACTATGTTTAGCATCCAAAATAATTGGAATGTGGTTAGGAATAGCGGTTAAAGTTTTGTGTAATAGTTCTAAACCAGGAATACCTAATGCTTCATAAAAGCCTAATGTTGGCTTATAAGCGCAGACAAAATCAGCAGTTTCGGCAATAATAAATTGCAACCAATTCCACAAACCAGTCATGATATCTTGAGATTCATAGCGCGTGGGCATCATTTCTGGATTTGGATCAAGCCCAACAAAGAGTAAGCTTTGATTGCGGGCAATATTATCATGTAGTTTATCAAAAAATTTCATAGTTAATTTGTTATTTGTCAGTTGTCAGTTGTCAGTTGTCAGTTGTCATTTGTCATTTGTCCCCCGTGTCTCCCTTGTCCCCCTTGTCCCCCTTGTCCCCCTTGTCCCCCGGTTGGGAAATCTCGACTCCGCTCGATTACCGCGCAGTCGAACCACATCCCACTATGCATGGTGCTGACTTTTTTAAAGTCCTGCAAACCATTCGTAACCTTGGTCTTCCCAATAACCTTTAAAAGGTGATAAATAATTAGTGAGCGTAATTTGAGTCACCCATTTACTTTGCTTATATCCTAGTTTAATCGGCGAAGCTAAACGCAAAGGGGCACCATTATCAACTGGTAAAGGTTCACCGTTTTTTTGATAAGCTAATAAAGTTTGGGGATGTAACACCGATGCTATATCCCAACTTTCATAGTAGCCGTCGGCTGATTTAAAATAAGCATACTTGACATTAGCTTTAGGTTGGGCAAGAGCAATTATTTCTTGCATACGTATACCACCCCACTGCACGATCGCCGCCCATCCTTCTACACAAACATGGCGAATAATCATCGACGTTAGAGGTAAAGTCTGAATTTCTTTCATGCTCAGACTGAGAGGATTATTGACTTCACCATCAACAATTAAACGATACTTTTGTTGGTCTATAATGGGAGTAGCTCTAAAGGTATTAACTATTAACGCTTCTGGTTGAATTTGGCTAGGGGAAAATTCCGGTACAGGCTTTTGAGGATTAAATATCAACGCTTCCACCCTTTGATTTAGCGGTTCGGAAAGTTTACCCACCAAATCTTCAAAACTTGGTGTACCACAGCCACCAAGTAGAAAACTCACGCCGGATAATCCAGAAATTTGTAAAAATTGACGGCGTGTCAATTGCAGACGATGACTGCGAATTAAACCCATATTCAAAAATCCTCCGACAGCCAGAACAGCGATTTCACCAAAACATAGATTCTGTAAGTTGCTCACCCCCAGCTTTCCGTCCTAGTAAATAATGCGCGATCGCAAATACAATCAATATGGGGACTGAACAAAAGTGAGCAATTCGCAGTCCTTGCCAACTACCAAATATATTTACTATCCAATAAAATTGTGCTGGCTTATACATGCCTATCCCAGTAAATATTGCTAGGAGTAAGATAGGGATAATTGCTGTATAAACAATGCGATGCCAAGCATAAATCAGCCGTCGAGAATTGTGACTTTTTTGTAACGCTTTGAAATCGTTAACACCCACAAATCTATGTCGCCAGCGTCGGGTAATTAAAATGTAAATTCCATACCACAATAAGTTCAAAGAAAATAACCACATGGCGAAAAAATGCCAGTGTCTACCCCCAGCCAGCCAAGCCCCTAATGTAAATATGGGCGAAATGTGTAAACCTGCTCGTCCACCAAAAACTGGATTAGCATTATAAATTTGCAGTCCACTGGTAAGCATGATGAACAAGCTAATGATATTTCCAGAGTGGAAAACCTTAGCTCCTATTGCTTGATTTGGTAACTTGCGTCCTTTAGAGGGAATGGTCGAACTCATATAGCAATCCTAAATCATTCGTGAACTACAATATCTTCTTTTTCTGTAAGAAGTTGCAGATTTGAGAGCTTACTGATTTTCACAAATCAAATAGGGCTGTTATGGTTGGGGATTCTTTCGCCAAGAAACCGCAAGACTTCTCAAAGTTAAGAGAGTTACTGCTTGTGTTTCTGTGGTTCAAAATTTTTGCTCACACAAAATCAGAGGCAGGAAAATATGAAAAACTCCACCCACGGATCGGAGTTTTGGGCATGGGGAATAGGGCATGGGGAAGAGTCACCAATGCCCAATGCTCAATGTCCCAAGCGACGGGAAGAACAACCTCGTCAAGCCGCAAGGGGATGGAGTTTCCCGTCGCTTACATAAATCAAAGCGTCTTCCCCTACCCAAGTCTGAGTTTTTATCGTACAGCTATTTGCTTTATACTTAATGCAAAAAAATAATATTTAGTCAAAAAATAATGTAATAAATCGATACAACATATCAGCTTTGGGAAGATTTGTACACTCCAAAAAGAAAGATGATCTCTATGGAGAGTATGTCTAAATTATTTATATATGGTAAACACCTGGTATATCTGGAGGCTTGGTCAAACCAAGCCTTTTTTATGTTTTTAGTATTTAAACATACTTATAGAATATTTATGTATCGTCAAATTTTGAAACAGCTAGGATTTTAAGCAAGTAGTTTTCTAGCAGGTTTTGGCATATTTGGATACATCCCCTAGGATGATGATCTGTTATCAGAGTAGCTCTAAATTATTTTAGTACGTTGTTAAGCACAGCAATGATCGAGGTTTGGCTCGCGACCAAACCTTTTTCTCTCCAGAAGCCAGGTGATTTTTTATCAGTTTTATGACTATTTGCACACATCCTCTAGGATGATGAAGTCTCAGCAGAGTAAGTCTAAATTAGGCTTGGTGTAGTAAATGCTTGGTATATACAGAGGCTTGGTTAAACCAAGCCTTTTTCATGATTGTCATTAGTCATTAGTCAATAGTCATTAGTCCTCCTTGTCCTCCTTGTCTTCCTTGTCCCCTCTGCCCCTCATCTCCTTATTCCTCACATAACTAGCAACTCACTACCAATCTTTGTGTTGGCTGTGGCAGTTAAAGGCTGGGAATTTTGGTAAAATCTGGTCATAATATCCATTCAGAGGAGCGCTCACCCAAATCTAGGGGAATGCTCACCGCTTTACCTAGTCGCGGACGCTCGCGTGTTTGTATAATAAATGTCTGTACCTGGGAAGCGCCACCCAAAGCATGAAGATAATTGGCAATGCTATCTAGATGGGCTTGGTACTCGTCCTCGCTCAAGGGAAAAGAGGCTTGCTCTAGATATTTCCACATGACTTGCAGAAATATTTTCCCTTGGGAGCGCCGCAACTGCACATCGTAAGAATATCCCCACTTATCAACCAACAGTTGACGTAATTCCTGTCCTGTCATAGGTTGTCTCAATTAGATTTTACATTTAGTTATGATGTTAAGTTCCGTAACTCAAGTATGATAAGGATATAAAGAAATGTAATGCTAACAGAAAAGATGCTAGAAATATCTTGGAACAGAGAAGTATGGCATTTTTGTGGGCGTTAGCATTTCGACTTAGATAAGAGTTGCTCACCTACTAGTACTCTTATCAAAATGCTTAACAAAATACACAAAGAGCGCGTAGATTATGGCTCAATTTTCTGAATCAGCAGACGTGCCCGATATGGGGCGTCGTCAATTCATGAATCTGCTCACTTTTGGCACTGTCACTGGAGTAGCTCTGGGAGTATTGTATCCAGTAGTCAAGTACTTTATTCCGCCAGCAGCCGGTGGTGCAGGTGGTGGTGCAACGGCAAAAGATGAGCTGGGCAACGATGTTAGCGTCAGCAAATTTCTAGCAAGCCATAATGTAGGCGATCGCGCCCTAGTTCAGGGACTCAAGGGCGACCCCACTTATCTTGTTGTAGAAAGCAAAGAAGCGATCGGCGATTACGGCATTAATGCCATCTGCACCCACCTCGGTTGTGTTGTCCCCTGGAATGTGGCGGAGAACAAATTTAAATGTCCTTGTCACGGTTCCCAATACGACGCAACTGGCAAAGTTGTCCGGGGCCCTGCACCTCTGTCTTTGGCTTTGGCACATACCAATGTCCAAGACGATAAAGTCGTCGTTAGTCCTTGGACTGAAACCGACTTCCGCACCGGCGAAGAACCTTGGTGGGCTTAATTATTTTTGTCAATGGTCAGTGGTCAGTGGTCAGTTGTTGACTTTCCACTGACAAATGACACATGACCAATGACAAATGACTAATGACTAATTCATGAGAGAATCGTTGCCCTTATAGAGATGAGAAATGCTTCAACAGCGAGGTTAACTCGCAGTACCAGAGCAATAGTCAAAACATTGCTCATCGCGATCGCTACTGTGACATTTTACTTCACCAGCGATTTAGCCCTGCCACAATCTGCTGCTGCCTATCCTTTCTGGGCCCAGCAAACCTATCCAGAAACCCCCCGCGAACCGACTGGGCGAATTGTTTGCGCCAACTGTCACCTAGCGGCTAAGCCGACAGAAGTGGAAGTTCCCCAATCAGTGCTACCTGACACTGTGTTCAAAGCTGTGGTGAAAATCCCCTACGATACCAGCGTCCAGCAGGTAGGTGCTGATGGTTCTAAAGTCGGCTTAAACGTTGGTGCGGTATTGATGCTACCCGAAGGCTTCAAAATTGCTCCTGAAGACCGCATTTCCGAAGAACTCAAAGAGGAAGTTGGCGACACTTACTTCCAAACTTACAGCGAAGATAAAGAAAATGTCGTCATCGTCGGCCCCTTACCTGGTGAACAGTATCAGGAAATTGTCTTCCCAGTTCTCTCTCCCAACCCCGCAACTGATAAAAATATCCACTTCGGTAAATATTCAGTTCACGTAGGTGGTAACCGGGGACGGGGACAGGTTTACCCAACTGGTGAAAAGAGCAACAACTCTGTTTATAACGCTTCTGCTGCTGGTACAATCACCAAGATTGCCAAAGAGGAAGATGGAGACGGTAACGTCAAATATGTACTGAGCATCAAAACCGATTCTGGTGAAGTTGTCTCTGAAACAATTCCCTTAGGCCCAGAACTGATTATTTCTGAAGGGCAAACTGTAAAAGCCGGTGATGCTTTGACTAACAATCCCAACGTTGGTGGATTTGGTCAACGAGATGCAGAAATTGTATTGCAAGATGCCAGTCGCGTCAAATGGTTGATTGCATTCATCGCTCTTGTGATGATGGCTCAAGTCATGCTGGTGTTGAAGAAGAAGCAGGTTGAGAAAGTCCAAGCTGCTGAGATGAATTTCTAAATTATTTTTGAATTCATTTATTTTAAGACAGGCAGATTGCCTGTCTTTTTTTATCACAAATCAGCAGCAAACAGAGAAGCTATAGCAATTTGCAAAAATAATGCAACAAATAAATTGTAGGGGCGGTGTCTCCCCCAGCTTGACGACAATGCATGTGTTGGAAACATTATTTGAATTGATATTAGTGTTCACATGTCGAATGAAGAATATGAAACTATTTGCAATGCTATTCAATTAGGTCTTCAAGCTCTGGGAGTAGAAAATTATCATCAAGTCTATTCGTTCATAACATCTAACTAATAATAAAATTACACCTGACAAATTTACTGAATAATTCAAGTGCTAAATTAAATTTAAAACCAGCTAAGTTGAGGTATCCAGCCATGACAGCCTCAGTAGAATATATTCCGATTACGCCAATTGAATATCCAGAAGAGGACGGTAAGCCAATGGCTGAAGGCGATTTACAGCGTAAGTATTTGGTTTATGCTACAGATGTTCTGGAAATTTATTTCCAAAACCGTCCTGATGTTTACGTTTCTGGAAATTTATTTGTCTACTACGAACAAGGAAATCCAGAATCAGTTGTGGCTCCAGATGTATTTGTGGTATTTGGTGTTGATAATAAGGAACGCCGCTCTTATAAAACCTGGGAAGAACAAGATAAAACCCCAGATTTTGTTTTAGAGATTACTTCAAAAACCACCCGCAGCAAAGACCAGGGAGCAAAGAAAGGAATTTATGCGTTTTTGGGAGTGCGTGAATATTTCCAATATGACCCTACAGGCGATTATCTCACGCCCCAACTCCAAGGTTTACGCTTAGTCGAGGGCAATTATTTCCCAGTCGCAGCCAATACTCTGACAGATGGTACAGTTTCTTTAACTAGTGAAGTTTTGAGTTTAGAGTTACGGCTAGATGCTCTTAAACTGCGCTTTTACGAATCAGTAACGGGTCGAAAACTCTTAACTCATGAAGAGGAAGTTACAGCACGACAAGCCGCAGAAGAGAAAGCGCAAAAATTAGCCGCTAAACTCCGAGAATTAAATATTGACCCAGATAACCTTTGACATCTCCCCTCCTTGAAAGAGATGGGATTCTCAAAGGATGTCACGCCTCGGTCTCAAAACACGAGGCTTCACTTGTTTTACTAATGACAGTCTCAGCACTGGTGTGGATTACCCTACTTTCCCTATCGGTAAGCACGATTGTTTGCATATTGCAAGTTTTGTAACGCTAAAGTTATATTTATTTACACAATGTTACATAAATTAAACAGAGGTCAAAAATGACTATCTTAACTGCATTATTGGTTGTGGGTTGGTTAGCAGTTTCAGTGATCGGCACTCAGGCGTATTTTATGGGAGAGCAAAGCAAGCCCATCCACGAGCGTAACTGGCGTTCCGAGTCTTTTGAAAAATTGGCGAAGTCGATTACAGGCCAAGATACCGACTATAGTGAACGTACTCCTGCCTATGCAATGAATGCCTATATCAGCCGCAATTTGCCCCGATAATGGCTGATGAGAATTAACACAAATACAACCCCCAGCCCTATTTTTGGGGGTTTGCTTTACAAAAACTTCAAATGATTGACGTAATGTGAAGAATCAGTTAAATTTATTAATATAAGCTTACAAAGCTAACAAACAAAAATATTGAAACTACGACAACGCTGAAGAAAATCTGACATTTGGGTATTTCGGAGCTTTCTTCTTTTACCTCGGCAAGCGCAGCCGAGGTTTTATTTTGGTCAATGGTCATTGGTCAATGGTCATTGGTCATTGGTCATTGGTCATTGGTCAACTGTCAACTGTCAACAGTCAAAAGTGTTTACAACTGACAACTGACAACTGACAACTGACTAAGGACTAATTTAGGTAGATACCCTAAAGACATTAAGCGTTAAGCAAGTAAAAATTGATTTGTATTAAGCATCTGTAATCACTCCAGAAAGCTCCAGAAATACTGAGAGACAATCTGGAGTTTCTTTATTAAGAGCATGGTAACATAAACGAGTTTGCAGAAGCGATCGCCCAAATTCAGTATAAGTACTGCAATTTAAAAACCACCTGTAACTAATTAGTCTACAAATATTAACCCAATCTGACTTTGGGGATTATATTGGGCTAATAGGTAACTATCATCAATCAATTAACCACCAAAATGGCATTGAGAGCAACTATTTTAAGTAAAATTTCGCAAACAATGTAACTTTTACCCTGCATAATGTGTAGTATGCCATGAGATATCTTTCTCAGGGCTGAGTAGCCAATTACCAATAAGCAAAACGTATATTAAACTGATTACTATAACGGCATGACTTATATTAAGAACGCCTTTGAAGAATTTCTGCGCAGTATCGAAGGCTTTGACCAATTACCTAATGAGGAAATCGTCAATCTCTCACAACAGCTACAAGCTTGGCGCTACCGTATAGGTCAAAAGATTATCGGGAAAGAAGTAATTCCCGACCGAATAACAATCATTTATGAAGGACAAGTACGCCTTTTAGGATACGATCCGCAAACGCAAATGCCAGTAACCTTGAAGTTACTGCAACCAGGAGAGTTCCTAGGGGAAATCGGGTTTTTGCGTCAGGTTGCATGTGAAACAGCGATCGCATCCACAGAACTAGTCTGTTTAACCTTCAGTACAGTTGAATATTTACGGCTACTCTCTTCATACCCAGCTTTTGCTAATCTTCGCAAGAACCGCCCGCATATTATTGAAGTCTTTGATGTCATCGGTTGGCAATTAGAAAAGCAAGCTTTAGCCAGTGCTAATCTCAAAGAACTCTCAGAACAAGCTTTACCAGAAGCGAAAGTACATTACCTCCCTCCCGGAAAAAGCCCATTTAACCAACTAAATTATCAAAGTAGCTGGTTTGTCAGTGGTAGCGGTACAGTCAAGAGTTTCGTCACTGGTTCGCGCTTACAATTGATTGATGGTGGAAAAATCGAAGTTGAAGGGCCAAATTCTGTACGTCTAGTCGGTTTAGATCCATCAGATTTGTACTTCCTGGGTGATGAGCCGGAACCAGAGCCAGTAACTGACAGCCAACCTCAACAGAGATTCTCACTCGACTCAATAGATATTCCCTACGCCTCTGTAGAAGAAGTTTCACAACCAGCAGTTGGCTCAAAAGGTAAACAAAAAAACCAAAAATTTCCGTTTTACCGGGGAAATGGGGAAATAAATGCCACATTTGCCTGTTTCCAAATGCTCTTGAAGCACCTACAAATTCCGTTTCGCCGGGAAGTAGTGCGCCGCATCTTAACAGAGCAAATGAGAAAACAAGGTACTCTCTCATTTCAGCTTTGTGCTTATCTGTCAGAGTTAATCGGACTCAAGGCTCATCTGGTAGATATCCCCGCCACCTCGATCACAAGGATTCCTACACCAGCATTGGTTCGCTATGGTGATAGTTATGCAGTGTTATATGCAGCAGATGCAAATGGTGTAGTTGTAGGTGTCCCATCTCAAGGCATACTCCGCTGTAAACCAGCTGAACTAATAGCTGGATTAGAGGTTGATGAAAGCAAAATGCCGCCTCATGTGCGGGTATTGCTGGTGTCGCCTACCAAAGAAACCCCCCAAGAACGGTTTGGGTTACGGTGGTTTGTTCCCTATTTATCACGTCACCGCCGTGTACTAATAGAAGTTTTTGTCGCTTCATTTTTTGTGCAATTGGCAGCCTTAGCTAACCCACTAGTTATTCAGCTAATTATTGATAAAGTCATAGTTCAAAATAGCATTAATACGTTGAATGTATTGGGAGTACTGCTATTAGTAGTCGGTATATTTGAAGCAGTGTTAACCACATTGCGGACATACTTATTTGTCGATACTACCAACCGCATTGATATGAGTTTGGGGTCGGAAATTATCGACCACTTACTTCGCCTACCACTACGATATTTTGAAAAGCGGCCAGTCGGTGAATTGTCAACTCGGATTAACGAATTAGAAAATATCCGGCAATTTCTCACAGGTACAGCTTTAACAGTGGGATTAGATGCAGTATTTTCGGTGGTTTATATCATCGTCATGCTGTTTTATAGTTGGCAACTCACCCTAGTAGGTTTGGGCACAATTCCCGTGTTTGTGATTATCACTTTAATTGCTTCTCCCACTGTTAGTAGACAGTTACGGGGCAAAGCCGAACGCAACGCGGAAACTCAATCTTATTTAGTTGAGGTGATGTCCGGGATTCAAACAGTGAAAGCGCAAAATATCGAATTGCGATCGCGCTTTTCCTGGCAAGAACGTTATGCGCGTTATGTAGCCGCTGGCTTTAAAACTGTTGTCACCTCTACCCTAGCTAACTCTACGAGTAACTTTCTCAATAAACTCAGTAGTTTACTAGTTTTGTGGGTAGGAGCTTATTTGGTACTGAAGGGTGAATTAACCTTAGGGGAATTAATCGCTTTTAGAATTATCTCCGGCTACGTCACCAGCCCAATATTGCGTTTGGCTCAACTGTGGCAAAACTTCCAAGAAACAGCCTTATCTTTAGAGCGGTTGAGCGATATTGTTGATACCCCAGAAGAAGCAGAAACCAATCGCGACAACATCCCCTTACCTGCGATTGTCGGCTCAGTGAAATATGAAAATGTTTCCTTCCGCTTTGCCGCTAGTGGGCCGCTGCAACTTTCTAGTGTCAGTGTGGAAATTCCGGCTGGACAATTTGTCGGCATTGTCGGACAAAGTGGATCTGGGAAAAGTACGATGATGAAATTACTGCTGAGACTTTATGATGTCGAGGCGGGCAGAATTTTAATTGATGGTTATGATATTGGCAAAGTAGAACTATATTCATTGCGACGACAGCTGGGTGTAGTACCGCAAGATCCACTGTTGTTTGACGGTACAGTTCAGGAAAACATCGCTTTAACCAACCCGGAAGCAACAACCGAAGAAATTATCGAAGCCGCTCGCATCGCCGTAGCCCACGAATTTATAATGGGGCTACCTAACGGTTACAATACCCGTGTGGGTGAAAGGGGTGCAGCACTGTCCGGTGGACAAAGACAAAGAATTGCGATCGCGCGCTCGATTCTGCAACGACCAAAGTTATTAGTCTTAGATGAAGCAACTAGCGCTCTAGATTACCCCACAGAGCGACAAGTTTGTCTGAATTTAGCTCAAGACTTTAAAGGAACTACGGTATTCTTTATTACTCACCGCCTGAATACTGTGAGTAATGCAGATAGAATTATTGTGATGGATAGTGGCAGAATCACAGAACAAGGAAGTCATCAAGAGTTAATGGCTGCTAAAGGGCATTATTTTTACCTTTATCAGCAGCAAGAAGTCAACCTGTAATCAATCAGTTATCAGTTTTTCAGGCATAACTTAATCACTGATAACTGATAACTGATAACTAAGTAAGTAGGCGATTGCACACAACTATATTACAAAAGGTAAACACGCTGGAAACTCTTAGCAATGACAAATAACTAATGACAAATGACGACCCTAGCCACTATTTTCATTACGCCGACCTAACTTAAATAAACAAATACTAATTCAAAATCTAAAATCCCTATGACTCAACTTAATGGTAATAACTTTAACAGCACAAATGGCAGCGGAAGGCAGAATAACCAAGTACAGACAGATTCACGACGAGTAATCACAACTGATGCCAAACCTGTAAAAGAGTCTGCATTGAACTTCCAAGACGCTAACTTTGAGCAAGCAGTTGTACTGCGTCAATCTCCAGTTTGGTCACGCACAATTATGGCATCCCTCATGGCCTTAGCTGTCTTTGGGATTGCTTGGGCTTGTTTAGCGAAAATCGAGCAAGTAGTACCAGCCGCAGGACAATTAAAGCCAGAAGGAACAGTTAAAGACGTGCAAGCTCCTGTAAGTGGAGTGGTGAAAGAAGTTTTTGTCAGAGATGGTCAAGATGTCAAAGCTGGAGATTTACTACTGACTTTTGATTCTATAGCCACCCGTGCTGAATTAAATAGTTTAAATCAAATTCGCGCTGCAATAAATCAAGAAAACCAAATTTATCGCCGCTTGATGGGAGCAAGTTTTGCCACAACATCTGAATTAGAATTTTTGCGTAGTAGATTACCGCAAGACACAGCTTTTCTGCTGAAAAGTCGAGCAGCGTTAGTTTCTGAAAATGAATTGTTACGGAATCAATTGAAAAAAGATGGTGCAGAATCAGGACTAGGAATTGATGAGCAACAACGTCTATCAGTAGCCAAAAAAGAATTAGATTCGCGCTCTTTAGCAGCACAGTTGGAAGTTGAAAAAACTCGGAAGCAACTATCGCAAACTACATTCAAAAAGCAGGATACTCAAAATAGTTTAGCTATCCAACAAAAGATTTTATCGAAAATCAAAATCTTAGCAGAAGAAGGTGGTATTTCGCAACTTCAGTATCTTAATCAGCAACAACAAGTACAAAATTTGAGTGCAGAAGTAGCGCAGTTAGGAGAAGAAGAAAAACGCCTCCAATTCGATATCCAAAAAGGACAGCAGCAGTTAACAAATACCGTAGCAGCTTCCGATCAAAGCATTTTAGAAAGAATCTCTCAAAACAAACAGCGGATTGCTGAGATCGATAGCCAATTCATGAAAGTGATCCTGGAAAATGAACAGCGTTTGGCAGATGTTAATAGCAAAATTGCCCAAAGCAGGCAGAATGTCAAATACCAGGAACTGCGCGCTCCTGTCAGTGGGACTATTTTTGATTTGCAAGCGAAAAACGCAGGATTTGTGGCTAATCCCACGGAAAAACTGATGCAAATTGTGCCTAATGAAAAATACATTGCAGAAGTTTTCATTACCAACAAAGATATTGGTTTCGTGCGGAAAGATATGAAGGTTGATGTCAGAATTGATTCCTTTCCTTTCAGCGAATTTGGTGATATTAAAGGAAAAGTTGTCGAAATTGGTTCTGATGCATTACCTCCAGATCAAACACATCAGTTTTACCGCTTTCCAGCACGAGTTAGTTTAGATAAACAATCATTAACAATTAAAGGTAAAACAGTCAACTTACAGTCTGGTATGTCGATCACTGCTAATATTAAAGTTCGCGAAGAACGTACAGTGATGAGTCTATTTACTGAGTTGTTTACCAAACAGGTTGATAGTCTTAAGGAAGTACGTTAGACAATATATACTCATCTGGCTGGTCATTGATTTAGGTCGGTTTTGATGTGTGCAATTAAAGGTGAAATCAATGTGAATTGCTGGGACTCAATTAGTACAGCCAAATAATTAAGTTTTGCCTGAATTTTTGTCAGGACTTTAGTCCTTGATTTTTTGACTAAAGTCCTCTCAAAAGACCTCTTACTAGCTTGCTTCCCCGCAGGGGTACACTACAATTCATCAAAACTAATGGGACACACCATTAGCTTGTTGATGGCGCTTTCAAGCTTTTTGCTTGTATTGCTTGGAGCGTTTTGTATCTTTTAATTCCTCTGCTGTTTTGGCGATCGCTAATTCTGTGTTTCCTAAATTGAGCGAAACAGTTTTTTCCTTTTCCCCCCTTTCCCCTGTTTCCCAAAACATTTCTTAATATAGTTAGTGTATTTCCGTTGGTCTACTGAGTTGAGTTTGAGGCTGTGGTGATATCAACCATTTTTCCCCGACTGAAGCCGTCTCTCCCTACAAAAAATGTTCCATTTCCGACGGACTAATCGCACTCTGTGTCAAATTCAACCCCAAAATTTTCATCCTGTAAAATTCGTTCTTTGAGTGAGAAAGATTGTTTCTTATGACCACAATTTGAGCAGCGATCGCGAAATCATATCGCCCACTGAGTACAGACTATAGTGAACATTGCTATGTCTTTACAATAAGGTGGTTCAAATACGTGAAATGGCACAATCACTATATGCAGCATCAAAATAATGACATAGACTGTTAGAATGTTTACTCTCAACGCTATTTCTAAATTTTGAATTTTGAATTGTAATTATGGTTCATCCTCAACGCATCGAACCCTCTCCCGGACAAGAGTCAGTTTGGGATTATCCTCGTCCACCACGCCTTGAGGATACCAACAAACATATTCAGATTATTTTCAACGGGGTAACGATTGTAGATACGCATTCTGCCAAGCGTGTTTTAGAAACTAGCCACCCACCTTCATACTATATTCCTCCAGCCGATATCAAAATGGAATACCTTTTTCCGACACCACAATCTAGCTTTTGTGAGTGGAAAGGACGCGCTCTTTATTATAATATTCGTGTTAGTGATAAAGAAGTCCAGAATGCTGCTTGGTTTTATCCCAATCCTACGCCAGCTTTTGCATCTATGGAAAATTATGTAGCTTTTTACGCTCATATAATGGATGCTTGCTATGTTGATGGGGAAAAAGTACAACCGCAACCTGGGAACTTTTATGGGGGTTGGATTACCAGTGATATAGTTGGGCCTTTTAAGGGTGTTCCTGGTAGTTGGGGATGGTAATAATGAATGATGAATTATCTTGATATAAGTTTAGTGTGAGCGGAGAATTTAGACCTCAAGCAAAACAGGTTTCAATTTTATGGCAATTTTGAATAGGGAATTTTCCAAGTCTCTGATGAAAGTAGAAGTTGTGCCCCATGATCCAACATGGCGTGGTAAGTTTGAAGATGAAGCCAAGCTGATTGCCCTAGCACTTGGTGATAATGTAGTTGATATTCATCATATTGGTAGTACTTCAATTCCTACCATCCATGCTAAACCTATCATTGATATATTAGTTCAGGTTAAAGACATCGCCAAGGTAGATGAGCAAAGTTCAGCGATGACTGCATTAGGTTATGAAATTATGGGTGAGTTTGGTCTTCCTGGTCGTCGTTTCTTCCGTAAGCATAACGATCAAGGAATTAGGACGCATCATGTTCACATCTTCAAGATTAACGTTTTTGAAGTCCAAAGACACCTAGCATTTCGAGATTACATGATTGCACATCCCGATGATGCACTCAAATACAGTGACTTGAAGCGTAAATTAGCAAAGCAGTACCCAGAAGATATCCAAGGATATGTGGATGGGAAAGACGGATTTATCAAGGAGATGGAAAGAAAAGCAATACAATGGAAGCGATCGCTTAAACTTAGCTAACACCAATTTTCTGGAAGTTGGCTAGCAGATATGATGTTCTAGTGAAGACTGTCAATTATCATTTGTCGTTGGTCAATAAATTCTAGATTTTGGGTTATAGAGTATGAACTATAGACTATTTCCAGTTTCTCATAACTCCTTGAAGACTGCTATTGAGGGGTAATACCCCTCTACATATTATGAATATAGCCGTGTAAAATGAAACTGGGTTTAAAGAAATATTTTGATTTTAATCCTGCTCAGATAATTTTGAGTAGGATGTTTTATTTATATTAATTATTTATTAATCATAATTTAGTGCCGATTATTAAAAAAAATAAGCGATTGCCAACAAGATTAATATTTGTAAATTATTTGGAAATTGTCCGGATGAGAAAATTGATATATTAAATTACATTTTTGATTGAAATTATTGCGTCCAAGGTACGAGCAAGAAAATTAAATTGCTAAAGTCTGTATATTTACTGAGGAATAAATTAAGTAAAAGGCAGGTTGTCCTACCTTTTACTTAAGCTTAACAATCCATCTCTCTAAAATATCTCATTATTTAGTGACATTGCTATGACAACATTATGTCATCAATGCGGCCGCAGCAGGCTATGGGATTCCGCTGCTAAATCTTACAGGCTTCTGTCATTTCATCGATGCCAAATCTGATAAAACTCTAAATAATCCATATTGTCTGCACAGTGCCAAATAAGTTTATAACAGTCTCGGCATCGTTCTACTTCATAAGTGGTGAATTGCTCACAGCAACAATTTTTCAAAGATGCGATCGCTTCTGGTAACTGTTCATGGAGAAGGATTTCTTTTAAATTTTCTGCTGTACGTTTGCGAAGTGTGTCACTGGTGGTTGATTTGAGCAGCTGCAATAAAGTTTTGAGTGCAACCAAATTACCAGGATTCAGCTGCGCCAATTTATAAGCCCTTCGTCTTTGGGTATCTTCATTTTCTGATATGGCGATACCTTGGAGTAATTCTGCAATCTGGGAATTGAGAGAGTAATAATTCGATGATGGGGGTTTGGCTTTTCGCTTACGTCTTCTATTTTTGGGAAATCCTGAAGGGACAGAAGTTACGAAGTGAGATAACTTATCGCTATGAAGGGTGGCTAAATTTTCTAGTGCTTGTCGGCTTTGGGATGGATCAGTTGCAGATGCTGCGATTTTCTCTAGTGTGGAGATAGCAATAATATTTTTCGTATCGATTTTGCCTAAACTATAAGCCACTTTGCGACGGGTAGATTCACTCTTGGTAGAGGCGATAATTTCCACCAAAGCCGCGATCGCAATTTTATTACCTGGATCAACTTTTCCTAAACTATACGCCGCTGAAAAGCGAAGTGATTCATAGCGAACAGTTTGGAGAATTTTTTCTAATCCGGCGATCGCAATTTTATTACCTGGATCGAAGACTTTACCCAAGCTGTAAGCCGCATTCCAAATGTCAAACTCGTTTTGGCTAGAGGTAACGAATTGTTCTAAAGCTGCGATCGCTTTTGGGCGATCGGTTTTTAATAACGCCACCCGCGCACATTCTACAATTGGTGCGGGATATCTCCACGGCTTTTGGTTGGGAAACTCGCAATAACCAAAACGCCACTCTATTAATTGCTGAACAATTTCCAGAGCTTTTTGGCAATCTGTAAACTCAGCAATTCCTTGTGCTGCCACAAAATAAGCTTGATAACTATAATACCCCCCACAATCATCAGCAAATTCAATTAATGCTTGGATAAATTCTTCCTTGTGGGCTTGGGGAATGTCATCCCTACCCAACCACAGTAAAATTACCTCTCGCCATTGGGGGGCGAAAATGCGGTAACTGGGGGATAAGGGAGAATGAGGGGGGATATTACTGTTATGTAATGTATGATTTAAAAAAAAATGCCAATCAGTAATAGCTTGGGCAGCAAAATACTCTTGAAAGGTTGTATGGTAAAAAGCATAGACTTTTTCGCCCTGAGTTTCTGATATGCCTACGTGATTCAACCAGCCTAACTGTAGTGCTAATTGAAACAATCCATCATCAGCAGCGCCTAAAACTTGAGAGATAAAGCGATGTCGCAACCGAAACTTAGTTTTTTCTTGAGAAATAGCTAAAAGTGCCAATTTTCCTAAAGCCTGATTTAACTGTTGTCGCTGGGTGGAAGATGTGGGAAAGCGATCCTGTTTCCATTCGTAAATTGACTCGACAAACTGCTCATATAGCATTGCTTTGGTTGTCGGTAATCGTCCTTGCGCTAACCCCCAAGTGCGGCACAATAGAGCTAATCGCAGAGGATTTTTCACCGCATCCTTCAGCCGTCGCCGTTCTGGTTGCTCTAACTCGGCTTGTAAACTCACTGCGCAATCTGGATTATCCTGAAACCACCGCCGAATAAACTGTCCGACTTGGTTGCACGAATTATTGGAACTTACAGAAAAATTTTCACCATAGCTATCACCATAACTAAAATTGAGGTTGCGATAGGTGTGAAAAGATTGCAACGCATTCTTACCGCCATCCCAAACATTTAGCCGACAAGTCAAAATTACCCTAGCATCTGCTACCCAACCGATGAGATAACTGGCAATTTTCGTTAAAGCTTGGCTAGATTCCAAAGCCATTTCATCGACTGCATCCAAAAATAACCAAACTCGCCCTTGATTAAACTGTTCGCAGAATGCTTCCTCAATTTCTGCTGTGACACGTAGCTTGCGAATCGCCGCAGGTAGCCAATCTTGAATTAAGTACTGCTCTAAAGTTTTACCTTGTAAGTCTGCCAAATCAATCCAGATGGGCAAATCTTCAGTATTATCTAACACCCAAGCAGCAATCTTTTGTAGCAAAGTAGTTTTGCCGGCTCCTGGTTCGCCGACAATCGCAATGCGCTGGCTTTCTTGTTCTATTAGTAGTTGTTGCAGAAATTCCTGATGATTGAAAATATCAGTAATTTCCGCATCTTCCGGTTCATATAATCGCGAACCGTCTTGCGGACTCACATCACCACCGTAACGCCGACGATGTTTGCGTTCCACTAATTCCAAAGGGACATACACCTGTTCCAATTCAAAACTGACACCATCAGCACTAGTGAGAGGATTAGTTGTCAACCGTTGGTGATTTTGCGCCGTTAAAGCATGACGACAAAGTTGCTTCCAGTCTGGGTGTGAGGGAGATGAGGAAGATGAGGGAGAAAGATTGCTACCTTGTCCCCCTTGTCCCCTTCCCCCCTTATCCCCTTCCCCTGCTACCTGCTTCGACTTCTGTGGGCGGCGACTTTCCCATTCAATATCAAATTGTTGTAAATTGGCTTCTGTATCTAGGCGTTTATGCCAGAGATTGAGGGTAAAATGCCAAGTTTCCGAACCACCGCGAGATGGGCGATTATCTTCTAAAATTTCTAAGAAATCTGCAAACCGATTTAAGGCTTCTTTAATTTGTTCGGCGTTTAATTGACTGTCCCCTGGTGCTAAAGTTGTCAAAGCTTGCAAAAATCTGACCTTAGTCCTGATAACTAGGCGATGTTCAGACAACCAACGAGTTTGGATTTGGGGACGGAGAGCATCTAAAGTAGCTTCATCCCTACAGTCTAGGGCATCATTAGCATAAGCCAATAACACCTCCAATAAGCGCCGCGATCGCTTTTTTGCTTCTGGGCCATAACTCGGTCTTGCCATCGCTGTATTTTTAAGACTGGACAAAGTTCGGAGAATTATCTCAGTCTAGCAACTTCCCCATGCTGTCTCAGTCTCATTTTATTTTGGAGAATTTGTCTGCACCTTGAAAGGCGTACTGACTATTGCCCTAGACAAATATAGTATTTTGTGATGTTGCTAAAGCATCTTGCACCACAGCAATCAAATCATTACCCTGGTAAATTAGCGAGTCTAATATCCCTGTATTACCATATGTACTAGATTCATAGGTAAAAGTGTATTCATTGACATAGAGAGAGCTTTTCAACTGAAGCACATCGCCTTGAGAGGCGTTAAAATCGGTGATCTTGGCATAACTTGGGCCAATGTAAAGATAAGTCGATGCGTCTCCCAAAACAAATCTGTCAGCCCCAGTATTACCTGTCAAGGTATCTATCTCGCTGCTAGTGACTGAAGAACCTCCGCCAGTGAGGGTATCATTACCAGAACCACCATCGAGAATGTCATTCCCACTATCACCATAGAGTTTGTCGTTATTGCTACCGCCTTTGAGAGTATCGTTATTATTTCCGCCATAAAGTAAGTCATTATCAGCACCACCTATTAGCAGATCGTTACCGTTTCCGCCTTGAAGAGAGTCGTTCCCATCAAAACCAAGTAGGGTATCATTGCCATCGCCGCCATTGAGAGTATCATTTCCTGTCTGCGGGCCATGATTGGGATTGATCACTGCTGTAATGGGTACTTTAGCGTTAGCAGCAGCTACTTCATCCCAAAGATAGCTGGAACTATACCAATTAGGATAGGCGTAGAGTGGCAGTAAAACATTTAGATTGCTAGCAGCAGGCAAAGAATCAATATAATCTATCTCTTGTTGCCAGTAAGTAGGTAGTCTATCCCAAGGATTTCCATCTGCGCCATCGTCTGTAACATAGACATAGCCAACATTGCGATTCACAGCCAGGTCGATATAGTTTTTCATTACCGCTGGATCGGCTACAGAATACATCAGGCTGGAAAATCGGTTGGAGTTATAGCCGCTAGGTGGGTTTGTGGCTTCACTCCAACCCGTGTTACTCTCAAAAATGACTAAGTTGGCATTAGGTAATTTGGACAAATAACCTGTGTCTGGTTTAGTACCGTGATTGAGAATTACTTTGTTTAGTTTGCTGGTTTTGATGACATAGTCGTGTAACTCTTTGTAGTAGTTCACCTGACTAGCATTAGAAGCAGCTTCATCAAAAAAGATACTATTGACGTTGTAGTAGTCTTGGTATAAATCGATATCAGCTTTAACTTCTTCAATATCGCGTTTACCGTAATCTGTCCAGACGTAGCCTGCGATCGCCACACCAGCAGCTCGCAAATCCGCCAAACCTTTAATATAGTCACTATTGGGAGTACTTCCCCCTTTCAAAAGCTCGCTTTGATTAGTACCATTGAGTACATCATTCCCAGCACCGCCTACAAGTTCTACTTTATTGGTAGCTGCTAGGGAGACATAGACGTTATCTAGCCCAAAACCGACAATATCAGCATGACCGTCGCCGTTGACATCAGCTACTTGGCGAGGAGTGGCATTTTGACTTGTCCATGTACTATTGCTCGTATAGTTGTTTATCCCGACTCGGGGAGTAGCAAAAGTACCATTGCTATTAGCTAGCGAAATATAGACGTTATCTAGCCCAAAACCGACAATATCAGCCCGACCATCGCCATTGATATCAGCTAGTTGGCGGGGAGTGAGATTCTGACTCGTCCAATTATTTTTAGGTGTAAAGTAGTTTTTAATACCAACAATAGGATTAGCAAAAGTGCCGTTGCTTTTACCGAGGAAAACCCAGACATCAGTTGCAGCAAAACTGACAATATCGGCGCGACCATCACCATTGACATCACCTAGCAAGCGGGGATAGCTATCTTGACTGACCAATCCCCCATTGTTAGCGGTAAAGCCAACAATGGGATTGCCAAAGGTGCCATTGCTGTTGCCTAATGAGACATATATGTTATCTAAGCCAAAACCGACAATATCGGCGCGACCGTCGCCGTTGACATCAGCTAGTTGGCGGGGATGGCTATCCTGAGTTATCCATCCGCCATCGTTAACTGTAAAGCTATCTGAGCGACCGATAAAGGGATTGCCAAAAGTGCCATTGCTATTGCCTAATGAGACATAGACGTTATCTAAGCCAAAACCGACAATATCGGCACGACCATCACCATTGACATCAGCTAGCTGACGAGGATAGCGATCCTGAGTTGACCATCCACCATCGTTAATTGTAAAGATATCCGAACGAGCAACAATCGGATTGCCAAAAGTGCTATTGCTGTTACCTAGTGAGACATAGACATCATCTAGACCGAAAGCAACGATATCGGCGCGACCATCACCGTTGACATCAGCTAGCTGGCGGAAATAGCCATCCTGAGTTGTCCATCCGCCATCGTTAACTGTAAAGATATCCGAACGACCGATCAGCGGTTGAGCAAAGAACGGTTCTTTCCATAAGTATAATTTGGTGATATTGAGTGGTGTAATCATGCTTTTTGTTTATTGTTCATTTATTGATATAGCGGTTCTCAATTGCATAGAATACAGATCATTCGTAGGGGCACAGTACTGCTGTGCCCTCCTGTGTATTGCATCCAAACGAGAACCGCTATAAGTGAAAGCAAATCATTTTTGAAGTGAAGTTTTTTATAAATTATATAATGTGGGATTTTCCCGAAATAAACCACATCTATTTTGAGAACCATAGTTTTAAAAGTAGTGGGAGCATCTTGCTCCCTGCGCTTCGTAGCGGGCATATTGCCCGCACTACTCCAGGTTTCAAAATGGACGAGGTTTAAATATAAAGCGTCTGAAATTATTTAAAAAATATTAATTTTCACCTCAATCAATTCTCAATTGTTGATTTTTGTACATGTTGCTTTAAAGTAGATTTCTTTATTTTAAGTGAAAATCTCACAAGATCCTCTCCTACTAACTATGAACGATGGATAAACCTAAGCTTTAATTAGTGTACCAGTTGCCTAAGTCCGAACTGTTATATTATTTTTTTGTGAAGATGTAATTCATATTAATAAAGTCAGCATAAAGAATACCAAGGATTGCCAGTGAGAGATGAGCATGATGAAGGGTTTAGCAATGCTAAACCCCCTACGAAAAATGTAATTTATAAAAATAAACACATCTTTGGTATTTTTGTCAATACTAAAGTTTAATTGATTAGCCCTTTCAAGGTGGATAAAAATTATCTCACCATGAATTATTCTGTGTCGCTGTGGTTAAATGAATTATTTTTAAACCGCAGATGACGCTCCAGAGCGCAAAGAGAAAAAAGATTTTTTGAGTCACATTAAAAGGGCTGATCAATTTCAAATTTTGAGAGAATTGATATCAGCGATTTATTTTTCTGGGGGTAAATCAATACTGTAAAGAGTGTCACCTTTCAAGTTATGCAACCCTACTGTCATCACGGTTGTATAACTATTAATTTTGACTGTACCAAAGAATTGCAAACCTTCACTGGGGGGACGATTTGCTTTCAAATCTGGGGGAATGCTGAGAAACTTCACTTGCGGGCCAAAGGTATTGTCAAGTTGGTTAGGCCCAAAAGTTCCAGCGTTGAGAGGCCCAGCAACAAATTCCCAAAAAGGCTTGAAGTCGGTAAACTGTGCTTTACCTGGATCGTAATAGTGGGCGGCGGCGTAATGTACGTCAGCTGTTAACCAAACAACGTTCTTGATATAGTTGCGTTTAATAAACCGTAGTAAGTCAGCAAGTTCAAGTTCTCTTCCTAAAGCTGGGCCATCTCCATTCGCCCAAGCTTCAAAGTCAGTGCTACCATCTCGAACTACAAGCCCTAAAGGCATATCACTAGCAATTACTTTCCAGGTAGCTTTTGATTGCTGCAATTGCTTTTTCAACCATCGAATTTGTTTTGTGTCTAAAAATTCTGTGTCTTGACTTTGTACTGTTTGGCGATTATTGGTGTTTTTCCCTCGATAGGTACGCTCATCAAGCATGAAAATTTCTAGTAATGGCCCATAGCTGAAAGAGCGATAAATTTTTGTTTTATCTGTTGGATCGCCGTTATAGCGAATAGGCATATATTCTAAAAATGCTTGTCTTCCCCTTTGGGCTAGTAAAGAAGCATCTTTAACTGTGTAGCGATTGTCATTAAGAAGAATTTCTCCAGGATACCAATTGTTAGTTACTTCGTGGTCATCCCACTGCGATAGGATGGGAACTTCAGCGTTAAACCGTCTGACGTTTTCATCCATTAAATTGTAGATATAGTTGCCACGAAATTCTGCGAGAGTTTCTGCAACTTTCGATTTTTCTGGTGTGGTGATATTTTTCCAAATTGTGCCGTCGTCGAAGGTTACTTGCGATGGAATTGGGCCATCAGCGTAAATATTATCGCCGGAATGGATGAAAAAGTCGGGATTCATTTTCCGCATGGTTTCGTAAATTTTCATCCCGCCGAAATCTGGATTAATACCCCATCCTTGACCGGCTGTATCTCCACCCCAAGCAAAGAATATATCTTTTCTATTTTTGGCGGGAGTGCGGAAAGTACCTGTAACGGGAACGCTGGAGATTTTTTTATCAGCTAAATTTTGGAAAATTACCCGATAAAATATCTGTTCACCTGGGGGTAAGTTGTCAAGACTTAGCCGTGCTGTAAAGTCGCTATCTTCTAAAGCATTCGGCCCGATCGCACGCTGCACATTACGAAAAGATTCGCTAGTAGAGTATTCTACAATCATCCTTGCGGGGCGATCGCTTTTACTCCAAATCAGGGCGCTATCATTGCTGATATCTCCGCAGGCTACACCATAAGGTACACCAGGACGCATCTTTTCCGATGTAATGATTGCAGGCGCTTGGCCGAAAACTCTTGATTGGGATAAAAGATTGCTAGCGACAATTCCACCGCCTGTGATAGCTGAAGTTAGCAAGAATTGGCGACGGTTTAGCTGCTGTGAAGGTTTGGATTCCATAAAATTTTCTGAGTTGTTGACTGTTGACTGTTGACAGGTAAAACTTATATTTTTCACAACACAAATAGGATTGCTAGAGCAAAATCTAGCAATTACAAAGTTGGAATTTATCACGATTAAGTAGGCTTATTAGTAAACTTTCAGTTATCCACAAGTTAAGGATGGGAAACATCCCAAGGTTGATGTAATAACCTCAGGTAGTAAATTGCGTGATTGTGCTGCGCGATCGCATCTGTAATTTAACTCGTTATTTTAACTTTACTCCCCGATATATCAGCCATAACCACAGCCATCCTAAGCCACTACCAATAAAATAATAGGGAAAATCTGCCCAAGTGAAGACAGCACCAAGTAACATTTTTCCCCACCAAAATGAACGTACCCAAACTAGAAATGGTGCTTGCCACAATTGCATAAACTCCACTAAGCAAGTAATTACTAATACCCATAAAGGAATTTGCCAAACTGCTCGGCGAGTGGGAATAAATATAAAGACGAATAAGCACCAAAATATCTCATAAAAAATCCCGCCTACCTCTTGGTTCAACCACCAAACAGAATGCCGATAGTGGCTGTATAAAAGTCCAATGGGCAGAACAATAGCCAGAGAAATAATAGTTCGCCAGCGAATTTTTGTAAGTATTGGCATTATTTAGGGTTTCCAATAAATTATTTATAGCCATAAAAAGACAATATTTTTATGGCGCGAAGCTGTGTCATCTATAAACAAATTTAAACCCTCTCCTGTAATCCAGGGGAGGGTGCTTAGAATTCCACTACCAAAAAATTGAATTGTTGTAATACTCCAAATCGGCTCTAAAAAGCGCCCATTAATATCCCTATAGTAAATAGCACAAACATCGCCATTGCTATTAAAACAATGGTGGGATAGGGAGCATGATTAATTTTGTCTAGATATTGATTTTTCTGACGGTCTTCTTCAGTTAAGGGTTTAAAACTCATTTCTCGCATGATATGATCCCCTCTGTTACTTCAGTACGTTTATGAAAAACTTCAACTCTTCTAACTATTTTTCATTAAACTACAGTTCTGATAATAATTACGAGCAAGGATAAAAATGTCTAAAAAAGTTTATCTAGTTTAATTGATTACAAAAAAAATCAATATTTGAGACTAATTGATACAGTTCATTACAAATCTACAAAAGGGCTAGAGCGGCTGACTACAAAGATAGTTACTTTCTACGGCGCGTAGCTTGCCACCGTAGGCATCGCATGGGGGAAATTCACAAAGATAAAGTTGGGGGATTCCCCTAGCTTAACTCACCTACCCTAGCTGTATAAAGCTGATTAGACAAGCGTTTGGGCTGTTTTACTCTCGATTGGCTGAGGGGAAATTCCTTAACATATTCTCAATATATAGATGAAGCACTTAAACACTATGTTAAAACTTACTTACACAGAAAATAGCTTTAGCTTAGAATATCTCGAAGTATCTTTGACAGATTGGGTAAATCAAAGAGTTATGCTAGCTTTGCATTCTGCAACTAATATTTACATCGAATCTAGTCAGGCAGCATTTCTACTTACTTGTGAATCTTCTCATCTGGTGGATTTAAAGAAATTAAATCAAGCAAATATTGTAGAAGTTTGTTCTTGTGATGCTTCGGCGGTAGAAGTTATTCTCAAAGGTACTTGGATAGCTTCTCATCAAGATAGTGAAGTAGGTATTTTTGTCACTTCCCTGAGCAAATCTGCGGAGTTATTGCTTGAGCGACTCGCGCAAACTGAACAATTCTGTTACGCTTGATTCTTAAGTTTTTCAGTCTTGCTGTTCGCGGGACTCTGGTGTGACTTCCGAACCCGAACTGTGAATTCGTCCTAGTCAGTCGCGCCGCCTTTCCCCGAACAGCACCCTAAATAATTCGTAATTCATAATGACGCTCGTTCCTCGCTACCGCTTCGCTAACGTAATTCATAATTATTTATAGTGTAGATTTATCTCAAAGTTTTCAGTCTTGCTGTTCGCGGGACTTGAGTATGACTTCCGTTCCAGTTTGTCAAATTGTTAAACTAAGTCGTGCTAATCTTTCCCCGAACAGCACTCTAAATAATTCGTAATTCGTAATTCGTAATTCGTAATTCGTAATTCGTAATTTATTATGGCTGCTGATAATAACCGCGTTGAACAGGTGGCGCGGGAAGATTTGGTAATGTTTATTAATGCTTGTCTAGCTTGCACGGGACAGCGTGAGTTTTATGATGATGCTTATGGTCAAAGAGTATCAATTGATTTTTTACACGATTATATTCTCGGTAATTACCGTTTACTTTATGCACGTTCTTTGGCTGCGGGGATTAATCATTTCAATCAAGCGCAAATTATTCTGAAGCTGTTGGCGACGGGAAAAGATACTTTGCCAGAAAATAAGGAAGAAGAGGGTGCTTTAATTGCTCATGCGCTGAATGCTTTACCACCACAACGGGCTTGGGGGGTTTTACAGCAGTTGCGTCAGCTTCGGATTAATAATCGGCGCAGTCGAGCGATCGCACGCGACTACCTACAACAGCGTCGTGATTTAAGTTTCCATGCTGTTAAGTATCGTCCGAAGGTAAGAGCGATCGCATCCCATGCGCACCTGAAACTTCAAGGTGAATTGGGTACTTTTCTCTTCCGCAACTGGAAACAAAGGGTTTACGAAACTGAGTTGTTTGAGAAATTTCGCCAAGCGCACTACAGTGCAGAAGCAATTTACGAGCTACCTTTCACTGTAGCGGAGGGATTAGCAATTAAACACAAGATTAAGCGCGATGTGTTTTTAAGCCGCATTCAACAGCAAATGACTGTGGGGGAAAAGTTGCGGTTTCAAGGTGCAGCAGAACGCACCCAAAAGGTGGAAATTGACTTAGATTTGGGACGTTTGCCTTTAACTAAGTTGGCTTTGTATATTCTATCTTTACCTCTGGAAACCAGAACACAGCGATGGGATATTTTTCATCAAGCAATGGAGCGATCGGCGCGGTATGTGTTAAAAAAAGCACCGTTAAAGCTGGGAAAAGTTGCCGCTGTTTTAGATTGTAGCTACTCTAGTTCTGGTTCTAGTGAAAAGCGCCGCCGTCCTTTGGGTGTGGCTTTGGCTACGCACTATTTATTACAAGCAGCAGCAAAGGAATATCGTCCTTTTTGGACAGTACCCACAGAAAATGCATTGCAAGTACGCGCCCACGGACAAACTGATTTAGCTACACCACTATTAGCCGCTTT
The DNA here is from genome assembly GCF_002368195.1 of Calothrix sp. NIES-2100. Taxonomy (GTDB): domain Bacteria; phylum Cyanobacteriota; class Cyanobacteriia; order Cyanobacteriales; family Nostocaceae; genus Aulosira. The sequence continues at coordinate 8,221,684 of NZ_AP018178.1, read as the reverse complement.
GGGTTCTGGTGCAGACTTGATTGTGATTGTATCTGATGGTTGCGAAAATTATCCCCCCAAGGGTGCGGCGGAAGTTTTGCGGGTATTTCGGACTAAGTTAGATCCTGGGCGGCGAACTTCCATCATTCATTGCAATCCGGTGTTTAATTCTGAAGATTTTTCTTTGCGCAATCTCAGCCCAATTATCCCCACAGTGGGATTAAGGGATGCAGAAGATTTACCAACCATGTTAGGATTTGCTCGCTTTGCTGATGGTTCTGCACCGTTGTCTGAATTAGAAGCATATTTGGCTGAACGAGTGCGAGAAATGCTGAGTGGAACATGAAGGTTGCAGTTTTGAACTCGGAAGTTGCAGTTCTGAACTCGGAAGTTGGGGTTTTGAACTCGGAGGTTGGGGTTTTGAACTCGGAGGTTGCAGTTCTGAAGTCGGAAGTTGGGGTTTTGAAGTCGGAAGTTGCAGTTTTGAACTCGGAAGTTGCGGTTTTGAACTCGGAAGTTGCGGTTTTGAACTCGGAAGTTGCGGTTCGGAACTCGGAAGTTGCGGTTCGGAACTCGGAAGTTGCAGCTTTTTTGTTTCACGCAAAGGCGCAAAGGCGCAAAGAAGTCTTTAGTAGGGTGTGTTGTCGCCAAGCGCAACGCACCGTCAACAATATAAATGAATAATTTTGATAAATAATTTTGAAATATGGCAAGCAAACAGAAATTATTAACCGATATATCTTTAAAAGGCTTGGAAATTGCACCTTCGCAGATACGGGGTGCAGTGCGGATTGTACCTTTACTGCGGCGTGAGGTGCGGGGAGATTTACGGTTAGTGCGGCGTGGTTACAACGAAGATATTACTGTTGTTTCCTTGGATGGAAAGATGACGGAACCTGGGATGAAATATTATTCCTATGTGCCTCATGGGTTGGTGATTTCTTGGAGTGATGATGGTAGCCCCATTGCTAGCTTTGGCGGACAGATGTTGAAGCCAGACGATAAGCGTTTAGATTGCGGTTGTGCAAGTGTGCGGTTGATGCATCGCATGGCTAAGCGGGAATCTCAGAATCAACTGAGATTTTTACCCCTGCATTTGGCGATGGAAGGTTTTCTGTCATTGTTTTTTTCTGGCCCAGATATTGCTTGGAGTGAATATTCTAAGTATGCCCTGTCTCACGGCTTAGGTTCTCGTTCGGAAATGTCTTTTAGTGGACGTTATATTGCGGGATTGGAAGATGCTTTGCGGGTATTTGAGATTCATCCTCGACAGGTTGGGGTGTTGGTATTTGTGGCTGAGACTTTAGCATCGGCTTTTGTGGTTCCCACGCCAGAGGATTATCGCGCTTTGCACACCAGTTTACTAGAGGACTTCTACGGCGAGTTGATTTATGAATACAGTTTGATGTTTAACACGCCTTTGCCAATGGATGTATCTGTAGATGATTCTACAATTAATAGTTTGGCTTCTTTGCGAAGTGCGATCGCGCAAATGCGATCAAATTGGGCTGCTTTTCAGGGGTTCATGGCTGAAGGACTGTTGCAACGTCAGCTAAATTCCCAGCGAGTATATACAATGGGGCCGTTTGTTTTACAAAGATTTATCACTAATCTGCTTCCCAAAGAGGAAAATCATATTGGGGAAGCGATCGTCCGAGAAAATGGCGAATTAGAATATCTCAAAACTTACCGCCTTTCAGCTGCCCAAACCCGTCGAGTTTATTTACTCAGTCAGTTACATTTATATAACTGGAACTTAGATGCTACGGCGAAAGCACTGGGTAACACCCGCGAGGAATTTGTAACGCGCTTGGAAACAGCCGGCTTTGGCTATTTACTCAATCAACAAGTGCGAGATGCTGCTAGGAAAAAGCGGAAAAAATAATTCGTAGTTAGAATCAGTGCTTGCTCTAAATCATTGGTATACAGTGCCAGCTTGAGTGCTTATGGACAGCGGATTGTCACCCCTATAATTAAAATATATAGCGGTTCTCTGTCAAGTGAGGTACACCGAACCCCACCCCCAACCCCTGCCCCTAATCCCCAAAGGGGGCCCCGAGTTCCCCGCAAGCGAGGAGGGGGCTATGATGTACCTCATGTTATTAGGAAATGCTATAGCGGTTCTCAGTTGAAATCTGGAACCCCTCCCTGCTTGCGGGGAGGGGCTAGGGGTGGGGTGATAGGGTATTGCATCCCAACGAGAAGCGCTATAGAAAAAACACTAGACGAAAATTAGGTGTAATATGCAGGCTATTTTTTGGAGTGTAGAAGAAGTTGCTCAAAGAGCCAAACAATTTTATGAAAATGGGATTCGCCAACAAGTTGAACATGGCGATAATATTGGCAAAATGATTGTGATTGATGCGGAAACAGGCGAATATGGAATTGATAAAAGTGGTGTTGAATCAGCATTAAGGTTAAAGCAGAAGAATCCCATCGCTAGATTATTTACTATGCGAATTGGTTATGATGTTGCGTTTAGTTTTGGTGGTGCTTCTATGGAGCGTACAGTTGAATGATTTATGGAAGATTGATAGGTGATAAGGCAATAGTTCCAGTGATTTTTCGTTTACCACAACAACCAGATTTTTCGTTGAATTTTACCATCGATACTGGATTCAACGGTTATCTTACCTTACCACCACAAGCAGTCAGTGCAATGAATCTTCCTTTGTATTCCAGTACACCTATAAAATTAGCTGACGGTAGCGAAGGTTTCTCAGCTATACATTTAGCAACTGTTCTTTGGGATGATGTAGAAAAAGTCGTCTTGATTTTAGCTTCTGGTTATCAGCCTTTATTGGGAGTTGCAATGATGGAAGGATATCATCTGGAGATAGATTTTGAAGACAATGGTTTGGTTTCGTTAGAACAAATACCAAGCTCGATTGTATAGATTCTTAATAGATAGATTGTCAATTAGATAATTATCACAGCGATCGCTCTCTTCAACAAACTGGATTTCTGCCTGATGCTACAATATCCGCGATTGTCAGTTGTCAGTTGTCAACAAAGCAATAGTGATTTATCTCCGTTGTCCCCTCTGCCTTCTGCTTTCTCTCCCATATCAAGCATACTGCTGGAGTTGAGCTAAATCATGAACTGCCTTAGCTAATTCATCTAAGTTAATCGGCTTGTGTAGATAGTTTTGATAACCTGCTAAATATGCATATTGCCGATCCTCATCCATCACATAGGCGCTAAGAGCGATCGCTCTTGTGATTCTACCTCGCTCTATGTCAAGTTTTTTAATTTTTCGCAGTAAGGAGTAGCCATCTTCATCGGGTAAGCAAATATCGCTAATCAGGACATCTGGTTGGAAGCATGAGAGGATTTCTAGCGCTTCCTCTGCTGAATTCGCCGCCATAACCTCTGCCCCCTCAAGTTCAAACAAAATGGTGAGTAGCTTTGTTGTATCAAGGTCATCATCAACAACAAGTAAGCGTAGTCCCTTGAACGAAATGGGTTTGTTATCCATAATTTCGACCATTATGAAAGTTTAAAATCTGGAGTAGCGATTAAATTTCCATGCTCACTCATCTTTTATTTAAACGCTTGTAGATGTGCTTGTCTGTCCGCTCTCGCACATAGAAATGTAAAAATTTTTATCGCTGTTTGCATACAGACAAATTACCCCATAACCGAGCAAATTCGGTTTTTACTACCCGGTAACACTCGCAGGAAGCGGCTTCTAAAGCCTGCTTATCCAGGATAGTAATCTGACCACGGTGGTAACTGATAATTCCTGATTGGCTGAGGGTATTAGCAGCGACAGTAACACCAGAACGCCTTACGCCCAGCATTTGCGCCATAAATTCTTGCGTCAGCGGAAATTCTTGAGATCCAATCCGGTCAGAAACTTTCAGCAGCCAGCGGGCGAGGCGCTTTTCTAGGCTATGGACACGGTTACAAGCAGATCCTTGTGCTAGTTCGCTGAATACAGCTTGTACATAGCGCAGCAGCAGGCGTTGCAGATATCCACCCTTGTCAAACTCGGTTTTGAGTACATCTGCATTGATCCGCATTCCATCGCCTGGTACCTGCACAACAGCTTGGAGGAATGAAATATTGTCTCCCAAAATTATGGGAATACCCGCCATACCTTCTTGACTAACTAAAGCCGCTTCCACTGTTGAACTATCATCCATAATGATAACTAAAGAAATTACTGCCTGATGGGGAAAGTAAGCGTATTTGATCGGCTCTCCTACTTCGTAAATAACTTGCTGGTTTGAGAGTGGAACTAGCTGCAAATGAGGCACAAGACTTTCATATTCGGAAGGAGGTAAAGCAGCAAGTAGCTGATTTTTCGGATGTATTAAGGGATTGTTTACTGACATTAAAATTTGCCTTCATTTAATTGCCAATAGAAAAATCTACTCAAGGCAAAAAAGAAGAATTAAAAAAAATCTTAATGTCCAAAGTTATTTTCTAAAGCGTTATTTCTGTCACTTGAATCAACCACGGCTTTAGAGGAGTAGTATTATTCTTCCCTCTTATTAACCTTTACTTTATAATTCATTATACTGTATTTACTATGGCGAATTGAAATGTAAAATATTGATGTTTGAAAAATCACAATTTATTGTAAATATCAAACAACCTCTTAGTTACAGCAGTTTTCCATTAATTAGACCACGCAGTAGGGGCACGGCAGCGAGAATCTTCTGGTACATGTATAGCGGTTCTCACTTGGATGCAATACAACCAAGGGCGGGGAAACCCCGCCCCTACAGGCTTTGCGATTTAAAACTGTACCTCACCGATCCGAAAACCGCTATAATAATCTTACTGGTGCCGTGCCCCTACGAAAGGATCTGTGGTTCAATTAGCACCGAAACTGCTGTCAGGAAGTTGATTTGGAGCAATGTACAAGTATAAATACTAAATTAGACGCGAGATCTCGCGTCTAATTATTGTGTCTGACAATGGCTATTAGTAATGAATCCCAGCTTGTTTAAACCTGTGTAAAGCTTCACCCAAGCGATCGCAGTCGGCAATTAAACTGATTCTGACATACCCTTCGCCAGCAACGCCAAAGGCATTACCTGGGGTAACGACAACGCCAGTTTGTTGCAATACATCTAAGGCAAAATCTGTGGAACCAACGCCCTCAGGACATTTCACCCAAAGATACATAGTTGCTTTGGTTTTGGGAATATCCCAACCTAACTTTCCTAACCCTTCTATGAGGAAATCGCGGCGGGTGCGGTAGCGTTGTTGGACTTCATGCAAGTATACATCGGGTAGTTGCAATGCAGTTTCGGCGGCTGTTTGCAAGGCGGCAAATATACCATAATCTAAGTTGGTTTTTAAAGTCCGCAAGCCTTGAATTACATGGCGGTTACCGACTACAAACCCCACACGCCAACCCGCCATATTATAGGTTTTCGATAAGGTGTGAAACTCTACACCAATTTCTTTTGCACCGGGAATTTCTAATAAGCTAGTGGGTTGATAACCGTCAAAAGCTAATTCGGCATAACATAAGTCATGCACTAAGAGAATTTCATATTTCCGGGCAAAAGCCACGATTTCCTCAAAGAATTCGCGGGGTGCAGTGGCAGCTGTGGGATTGCTGGGATAGTTGAAATAGAGGATTTTGGCTTTTTGGGCAACTTCTTCGGGAATCGCCCCTAAATCAATTAACCAGTCGTTTTCTGGTTTGAGAATCAAGCTGTAAACTTGTCCGCCAGCGATTACCGGGCCGCGAAAATGGGCGGGATAGGCGGGAGAAGGGACAAGAACTAAATCCCCAGGATTAATGTAGGCGATCGCTAAATGAGTTAATCCTTCTTTAGAACCGAGTAGCGGTAAGGCTTCGCTATCGGGATCGAGAGAGACACCGTAACGGCGATCGTACCAATTAGTAATAGCACGGCGAAAACTAGCAGTTCCCTCAAAGGGCGGATAACCGTGATTGGCAGGATTTTGCAATGCTTCTATTGCTGCTTCTACCACCGGTTGTGGTGTCGCGCCATCTGGGTTTCCCATGCCCAAATCAATTAAATCTAGCCCTTGTTCCCGCGCTTTTGCCTTTAGCTCATCTAGACGGGCAAATACATAGGGTGGTAGCTTCTGTATCCGTTCTGCTGGAACAATCCAATCCAAACTCATTGCTCAACCTCGTCACTTACTCCCCTAACTGAGACGCGATTTACCGTGTCTCGACTATCTACTGGTGCAGTGGTAGAAACCATCGCCGCCATTAACTGTTCCAGGGCTACTTTAAACGGTAGTCGATGGATATCGGAATTCGGAATTAGGGCGATTTCCGCAGCGTTTTGCAGTTGGGCTAGGGTAATATTGCCCAATCCCAAATCACTCAATTTTTGTGGTAGTCCAATCTCTGCATAGAATTTCAACAATTGTTGCCTTGCAGCTGCTGCTAGCTGATTGCCCTGTACCATTTCTTCTAACCGCAGTTGCACTAAAATTCCATAGGCAACTTTTTCACCGTGAATACTGCTATGGCCAGCAACATGAGTTAAACCATTATGCACGGCATGGGCAGCAACGGTACGACACTGGGCACCTCCGAGTCCGCCAATCACCCCAGCCATTAACACTGTAGCATCTACAACTTCGCGCCAAACTTCACTACCTGGTTCTTGCAAAGCGGTGACTGACTTTTGAAATAAGATATCCCGCAAAACTCGTGCTTGTTGAACTGCGGCAATAGTGAGAGTTTGTTGTGAATGTCCGCTACTTACCGAGGCTTCGTACCATTTAGCGATCGCATCCCCAATCCCTGCTACTAAAGTATGCTGTGGGGCAGTTTGGATCAAATCGTAATCGAGGATCAGTAAATCTGGACAGCGAGATAGGGCGACATCATAAAGAAACGCCCCTGTTTCAGAATACACGTTCGATAGGGCAGACCAAGCCGCGCAGGTAGCCGCTGAGGTGGGAATGGTGACTACTGGTAATTGCAACTGATGGGCGACTAATTTCGCTGTATCCAGTGCTTTACCACCACCAACACCGATAATCAAATCAGCTTTATGTTCTTTTGCGGCTTTGCGTAAAGATTTCAGACTAACTTCACAGCAATCTGCACCATAATCAGCTTGGGCTATGTGTAGCTGTTTTTGTTCTAAAATCGGTGACAAACTTTCTTGGGTCATCCCCAAAGTGCGTAGACGCGAAGCGACTTGTCGTAAGACATCGCCTGCCACAATTAAGGGACGACTTCCCAGTTGGGCAATCTCTGCTGCTGCCGATTTTAATACACTGGAGCCACGAATTACTTTTGCAGGCGCGATCGCCAGCGTCAATAATGAACTAGGTGTTTGAGTAGACAAGGGTTGAGTAGAAATTTGATTGGGCATATAACTAGTTTGCCAAAACCTTGATATTTCTTAACAAAATAAAAGTGATATAAGTTAGGCTGTTTGCCACTATCAGCAATCCTGATGCCTCAACTAGTAGAATTGGGGAATGACATCAACTAAGCCAATTGCCAACTGGATGAGCAGTTTGACAGTATAGCTCAATTCTCTATTGCCCATTATCCTTAAATTCCGAACTATCAAAGTTTTGAATAACCGTATAACTAATTAACAATACCACTCCCAGAGAAAGAAGGAAAAGGCTTTGGTCATGTGGGGTTTGGGCTGAGGAAGAACTAATAATTTCTTCTGTCACCATTACCCATCACCAACAGGCTGATTAACTTTTTCTCATCAATGGCATCGCTAGATTAATATCTTAAACTAAAAAAAATGATTATTGTATACTGAGATACAAAAACATAATTGTTTTAATGATAACCGAAAAATTAGATTCTGCTTACTGGAATATACTGACTAGATGACGCAGCATTAGTTGTGCAAAAAGCTTGTCAGACATAACAAATATCAATTCGATGGCGGAGGAATATGCACTTGATGAGTGGTGCAAAAAACACAATATAAGAAAATTCCGGAAAAAAGGAGAATGGGAAAGGGGAAAAAACATTTAACCCACATCTATTTTGAGAAGCATAGTTTTAAAAGTAGTGGGAGCATCTTGCTCCCTACTCTTCGTAGCTACTCCAGGTTTCAAAATGGACTAGGTTTAACCAAATGCAGTCACCTTTTCCCCAAACCAAAGTCGAAACCCAACAAACCCATAAATGTTGGGTTTCGCAAACCTGTTCTACCTTAAGAGGCTGAGGTTGAGTAGTTCTTCGGGAGAAGCCAAAATGTCAATAGCCAAAAAGAAAATTTTGCCTTGAGGATCGATCAAGAATCGCCATGCTAGGTTTATTCCCACATTGTCACCAAACCAGGCAGTTTGCACTTTCCCTGTCACTTTAATTTGAGTAAACTCTTCTGCTGCTGACTCAGATACACCTTGCTCAGGGAGCAGCTTGAGTCCGTAGCATTCTTCACGCATATACGAGAGGATGGACTCTTGACCGACAATTGGTTCATGGAAAGGGGGTTGTAGTCCACCGTTTTGAGCAAATAAAGCCACAGATGCCTCAAAGTCAAAGACGTTCATGTTCTCCATGTAGCTCAAAACAGTCACGTTATCGATTCCCTGAATCTTGACTTTAGTTCGCGGTGCGATATTTTTAGGTGGAATAACAGGTTGTGTGATTTTTTGAGTACCATCCGTTGGAGAATATCCCATATTGATGACAATCTCCTGAAATACGCTCAGTTGCTGCCCACCTTCAAGTTGACGGATCGCTTGGAGAACATCTGATGCCTTCGCAGACATTTTATAACCTTCTGGAATGGGAGCAACTATTCCCTGTTTCATCCACTCGCTTAACTGATACCAGAAGCCCAGCTTGATATTCGTGCCAAAAGAGGCATAGGTATGGCAGATATCTGTATCAGTATGATTAATTAAATCGCACATAACTTGCGTTTGCTTTAAAGCAGGCATTTGCTTAATTTCAGTCAGGGTTTTTTCTGCGAACACCATATTAGCTGCTCCCATAGCAGCGGGAGTGATTGTAGCTCCCATCTCGGTATAGGCAAACCAAAGTAAAGCCAACTGATCCTCACCAATCAGTTGATTGAATGATTCAACAATAGCGGGAACTGCATTAGCAACTTGAGTATTCGGAAAAATCGAGCGTGCAGAGTCGATAGTAAAAGACATTGTTCAAAATCTCCAGAACGAAATTAGATTAATTTGTTGATCGGGTTTAAAAAAAAGTGATGCTGTCTTAAAAAGAGGGGCTAGAGAAGAGAGATTTTCTTGTTTGGTTGTGGGTTTTTCCCCTGAGGGGCTAGCCTGGAAATGCCACAGCTAACTGCTTTTCAAGACTTAGATCGCCATCTGTAGAGGTATGACCTAAAATCCGTTGAGCGATCGCATATGAAGACTTTTGGCAAATCACTAAACAGGCAAGCACAGTCAGGAATTCATCAAAATCCAGGGGTTTGGCAAACAACATGTCAAACCCAGCAGACAGCGCACGTTTACTCATCTTTTCATCAGCATAGCCTGTTACAGCAATGGCTAGCACCGCTTCCCCTCCCTCTCCGGCTTTGGTTCTCAATTGGTGAATCAAATCAAAGCCATCCTCCTTTGGCAAAGCCAGATCACTCACGAGGACATCAGGCTGCCATTGCCTAAAGATTTCTAGAGCCACCTGGACTGAAAACGCTGTTTGCACCTCCACACCATAAATTTGCAGCAACAGCGTCATCAAATCGCAGCAATCGACATTATCATCTACAACAAGTACTCGCAGCCCTTGAAGGGATGAAAAATTAGTAGGAAATTCATTATTTGTATACATGACAACTCCGATCGCGATTTAACAGGCAAGTAGTTGTAAAAAGTCGATCGCCCCAAATAGGTTTTAACTGGACAGTGAATGATTTCTGATTGATTCCCCTGTATTATGACAAGTGACTGTTTGATTTATGGGGTTATTTGATTAACTTCGACAGGAAAAGTAAAGAAAGTTTCAGATCTGAATTATTTCAATATTCTTTTACTAAAAAACATTCACAAATTAGTGGGTAATTGTCTATAAATATAAATAGTCACTGCCCTATTGCTAATTTTTTATACCGTAAATAAGTGGGTGGGCTTAATTAAATGTAAGACCTCTCTCCAAACCTCTCCCCTTCCCTCTCTTCTCTCAAGGGGAGACGCGCAAGGGACGTAGGGAAGGGGTTGGGGGTTAGGTCTATCTTATGTTTAATTACGCCATTCTACTTACTTGAAAATGCTGGATATCACTACCTTTCAAAACTTAGATCGCCGGCTTAACGACATTATTCACCACTCACTAGAGCGATCGCAGATGAAGACTTTTGGCGAATTGCTAAAATGCCAAGCATAGCCACTAACTCATCAAGCTCCACAGGTTTGGGCACCCACAAATCAAACCCAGCTAGCATAGTACGTTGATGCATCTGTTCATTTACACAGCCTGTCATCGCAATAGCTGGTACGCATTTTCCTAGCTTTGTTGTAAGTTTTCTGACTTGATGAATCAGGACATAACCATCTTCTTTTGGTAAAGCAATATCACTGACAAGGATATCAGGTTGCCATTGCATAAACGTTTCCAGGGCTTGCTGGACTGAAAATGCAGTTTGCACCTCTACACCATAGTTTTGTAACGTCTGTGTGATCAAATCACAACAATCGACATTATCGTCTACAAAAAGTACTCGCAGCCCTTGGAGAAATGGAGAAGTAGGAGAAAATTCATTATTTGAATACATAGCGGCTCCAATTGGGATTCCGTGTGTAATTAGTGCTAACAACTCTCGGTAATCCCAATACGAGAGTTATTTAGGTAGAGGGCAATAATTTCGCATTATTTTCCTTACTTCTACAGCATGATAGGTTGCTGTTTTATTTCTTGGTTTATTTGATTAACTACGAGATAAACGGTAAGAAAATGGGCATTGGGCATCCCTTCTGGTGCGTCCGCTACGCGAACGGCTCCGCTCAGGGCAAGTGGGCATGGGGCATGGGACATGAGTTCCCTTCTTCTTTGTCCCCCTTGTCCTCCTTGTCCCCAGTCCCCATTATTCAATCGACATCGCTATCGCTAATATTGATCACTTGAGAAGTTTTATCTGCCGATTTTAAAGACAACTGCTCATAGATTTGTTTAGGAGGAGTTCTTAAATTCCAAACAATTCCCAGCCATGCAAGTAGCGTCAGAATGTAATGAGTAACATCTATTTCCCACCAATAGAATCCTTGACGTTCTGAAGCTGGATAGAAATGATGATTATTATGCCAACCTTCACCGAGAGTAATTAAAGCTAAAAACCAATTATTGCGACTACTATCGATTGTGTTAAAACGACGATCACCAAAGATATGGGCAAGAGAATTAATTGTAAAAGTCGAGTGATAAAGCAGTAAAGTACTTAAGAAAAATCCCCAGGCAAGCATCTGTAAGCCATTGGTTTTTAGCTGAGGAATATATTGCTGAAATACTATACCAATTACAGTTAATATGATTGCTAGAACAATAGGTACAATCATGTGAAAACGATTTAACCACTGCAATTCGGGATATTGTGCAAAATCTCGAACTTTCTTTTCATCTGTTTGGGAATATTTAGGGCACATCACCCAGCCAATATGCGACCACCAAAAACCATGAACAATAGGTGAATGAATATCTTGTTTTGTGTCTGAATAGTGGTGATGATGACGATGATGTGCTGCCCACCATAGTGGCCCTAACTGGGCAGCAGAATTACCGATCACAGCCAGAATAAACTGAAACCAACGGGTTGTTTTATAAGTGCGATGTGAAAAATAACGGTGGTATCCTGCTGTGACTCCAAACATCCGAATGAACCAGAGTGCAAAGCATGTAATCAAAGCAACCCAACTAAAACCTACCCAAAAAATTAACAGGGTACCAATATGAATGGATATAAAGGGAATATTACCTAATATATCTATTTTATATTCTTGTTCAGATAACATAGAGAACCTCAAAAAACATAACTGACCCTAGAATTTAGCCATTAGGTGCAGATAACCATGCAACGATAGATGGGGTACTTCTAAAGCATGAAAGAGCGGGGCTGGAAATTAGGTCTTGGCAAATGTTGGAGACTTATAATATAAGTTCATCATATTTGAATTTGTTACAAAAATATATAAAAGTAATCTTAAATCCCGAAAATTTGCCATTTACAGTCGTTTACTTATACACAGAAGCCAAAAACTCAATATTCATCAGGTTTTTAGAGAATAGATTCCACAAATTGACCCCTATTTTCAGTGGGAATAAATTTTAAATGGTTTGATTTCGATACAATTAGAATACATCCTTTGGCGTGTGTATAACTTCACCCAAGGGGAAGATTCAATAGCATAGAAAAACCTAGAAAATCCATAGTGTACATAAAAATTGAAATTCTAAGTTTTAAATATGAGCTTTTTATTTTATGGTCAGGCGATCGCTCCAAGCATCACTCACAGGGATTCAACAGGCTAAACGAGCATTCGCCCTTAAGGGATGGACGCAGGAAAATTTGGCAGGTGAAGTTAATTTAAAGACTAGACAACCCATTTGGCGGTTTTTCACGGGTCGTCCGGTTGAACGTCATATATTTTTAGAAATTTGTTCTGTATTAGATCTGAATTGGCGAGAAATTGCGGATAATCCCCCAGCAGAATTCTCAGATCCCGGAGAACGCGCTCAGGCTTCTGTCTTGGTTATTGATGCGTTGGTGCAAAAAGTGCGATCGCAACGCCGAGAAAAAATTCAAGACCAATGCGGTATCTTACAGTTATTGGACATCAGCCGCCCTGTTGGCATCGATGACATATATATTGATGTCAATATTTTGGAGGAAATTCCCAGCCTTCAGTTGTTTGAGATGTCTAACTTACAAAACCTGAATCCAGAAGAATTTGACCGCATTGGAATAGGTGAAGTTTCTCAACAACAAATATCAGGTATACAAGCAGTCGAAACCTACTCCAAGCTGAGGGTGCTGGGTAAACCGGGGGTAGGAAAAACCACATTTTTGCAACATCTCGCCATTGAGTGTAACAACGGTGCATTTGCGGCGAACCAAGTTCCTATTTTCATCACACTGCGGAATTTTGCTGAAGAGTGTCGGCGCAACGGCGAATTTAGTTTATTGAACTATATCCGCCAAGAATTTCATCGTTCGGGAATTTCCGATCCGTCAGTGATTGAAACCTTGCTTTTAGCAGGTAGAGTGTTGCTGTTACTTGATGGGATGGATGAAGTTCTCAACCAACACAGCAATGCTGTCTTAGGAGAAATTCGCAGATTTTCGGAAAAATATCACAAAAATCGCTTTGTAGCCAGCTGTCGAACAGCGGCTCAAAAGCTCAGGCTGCGAGGCTTTACCGATGTTGAAATTGCCCCGTTTACCCAAGAACAAATCATTGCCTTTGTGCAAAAATGGTTCGTAGTATTCACCAAAACAAACACTCAGGGTGGTCTGGCGCAGTCACAAGAGTTTATTAAAAAGCTAGACTTACCAGAAAATTGGCAATTTCGCCAACTCATCGTTACCCCTATATTTCTGCATCTTGCCTGCTGGGTGTTCCACGGTCAAGAAAAATTTCCGGCTAAGCGGACGGAGTTTTATAAGCAAGGGCTAGATCTTCTTTTGGGCAAATGGGATGAAGCCAAAGGTGTGGAACGGGACGAGGTTTACCAAGGGTTTTTATTACCACAAAAGCTCAAGTTATTGAGTCAGATTGCGGCGGTAACCTTTGAGCAAGGTCAGTACTTTTTTGAGCAACGCGTAATTGAGCAATATATTAGCGACTACATTCAGAATCTGTCGGAAATGACCATAGATGCAGAGGAACTGCAACTAAAAAGCGAAGGGGCGCTGAAGGCAATTGAGGCGCAACATGGGCTACTGGCAGAACGGGCACGAGGCATTTTTTCCTTCTCTTATCTGGCGTTTCAAGAATACTTCACTGCGAGAAAAATTGTTGCCAGCCATAACCTAGAGGCATTAGAGCAAGCGCTAGGAGGACTAGTGAGTCACATCACAGACCCTCACTGGCGCGAAATCTTCTTGTTGACCGCTAGTATGCTCAGAAGTGCAGACTCCCTGATGCAGTTGATGAAGCAACAAATTGATGCGCTAGTAGCTCAAGACCCTTATCTACAAGAGTTTTTATCCTGGGCTAGCCAAAAATCTCGTACTGCTCCCACAGCACCCAAGGATGCAACAGTGCGAGCATTTTACCTTGCCCTTTCTCGGACTCCTCATGTGGCTGCTCACTTTGCCTTGGCTTGCACCCTTGACCAAGGGATGTTTCTGGATGCAGCGTTGGATAACCTGCTACTAGGGAGTGCAATTGACCACAGTCAAGATTTTGCCTATGCTTATGCCTGTGGAGATGCTCTCTCGAACATTTTGGGCATTGTTCTGGATGCTGGATTGCAAAAATCCTTGCAACAACTCAGAGATCAATTGCCGAATTCTCATCAAAATGGAGAAAAATTTCAGGCATGGTGGCGAGCAAACTCTTCAGCCTGGGTTGAACAATTAAAGATGACGATCACGAATTATCGTAATATTCACCACCACTGGCAGTTTAGCCCAGAACAACAACAAGTACTGCAACGTTATTATGATGCCAATCAGCTATTGCTCGATTGCCTGAATAGCAATTGTGAGGTGACAGCTGCTATCAGGCAGGAAATTGAAGCAACTTTATTGTTACCTCAAAAGGAACTTGAGGATAGGGAATGGCAATAGAATTTGTCGGTTGATCTCACAACAGAAAACACAGATAAATCTAGATTTTATCTGTGTGTGACTCAGGTTAATTTTGGTTTAATTCAGATTTTGGTAAGTAGCTCAACCTAAATAAATATCATATGCTTTTGTCATTGCGAGGAACGAAGCAATCGCTGTGGACTGGGATTGCTTCGTCGTTCCTCCTCGCAATGACATCTTACGTTTTCTTTGGTTGACCTACTTAAGAGGATGTTTTAAAAGTTGTCGGTGATGTATCAAAAACTTTTCGATCCCCCTAAATCCCCCTTTTTAAGGGGGACTTTAAGAAGTTTTCCCCCCTTTTTTAAAGGGGGCTAGGGGGATCTTGATACAACTTGATACTTTACAAACAACCTCTAAGAAGTCTAATACATCTTGGTGGTTGTGATGTATCGACTAAAAGTAATTGCTATCTCAGCAATTATTTATGCAGGCATTAAAACTGTATCAATGATGTGGATAACGCCATTATCAGCCGCAACATCTGGTGTTGTAACTGTGGCATTATTTATTTTGACACCATGAGAAGCGTCAATTTTCACATCTTCACCTTCAACCGTTTTAGCTGATTTCATTTTAACTACATCAGCCGCTAGCACCTTGCCAGAAACGACATGATAGGTCAGGATTTTTTTAAGTTTGGGAATGTCCTTCAGCAATGCATCTACTGTACCTGCGGGAAGTTTAGCAAACGCTGCATCAGTAGGTGCAAAAACGGTGAATGGGCCAATACCTTTGAGAGTCTCTACTAGACCAGCAGCTTTAACAGCAGCAACCAAAGTACCGAAAGAACCAGCACTAACAGCAGTATCTACAATGTCAGCCATGTGATTTACCCTAAGTTTTGTGTAATCTCTTTACAAGTTTGAGTATGACAGGCTGTTGTTTCAAATCATGTTTCATCTGGCGTTTTAATAGCGTATAATTTGTATAATTTATCCGAAAGATTTAAATTTTATAGGAATATTTTTAACAAGATTAACTAAAATTATCTTTTCGGCAATACAATAGTATTAACGCTAAAAATAACCATATTTATTTAACAAAATAAGTACAATAAATCGGCAGAAAAAACTCTGCTTTGGGTAATAGATTTTTCTAAAAAATTTATTACTTTTTTAGAAAAAATTAGCGATTATATATGTCTAAAGATAGATATATATGCCATTCGTGATTTAGCTAAATTTGCTTAATATTTACAGCAAGTTGAGCGATAAAAACCACAATAAATAATCAGAGGGAAAAATGCCTAGACTTGTAGGACAGCGCTCTAATACAGGAGCAAACATCACAGTCCTCATCATCCTGCTCGCCATCTTTGGGGTATGCCTGGAATACTTTGGCGTGATTGACATTGTTCCTGGTTTTGGGCAAGAGGGACGATATTTTCAGCTAAAAATTCAGCCAAGCAACGAACAAGTAATCGAACAACCTAATCAATAATAACTGCGAGGGATAAATGCGTAAAGGTAGTGATGTTATCGATAAAGTGGTCGTCACATACGATGCGGGTAAGAAAATTGAGCGAATTCTAGATTTAATTTTTGATCAAAATCGCAATCAAATTTTGGGCTTTTTGGTAGAAGAGAAGGGACTGTTTCGGGATGCAAAGGTAATTCCCTTGCAAGAGGTGCAAGCTATAGGCTTAGATGCGATCGTAGTTAACTCAAAAGCATCTGTTGTTGAAGCACATCGGATTCCGGCAATTAAAGAGATTTTGCACAAGGGTATCGTCCTGAGAGGAACGAAAATTCTCACCACTGAGGGACTCAACCTTGGGGGACTGGTTGATTTGTTCTTTGATGAGCATAGTGGACTGGTGGAAGGATATGAAGTTTCCGGCGGTGTGTTTGCCGATGCTTACTCTGGGCGATCGTTTGTTCCTGCTCCCGAAACACTGAAAATTGGTGACGATGTTGCCTTTGTGCCGCCAGAAACTGCTCAAATGATGGCAGAACAAGTTGGTGGTATCAGAGGCGCTGTGAACGCAACTGAGGATAGATTCCAAAACTCGGCTGATAGTGCCAACCGCAGACTGCAAACAGTCGCTCAAACTGTGAATGAGCAACTGCAAAACTCAGTAGAGAACGTGAACCGCAGGCTACAGGAAGTCAGCCAGAATGCAACTGAGCAATTGCAAGCGGCTACTGATGCTACTAGCAGCAAACTGCAAGACTTCAATCAAAATGCGACTACTTCACTAACAAACAATTTGGTTGATCCGGCACAGCAAAAGCTATATGTGATTGGCAAGCAAGTTGAACGAGATGTGCTGACTCCAGACGGGAGTATACTTTTACTACAGGGACAGGAAGTTACACCCGATGATGCAGAAGTAAGCGATCGCCTGGGTATCCTTGATGAACTTTATCGAGCTACAGGTGGCAGTTTGACTGCAAACATCAGCCGGAATCTGCAAGCAGCAGCAGAATCTACGAGCAATCGCATTGGCAACGCAACTCACAGTAGCGTCGCTAATCTGCGTCACTCAATTGATGGGCTGGCTACACAGGTAGCGATTCAGCAAGCAAAAGGGCGCAGAGTCCTGCAAACAGTGCGGGCTAACGACGGCTTAATTATTGCCGCATCTGGGCAAATTGTGACCGAATCCGTCCTCGAACGTGCCCAGACTTACGGTAAAGAAGCAGAATTACTCAACGCTGCTGGTTTAGATTTGGCAACCGCAGTTCGTTCTGGTGCAAGTGAAACATGGTTAGAAACCAAAGTTCAAATGCGCGACGGGGTAAGCGTCGCCCAAGAGAACCTCAATACTTTCTGGCAAACCTTGAAAAAGCAGTCTGAAAAGTTACAGGGACGCAGTGCCAGGGCAATGAAAAAGCAACGGATTGAACAAGCACTAGGTCGTCCGGTTACCCGTGTCATTCTTGACCCACAAGACAACGTGATTTTGAATGTGGGCGAACTCATTACCCATAGCGCCGTCCGTCAGGCTGAAGAAAGTGGAGTGCTGAATATCTTGCTGAGTTCAGTCTATACCAAGGAACCAGAAATCTCTGACCAGGAGTTAAGAGCTTCAGAACACGGAATGGCAGCCCTAGTGTATCACGGTAATGGGCGATCGCAAATTGAACCGAAATCAATTTTAGTCAACTAACGTGAACTAAGCTTGATGCTTTTTAGGCAGGTTGAATTTAACGTGAGGCATAACGAAAAGAATTTGTTATGCTTCACATTTTATGGCCGATATTTCTAAGCGGTGGGCTTTGGCAATTGCGCAAATTTTTCTGGGTAAATTTCCACAGTTATTTCCGCGTTTTCACGACTAACGAGCGATCGCTTGATTTGTCCCAAGTATAGTGGCACAGAAACCCCTGGTTCTGGATGAATCAGAGTCCGGGCACGAATTGTCAGTTGGTTGTCAGTCTTTGAACCTAAGCGGCCATAAGAATACAGATTACTCGCTGCTTGACGTAAAGTTGCTTCTAATGCTGAAGGCGTAATATCGGGTGAGGTTGCAATTACTGCGTGTGTAGCACCATTATCATAAACTAGAGTGAACCGCACCGCACCAGGAATGACAGTGCGACTCAAAGGTACTAACGAGAGTGCAAATAAACCACCTGTCAGCACCAGCATAAAACCAGTCGTACCCACCAGCCGAAAGCGAATGCCCCATTTAAAAATTAAACCCAGCACTGTCAAGGCGGCAAATACCAACGTGGCAATACCTGACCATTGGGTATATTGAAGGAAGTTAGCTGTTGTGAGCATAAGATTGGCTACGGAAGCGTGATTTTTCGATTACTGACAAAACCATTCTACCTAGTGGAGCGATCGCTCAAATCAACTTAGCCCCATCTGACTTAAGTAAGTAGGCGCGATTAAACCGAACTAAGGGTAAAAGGTTAAAGGTTTTTCCCCTTTCCCCTTTCCCCTTCTAAATATAGTTATGTTTTCTCCTCAACAGCTACAGGTTTAAGGATGATAATCTCAAACTCTGACAAGAAATCACCAGACTACCATCTTCAGAAGTTGAAACCTCTACTTTATATTGCGGTAGACAAGTTTCTACTGTATTACCTTTAATAATTTTCATTTCTTCTGCAAGGATGCAACTTGTAAACTGTCCTTTTTCATTAACAGAGAGATAATTTTGACCTTTACATCTAAAATTAGATGTATCTGTGTTCAGACTGGAAATTTGCAAATTTATATCCTGGCTAAGGATACAAGTTGCCAAGGAACCATTGGCATGATTAGTAATAGTGCCTGTTTCACAGACAACTGAAGCTTTTGCAGGAAAAGAAATTGCAAAATTTAAGGTTAATAAACCTAAAGAAGTTGTGACAACTGATAACCATGAAGAGAATGTTTTCATACACAAATTCTGAGATTTTTGGGTGCAATATTCTTGATGTGTTTATCACAACAGAATGATAAAAAAAAGGCATCTGCAAGAGATGCCTATTATGCAGGAAAACCCCCAGAAGGGTTATCCGTACACCTTCCCAACAATCAGCAACAGTGACTAACTTGGATTAGCCACACTCACAGACGTGAATATCGTAATTTTATTAACTGTTAACAATAAATGACTCCGGTATATACACTGAAAAATCTGGGCAAGGCTAATTTTCTCTAGCTCTCAATTTATCATCTTGGTTGTAGCGATAGACTAATCCGCAAACCGCAGATAACATCAACCATGACAGTGTATTCAAGCGGAAATCGTAGAGAGTGACATCAACAGTATTAGATAGTAACCACCCGAATAAGGCGACAATATATGTGAAAAATATCAATCTATCTTCGGGAATTGGGAATTTTGATTTTTGCAGTAATTTAACCGCTGCAAACAAAATCCAGCCAATTAAACCACAAAATAACAGAGTACTAGGTAGACCAGTTTCAGCCGATAGCATTAAAAATAAGTTGTGGGGATGACCTAGAGAAATCTGCATTTTCGCTTGGTATAATCCGGTGAAATTGCGTAATCCCCAGCCCGTCCAAGGATGTTGCTGAGTTAAAACCCAAGCAAATTCCCATTGGGTTTTGCGCATTAAAGCAACAGGCCTATCGGGATACATATCGTCGTTTAACCGCGCCCAAAAGAAAGCGGGAACGAAGCGGCGAAAAAATTGGGCGAATGGTGAGGGAGCAAACGCTGCTAACAGAATACAGGTAACGATCGCAGCAACACCCCCTACGAGAATCCGCCAACCTTGGTAAAGTGCATAAGCTAAACAGACAGAAATTGCGATCGCCCAGCCATTACGTGAGTTGGTAAAAATTAAGGCTATGAAATTGAGAATTCCCGTAATACTCAGAAAGATGAGGGGTACTTTAGAGTGTTGGTTTGTTCTCTTAATTAACTGCCATTGCTCTAGCCCTAAACCTAAGCCTAGAGTAAAAACTATGACTAAATAAGTACCTAAGGTATTAGCGTGCATTAAAATTGATGACATTCGACCTGGTGGTTCGCCTCCAGGTGCGATCGCCCACTCTAATACCACCCATAAAAACGTTAAATTCAGAGTCCAGCCTAAAAAGAACTGTCCCCAGCCCAGAATAGTTATGGGCACAGAAGCAATCAGCAAAATCCAAGCCATTTGCCGTAATTGGGCGATTTTTTGAAATAGGGCACTCAATCCGGCAAAAACGATGAAATAGGGTACAAAATTAAATAAACCGACAAATGCAGGGGTTTTGTCATAGGCGAACCCAGCAGTAATAATAAGCAATACACTCAGAATCGCAAATCCCCAATTCAGGGGACGGCGGATAATTTTGCCCCATTGGCGCACCACAGTAATTAAGGATGCCAAAACTATCAACACAGCCCCTAAAAAGGGACTCAATGGGAAAAGAACAAGTCCCACTTGAGTCAAATTCCAAGGCAATTGTAAAGCTGGATTTGGATGGTAAACAGCTTGTTTCAAGCTAGCTCCCAAGATTCACTACGGGTCAGACGAATTTGCGCTAAAGCAAAGATAGTCGGAATAATTCGACCATAGTTAGTGGCGATCGCCCTCCACCCCAAATCTGCAAAGAACCAAGCCCACATAACTGGCCCAATAAATGCAAAAACACTACGCACCGCGCCATAACGAGCTGCATTGACAGTCATACCGCGCCGTGCCATTTGCAGGGCTACGTAATTTTGAAACTGCGTAGTTGTAGCTGCTGTTCCTTGAATAGCAGCTTCTTTAGCTACTTGATAGGTAGCAAAGTGTGTAGCAAATTGGCAAGCAATTTGTTTAAGTACCAGTGGTTTAATAACGGAAGTCACAGCTAAAGCACTACCACCTTTGAAAATTAATCCTAAAGGGTCACGTTGCAATAAAAGTGGTAGTGGTTGTTTGGCTTCTGATTTCATCAGGTGACGCTGCACCTGTACAGTTAATTTTTGCTTTTCTTGTTCTGGCAATTTTCTCCACACATGCCCTAATAGATGCAAAAATACTTCTGCTTCTAAATCTACTGTCGCCAGTTGCTGAGAATAGGGTATTTTTAAATACTTACATACTTGAATTAATGCTTGGCGGTAAGTTACCTGGTTGGTGCGTCCCCGCAAGACCGTCATCCCATCTGCTGCTAAAAAGCGAAAACGCTCCTCAAGTGTATCTAACCAAGCCTTGCGGTCTTGGCTTTGGACTTCGATTGGTTCTGGTGTGTGAACATAGTCTAAGGGATTGAACTTACGACTAAACAGAATTGCCGTTAAATCCTGCAATTCTTCTTCAGTTGCTAGCTCTAGAGCCGCCCTGAGTTCATCCAATTTCCCTTCCTCCCTTCGGTGCTGCTTTCTGTACCCTATTCTACTATTAGGTTTCAGCAGTCATTTAGTAACGTTTGTTGCAAGATGGTGAATTCATCAACAAATTGCCTGACATCATCCAGTGCTGGATCG
Source organism: Calothrix sp. NIES-2100 (assembly GCF_002368195.1). Classification (GTDB taxonomy): domain Bacteria; phylum Cyanobacteriota; class Cyanobacteriia; order Cyanobacteriales; family Nostocaceae; genus Aulosira. The sequence continues at coordinate 8,200,117 of NZ_AP018178.1, read as the reverse complement.
TGTTACACCACATCTGGCGGTATTAACTGTAGTCAAATGTAGTAATTATGAACTTGGTTGAGAATAACTCAGCATTTTGGCAATATTCTTCACATATAGGCAGCAATTGCCCAGCCAGAAATTAAGAGGAATTGCCTTGTGCGCAAGGCAATGTCTCAACTTATGTACTTCATTGCGCTTAAGAGCGGGACGCTTCTCTGCGAGAGGCTGCGCCAACGCGCTCAGCGTAAAGCCTACGGCATAGCTTCTCTACGAGACGCTTCTGGTGCGTCGGCTGACGCTCCTACGTCGCTACCGCTGACGCTCGAAGACTCGCTAACGCTGCGCTAACGCTAACGCCAACGCGAACGCTTAGGGCGCAGCCTCTCCAACAGGAGAAGCTATGCCGTACCCCTGGAAGCAAGCTACGCGCAGCGTCTCGTTCCTTGGGAGAAGGCTTTACGCGAGTCATTTCAATACGGTTCGGTTAAGGGGGAAAGGGAAAAGGGCCCATTCAAACCTTTCCCCCTTACCCCTTAACCTTTTCCCTTTCCCAAAAGGGAGATGAAAATTGCTTATCCAAACGGTATTGCGAGTCATGTGTCATCTATCAGTAGTCAGTTGTTGAATGTTGGAGTTTAATACCCCGTTTCCAGAGTGGGCGGTATATATTTCTTTGCTACTGACCACTGACAAAAACTCCACCCACAAAGGGATGAAGTTTTTTCTATATCCGCTCATCTACTCATGTATTTTTTGCCTGATTTTTTATCAGTTGTATTACTTATATCTTGATGCTAAATGGGTACAATAACAATTTAAACTAATATCATTTTTTTCCAAACATATCACTGTTAGTAAGCTTTTTGAGGAATATTCAATAAATACCCTCAGATTTTCCTCAGAATTAGTACTTATAATTGAAGTTTAAAAAGTATCATTTTGCGATTTCATTGAACTGGCACTTATTGGTAGCTTTTCTATCTTTAGCTCAATTAGTGTAAGCCGCACAAGAGAACTCAACTGCTGATCTCTGATTCAAAATCTGAGGGGCACAGTTTCTTGTGATTGGAGAGGTGGTGCTATTGAGTGACCAAAAGCCTGATGTAGAGGGGCTTGATTCACAAATTTTCTTTGTTAGGGAGTGGCAAAAAGGATTAAAACATGATTAGCATCGTCTCTACCCCAATATCTTATAGGTCTTTAAAATACCGCTTTGGTCTCAAACCTCTGACATTCGGCTTTTTTCTAGTTGCCATACTAGGCAACTACGAGAATGTTATCGCCCAAACACCAAATCCTCAAAGCTTACCACCAGGTCGGGTAGAAGAAGTCCCAGTGACACCATTACCCTCGGATGTACTACCGCCATCACCAGAGAATAATCAATTGCTACCGTCGCCCACACTACCAGATCAGTCAACTCCGGGACAGGATGACGCTAATGCCAAATTTCGGGTTGATCGCATTGAAGTTGTGGGGAGTACAGTTTTCAAACCAGAACAGTTTGCGGCGATTACAACTCCTTTTGTGGGTAAGGATCTGACATTTGCAGAGTTGTTGCAAATCAAAGATGCAATTACCAAGCTTTACACCGATCAAGGTTATGTCACCACAGGGGCGTTGATTACACCGCAGACAGTAGAAGCTGGAGTGATCAAAATTCAGGTCATTGAGGGTAGTCTGCAAGAAATTAAGATTGTTGGTAACAGACGATTAAACAGTCAATATATTCGATCGCGCATTCAATTGGGTGCAGGAACGCCTTTAAATGTACCCCGCTTAATAGAAAAGCTGCAACTACTCCGTCTTGATCCGCGCATTCAAAATTTATCGGCGGAGTTACAGATGGGTGTACGTCCGGGAAGCAATATATTGCAAGTCGAAATCCAAGAAGCCGACACCTTTAGACTAACAACTAGTTTAGATAATGGGCGATCGCCTAGTGTAGGTAGTTTTCGCCGGGGTGTGGATCTGCAAGAAGCGAATTTACTCGGTTTAGGTGACACTCTGAGTTTAGGCTACGCCAATACCGATGGCAGTAATACAATTAATCTCAATTACACACTGCCGATTAATGCTCACAACGGCACTCTCTCCTTTGGTTTTAACCAGGGTTGGAACCGTGTGATTGAAAAACCATTTAGCGTTCTCGATATTCAATCAGATACCACTTCTTATGAATTCAGCTATCGCCAACCACTGCTGCAAAAGCCAACCCAGGAATTAGCGGTAGGGCTGTCGTTTTCTCGCCAGGAAAGCCAAACTGAGTTAGGTATTGATAACATTGGCCCGTTTCGACTTTCACCTGGTGCAGATGAGCAAGGAAGAACCAATATTTCTGCCTTACGCTTTTTTCAGGATTATACCCAGCGTAGTACTAGCCAAGTTTTTGCAGTGCGATCGCAATTTAGCTTTGGTGTAGATTGGTTGGGAGGAAATGTCAGTGAAGATGAGCCAGATACCCGCTTTTTCTCTTGGCGAGGACAAGCCCAGTGGGTGCGACAGTTAGCACCAGACACGTTATTTTTAGCCAGAGGCGATGTCCAACTCTCCGCAAATTCTCTCGTACCGTTAGAGCAATTTGGTTTAGGTGGACAGCTAAGTGTCCGGGGCTATCGCCAGGATGCATTACTTACAGATAACGGGATGTTGTTCTCAGCAGAATTTCGGTTGCCGATTGTCCGTGCCCCTAAGCTGGGCGGAGTACTACAATTAACACCATTTATTGATGTCGGCACAGGCTGGAATGTCAAGGGCGACAATCCATCACCAAGTACGTTAGTGGGTACTGGGTTAGGGCTATTGTGGAAACAGGGCGATACCTTCTCAGCCCGGTTTGATTGGGGGATTCCGCTGATATCGGTGGAAGGTGAAAAACCTAGCCTTCAAGAAAATGGGCTGTACTTCTCACTCCAGTATTCACCCTTTTAACCCTTGATGAAGTACCCAAATATCGTATTGAAGTACCTACGTATTGTGAAGTGTTAGTTAAAAAAATATTCAGGGAACCCTAAGCATACAGTTGTAATGGAGATGGGGGGATGAAGGTAACTTTTGTGTGCTTGGGTGTAGCCTGTGGTATCTTAGCTGGTAGAATGCCTTTACCAGCAACGGCTCAGGTAACATCTGATGCTACAACTAACACCATTGTCAATCCCAGTGGTAATAATTTTAATATTCTTAACGGCACTGTTAAAGGTAATAATTTATTTCATAGCTTCAGTAATTTCTCTGTACCTACAGGTACTTCAGCAACTTTTGATTTAACTAACACACCAAATATTACAAGTATATTTAGCCGAGTTACTGGTGGTAGTGTTTCCAGTATTGATGGCTTGATTCAAACTCTCAATAGTAATAACCCGGTAAGTTTGTTTTTGATGAATCCTAACGGGATTATATTTGGGCAAAATGCCAGTTTGAATATTGGCGGGTCGTTTGTGGGGACGACAGCGAATAGTATTAAGTTTAGCGATGGTAGTGAATTCAGCGCAGTGAATCCAAGCGCGAAACCGTTGTTGACGATGAGTGTACCCATTGGTTTACAGATGGGGCAAAATCCAGGAGCAATTAATGTGCAGGGACAGGGAAACCAGTTGTTCGATCTTATTGGCTTTGGTACACCTAGTACCATCAATACCCCTCCCGGATTACAAGTCAAAGCAAATAATACGCTGGCGTTGATTGGTGGGATCGTAAACTTCAGTAGTGGCGTTGTTACCACAGATGGCGGCGGACATATAGAACTGGGCAGTGTCAGGGCTGGGCAAGTGGGACTCAAACCCACTCCTACGGGTTGGGTTGGCGATTATTCGGCTGTGCCGCAACTTAACGATATTCATCTGGCGCAACAATCGCTGCTGGATGGCAGTGGCAGCAACGGCTCTATCCTATTGCAAGGACGAAACATTAGCTTGACTGAGGGGTCTGCTTTATTGCTCCAAAACCTGGGAACACAACCGTCTGGGGGAATTACGGTTAATGCCACAGGCTCCCTCAACTTGGCAGGGAATACAGCCAATGGTGAATTGGGAAGTTTCATTCAAACCGTCAATTTAAGTACAGGTCAGACCGGAGATATTACTATCTCTGCTGCCCAGCTATTCCTCCAAGATGGAGCCAGAATTATAACTGACACTCTGACTGAAACAGCAGGTGCGAATCTGATCGCAAATGTGAGCGGCACGACCGAGGTCAGTGGCTTTAACCTCGCTAACCCAGCCCTTTATACGGCGCTTGAAACACGTTCAATAGGTGACGGCAATGCAGGGAACATCATATTATCCACTAGGAATCTCAAGATTCTTGATTCTGGTGAAGTTATTTCTGTAGCCATACTCTCTGGAGACACTGGCACAGTCCAAGTGAATGCGGCAGAGCAAATCCAAATTGTCGGTTTCAACCCGCTGTCATTTTCAGAAAGTACGCTATCTACCTTTACTCAGGGTTCTGGTAATGCTAATAGCGTAGTCATCAACACCTCTAGATTAGTAATTCAAGGAGGAGCCTCTCTGGGGGCTACTACCCTTGCCTCTGGTTCAGCCGGTAGTGTGGAAGTGAACGCTTCAGAGTCCATTGATATCCAAGGGCGGGGTACCGAAGGTATTGCGGCTGGGGTAGTCTCTCGCATCTTTTCAAACGCTGAACTTCTTAGTCCAGAAACTCAAGCAGCGTTTGAACTACCTGCCATTCCCACTGGTAATGCGGGTTCTCTCACTATCAATACCCCATCATTACACATTGCTGATGGGGCAGCTGTGAGCGTTAAAAATGATGGCCCAGGACTTGCAGGGAATGTGCAGATTAATGCCAACAATCTGGTTCTAGACAATAAAGGTAGCATTGTTGCCTCTACCGCCTCTGGAAACGGAGGAGATATTCACTTAAACCTACAAGATAATCTGCTGATGCGCCACAATAGTCTGATTTCTGCCACTGCTGCTGGTAGTGGTAATGGCGGAAACGTTACGATTAATTCTCCCGTGATTGTGGCTGTTTCTTCAGAAAACAGTGACATCATCGCCAATGCTGTGCAAGGGTCAGGTGGCAATATCGCCATTAACACGCAGGGTTTATTTGGTCTAAAATTCCGCGACCAGATCACCCCGGAAAGTGATATTACAGCTAGTTCTCAATTTGGTATTAACGGTACGGTTAATATTAATAACTTTGGTGTTGATCCAAATTCCGGTTTAGTTGAATTACCAGCAAATGTCACCGACCCATCCCAACAAATTGCTAGTGACTGTTCTGCAAATACTGGCAGTAGTTTTGTCGCCACGGGAAGGGGTGGAATACCGCAAAATCCAACTCAAGAAGTGAGGAGCAATGTCTACGATGGGCTGCGCCTACGCCCTTGGTCTGATATCCGCGATATCTCTGCATACCGGAAAACGAGATCTCTCAGCGTACAAATCCCCCAATCGAGAGAGATTTTTGTGCAAGCCACAGGTTGGCGACGTAATACTGATGGCAAAATCGAGATATTTGCCGATAAATCTTCTGCTGTGGTGCAACAAGCATTAACTTGTGCTGCGGTGACTCAAAGTTAATTTTCATGGAGTTTATTTGCAGTGTTAGTCAAAAAAGTCTTGTGGGAACCCTAAATACATACTCGAAATGGATATGGTGTAATGAAAGTACTTTCTGTGTGCTTGGGTGTAGCCTGTGCTGTCTTAGCAGGCAGAATGTTGCAACCTGCCATAGCCCAGGTGACATCTGATAATACAACCAACACCCAAGTCAACTCTAATAGGAATAATTTTACTATTTTTAATGGTATAGAGAAAGGTCATAATTTATTTCACAGTTTCAGAAATTTTTCGGTGCCTACAGGTGGTTCAGCAACATTTGATTTAGTGAATACACCCAATATTACAACTATATTTAGTCGGGTTACAGGTGGAAATGTTTCCGATATAAATGGATTAATTCAAACACTCAATGCTAACAATCCAGTCAGTTTGTTTTTAATGAATCCCAACGGAATTGTATTTCGGGAAAATGCCAAGTTAAATATTGGTGGGTCGTTTGTTGGGACGACGGCGAGTAGTATCAAGTTTAGCGATGGCGGCGAATTTAGCGCCGTAAATTCTACAATATCACCATTATTAATCATGAGTGTCCCCATCGGTTTGCAGATGGGTAGTTCTGCAAGTCAGATTCAGGTGCAGGGTCAAGGTAATGATGCTATTGTACCGACCAATAATTTAGGAATAGTTGCCAGTCCGGGAAAGACAATTGCCTTAGTTGGAGGAGCTATCAAATTTACAGGTGGTGTCATAACTGCACCTGTGAGTCGACTTGAAGTAGGTGCTGTGGGGAGTGGTACGGTGAATTTAACACCCACACCCGCAGGATGGCAATTAGGTTATACAGAGATTGCAGATTTTGGCGATATACAATTTACAGAGCGTTCCTCGTTGTGGAATCCCTATCCTGTGGGCAATCCGTTTGGGGGTATTCAAGTAGTGGGGAGGGATATTACCTTAAATCAATCCCAAATAGCCGCAGCAACTACTGGTACTGAACAGGGTAGTAATATTACGGTCAATGCAGTGCGATCGCTCTCTTTAAGTGGAGTTAATCCTAATGCTTACGCTCCCAGTGCTTGGATTGTCAATCAGGTGGCGCAAGGGGCTACAGGAAAAGGCGGAAGCGTGAATATTCAAGCTGGGAATATAACTTTGCTCGATGGTGCAGCCATTGAAACTCTCAGCCTGGGTGCAGGAGCAGCAGGAAAAGTCAATGTCATCGCAGATACCATTACTGCTAGTGGTACCGTTGCCGTAACATCTCCCTTACTTCTATTTAGTAATAGCAATAGCCGCATTGCCAGTGAAACTTACGCATCGGGAGACGGGGGAGATGTCAGCGCGATCGCGCGTAAACTAACTCTTGCTGATGGCGCAACAGTGGAAACAGCTGTCTTTCCCGGAGCAACCGGAAAAGGGGGAGATATTTCTGTTCAGGTTGCAGATGAGATTTATGTAACCGGACTTGCTCCTTTTCATCAAAGTGGTATTGCTGCTTATACATATGGGATTCATAATAGTGGCAATATCAACGTTTCTTCAGGGACATTTAATCTGATCAATGGAGGACTAATTATAACTTTTACTTCTCGCTTGCCAGGTTTAGCAGGCACGGGTATTGGTAATGCTGGAGATATGGAGGTAGTAGCACGAGAAAGTATTAATCTAGTAGGAACATCACCAATTTCCCCTATCCAGAGCAGCTTGATTGGCAGTGTGACTACTGGCTCTGGTACTACAGGCAATTTGTCCATCACAACACCGATCCTATCGATGCAAGATGGCGCTTCTTTAGGAGCCACTACCTTACCTGTGATTGGTAGCTTGGGAGATCCCAACCAGGGTAATAATCTAGGGAACAATGGCAACATCAAGTTAAATATAAGTGATCGCTTAATCGTCAGTGGTATTAATCCTTTTACTGGCGACAGCACCCTCTTAGGCAGTTTCACTGGTGGAAATAGCAATACTGGGGATGTAACAATCCAAACGAATCAATTGCTTGTTCTTGATGGCGGTTTAATTGGCAATACGACGTTTGGAGTCGGTAATGCAGGAACTTTAACAATCCAAGCACATGACATTCTGATAGATAGTAAAAATAATTTAACTGGTGGGATTGTAGCTAACGCCCGCATTTTGAATGAAAGTCAACGCCAATTTTATGGTCTGCCAAATTCTCCCACAGGCAACACAGGTGTTTTGAACATTGATACCGATCAGCTAACCCTTCGCAATGGAGGTATTATTAGCGTCACCCATCAAGGCATTGGCAATGCAGGAGAGTTAAATATCCAAGCCAATCAAATCTCTTTAGATGCTGGAGAAATCAGCGCTACCACGGCATCAGGAAAAGGTGGCAACATTAATCTAGCAGTAAAAAATACACTCTTGAGCCGTAATGGCAGTAAAATTAATGCCGAAGCAGGTGGGATAGGCAATGGTGGAAACATTAATATGTCTTCTCCTTTGATTGTCGCTGCCGAAAATAGCGATATTATTGCCAATGCTGTGAATGGTAATGGCGGTAATATTCAAATTAGTACTCAAGGTATCTTCGGTCTGCAATACCGCAACCAATTGACCAGCGAAAGTGATATTACCGCCAGTTCTCAATTTGGCATCAAAGGTACAGTAGATATTCATAATTTTGGTATTGATGCCAACTCTGGTTTAGCAGAACTACCTGCAAATATTACTGACTTCTCACAGCAAATTGCTACAGGATGTGCAGATACTACTGGTAGTAGTTTTGTCGCGACAGGACGAGGTGGGATACCGCAAAATCCAACTCAGGAAGTGGAGAGCAATGTCTACGACGGGCTGCGCCTACGCACTTGGTCTGACATCCGCAATCTGACTGCATATCGAACAAATAACGCAGTTACCGCACAAATTCCTCAAACCCCTCAAATGCTTGTTCAAGCAACAGGTATCCGCCGTCGGGCTGATGGCAAAATTGAATTAGTCGCAGCTCAAAGTGCCTATGTAAAACCATCTCTAACCTGTGCGACTATTTCTAATAATTAGATTCTCAACTTTTAAAAAGTCGGGTGTTTTGAATTAACAACCAGGAAACTGCGATCGCCAGAGACAAAGGATTAATATATTTATTTGATATTTATTCATAAATGTTACTAATCCAAATATTTTGGGAATCCTCAGACTATGAGCTTAATAGAGTATTAGTACCATGAGAGCGATCGCCTTGTTTACAACATTCGCAACAGGATTATATACTTTAGGTTTCCTATTACCTGCGATCGCTCAGGTGACATCTGATGGTACTACCAATACCATTGTCAACCAAAATAATAATAATTTTAATATTATTAATGGTATAGAAAAAGGTAATAATTTATTTCACAGTTTTAGAAATTTTTCTGTACCGACGGGTAGCTCGGCAAGTTTTGATTTAACTAACACACCAAATATTACTACTATATTTAGCCGGGTGACTGGTGGAAATATTTCTTATATTGATGGTTTAATTCAAACTCTCAACAGTAATCATCCTGTAAGTTTGTTTTTAATGAATCCCAATGGCATTTTATTTGGGCCAAATGCCAGCCTAAATATTGGCGGTTCGTTTGTAGGAACGACGGCGAGTAGTATCAAGTTTAGCGATGGAACAGAGTTTAGTGCAGTCAATTCTGCAACACCACCATTATTAACGATGAGTGTGCCTGTGGGATTGCAAATGGGAGCCAATGCTGGAGAGATTCGTACCCAAGGAAACACACCACCCAATTTCCTGTACGGTTCCCCACAAATGTTCAAGGCGGAAACTGTAGCGTTAATAGGTAGTAATATCGATATTAATCAGACCTACCTGGCTAATCCTGATGGCAAAGTCGAATTATGGGCATTGCGGAATGCTGAGGTAGGTTTGAATCATCAAGCAGGATTACAACTAACTAGTCCTACTGCTGCTGATTGGGGAAATATTTTGCTCAGACAGTCCTCATATATTCAGACTAACGGCATGAATGGAGGAGCAATCAACATTCGGGGGCGAGGGTTGACACTTCAGGATGGTTCGCAAATAAGTTCCAGCACTGGAACCTTAGGAAAAGGGCAAGGGATTAGCATTAAAACTACAGAATTTGTAGATTTGTTAGGTGCATCTGCTGCAAACCAATATCCTACTTCTGGTCTACACACTAGCGTCACTGGGAATCAAGGTAGAGCCGGAGATATTACAGTCGAAACAGGGCGTTTACGCTTAGCAAATGGAGCTTGGATTGAGTCTACTCTTAGTTCTCCCTTCGACTTTATATCCTTTAACCCCATCGCCAGTAATGACTCAAGAACGGGAGATATTAATATTAAAGCTTTAGATGTGGAAGTTACTGGTTACAATCGATTTCCATATTTATTTCTAAATTCTGATTTAGGTTTATACTTTGCTAGTGCTATTACTACTTTAATTAGCGGTGGTCACTCGAATGAAAATGGCAAGGTAACTATTGATGCTCAAAGGGTGAGTCTGCGTGATGGTGGTTTTATTAGTGCAGATTTAATCGGCTTTTATATCCCTGGTTTTTCTGAGTCTCCCACCATCGGCAAGTCTGGAGACATTGTGATTCGTGCATCTGAAAAACTAGAAATTTCGGGATTGGGAGTTAATAACTCAAACAGTGCTGTGATTAGTTCGATTCAACCTTTTACAGTAGGGCAAGCTGGCAATATTTTGATTGATACTGGCCACTTGACGCTGTCAAAGGGTGGGGCTGTGGCTAATGATGTAACAGGAAGTGGCCAAGCTGGAAATATAGAAATTCATGCTCAGGATGTAGAAGTTAGCGACCCAGTAATTGATGATTTTAACCAAGCGGTCAGTGGTATTACTGTAGGAGTGGGTAAGGATGCTGTTGGTCAAGGTGGGACAATTAACCTGACAGCAGATAGTTTGCGTGTGTTTAACGGTGGACAGATAACTTCCGCCAATCTGGGTCAGGGATATGCTGGTAGTGTTAACCTAAACGTTAAAAATATTGACGTACAAGGAACTTCCCAAAGTATAATTAATGGTAGCTATTTGCCCAGCGCGATCGCCGCATCCTCAGCTACGAACTTGGCTGCGGGGTCTGTAAATATCACATCAGACACCGTGTATGTTAAAGATAATGCGGTAATTACTGTTAGTAATACAGGCAGTGGCGATGCAGGTAACCTGAATATTAATGGCAATAACATCTTCCTCGACAATGGCGCAAGCCTGCGTTCTGAGGTGAATGGAGGTGGTCAGGGTAACATCCACCTTAATGTCAATGATGTTCTACTATTACGGCACGGTAGCAACATCATCACCAATGCCCTTGGTGATTCCACTGGTGGCAATATTAATATCAATGCGGGTTCGATTGTAGCAGTACCAACTGAAAACAGCGATATATCTGCGAATGCTCTACTAGGAAGCGGTGGCAATATCCAAATTACGACTGGGGGCATCTTTGGGCTAAAATTTGGCGATCAATTGACTCCCGCAAGCGATATTACCGCCAGTTCTCAGTTTGGGTTCAATGGTACAGTTCAAGTCAATACTATCGGTGTTGACCCCAATTCCGGTTTAATAGAATTACCAACTAGTATTACCGATCCATCCCAGCAAATTGCTAGTGGCTGTTCTGCAAATACTGGTAGTAGTTTTGTCGCTACGGGAAGGGGTGGTATACCGCAAAATCCCGCACAGGAAGCGAGGAGCGATGTCTACGACGGGCTGCCCCTACGCACTTGGTCAGACATCCGCAATCTGACTGCATATCTTACAACACAAGCTTTACAAGCACAAATACCCCAATCGCGAGAGATTCTTGTCCAAGCCACAGGTTGGCGACGTAATGCTCAAGGAAAAATCGAGATATTTGCTGATAAATCTGCTCCTGGTGTGCAGCAAGCATTAACTTGTGCTGCGGTGACTCAAAGTTAATTATGTGATCAATCATGCCCTAAATGGGAACACTAACTTTAAATCCGGTAAAGGAAATTGTTGGTGATGAAAGTAGTTCCATTTCTATTTATATTAACAACTGGATTATTCACTCTAGGGATAATGCGATCGGCGATCGCTCAGGTGACATCCGATGGTACAACTAACACTATTATCAACTCCAACGGCGATCATTTTACTATTCTCAATGGTATTGAAAAAGGTAATAATTTATTTCATAGTTTCAGTAATTTCTCAGTGCCAAATGGTGGCTCAGCAACATTTGATTTAGTTAATACACCCAATATTACAAATATATTTAGCCGGGTGACAGGTGGAAATTTTTCCGATATTCAAGGATTAATTCGCACAGTAAATAGCAATAACCCGGTCAGTTTGTTTTTAATGAATCCTTATGGAATTGTGTTTGGTAAAGATGCGGCATTAAATATTGGCGGTTCGTTTGTGGGGACGACGGCTAACAGCATCAAATTTGCCGATGGTGCTGAGTTTAGTGCGATTAATTCCCAAGCTAAGCAACTGTTGAGCATTAATGTTCCCATTGGGTTGCAAATGGGTAGTAATCCTTCATCAATCACCGTTCAAGGCACAGGACACTCCTTGAGCAATCCGGGTGGACAGCCTCCGATCATTGTGGCTCCCAGTGCTACTGAACTGCGAGTACAGCCAGGAAAAACCCTAGCTTTGGTGGGCGGTAATTTGAATTTGAATGGTGCAACTCTCACTGCCCAACAAGGACGAATAGAATTAGGCAGTGTGAGTGGTGCAGGACTAGTTAGCCTGACACCAACTGCACAGGGCTATACTTTGGGGTATGAAAATGGGCAAAGCTTCGGCGATATTCAGCTAGCACAAAAATCACTATTGGATGTGAGTGGAGTTAATGCGGGTTCTGTAAAGCTTCAAGGACGAAATATTGAGTTTACCGATGGTTCACTAGTACTGTCGCAAAATTTGGGTTATTTACCTGGCGGAGAAATTCACCTGCAAGCATCTACTGCAATCGATATGATTGGTTCAACCGATGCGGCAATTTGGAGTGGGATTCGCAGTGAAACTTTCGGTATCGGATCTGGCAGCAATGTTAACGTCATCACTCCCAAGCTAAGACTCCAGGAAGGCGCAGGGTTGAATACTACAACTTTAGGAACGGCTGTGAGTGGTAATATCCAGATTGAGGCGGCAGCAATTGAAATATCTGGCTTTTCACCAACCAATCCTACTGGTGTTAGTAGTCTTAGCACTGGTAGCTATGCTTCTGGAAACGCTGGCGATGTCTTTGTCAATGGCAATAGTTTAGTAGTCTCCGATGGAGGCTCATTATCTTCATTTACATTTGGCAGTGGCTCCAGCGGTAAAGTTACAGTCAGCAACAAAAATACCACCGTTATCGGCGAAAGTATTTATGGAGTATACAGCAACATTAGCTCAACCACGCTGGCAACTGGAAACGCCAAAACCTTGACTCTGGATACTGCTAGGTTACAAATTCTTGATGGGGGAGTAGTTGCCGCAACTACATTCTTTGCAGGTAATGGGGGCGATCTGAACATTAATGCCACGGAATCAATCGAGATTAGTGGGCGCAGTCAGAGTAATAACAGCAGTATCAACTCATCTGTTCTGCACTTACCTACGCAATTGCAGCAGATACTATATCAGAAATTTGGTCTACCAAATCTACTAACAGCCAATGCGGGTAATGCGAACATCTCCACGCCCAACCTGATATTGACAGATGGAGGTACTGTAAGTGTCACTAGTCAAGGTAGTGGTAATGGCGGCAATCTCAATCTCACAGCCAATGCCATCCTATTAGACCGTCAAGCAAGCATTCAAGCACAAACAGAATCAGGTAATGGTGGTAATCTGGCTTTACAAGTAGGGCAGTTATTAATGCTGCGTGACAATAGTGCGATCGCAGCCACAGCAGGCGGTAATGGTGATGGAGGTAATATTAATATCAATGCACCGATCATTGCCGGAATAGAAAACAGCGACATTATTGCTAATGCAGTCCAAGGAAGGGGTGGCAATATTCAAATCACTACTCAAGGGATGATCGGATTGCAGTTTCGTCCCCAACTCACCCAAGAAAATGATATCACTGCCAGCTCCCAATTTGGTGTTAGTGGCACAGTCCACATCAATAACATCGGCGTTGATCCCAATTCTGGCTTAATTGAACTGCCTGCAAATGTTACAGATGCGTCACAGCAAATTGCCTCAGGCTGCGCCAGCGATCAAGGCAGTAAATTTGTCGCCACCGGACGGGGTGGTATTCCGGAAAACCCAACGCAGGAAGTGAAGAGCGATGTTTACGACGGACTGCGCCTACGCACTTGGTCAGACATCCGCAATCTGACTGCATATCGTACAACACAAGCTTTACAAGCACAAATACCCCAATCGAGAGAGATTCTTGTCCAAGCCACTGGTTGGCGACGTAACGCTCAAGGAAAAATCGAGATATTTGCTGATAAATCTCCTCCTAGTGTGCAGCAAGCATTAACCTGTGCTGCGGTTTCTAGATAATATATAAGAATCATCAAGGGAAATAATAATTGCCGACTGTAGGGTTATGTCTGGTGTGTTGTCTGCCAGATTTCCGCTTTGGTTTTGCATACTGTCTGCCATTAGTATCAAACTATCTGGTTACTTTTTTATCATTGTCCGCTCGACAATCGGGCGGACATTACCGGACAATTACGGGTTGTCTGCTGAAGTTTTAGCAGACAATTGAAGTGTAATCACACAAAAAATCAGCTTATGTCAGAAATTGAAGACTTGGGAGTGAGTGTAGAAGAGTATTTAGATGGATTGGCAGCAGGTATTGACATTTTGGAATTGAAGCGATTAGAAGCAAGGGGAATTCCTACCCATTTAGCTTTAGAATTGATGGCGATTACACCAAAAGTAATCAATGGTACGGCCACCCCTGAAGAAGTTGTCAGGGGACTAATGATTTTGACCCCATCTCTGAGACAACAAATTGAATAGTTGAGAAAATTACTACATTAGTTCACTTTGGCTTGTCATCTTCTATTAGTGCCTTTAATTGAGTCAGTAATTTCTCGACCTTTGCCTGTTTCTTGGAGTCATCCCAGACTTTAGATTTCTTTAAGCGGCGGAATGTCTCATCAGCTAAATCTTTTATTGATGAGGTTGCTGGCTTTGACTGTTGCTCAAGTTGTGGGATTTGGCGCTTGATTTCAGTTCGTGAAAGATTATAGGCGATCGCATCTTCTAAAAGTGGTTTTCTGGTTTCCTCATCTTTAACTCGTGCGATCGCTTTGGCTTTACTTGCTTCCAGTTTCCCCTGACGCAATACATCTAAAATGTCTTCGGGTAAATTGAGCAGTGGCAGAAATGGGTTCTATATGGGAAGAGAAATTATAAACTTTGTCCCGTCGCCCAAAACAGAATTAACTGTGATTTTACCACCGTGTTTTTCTTCGACAATTTGACGGGCGATCGCTAATCCTAATCCCGTACCTTTACCGACTCCCTTCGTAGTAAATAAATGGTCAAATATTTTTTCTTGGACTTCTGCACTCATGCCTTTGCCGTTATCAACAATTGATATTTTTACGTATTGATGCTCTATGATTGATGTTGTGATTGTGATGCGATTAGGATAAGCTTTAATCTCTGCAAAACTCTTACCAATATTTGCTTCTTCTAACGCATCAATAGCATTGGCAAGAATATTCATAAACACCTGATTTAATTGCCCAGGAAAACAATTGACTAAAGGTAAATCACCATAGTGAGTAATTACTTCAATTGCTGGGTGTTTTTCGTTGGCTTTGAGGCGATGCTTGAGAATTAAAATTGTGCTGTCGATTCCTTCATGGAGATTAAATTGTACTTTGTAGTCTTTGTCAGTGCGAGAAAATGTCCGCAAGCTAGTGCTAATATTTTTCAACCTGTCACACGCCATGACCATTGCATCGATTGTTTTAGGTAAGTCCTCTAACAGAAAATCTAAGTCAATTTCCTCCGCATGGTCTTGAATTTCATCACCAGGATTTTCAAGAACTGCTTGATAGAGTTTGAGATGTTCAGTCAGATCAGCTAAATTGGGTCTAGTTTGTTTGAGAGTAGCAGCAATAAAACCAAGAGGATTATTCATTTCATGGGCAACGCCAGCGACTAAATTACCCAAAGCTGACATTTTTTCACTTTGGATAATTTGTAATTGGGCTTGTTGTAGTTCTTGTTCTGCTTGTTTGCGATCGCTAATCTCTAACAATAAGCCGTCCCACAAAATCGTTTCATCAACAAGTTTTTGAATGCGAGCTTCCCCATGAATCCACTTAACAATTCCCGAAGGTGTGACAATTCGACCTGTCCATTGCCAAGGAGTCAAAGTTTGCATTGAGTCAGCAATCGACTGCTGGTAAGTAGCAGCATCTTCTGGATGCACTAAATCAAGAAGAGTCTGCACATTGGCGATCGCTTGCTCGGCTGTAATTTCGTATAATTTATAACAATCTGCACTGATGTAAGGTAGAGATATTTCACCATCAACAGACACACTAAATTGATAAACAACCCCAGGAACATTATCTACCAAGTTATGAAAGCGAGAATTACTGGCGCTCAATTCGACAAAAGATTGCTCTAACTTTTGGGCATTTTCCTGAGCAGATTCATAAAGTCGGGCATTTTCTAGAGAAATGGCAGCTTGAGCGCAAATTAAATTGAGTATTTCGACGCGTTCGCCCTTGGCGTTGGCGGAGCCATCGCTTGTGAATGCCCCTGTGATTAAACTATTTTCTAAATATAAAATACCCAACAACTTACCTTGATGCAAAATCGGGCTGCACAAAATACTTTGAGGCTGTTGATGGATAATGTATGGGTCATTGGCTAAGGTGGTATCTGCGATTGCATCTAATAAGACAACAGTCTGTTGACTGTGCTTGACTTTGTAAATGAGCTTATGGGGAATGTCTTGGCTCTCTTCAACCTGAAGGTTCTGCAATAGCACTGGGTTTGTTCCCTGGGTAATTGAGCCTTGAATTAGCAAGCGCGAGTCTCGCAACAGCATTAACACACATTTATCAGCCCCAGCATTTTCGATGATGATGAAAAGTAACGATGAAAGTAGTTTTTCTAGTTCGATTTCACCAGAGATCGTCTGACATGCTTTGAGAATTGCTTTTAAATCTAGAGTCTCTGAGATACTGCTGCTAGAAGCCGAAGAACTGCTTTTTGTGACAGTCCCCAAGGCGAAGATAGTTTCGTTAGTTGAAATAACAGAACGGCTTTGCTGTAATATGGGGGCGAGTAATTGGGGATAGTGTTTTTCTAAGTCAGTGACTTTGGCTTTTGCTCCCCAACGCGCATAACCATAATAAGCTTCAACCATGTACTCCCCGGCAATACGCTGTTTACCCCAATCTAGGTAGAACTTTGCTGCCAGTTCGTTAGCAAGTGCTTCTTCTTGGATATATTCGTTGGCTTTAGCTCCAGATATTGCCCGATCGTATAGTTCACTGGCTTCGACTTTGTTTCCTAAGACTCGACATTTTTCCGCCGCTACCAAATCGAACTTATGCTGATGGTTCATCGGTGCATATTGCGCCCAGTGCTGCAACTGAGTTTGGTTTTTTGCCACCCTTTCTAATGCGGTTGATACTTCGCCTGAAAGTTGAGTTAATTGTGCTAGAGCTATTAAAGAATCATAGAAATAAAATGCAGGTTCGGCAACTGTTCCTGCACCCGCCATGAAATAGTTTCTGCATTCAAGGGCATTATTATTAGCTGGCTCAATTTCTCCAAATAAAAAGCAAAGTGTCAACTTATATGAGTAAAAAATATATAGTCCACATATATCATTTGCAGACCGCAGCTGAGGGAGAAATTCTGTTTCTTGGAGAGCAGATCCAGATAAAATAGTAGGATACTCTGCAAAACCTAGTAAATTTAAAATCACTTGCCGATAGATGAGACAGTAATTAGCTGTTCCCAATTGCTTCAGTTGTACTAAAGCATTGTAGTAAGTGCGTGTATCTTGCTCCAAGTTAGCAAGGGGTTGACCACCCCAAGAAGAAATCCAACAGAAATTGTGAACGGCATATCCAGCGTATTCCAGGTTTCCAACTTCTAGCCCAAGGGTATAACTCTCACTCAAAAGGGGTAACATTTCTTTGAGGTGAGATTTGCGGTGGAGGATATAACTTCCTAATAGGAAAAATACTTCCAGTTTAGTTGCTTTATCATCGAATTTTGCAGTCAAATTCAATGCTAACTGACCAAATTGAGCAGCTAAATCTATATTTTTCTGCACATTACAGAGAACGAGGCTGTAACAAGCATAGTTAGTAGCAGAAACAGATATATTGCCGTACTGCAAGAATAATTTGACTAACAAAGTAGCTAGTAATGGATACAAAAGAGATCCACAGGTGTAAGCGGCTGCCATGATGCTACTGGCAATCTGGGTAATGGCGATTTTGTTGACATCCGTCATTACAGGTAGGTGGAGAAAATCTGCAATTTGGCGATCGCCAATTAGTTCGCTAATTTCTTGGATTGACTTTTGAATATCTGCGGGTGTAGGTGATGCGGTTATAGTCACACCCAACTGTTGCAGGATCTGAATGCCGATCTCCAGCACTTCACTAAGTTGACGCTGGGAAGTCTTGGCTTGAATCCTAATGCGGTAAACATTAACCTGTTCGAGTAACGAATGTGCCTGTTCGGTAACAATATCAATCAACTGTTCCATCGCCTTAAAATCGCCATTTAGCATTGCCACTTCTGCCGCTAATTCATGCCAAGCGAGGGTCATTTCATACTTTTGTTGCCAAGCTTGTTCTCCCAACAAAGACAATCCCACTGCTGCATATTCCTGCGCCGCTTGATACGCGGTAGCAGTTCTGGCTTTGCGACAGGCAATGAGGTTCAGTTGTGCTAGTTCATTTCTTTGTGTTTGTTCGTTAATTAAAGAAGTTCCATAATTTAATTGATTAACGATTTCAAAAATACCCTCAACTCTTGCTTCTGGCGAAATCTGTTGCAGCAACAGTTGTCCGATGTCGTAATGAGTCGTCTGTTTTTGGTCATTGGGAATCAGAGAATAAGCCGCTTGCTGTACTCGGTCATGTAAAAATTTGTATGTAACAGTCTGTTGATTTTCTGATGTAGGTGCTGGGGTTCCTTTCCCAACATAAAACTTATAAACATCACCAATTGGTAAAATCAATCCTTCCTGTAATGCTTTCCACAGACAAGCTGCTGTTTCGATTTGAGATTGTTGTGAAACAATTGCCAAAGTCGCTAAATCAAAAGAATTGCCAATACAAGCAGCTAACTGCAATACTTGTTGAGTTGATGGCGGTAGTTTTTGCAATTGAAAACTCATAAAAGCCACAACATCATCTGTAACAGCTTGCGCCGTCACTTCTGCTATGTCACATTGCCAACAACCTAACTCAAAGTCAAATTGAATCAGTTCATCTTGATGCAATGCTTTGAGAAACTGGGTAGCAAAAAATGGATTTCCCTGAGTTTTTTGATAAATTAACACAGAAAGTTTCCATACCAAATCTTCAGAAGCTTTGAGTGTCTCAGCAACTAATTTATTGACTTGTAATTGACTTATTGGTGCTAAAGTAATTGTATTCATCGTTGCTTGTGATTTAGCAATTTCACTCAAAGTCAACATTAATGGATGTCCAGGATTGACTTCGTTATCACGATATGCACCAATTATGAATAGATGACCTGTATCAGCCATTAATAGCTGCATTAATTTTAATGATGCTGAATCCGCCCATTGTAAATCATCTAAAAATATTACTAGGGGCTGTTCTGCACTGGTAAAGACTTGGGTAAATTTTTGAAATAATAAGTTAAAACGATTTTGGGCAGCAATTCCTGATAATTCTACTGCTGGTGGTTGCTTGCCAATAATTGTTTCTATTTCGGGAATAACTTCAATAATTACTTGTCCATTTTCGCCAACAGCATCTAAAATTTTATTTTTCCATCGTTCTATTTGAATATCATTTTCAGTTAATAATTGCTCCACTAAATCTCGGAAGGCTTGCACAAAGGCGCTGAAGGGAATATTACGTTGTAATTGGTCATATTTGCCTTTGATAAAATAACCACGCTGGCGTACAATTGGTTTATGTACTTCGTTAACAACGGCGGTTTTCCCAATTCCAGAAAACCCAGCAATGAGCATAATTTCTGTGGCACTCTGACTAACTCTATCAAATGCGTCAAGGAGACTTTTAACTTCGGCTTCTCTCCCGTAGAGTTTATCAGCAATGATGAAGCGATCGCACAGATCCCTACTAGCAATATCAAAACTTTGAATCTCACCAGTTTCTTTTAGCTGAATTAAACATTTTTCTAAATCAAATTTCAATCCTAATGCACTTTGATACCTATCTTCGGCATTTTTTGCCATCAATTTCCTGACGATTTTTGAGATAACTGAAGGGATATCTGGATTAATTTCATGTATTAATGGTGCTGTTTTGGCAATATGAGAATGTACTAATTCCATCGCATCATGAGACTGGAATGGTAACTCATCTGTGAGTAATTCATAGAATGTCACACCCAGGGAATAAAAATCTGTGCGATAATCGATTCCTCGATTCATTCTCCCGGTTTGTTCTGGAGATATATAAGCAAGTGTTCCTTCTAAAACGTTGGGATTGACTAGGGTTTGGTTTTCTCTGGGTAATAATGATGCAATACTAAAGTCGATTAATTTAACTTGTTTGGTTTGGGGGTTGATTAATATATTGCTGGGTTTGATATCTTTATGAATAATGCGCTCATGATAAAGTAAATCTAAGATATTGCACACAGCGATCGCTATCACTAAAAATTCTTCTAAAGATTGTTGAGTTTCTCTAGTTTCCCACTCCTTAAGAGAAATCCCCCCAAAGTCTTCCATAACTAGTGCATAACTATTTTGGCAAGGTTCTAGACTGTAGGTTTTGACTATCAGAGGGGAGTTGAGATTTTTGGCAATTGTGTACTGGTTGCGAAACAACAAAAGTTCGTTAAAGCTGGGATAAGGATTTTTTAGTAATTTAACGACTACTGGTTGTTGATCAACTTCTCGATAACCTCGATAAACTTGGGTTCGGGAGCCATTATAGAGTTCTTCGCTGATGCTATATCCGGGAATATTCTCCAGAAAAGTACTAGTCATACCCTAAATCTTTAAAATGTTTGGATTTAGTATTCCCAAATCATTAACTCAATTCTCTATGTAAAAGTAAAAAATTATACCATTATTACAGATTTTCTGTTACGACTTACAAGCAATGCAGCATTCCACTAATGGGCTAATATGTAACTTAAAGGATAAAGTGGCCGTTTTTCAAGGATAAAGTGGCCGCAGTTGTGACTTAAAGGAAAAGATTGCCGAAAATTAAAGGATAAGCTTGCCGAACCCAGAGCCTAATTAGCTTCTGTTTTTGTCATGGCGCGATCGCTTTGCCCGTGGCGATCGCCTTGAAAGGCGGGTACTGTTCTTTAATTCAATTCAAGTGAAAATTCATCAAAACAATAGCAACAGCCGTCCTAACAACGGCTGTTGCATGGCTTTTATAAAAACTCAGTTTTTGAGTTTTTATTTAGATTTAAGCGTTGTATTCTCAATACCGTTGCCAAAATAAGAGCATGAAGAGGTAGGGCGTTTCGTAGTAGAGTTATTGTCTCTCACAACGACAACTCAAAAGCTTGAATATCGGATTGATGAAACGAATCCAGATCATGTACTGACTTGGGAGGAAATCAATCCATCTATCAAGATACAGCGATGATATGACACATATAGCATCATTCGGCATCCTGGTTATCTGAGAAAATTCGTAATTTGATATCTTGCATCTACACCCTATAAGGGTGAAGCTATACAAACAAAACCTGCCTACGCAGGCTGGTAAAGTTGATTTTTCGTTTTATTGAGAAAAATTTATGTTTATTGAGATAAACTTATATCAATATAAATACTTTGGTGCAAGATGTGAGTAATGGAAATTGGTGCAGGTGAAGCGATCGCTAATTCGGTGGTGTTGTTATATGATGTCCGGCAAATTACCCTTAATATGTCATTGCGAGCGGAACGAAGTGGAGCGTAGACGCGGAGCGGCTTCTCGTTCGCGTAGCGTCTCGTAGAGAAGAGTAGCAATCACTTGGACTCTCTGCGATTGCTTCACTTCGTACCCTACGGGAAGGCTGACGCTCGTTCGCTCTTAGCGTCTCCCCTTGAGAGAAGACTCGCTCTAAGCGAAGCTATGCCAAAGGCTTTACGCTGCGCTAACGCCTACGCAATGACAGGTATTTGAACGGACATGATATTACTTGTTGTCAGCTTAAGGTTGCGATCGCATTTCTATCGCATTCAAGCAGAGGAAGAAATGCTAGAAACTAGATTTGGAGAACAATACAAGCTCTACAAGGAAGCGTTGTCCGAGTAGATCCAGAGGGAGAGAGATGTCTGCGCAATACCTCAGAGACAGAGGATTTGTGCTTGATTGTAATTCAGTCGCAAGTGGGTTCTGATCAAGACCATACCATTGAAGATGTCTTTGGTGTTCATAAGCAAGTTAATTGGGTTGGCAAACAACAGATTTAACAAACCGCTGAGAGTGGACTATCTGCATTGTTACAGTTGCCATTGCTTGGTAGTTGATGTTGGAGCAGCGATCGCATCACCATGTAAAAACTGAAAGCTGGACATAAAACCCGGGAATTGTGTTTAATTTCCGGGTTTCACAATCATGTCCGCCTGATTCAGTGATAATTCCTGCGTCTATGCAGAAACGAGAAAATCCTTTCTTTTGATCTTCTGATACGCTAGTCGCTACAAGTTGGGAAACCGCAAGGGCGTGCTGGCTCCCTATGCTGTCTTGTGATCAATCACTCACAAGATATAACTGGTAGGCTTTCCACTGCAATTGCTGTCAAGACCGATACAAAATTTTATTAAGTTTCTTTACTTTTCGTTACAAATGGTTAATACTACTAATTAGATTTACACAAATAACGCTGTAAACGTCAGTTAAGCGTTGAGCTTGATCATCAATAAACTCCTAATTAAGGTGAACCTATGCCCTTTACCATCGATTCAGCTCGCGGTATCTTTCCCGAAACACTGACTGCCGATTCAGTCCCAGCAACCATTGCTCGCTTCAACCAACTGAGTGCCGAAGATCAGCTAGCGCTCATCTGGTTTGCTTACCTAGAAATGGGTAAAACGATTACCATTGCTGCTCCTGGCGCTGCAAATATGGTATTTGCAGAAAACACCTTGAATGAACTCAAGCAAATGTCTTTCCAGGAACAAACTCAGGTGATGTGTGATCTAGCAAACCGTGCTGATACACCCATTTGTCGCACCTATGCAATTTGGTCTGTAAACATCAAACTTGGTTTTTGGTATCGCCTGGGAGAATGGATGGAGCAGGGTATTGTGGCTCCCATTCCCGAAGGTTATCGACTATCGGCAAATGCAGCAGCAGTCTTGAAAGCAATTCGGGATCTAGACGCAGGACAGCAAATTACCGTTCTGCGTAATTCTGTAGTTGATATGGGGTATGATACTAATAAATTAGGCAGCTATACCAAGGTTAGTGAACCTGTGACTCCGCCGAAAGAAAAAGCTAAACGGACTCCTGTCACTATCGAAGGCATTGATAATCCCATCATATTGAGTTACATGGATAACTTAAATGCCAACGACTTTGATGCTTTGATTGAGTTATTCACTCCCGATGGTGCATTGCAACCTCCTTTCCAAAAACCGATTGCAGGTAAGGAAGCAGTCTATCGGTTCTTCCGAGAAGATTGTCAGAACCTCAAGTTAATACCACAGCGAGGTGTTTCTGAACCCGCAGAGGATGGTTACACTCAGATCAAAGTTACAGGTACAGTGCAAACTCCCTGGTTTGGCGCTGCTGTGGGTATGAACATGGCATGGAGATTCTTGCTCACTCCTGAGAATAAAATCTTCTTTGTGGCGATAGACTTACTAGCATCTCCCAAAGAGCTACTGAATTTGGTTCGCTAGTACTAGAAGAATCTTCTTTTGATTCTTACCTAAAAACAGACTTGGAAAATGAGGTGATAGGGTGATCAATCCTAGCTCTGGGCAAAGCCCTACACCTCCACAAATTATAAATCTGCGATCGCACGCAGTTCGCTATCGAAGATTGTGGGCATAGCTTTGTTGCCCACAATCTTCGATATGAAAACTCTATTATTAAATGAATTTGCTCTCTTGGCGGAGAGTATTTTGGGATGGGAGCATGAAGGTAAACGAAGTTAGCTGGTCTGATTTAGAACAAGAAGTTGCTCAAGCCGCCTTTCAAAAAGCATACGAGCGAGAAATAAACGCCCTGATTCAGGAAGTTCGCGACAACGCCGTTCAGATTTCCGAATTGGAAGATATCTGGCGTTTGCATAACTTTCTGAGTGCCAAAAGACACGAGATTGATGGTAAGTATGATTACAACTATTCAGTTCTCGTTTTTGTTTTTGCAACTCTGATTAAACAGGGATGGTTACATCTGGATGAACTCAAGGGGCTGGATCAGGATAAACTTACTAAGATTGGCTCTCTTTCACGGATGTAGCTACTAGTAATATCAAGTCCGGTTGAACACTTATTATTAGGGCTGACGCGGGGATAGGGAGACACGGGGACGCGGAGACTTTTTTGATCAGCAGTTAGACTGGCGTTCAATTTGCGCGTAAATGCAGTCTTGTGCAAGCGATCTTGTTCTGATTTGACAGCAGATCAAAGAGGATAGCTTGACTATTGGATTGATGACAATAAAGGTTTGTCCGAAATTAACTTTGACAGGTTAGGCGAAACTACATCAGGGAAGCTGGCAAAATTACGGCGTACCCAATCCATACCGACCTCATTATTGAGTTTAATTTTCTGAGGTGTATCTGGATAAATTTTTCCGAGAATATCTGCATCTTGATCGACTACGACCTTACCAAACTTGAGATAGGTGCTGCCAAATACTTTAAAAGCAGGGTGCTTGGCTTGACCAAATAGCAAAATGTAAGTTCTTGTCCGATTCTCAGCTTCTGGTACAAAGATGTGACATTGGGCTGCTTTACCCAAGGGCATTTCTCCATGAAAAATCACCAGAGATGGGAAATGATTTTCTAGGTGCGCCTTAATGGTGGTGGGTAGCAAAAACAAATCTGGTTTTGTGAGCTTTTCTACTAAACTATAGGGCGCTGTAGGCAAGTCATAAAACGCATGGGAATGATGCCCATCATCAATGAATTGATGGAATTGCACTTTGGTAATCCGAAACAGGTCTCGGTGAGTGCCATTTTGATGATTGTAATCGTGCATATTCAGCAACATAGTTAGTAGATCTGTCTTTACACTTCTATCTGCGGTATGCCCAATAAAGTCTTGAGTGTTGGCAATCTCATTCAACACAGTGGGAATGGGTATCTTTGGCTCGTATCCTCCATAAGACCAGATAAAATCCCCTTGAATGATTAGTTCTAAGGGTTTTAGTAGCGGTAGTGTTTTCTTGTTCGATCCAGGTAAAATAGTACAGCCCGAACTATCAAACTTCAGAGCATGAAACGGACAAACTACGGTACTTATGCTCCGGTGTAGCCCGTCGTAGACATCGCTTTCGACTTCACACCATCCTTCTGATAACATGGCTCCCATGTGTGGACAGGCGTTGGGTAAAGCATGAATGTTTCCCACCGCATCTTTCCACATCACATAGTCATTACCATACAAAGAAATTTTTCGGGGTTGATTCACTGCCAGCATAGACTTATGCGCTAACAACCAGGGCGCACCGGGAAGCATAGACTGCATGGAGTTCCTCCGCAAGCTATAAAATTGTGAAATATCCGTCGTGTTTTTAAAATATGACAGAACATTCACATTTGTCAAGTAATCTTCGTCGTCAACCGAAACAGCAGCGAGGTAAAAAACGAGTCGAAAAAATTTTGGACGCGGCGGCGGCGGTATTTGATGAGATGGGCTATGAAGCGGCGACTACGCATCTAATTGCAGCCAAAGCAGGGACAGCCATCGGTTCTCTATATCAGTTTTTTCCCGATAAAGCTGCGATTTTTCAGGCGATGGAGTTACGTCATGTCGAGCGAGTTAAGGTTTTATGGGCAGAGGTAAACACACCGGAAATTATCGGGTTATCGCTGCGGCAAATGATCCATACCCTCGTAACTGCTGTTGCCCAAATGTTTGAGCAACCAGTATCACGAGTGGTGTTTGTGCAGTTTTTTATGAGGCGGGAGATTTTCCAGTCCATCGATGAAAGTCTGACTCAGGAAGCCATTGACTTTACGTCGAGTCTTTTGCAGCAGAGAAATTCAACCTTGAGTGAGGCGCAATGTAATCTGTTAGCAGAGGTTTGTGTTCACAGCAGTAATGCTCTGATTTTGTCCGCACTGCGTAACCCCGATCAACAGCATCGCCAACAACTAGTGCAGCAGATTGAGGACTTGTTGGTGTCGTATTTAGAGCCGTATGTGGGGGATGGTCGGTTGAGTGATGTAATGAAAGTAATGAAATGTCCTCATTGTCAATCACAGCAGTTGTCTAAAAATGGGTATCGACGGGGGAAGCAGTGCTATCTCTGCAAAGAATGTGGCAAACAGTTTGTGGAGAAATAAGAGCGATCGCTTATATAGAAGACGCATCTGAATTGATCGGACATGAGCAGAGGCGATGTCTGTCTTGAAAAGTGACGCTCCTGCGTCGCTAACGCTGCGCTAACAGATCTAAGGAAGCCTTATCTCCGACGCCAGTTGCTTTCCGACGCAAGGCGACACGCCACTCCCCTCAACGGGGGGAACCCCCGCACGGGGGTGGCTCAGGAACGCACTGGCTCGACTTTTCGCTACGACGGGCTACGCCGCAGCAAGCGTACCCCTCTTTTATGACTTTCGGGAGAGAATAAAGCATAAGACTTTTACCACAAATCTTAATTTCAACGATTCTGTTAGAAAATAACCGCTCAAATGCCTGTTCTATCTACAGTTGAAAATTTGCCTCTTATTTTTCTTTTTCCAAAGTGACACAAGAGGGGTACTGTGCATCAAAGTGTAATTTTGCCTACTACCTAAAGCTAGGAGCGATCGCCATAACATCAATAATTTTGCTTAACCACTTAATTATCATTGAGATTATAGCGGTTATCACTTGGATGCTATACACAGTAAGGGCACAGCAATGCTGTGCCCCTAGGAATTGTCTGTATTATATGCAATTTAGAACTGCGAAAAACACTCTTTCAATTGCAATAGTACCTTCAAGGGTACTATTACTTTACTTACAAATGTATTATCATAATCTTTAAAGTATATTTAAAAACCCACAAAAGTAAAACTTTGCCGTTATGACTTAGGTTAAGGGCTACGAAAAATAAAGGTTTTAGCCAGATACTGAGATGCTTTGCTGTGGTAGGCGATGAGAGCAAAAGGCTTGTTTAAAATATTCTCTAAACGTCGAAAATAATTATTTTATTTAGCGGCTACAAATTATTGAGGATTAACTATGGAACCTATTTCTCTGATTATTGCGGCTTTGGGTGCTGGTGCGATCGCAGCTGCTAAGGATACCGCAGGAACAGCTGTGAAAGATGCCTATCAGGGGTTGAAAACCTTGATTAAGAAGAGGTTTGAAAGTGAACCAAAAGCACAAATGGTTCTGGAAGAACACGAAACAGACCCCGAAACCTATGAAGCACCACTTAAAAAGAAATTAGCTGAAGCTGGTGCTGATAAAGATGCAGAAATTATTAAGTTAGCGCAGGAGTTGCTGAAACAGTTAAAACCTGAAGAGTCAGCAGCAGGTAAATACAATACCGTGTTCCAAGGAGAAGTGAAGGGCGTTCAGGTTGGCGATAGCAACACCCAAACAAATACATTTAGCTAAAAGCCATTGGAGTACCTAGATGGCTGAAGATATTTCTAAATACCAATCTACCTTTGAAAATGAAGTAAAAGGTGCTGTAGTTGGTGATGGAAACATTATCTATAACTATTTCTACTACAGAGAAGAGGTAAAACCTACATCTGTTGATGTTGCTGATGAATCTCTCCCCTGTCCTTATCGGGGTTTGTTTCATTTTGGCCCCAATGATGCGGATGTTTTCTTTGGGCGGGGAATATTTATAGAAGAACTTTATAGTGCAACTAAAACCCATAATTTTATTCCGGTACTAGGTGCATCAGGAAGCGGTAAATCTTCGGTGGTATTAGCGGGATTAGTCCCGAAGTTACAAAAAGAAGGTCATTGGCAGTTTACTCACTTTCGTCCTGGTTCTGTACCGTTTTATGCTTTGGCTGAGGCACTTGTTCCTCTTTATGCACCAGAGTTAGATCGTACTGACCAAATTGCCCAAACACGAAAACTAGCTGGCTACTTGTTCAATAGCACTGTTTCTCTAGCTGATGTTTTCCGAACAATTCAACAAAATCACCCTAATAATCGGGTGCTACTGATTGCTGACCAATTTGAAGAAATTTATACTCTCTGTAACAATCCGGAAATTCGCCGTAAGTTTCTCGATTGCTTATTAGGTAGTTTAGAAACTCCGACTTCTCTGTCTGCATCAGCTAGGGTATTGGTAGCAACGATGCGAGCAGATTTTTTAGGAAATGCTCTCTCTTATCGTCCCTTTGCGGATGTCTTGCAAAATGCTGACTGGAAACTGGGGCCGATGAATCGGGAGGAACTAACACAAGTCATTGAAAAACCTGCTCAAAAATTAGGGGTGACATTTGAAACCGGACTGGTAGAACGCATTTTGAATGATGTAGAAAACCAACCGGGAAATTTACCTTTGTTAGAGTTTGCTTTGACTCAGTTGTGGAATAAGCGATCGCGTAAACAATTAAGTCATAAAATCTATGAAGAAATTGGTCGAGTAGAAGGCGCATTAGCTCGTCATGCGGATGAGAAATATGGCAACTTGACAGATGAGGAGAAGGAAAAAGTCCGGCGGATTTTTATTCAATTAGTGCTTCCGGGTGAGGGAGCAGAAGATACTCGACGAGTTGCCATGAAAACGGAATTGGGAGAGCAAAGCTGGTCTTTGGTCAAACAATTAGCTGATGCTCGGTTGGTAGTGACAAGTCGCAATCTTAGCGCTCAAGAAACAGTAGAAGTAGTCCATGAAGCTTTAATTCGCAATTGGACAGAACTGCGAGAATGGATGAATAAAGACCGCGTTTTTAGAGCTTGGCAAGAGCGACTACGAGCAGCAAAAGGACAATGGGAAGCAACGAATCAAGATTCTGGTTCATTGTTGCGGGGTGCAGCATTGGCCGAAGCAGAAGAACAACTCAAGGAACGCCCAGAAGACTTAATTAATGAGAAAGAATTTATTGATGCTAGTCTTAAGGAAAGTCAACGAATAGAACAGGAAAAGGAAGAACAACAGCACCGAGAATTGAAAGCAGCACAGGAATTAGCACAAGCTAACGACAAAGCCCTTCAAGAGTCAAAAAAACGAGAAGAAGAACAAAAAACAGCCAATAAAAAACTTCTTCAGGGGGGTATATTGTTGGGATTTCTCTTTCTTGCCGCTAGTGGTTTGGGTTTGACAGCATGGAATCAGACGCAACAGGCACAAATCAATCAAGCTGAATCTCTGAGTAGATATTCCTTATCTCTAAATAATGAAAATAAAGACTTAGAAGCTTCCGTCACAGCAATAAAAGCAGGAAAAATCCTACATAGCCAACACAAAACTCAACCAGAAGCTGTGAATGCTTTGCAGACAGTTCTTGTTGGCGCAAGAGAACGAAACCGCTTAGAAGGGCATCAGAGTTCTGTCAATAGTGTGAGTTTCAGCCCCGACGGCAAAACCATCGCCACCGCATCAGCTGACAAAACAGTGCGGTTGTGGAACTTACAGGGGCAACTGCTCCAGGAATTTCAAGCGCATCGCGGTATAGTCAATACTGTGAATTTCAGCCCCGACGGCAAAACTATCGCCACCGCATCAAAGGACAATACAGCGCGGTTGTGGAACTTGCAGGGCCAACTGCTCCAAGAATTTATTGGGCATCAGCGTGATGTTAATAGTGTGAGTTTCAGCCCTGACGGCAAAACCATCGCCACCGCATCAAATGACAATACAGCGCGGTTATGGAACTTGCAGGGGCAACTGCTCCAGGAATTTAAAGGACATCAGAATGCTGTTATGAGTGTGAATTTCAGCCCTGACGGCAAAACCATCGCCACCGCATCAAAGGACAATACAGCGCGGTTATGGAACTTGCAGGGGCAACTGCTCCAGGAATTTATTGGGCATCAGAATGCTGTTATGAGTGTGAGTTTTAGCCCCGACAGCAAAACCATCGCCACCGCATCAAAGGACAAAACCGCGCGGTTGTGGAACTTACAGGGGCAACTAATCCAAGAATTTAAAAGATATCAGAATGCTGTCAATAGTGTGAGTTTTAGTCCCGACGGCAAAACCATCGCTACGGCATCAGCTGACAAAACCGCGCGGTTGTGGAACTTGCAGGGGCAACTGCTCCAGGAATTTAGAGGGCATCAGCTTTCTGTTATGAGTGTGAGTTTTAGCCGCGACGGTAAAACCATCGCCACCGCATCAGCTGACAAAACCGCGCGGTTGTGGAACTTAGAGGGAGAACTGCCCCAGGAATTAAAAGGGCATCAACGTTCTGTCAATAGTGTGAGTTTCAGCCCCGACGGCAAAACCGTTGCTACAGCATCAGATGACAAAACGGCGCGGTTGTGGGACTTGCAGGGAAAACAGCTCCAGGAATTTATTGGGCATCGGGGTATAGTCAATATTGTGAGTTTTAGCCCTGATGGTAAAACTATCGCTACAGGAGCAAATGACAAAACAGCGCGGTTGTGGAATTTGCAGGGACAACAGATTCAGGAATTTATTGGACATCGGGGTACAGTCTTGAATGTGAGTTTCAGCCCCGACGGCAAAACCATCGCGACGGCATCATCTGACAAAACAGCGCGGTTGTGGAACTTGCAGGGAAAACAGCTCCAAGAATTTATTGGGCATCAGAATTCTGTCAGGAGTGTGAGTTTCAGCCCCGACGGTCAAACCATTGCTACGGCATCAGCTGACAATACAGTGCGGTTGTGGAACTTGCAGGGGCGACTGCTCCAGAAATTTAAAGGACATCAGGGTGATGTCAGGAGTGTGAGTTTCAGCCCCGACGGCAAAACTATTGCCACCGCATCTTATGACCATACAGCAAGGTTGTGGAACTTGCAGGGAGAATCATTCCAAGAATTTAAAGGGCATCAACTTCCAATCAATAGTGTGAGTTTCAGCCCTGACGGCAAAACCATCGTTACCGCATCAGCTGACAATACAGCGCGGTTGTGGAACTTGCAGGGGGAACTGCTCCAGGAATTTAAAGGGCATCAGGGTGATGTCAATAGTGTGAGTTTCAGCCTTGACGGCAAAACCATCGCCACCGCATCAGATGACAAAACTATTAAGCTCTGGGATATGGATTTAGACTCTTTAATGCAGCGCAATTGTGATTCGGTACGCAGTTATTTAACTTATAATCCTTTAAAAAATAATCCTGATGTCGGCGAGAGTGACAGGCAGTTATGCGACGGTATTAGCAGATTCAGATAGTTGCACTTTTGTCAAGATAAAAGTTTGGACTTCTCTGCCAGAGGCTGCGCCAACGACTCCGCTCAGCCCTCGACGCTCAGCAAGTGCGTTGATCTGAGATGAAACCCACGCTCCTAGATATCAGGTACTTTATTTCCATGCATTTTGGGCAAACATTAAAAAGATTTCCAGGCAAAATAGAGAAACAGCAAACATTGAGAAGGTAGCGATGGAAATTGCCCAATACATTACCGTAGATCCTGCCATCCACCACGGTACCCCAGTCATTAGCGGAACCCGTGTTCCCGTTTCTATCATCATCGGTTCTCTAGCTGGTGGTATGAGCAAAGAAGAAGTTATGCAAGAATACGAACTCAGTAAAACCCAAGTAGAAGCTGCTCTTAGCTACGCTACAGATCTGGTAAAACAAACTACAGTCACCGCCTTGGGAGCCTAAGCTTTGAACTTCCTCGTCGATGAAAATATGCCCCGCTCCCTTGCACCCCAAATCGCCGTCCTTGGATTTACGGCGCAAGATGTGCGTGACATCGGTTTACGTGGGCATCCTGATGTTGAAGTCATGGAAGCTGCCGTAGCTACGGATGCTATTATCATCACCCGCGACAGAGGACTTGCCGATCCCAGAAGCTGGCCTGAAGCCTTCACCGCCGGAGTCATTTTCATCAACCTTCCCGAGGACACCCCCGCCAGCACCGTCAACGCCAAAATTCTCGAATTGCTAGCCAACCGTTTACCTGTCTCTCTCTTAGGTGCCTTCACAACCCTTGAATCCCGTCGCGCCCTTTGTCGTCCCATTCGCCGTAGATCTTAGATATCTGCCATTGAGTGCCACCTGTAAATGTTCTAATGCGGTGCGATCGCACTATCGCTGCTTAACTTTGCCGTTACCAATCATCTTCTTGTGACTGACGCTCAATTTGCGCGATCGCTAATTTAGTCAAAACCCGCACTACCTCTTGTTGATCGTTGAGTAGTGGCTGTAATGGTTCTAAAGCAGTGCGATCGCCAATTTTACCCAAAGAATTGATTGCTGCTTTCCTCACGTCTAAATCGGAATCGTGAATTGCCAGAATTAAATGCGGCACAGATGGCGGATAATTTACTTGTCCCAATGCTGCTGCGGCTTCGGTGCGGATCAGTGCTTCTGGATCGGTCAAAGCAGAAACTAGCAGGTTGCAAGACTTTTCATCTGACTGTTCTTGCGCTACATGGCCAAGCGCCCCAATTACAGCGCATCGCACATCTAAAGAGGCGGCGTTCAAAGCTTTGTATAGATGCTCTGCTGCTTCTGAGCCAATAAACGCCAACGCCCAGGCTGCGTGACCTTTAATATCTTCTGGATGCTCGTTGGATGCTAAAATATCCAGCAACGCTGGTACAGACGCTTCTCCAGTTCTTGCCAATGCCCCAGCGGCTGAACTTCTGACTACTGTATCCTCATCATTGAGAAAAGCATGAAGCAAGTCTGGTACAGCACTTGGATCGGAGATGATGGTGAGTGTCTTGGCAGCAGCTCTTCGCACCACTACATTCGGATGATTTGCCAGTGCTTCCACCAGAAATGGCGTTGCAGGTTCACCAATTTCACCCAAGGTTTCAGCAAACCGCAGCCGTACCATTCCCCGTGTGTCTCCCAACCCCTCTACAAGTTGTTTGAGGACTGTATGATCACAAGAGTCAAAGGTTTCTAGGGAAATCTGCTCATTCACCCTTTGAACCAGATCATCATTTTCAGCTTGAATTCGCAGGATTGGATCTTCCAGCCCTGGAGTTTGGGAGTTGAGGGATTGACTCATGACAAATTCCTTATCACCGTTATTGTGCAATTATTTTAGTTACCAGCACTCAGAGCAGACTGCTGCACTCGGAGTGCTTCCAGGGTGGCATCAATCTGGATCAGCTGAGGTTCGAGACTAGCAAGTGCTTGTGCCTTCATGACTTTAGCCTTTTGCGCCATTGACAAGGTGTCGCTAACCAGGCGCTCCCGATATTCTTCTAATTCAGCGATCGCTACAGTCAGTTCTTCTGAGATGTCTTGAACATTTGAGGTGAGTTCTGGACTATCAGCCATATCCGTTGTGTTTCCTAAAAATAGATTTTAAATATCCATGTTTGATTTTCTCAGATTCAGTTACCAACAGACAAACCTTTTCGAGCATTTTGGGTAAGCAAATATGCTTATGGTTATTCATCTATGTCGCCAAAATACTCTCGCACACCAGCAATTTTGTCACCGTTGATATCGAAGGAAACGACATTCCGTCCTGTAAAAGGCTGGTTGCGAATAATTCCCTGACTTTCAAACTCAAATGTCACAGTGGTGTCATTACTGGTAACTAGATCAGGTGTACTGAAAATCAGGCGATCGCCCCTGTCTTTGCGCGCCTGTAGTCTAGCAATCAGCTGTTGCTTATCCTCATATCCAAAGGATGTATCTCGCTGCTGACCAACCGGTAGCCAGAACATCACCTCCAAAGCCAGCATATCAATGAAAGGCTGAAAGTTTCCTGTTGCCCATCCTTGACCAAGGTAGTCAAATGCTTGCTGAGCAGTCTGAATTTTTGTACCCTCCATTTGCTTTCCTATCTATATACTGCGCTATACTGCGCTCAATTTTGACACTCCCCGCTCTAAAGAGGCGGGGATTCTACATTCACCGACTCGCCATTAGACAACAGGCTTGCGCCAATTGCCCAAGAGGGCAAATCTCCTGTAGCGTAAGTTCCCGTGTGCCCCACGGTACTGAGTCCTAATCTCAAGATATTGATTGCCGCGTTGATATCTCTGTCTACTGTGTACCCGCAATGAGGGCATACATGAGTCCTAGTAGACAGAGACTTTTTCACGTTTTCGCCACAGCTAGAACAATTTTGGCTTGTGTTATGTGGGGGAACTGCAACAGTTACTTTCCCATATTTATGACCAAGATATTCTAACCATTGCCTGAAAGTGTACCAACCAGCATCACTAATGGATTTAGCCAGTTGTGGGTTCCTCACAAGCCCTTTGACATTTAAATCTTCATAGGCTACCAAGTCGTTAGATTGGATGACGGAGTATGCCAACTTTTTGCAATACTCTTTTCGCTGCCTACTTACTTTTAAATGCTTACGGGCATATAGATTTCTAGCTTTGTGGTAATTGTTAGATTGCTTTTGTTTGGCTTTTCTCTTTTCTGTGCTAAATTTTTTGGACTTCTTGCGATTAGCACGGTTTAACTGTTTTTCCGACTTGCGGTAGAACTGGGGTGATTGTTCCACATTGCCCTTATTGTCAGCAATGAAGTATTTCAAGCCTAAGTCAATACCTACAACCTGATTAGTAGGTTGACTTTCTATTTTGACATCAACATCAACTGCAAACTGGGCATAGTAACCGTCAGCGCGACGCACTAAACGGACACGCTTAAAGAGCTTTATATCGTAGTAGTTAAGGTCGTAGGTTCCTTTTAACTTCAGAGTTCCAATGCCTTTTTTATCTGAAAAAGTGATAGCTTTTCGGTTTGTTGAAAGTTTCCATCCTGTTGATTTATACTCAACCGAACGGCAGTTTTTCTTAAACCTTGGAAAACCTTTCTTTCCTTTGACCTTCCGCTTACAGTTGTCGTAAAACCTAGCTATTGCTGACCAAGAACGCTCAGCAGCAGATTGTCTTGCCATTGAATTAAGTTCATCAGCGAAGGGAAATTCCGCAGCCAGCACCGCACAATGTTTATTAAGGTCATATCTGCCAACCTCTTTGTTATCCATCCAATAACGCAAGCACTTATTTTGGATGAATTGAGATGTACGAATAGCCTCATCTATGGCGCGATATTGCCTGTCTTTTCCTTTAACTTTGAACTCGTAGACAATCATGGCATCGACCAATTAACCACAATCTTATGTTAGCACAAAATACATAAAACCGTCCTTCTAGGACGAGGTTTTAGACCCAATTTTTTGATAACGGTATTGGGCATTGGGCATGGGGCATTGGGCATTGGGAAGAGATGGGAAAAAAACTCCCCACACTCCCTCATCTTCCTTGTCCTCCTTGTCCTCCCTGCCCCCCTTCCCTAGTCTCCAGTCCCCAGCCCCTAGCCCCCATTTTCCAGCTAGGATAAACCCACCTTCACGATGAGGAATTTAATCGCTTTATTGTCACCTTATTAATGGGAGATTTCGCCGCAAACTGATAGGCTAAACCATACTTTTAAGAAACTGCTGATTTTTTATTACAGTTTGTAAAGTTTTTCAGAAAAAAAGAAATCAAAATCACATTTTTTCGGCGATTTTTGTGTTTTTCAAAACATTTTTTATGAGAGAATGTTGTTTCTTCATAAAAGAATGACTAAATGATGATATTTTTTTAATCAAAAAATGAATTATATTTATTTTCAGTTCATCGATTTAAAAAACATAAATTTTGCCTACAATCCTTTACAGGCAGAGCTTCAGGGTTTTCAGCTATAGATTTATACTTGCTTTTACACAGATTATTTTTTTTATAAATCAATTTATTTAAGTATAAATAAAAATGATTATACATATTAGAATAATTATGAAACATTTCTTAACAAAAAATTGGTTCTAGGCATTATAAAAATAATTTGTAAGGGTTTAGAGTAAAACAAAGTAAATGAAAACTC
Source organism: Calothrix sp. NIES-2100 (assembly GCF_002368195.1). GTDB lineage: Bacteria > Cyanobacteriota > Cyanobacteriia > Cyanobacteriales > Nostocaceae > Aulosira. The sequence continues at coordinate 8,164,366 of NZ_AP018178.1, read as the reverse complement.
TAATTTGTTGAGCGTTCATTGCTTTGGGTTAATGATTGAAAAGCCTTCACAAAAGATGAAAGTTTTATCAGTCTTACCACTAATACTCATGTCGCAATAAAATCGAAGATTTGAATTTTTGAGGCATGATTATCTATTGGTAAAAAAGCAAAAGCTGAAGAATTCAACTTTTGATTTGAACCCTCATCAATAATTCTCAATTAATCAAAATTTAGGAGATTCACACTATGGTGCAGGATGCTTTTTCTAAGGTTGTTTCCCAAGCTGACGCGAGAGGAGAATATCTCAGTGATGGTCAGTTAGATGCTCTCATCGGTTTAGTTAAAGACGGTAACAAGCGCGTTGATGTTGTTAACCGGATTTCTAGCAATTCGTCTTCCATTGTTGCTAACGCGGTTCGTTCTTTGTTTGCTGAACAACCTCAATTAATTGCGCCTGGTGGGAATGCTTACACCAACCGTCGTGCTGCGGCTTGTATCCGGGATTTGGAAATTATCCTTCGCTATGTTACCTACGCAATTTTTGCAGGTGATGCTAGCGTTCTAGACGATCGGGCGCTGAATGGATTGCGGGAAACCTATCTGGCGCTGGGAACTCCTGGAGCATCTGTTGCAGTTGGTATTCAGAAGCTGAAAGAAGCTTCAATCGCCATTGCTAATGATCCTAACGGCGTTACCCGTGGAGATTGCAGCAGTCTGATTGCAGAAGTTTCATCTTATTTTGATCGTGCAGCAGCAGCAGTTGCTTAAACATCAAAACACCTACTATTAGGCCTCTTGCAGAGAAGCAAAATTGAGTTTAAAAATCAATTTTTGCAAGAAGTCTATTCAACAAATTTTTTGTAAAAGCAATTAGGAGAAAACGTTCAATGACTAAGACACCATTAACTGAAGCTGTTGCAGCTGCTGATTCCCAAGGTCGTTTTTTGGGTAGCACCGAAATCCAAACTGCATTTGGTCGTTTTCGCCAAGCAGCTGTTAGCTTAGAAGCAGCAAAAGCAATCTCTAAAAAAGCTCCTAGTCTTGCTGAAGCAGCTGCTAATGCTGTGTACCAAAAGTTCCCCTACACCACCACCACATCCGGCCCCAACTACGCTTCTACTCAAACTGGAAGAGACAAGTGCGTCCGTGATATTGGCTATTACCTGCGGATTGTTACTTACGGTTTAGTTGTGGGTGGTACAGGCCCAATCGATGATTATTTGATTGGTGGTTTGGCTGAAATCAACCGTACCTTTGAACTATCTCCTAGCTGGTACATTGAAGCTCTCAAATATATCAAAGCTAATCATGGTGTAACCGGTGACCCTGGTGTTGAAGCTAATTCCTACATTGATTACATCATCAATGCTCTGAGCTAATATAGCTTGGTTGATTTCCTGGATCAAATAGTAGCCATGAATTCTCACAAGCTTTTCAGTTTTGTGTAACACGGGTAAGAAAATAATTTGGTAATTTTGCAATCCCGATGAAACTGATTACCAGATAATTTTTGTGAGTATGTAATCCTGTTGCATAAAAACTGAATGTAAAGTTTGCAGCGGTAAAACGTTGCAAAATTGCAAAAGCGTCAAGCATTTGCGTAGTAAGTTTGGAAAGTTTTAAACTCTGACTTCATATTGTGTTAGTTAGTAGGGGCGGGTTCACAGATATGCTCCAATCATTCACGACTATCTGGCTCAACCCGCCCTTACTGACTCAAATACTTGTGTTGTCTGCGTATATAATTTTTCATCTTACTATGCAAGGCTTTTCTTAATGATGAATAAGGTTTATTAAATACTTCGTAGTCAGCACTATAATCCTGTAATTTGAAGCATGAAAATGCTTGCTACGAATTTGACCGTTTTTAGCTGTAACTTAAGAAATTTTTACGTTGAGTCTGATGCCGACAGATTTCTAGAAAATAAGGAACAGATAAGATTATGGCACCGTTAACAGAAGCGAGCCGATTGGGAATTCTTCCGTTTACAGACAGTGAAAAAGTTGAATTGCGCTTTGTGAAAACGGCAGAAGAAGTAAAGTCAGTTATTTGGGGTGCATATCGCCAAGTTTTGGGAAATGAGCATCTGTTTGAAAGTGAGCGACTGACTAGCGCAGAATCACTATTGCAACAGGCGCAGATTTCCGTGCGGGATTTTGTGCGAGCGATCGCGCAATCAGAACTGTATCGTCAAAAGTTCTTTTATTCCAACTCACAGGTTCGCTTTATTGAACTGAATTATAAGCATTTACTCGGTCGTGCGCCCTACGATGAGTCAGAAATTGCTTACCACGTTGATATCTATAATTCTCAAGGTTACGAAGCCGAGATTGATTCTTACATTAATTCTGTCGAGTATCAACAAAACTTTGGAGATGCTATAGTTCCTTACTATCGCGGCTACAAAACTACAGTTGGACAAAAAACCGCTGGATTTCCCCATTTCTTCCAGTTGTACCGAGGCTACGCCAATAGCGATCGCGCCCAAAACAAGCCCAAAGGACAATTAACCTGGGATTTAGCAAAGAATTTGGTATCTCCTATCTATCCTGCTAATGCTGGTTCTTTAACAGGTGTCTCAACGGGGAATCGTGGTGGTAATACCTATCGGATTCGTGTCATCCAAGCGGCTTCCCCTAACTCACCGCGCATTCGCCAAAGTATCACCGAAGTAGTTGTGCCATACGATCAGTTATCAAATCGCTTACAACAACTCAATCGCCAAGGGCGCAAGGTAATCAGCATTGCTCTTTCATGAAAATGGGGCATTGGGCATTGGACATAGGGCATTGTTCCCCACACTCTCCCACACTCCCCACACTCCCTCATCTTCCTAAGCGCTAGGGCGTGTTTTCAAACTACTCATTATTCCTAACATTCCTCTTCGATCCCCCTAAATCCCCCTTAAAAAGGGGGACTTTAAGACTCTCTTTGCCCCCCTTAAAAAGGGGGGTTGGGGGGATCTAAGACTTTGAAAACACGCCCTAGCCCATATTTTCAAATCAGAAGCTTCCTTCTGCCCTCTGCCTTTGTTTATAAAAGTTGTTTACCCAGGAGATTTTTAGATGGCTATTACAACAGCCGCATCCAGACTCGGAACCTCTGCGTTTAGTGACGCTGCTCCTATTGAATTACGTTCCAATGCTGGTAAAGCAGAGATTGCACAGGTAATTAGTGCTATTTATCGTCAGCTTTTAGGTAATGATTATTTGTTAGAATCTGAACGGTTAAAAGGTTTGGAATCGCTGCTGACTAATAAGAATATTACAGTCCAAGAATTTGTTAGGCAGTTAGCGAAATCAGAACTGTACAAATCTAAGTTTTTTTCTAATAACTTTCATAGCCGTGTTACAGAACTAAATTACAAACATTTGCTAGGACGCGCTCCTTATGATGAATCTGAGATAGCCTATCATTTGGATTTATACCAAACTAAAGGCTACGACGCTGACATTGATTCTTACATAGACTCACCAGAATATCAGAGCAATTTTGGGGATAATATTGTGCCCTTTTATCGGGGATTCAGCAATCAATTAGGACAAAAAACTGTCGGCTTTACCCGAATTTTTCAACTATATCGCGGTTATGCAACCAGCGATCGCTCCCAAATTCCTGGCAATTCTTCGCGTTTGGCTAGCGAATTGGCAAGAAATAGCGCCTCAACAGTGATTGCACCTGCGGGTAGTAATAATGGCTTTGCTTATCGTTCTTCCGTCAGAGGACAAACCCCCAGCACCGCATTTCAAGGTTCGCAAACCTTTGGTGGCGGAAGACTTTATCGTGTTGAAGTTGCCAGCATTTCTCAACCTGGTTATCCCAAAGTTCGCCGCATCAACAAGGCAGTAGTTATCCCCTACGAAGAGTTATCCAATTATTTGCAACAAGTTCAACGTCGCAATGGCAAAATTGCCAGCGTTACGCCACTTTAGGGGCTAGGGGTTAGGGGTTAGGGGCTAGGGACTAGGGAGACAAGCAGACGCGGGGACGCGGGGACGCGGAGAAATAATTAATAGACTTCTTGCAAAAGTCCTAATTTTCGCGTTCTTCTTTGCGTCTTTGCGGCTTTGCGTGAGCTTTTGAAACGAATACTCAACAACGCCAAAATATTTATGCAAGAAGTCTAATGAAAAATTGCCCAATACTTCGACTCCGATCAGTACAAGTGCCCAATGCCCACTTGCCCTGAGCGAAGTCGTTCGCGTAGCGTCTCGCAGAGAAGGGATGCCCAATGACAAATTTTCCTTAATAGGTAGGATATCAAATGGTTTATCAAAATCGGAGTTTTCAGGTTGAAGTGTCGGGATTGCAACAAAATGACGTTACAAGTCAAAATAATTACCCGATTCGCTCTAGTGCTAGTGTGTTCATTACAGTACCTTTTAGCCGTTTTAATGAAGAACTCCAGCGGATTAATCGTTTAGGGGGCAAAATTGTCAATATTCAACCGCTGACGTTGAAGATTGATGAAAATTAGTAGTCTAATTTGAAAATAGGGACGTTTGGGCTAGGAAGAGAGGTTTTCATTTTTGTTTGTGGGATTGTCCTGTGATTGACTGTCGTATGAATTTAATTTGAACAACAAATCAGCCCGGACACTACCTCAAGGAAGTTAGTGTGGAATAATTTTTGATTTCTACAAGCCGGCTATGACGCACTTAAAACCTGTTTAAGAGTGTTTATTAATTCCTGAATAGTGTATGGTTTGGATAAAAATGCTTGGACATTAATATTTTTAGCGTCTAAAAGCTGTTGGTTAGATCTGAGTCCGCTGATGACAATAATTTTGACAGAGGGATTAATTTGTTGAAGAACGCGAATAGCTTGTAATCCATCTAAAGAAGGGATTTGTATATCCATTAGCACCACACTAATTTCAGTTTTATGTTGGGCGTAGAGTAATAACGCCTCAATACCATCACTGGCAATCATCACTCTATAGTTGAACTCTTTTAGTGAAGTTTTGGCAACATCCTGAATAAATACTTCGTCATCCACAACCAAAATTAATTCGCCATTTCCTCTAGCTAATATTTGTGAGTCATCAGCTTCTTCTGTTGCCGATGTGTCAATGGCACTCAAGTACACCTGAAATTGGCTGCCGATTCCTAACTCGCTATGGACTTTGATAAAACCACTGTGATTTTTGATTATACCAATAACAGTTGAAAGTCCTAATCCCGTGCCTTTGCCTAGCTCTTTGGTGGTGAAAAAGGGGTCAAAAATTCGCTCTAATAACTCTTGTGGGATACCACATCCTGTATCAGACACAGTGATAACCACGTATTCACCAACTTTTGCCTCCAGATTCATCCTGGCATGGCTGGCATCAACGTGGAAATTATCGGCAGAAATAGTGAGAGTACCGCTATCAGGCATGGCATCAAGAGCATTTACACACAGGTTCATCAACACCTGATGTATTTGCGTGGGATCTGCCAAGATTGTAGAAAGATTTGCTGTTGCTAGATCAATGCAGATTTCAATTGATTTGGGAAATGTACTTTTGATCACCTGCTCAATTTCTTTGAGCAAGTGTCTTGGTTGTAGAGGAACGCGCTTACCTTCTGCTCCCCGTGCAAAGGCTGTAATTTGCTTGACTAGTTGGGCACCACGTTTAGAGTTTATTTCTAGGATTTTCAGTAGTCGCTGATTTTGCTCATTAATATTGGGAAACTTAAGTGGTAGCAGTTGAGCAACTGCCAGCATGGGTGTCAGTATGTTGTTTAAGTCATGGGCAATACCGCTTGCTAGGGTACCCAAGCTTTCTAAACGTTGTGCCCGATAAAACTGTTGCTCAATTTGTTTTTTATCAGTGATGTCGGTATTGACGACTAGAATTTTTTGGGGGTTTCCAGATTCATCGCGTAATAGAGTCCAACGTCCTGCCACGATGATTTTCCTGCCTGATCTGGTAACTTTACGAATCTCACCACGCCATTCGCCCTGCTCAAGCACCGTTTGGATAATTTCTGCGATCTGAGCGGCATCCTCCTGCCACAGTTCATTGGCTTTCTGACCCACTGCTTCTGATGCCAAATAGCCATACATCTGCTCAGCACCCTGATTCCAGTAAAGAATGTGGTGGTTTAAGTCGCGTACAAAAATCGCGTCGGAGACAATGTCCAACAGTTTTGCTTGCTCGCGGATTTTTTGTTCCGCTAGTTTGCGATCGGCTAGTTCAGTTTGGAGGTGGTGATACAGCTCAGCTTGTTGAATGGCAATGCTAACCTGGGTGGACAGGCGTCGCAGCATTGCAATTTCGCCAGGTTGCCATTGATGGGGAGCAGAACAATGCTGGGCAATTAATAACCCCCAAAGATTCTCTTCCTGCAAAATTGGCACGACCAGGTTAGCTTTCACCTGAAATGATTTTAGTAACTCAATGTAACAGGGTTTGAGATCTGCGCGATCGATGTCATCCATCGTGGTAATGCGCCCCTGCCGATATGGTTCGATGTAGCGATCGCTAAAACACGGATCGAAAATGGTAGTAGATAAAATGGGTGTCCACTCTGCCCCAACTGATTCTTTAATTACGTCTCCTTGCCAGTCGGGGCGAAAACGAAAAATAATGACGCGATCCGTGTTGAGAAATTGCCTCACCCGTTGAACAGTGCTGGACAACACCTCATTGAGATCGAGCGATCGCCGAATATCCTGAGCAATATCACTAAGCAAATGTTCTTGTCGAATTTGTTGCTTTAATGTAAATTCAGCTTGTTTGCGAGCGCTAACATCCTCTGTAATTCCCATCAGCGATACAAAAACACCATCCTCTCCCAGTTCGGAGATGATGTGGGAAATGAAGTGTTTGTCAGCTATGCTATATTCTACCTGCGTCACCTCTTTGCTGGCGATCGCTTGATGACATGCTGCCTCAAACATATCACAGACATCTGCGGGTAATCCCAACTCTCGTCCAGTCTTGCCCAAAAATTGCTGTGTGGTGATGCCGAATTCATCCATCACTGAGGAACTGATATACATATGGCGCAGGTCGCGATCCAGCTGGAAAATTACATTAGGTGAGTTCTCCACCAAGGTAGAGAATTGCTGTTCCCGACGATGTAAATCTTCTGCCAGTTGCTTGCTTTGCGTGATATCTTGAAAAACACAAATAAAATATTCTGGTTCACCAGATGCTTTGCGAACTAGGGAGACGGTCAGATTAATCCAGACTTGCTTATTATCTTGACAAATATAACGTTTCTCTACGGAATAAGTTTGAATTTTACCAACCAACATCTGGCGAACATCATCCAAATCGATATTTAGATCAGCCGGATGTGTGATGCCCTGCAATCTTTGCCTTAGTAATTTCTCGCGAGTATAACCCACCAGATCGCAAAGTCTCTGGTTCACCAGCAACAATTTTCCATCTAATCCTACATGGGCGATACCAACAGCTGCTTGGTTGAATGTAGCCGCAAAACGTGCTTCGCTCTCTTCTAACTGCCTACTCAGGCGAGTGTTTTCTAGTACATTTTGAATAGCAACATCTAAACGAGTTGATGTTGTATTTCTTTTAACTAAGTAATCGGCAGCACCACTTTTCATTGCTTGTACTGCTATCTGTTCATTACCCTGACCCGTTAGTATGATAACAGGAAGGTTTGTTTTTCCTAACAGAGTCTTTAATTCGTTAAGCAACTCCAGTCCATCTTTATCTGGTAGCAGATAATCAAGCAAAATCACATCGGGAAATTGCTGCCTACACAGTTCCAACGCCTGTTTCCCTGTCTCCGCTTCTAAAATCCTGTATGTCTGTTGTTTATCCCGCAGTAGGTAGCGGCGATAAGTTTCTCGGTCTTCCAAGCAATCATCGACAATAAGTACTAACTTGGTAACTATAGTCACTTTCCCCCCCCGAAATGTACCCAGGAAAACTGACAAAATCAACTAACGTTCAAGGATAGCTTTCAAGGATTGCGTCAAGACTTCAATTCATTTAGGTTAGCAGACTTTTGTTCTTTCAATTTTTAATTATCTTTGCCACTGACAAAACTCAATTCCCTTGTGGGCGGAGTTTTTATTCAGAAATAAACCCGACACTGTAGCTTTAAGAAGCCAGTATCGGGTTGAATTTAGATAAACAATAAAATTCAGGTCTGAAGTCCTGAGTACGAAATTAATCATCAGGATGTTGAGCGATCGCTACTGCTAGTTCTCGATAGCGGCGTGGATCGCCTTCTGCAAATGTTTGCCGTTCTTGTCCCTTGCGTCCGTACAAGCCTTCCATAATCTTCTGCCAGTCCATAGAGGACAATGGTGAGGGGCGATCGTCGGTTTGCGGTTGAACGGTAGCTGTCGGTACCTTGAGGTTTTGTTGTGCCATCAAGATACGGGCACGTACTGCCCAACTGTCATCTTTGACGGCAATTTGCTCAAGCTGTGACTCGATTTGCGATCGCCATTCTGGATAAGTCACAGCAACTGCATCGGCAAGAAACTGTAAGCCAACAACGGCTGAATAGCGTACCACCCACTCGTCGTCTTCCTGTGCCACAAATAGCAGGGCTTCCATCGCTTCTGCTTGGGCAATTTCCAAGAGATCGTCGGGGAACCAGTGCCACTTCATCATTCCTAAACCCCTAGCGGCTGCACGCCGGACACTGAGGGCAAAGTCAGCGGTGGCTGCTCCCAACAAGGTAACTAATCCTCTGGGATCACCAATTCCTGCTAAGGCACGAATTGCCCAAGATCTGGCGGTGTAGTTATGCAGATCTAGTAGCTCTAAAAGCGCTGGTACTGCGGGTTCGCCAATTTTGATTAGCCCATCAACAGCCGCGACTGCTGCACCCGGATTGTTATAGCTCAAAGAGGCAATTAATGTGGGAATAGCTCCTTCTAAACCCGATGCTGCTAAGTTTTTTACAGCTTCTTGCAAAAGGAGAGAAGAATCTGCGTCTTCTACTGCACGAATTAGAGTGTTAAGGTAATCAGCCATGAGGGAGAAGAGACACAATAAGTTCTACCTTTTACATTTTCCCTCTTTCTGCTACAATAACGCATCCATTAATTGCATAACTTTTATTGCTCCTGGCGATAAATCCGGTGGTGTCGCCTGTTGCAATTGCTTTTCTAGTAAACCTTTGAGGGATATCAGCTTGAGGCTGTTTTCTGCGAGAGTTTCGGCGATCGCCTCGGCAGCTGGTAAATATCCAATCGCCCCCAAATCTGATAAAACGGCTCGACGTAGTTGCAAATCATCGTTACCAAGTGCTTGGATCAGGCGATCGCCATACTGATCGCATACTTCTTCAGAACTTAGCTGATACATTGCCCGGGCGGCAGCAAACTGAATCCGGGGAATGAAGTGATCTAAAAATTGCTCAATCACAGGAATGGCATCAATTGCCCCTAAGGTTCCCAAGGCTTCGATAATGGCATCAAAAGGTTGGGCTAACTGTGGCGGTTCTGGTGCTGGTAGGGTTCCAGGAATTTGATTATTGAGTAACTCGATTAATCTGCCAATACAGGACGAATCTCCTAACATTTCCAGAGATTGTGCTGCTGCTTCCCGCACGTAAAAATCCGAACATTCCAGCGCTCGTACTAATGCCGGCACTGCCCGTTTTTCCCCTAGTTTGCCTAATGCTCTGGCTGCGTTTCTGCGTAGAGGATAACCACCAGCATTAGTGCGATCGTCTTCGTCTTCTAATGCCGCAATTAATACATCAATAGCTTCTGGAGCATCCACCCGAAAGCGCCCTAACCACCAGGCTGCATACACTCGCAATCCCAAATCTTCACCTTGGAGATTAGCGATCGCCTGTTCCACAGTTAATTGGCTATCATCCTGAATATTAGCTTTGTTTTCCATAGAAAATCGAGGCAGCGAGATTAGGGGGATGAGGAGACTGTTGACGGTTGACTGTTGACTGTGGCCTGTTGCCTCTTTACAAATGACAAATTACAAATGACAAATGACCAAAAAAAACAATACCCGGAGAGGTAAACAATCACTAACTTCTGTCAGTCATTGTACACCCCTCCGGGTCAAACCATCTAATTAGCTTAATGCGTTGATGGCGTAGTCAATGTAGGAGTTAGCTTCAACAGCAGGATCACCGCTCAAACCGTGGTTAGCTTTGACATACTTCAAAGCTTCAACATACCAGCTGGGAGATAGATCAAAGGTGCGGTTGATTTCAGCGATACCACCGATGAGGTAGTCATCCAATGGGCCTGTACCACCAACAACTAGGCAGTAAGTAACCATGCGGAGGTAGTAGCCGATGTCACGAACGCACTTGTCTTTGCCTGTTTGAGTAGAAGCAAAGTTGGGGCCAGTTTGGCTGGTGGTGTAGGGGAATTTGCTGTATACAGCATTAGCAGCACCAGAAGCTAGGCTAGAAGCTTTGGAACTTAGTGCTTTTGCAGCTTCCAGGCTGGCTTTAGCTTGGCGGAAACGACCAAATGCGGTTTGGATTTCGGTGGAGCTTAAGAAGCGTCCTTGGGAATCAGCAGCAGCTACTGCTTCGGTCAAAGGGGTTTTCATGTCAGATTTTCTCCCAATATCTTGTTTGATGAAAGAGCTTTTAGCAATTGTTGTTAGCTATCTGAGGCTGATAGAAAAAACTGATGATTCTTTGGTTAACCAACCGCAGAAGCAGCTTTATCAAAATAGCTGGACACTTCAGACATTAAGCTGGCACAGTCGCCTCTGGTTACACCGTTGGTGTCACCAGCAATAGCGAGAGCAGCTTCTTTCATCTTGCCAACGCCAACTGCTACGGAACTACCAGGGGTTCCTAGAGCCAAGTAGGTTTCTTTCAAACCGTTGAGGCAGCGATCGTCTAGGATGCTGGAATCGCCAGCGAAGATAGCGTAGGTGATGTAGCGTAAGATGATTTCCATGTCACGCAAACAAGCAGCCATACGACGGCTGGTGTAAGCATTACCACCAGGAGCGATCAACTGGGGCTGTTCTGCAAACAGAGAACGAGCTGCATTAGCAACGATTGTGGAGGAATTGCTGGTAATACGGTTGACAACGTCCATACGCTTGTTGCCATCAGCAACCATAGCGCTCAGGGCATCAATTTGAGAACCACTTAGATATTCACCGCGTGCGTCAGCTTGGGAAACTACTTTTGCAAATGCGTCAAACATACACTCAATGTCCTAATTCGTTTAGTCGAGTATGGCTTGGATTAGGTTACAACCCAGTTTGATTTGGCTCGGCAACAAAGCTGCCCCTATAGCCCGATCAACTCAAAGCAGTAGGTTGAATAACTGCTGAAACCTTTCCGATTCTTTCCCTCAGGAAACTTTGGAAGATTTTATATTTCTTCAACAATTGAAGAGCCTGTCTCATGTCAGATGAATGGCTAACCGGTCATCTGCCCTGTTCATCTCTTCTTTGTTGTTTATACTATATCGTTGGATCGGTTGTTTATTACAAATTGTCAAGTTGATGATGTCATAACTTGAAACCCTTGTTTACCAAGCTTTTTGTGCCGATTACCATTCATCTTTTTTCTTAACATTTCTTAATCAAGACTCATTTGTATGTACTTTCTCTAGCGGTAGCGTAGCCAGATCTTCTTGATTTACAGCCCAACACAAAATGATTACCATGTGAATAAATATTAACAAACTGAGTATTGCTGGCTTCAGGTGTTAATAGTCATTGGTCATTTGTCATTGGTCATTTGTCATTGGTCATTTGTCATTTGTCATTTGTCATTGGTCAAGCTGAAGTATGAAGTATGAAATTACCCCACCCATAAAGGGATGGGGCGAGAATTAAGGAAAAACTTATTTTTTTTTGCCCACAATTCCACTCGGCTCCTACTTCAATCACTTCATCCTTCATCCTTCATCCTTTCTTTTGTCAACAGTCAACAGTCAACTGTCAACAGTCACCTAAGTAGTTCACTTAACCATTGCTAGCTTTCTTTCCAAATCGAACAAAAAGCCGTGGATATATTCTTCTGTCCACTCAGCACCGTAAAAACGGGTGAACATTCCCCTTGCTGGGTCTTTTTCTGCACGGTAGCCCAGATAACGCAGTTGAGCTTGCTCAATTTCTGCTAAATACTGGGAGTCGGTTACTGGTTCGGCTTGGTCAACAAAATCCAGGTATGCTTGCAGATAATCCTTAAAGGCTGCAAAGACATGGGTTTCCACTACTTCAGTTTGCTGGGGGCGCGTCCAAAGAAAGGCTGGTGAGAAAAAGGGCTGGGCTTCTTCGGGAAAGTCGCCTCCCCAAGGTAGATGCTGTTGATGTGACTGGAAAATTGGCAAAATGGGCTGGGTATACTTCGCCTGATATCCCAAATTATCCCGAAATAAGGGTTGCATATCGAGGGCGATTAAGTGCCCTCCTGGCAAAGTAACCAAATCTGCGCCAAAGAAGGGCAAATCGTAATTCAGGTGGGGAAAAATCACGAAATTTAACACCTGAAGTGAGTTACCCCCCTGGACATGGGCGGCGCGAATTTGCCGGAGTTTGCTAGTTTGATAGGCGTGGCTAGTCGTTAATACTTCTTCTTGGTGTTTACCTTTACCCACTGTTGCTTGCTTCGACTCAAACCCAGCGGGAATTGGATAAGGCTGCACATTCAAACGTTTCTGCAAAAGCGCGATCGCGTAATCTAAAAATGGCTGATAGAGAGTCATGGCAAATTAAAATTTCTCAGGACTTACGCAACTGGCATGTATATCTTCTGTGATGGTAGTCCGATTATTTTTTAGCTGCACTAGCGGCTAATGGCACAGCGTCCTCAAATAAAAATTCATGCAAAAACCGCTCTGACCATTCATGTCCAAAATAGCTACTGAACAAACCAGATGCTGGATCGCGATCGGCACTATATTGATCGTAATCTTTTTGGGCTTTGACAATCCGTTGAATATCTGACTGGTCGATCAAAGGTTCGGCTTCGCCTAGCATCTGCCAGTACAAATTCAAATAATCTTTAAATGCCTCAAATACCCGCGTTTTCACGGTTTCTGCATCGGTTTTGGCAAACAACAGATATTTTGAAAAGTACTGGTTAGCGTCGTAAAATTTCATTTCCAGGCCTTGCGCCAAGTCTGGATATTTATCATGCAATGTCTGCAATGGGTGGATATACTTACGCAGATAAGCTTCGTCTTGAAATAAAGGCTGAAAATCCATCACAATCAGGTTTTTCACCTGACCGAAAGACAGAAAGTCAATGCCAAGTAAGGGCAAATCATAGTTATGACTGGGATAAATCACACTATTAAAGATCTGGGCACTTGCGCCTGCATCAATGTATGTATAGCGGATTTTGCGAAACTCAGGGCATTGATAGCACCAGCTCTGAATTGTAGCGGGGTTTCTGCCGCGATCGCTCACCTGATACTCCAGTCCTGCTGGAATTGGGCGACTCTCCAATGTAAACCGTTGCAAAAGCGATTGTTCCAGATGCTCAAGGAAGCACTTATACATAAAATTTAGAGACTAATTTGCCTTAATCCCAGAGAATAGGGGATTAAGAGATACGCCGTCTCGAATATGTTAAACAAAGTAACGATCCTTAACGTTATCAATATCAATGAATTTTAGATCTTCGTGTGCGATCGCCCATCGGTGAGAAATTAAAACAAACTTACTTCTGTCAATGAGAAATTATGCTGAAAATTGAGGTAAATGGAGGTATTGTAGGAAGAAGGTCGCATGTTCATTCGCCTTCTCCCGAATGCCAATTTTTTCCCGATATCGCTAGCGCTCAGTTAACTTTGTCGGTGTGGTTAACCAATAGCCCACAATTGCGATCGCAATTGTGATTATGGACGCTACAACATTTGGATAAATCGAGATTCCAGCTAACTCAGGTTCACGGATATTGCCCAAAACCGGATCATTAAGAAAACCATAGGACGTTCCCGGCCAAAATCCGGCAGCAATCAGCCCAATCCAGAACGCAGAACTGAGAAATGCAGCGATCCCCATTGAAAAGCGATCGCTCGTCGGACGCACCTTCAAAATTGCTAAGGCTGCACTTCCGAGGGATACAGCCGCAAAGAATGACATGGCACAGTGGAGCTTGGCGTGAGGCAACCAGGCAGGGTTGTTCATGTGACCGTTTGCCAATAAAACTGCATCAACTCCAATCGGAATAGTCACGGTTGAAATCGCAGCAGCAACAAGCAGCCATTTAGCGAGTTTTTCTCGATGCATATTGGTATATTTTGGTTCAATTATTAGGGTCAGGAAACGAAGTGAAGCCTACCTAAACCGTCTAACTTACTCACAAAGTGTACTTTATTTATGGGATGGAATATAGGTGTTTCTTGCGAAATTTAGGGAATAACTGAGGTTATTCTTGCTATTGTGCGCTCAAAAGGAAAGTTCTAGATTGCAGAATCAACTAAAGTTGTGGCACATTATGGCAACTTTTTACTTAGCAACGCCCCTGGCGTAACTCCAAAATGCTTCTTGAATTGTCTGGCAAAGCGGCTTTGATCAGTACAGCCAACGAGCAGAGAAATTTCTGCAATATTGTGTTTCCCTTGCTGCAATAGTTCTTTTGCTTTTTCCATGCGCTGTTGAAGCACGTATTGATAAGGCGCGATACCTAGCGACTGCTTAAACAATCGGCAAAAATGATACTGGCTCATACCCACAATTGCTGCCAATTCAGCTAAATGAAGCGGTCTATCCAAATAGTTGTGAATGTAATCCAACACAGGCTGAAACCTATGCAGAGGAAAACTTTTGGTAATATGCTGAATTTTGGGTTGGAGCGTACAGTATTGTCTCAGCAGGTGAATAACCAATACTTGCATCAGTGATTCTGTGTAAAGTAATCCGCCCATGCCACCTGTGTCAAGCTCTAGCTGAAACAAGCGAGCGATCGCGTCAATATGTGGATCTCGCGCACTGATCGTACTGCGCAATTCAACATGGCTGGCATCCAATCCACTTACTTGTGCCGCTGTTCGACTGAGAAACAGTGGATCAATTATAAACATTAGTGATTCATCAGTGCTATCCCATGCCCAAAGCCCTGATGTCTTAGCAGCACAGATCCAGAAATCTCCTTTGATTTGAGATTTTTCCGATTCCTGCTCACCGATACGAGTCATTTTTTGTTGATTACCATCGCTTAACAGAAGGCAAAGCAGATGATGGTTGCATCCTGGGAAGTCAAGCTCAGTCGGTTCTGAGATATGGTGATCGACGGTCAATCCAGATAATTGAAGGGTGCGGCGCTGAGAAATCCATGTTTCTTTCATGGGAGTCTATTGAGTTCAGGAGGATGCTCTAGATAAATTGTGTTGCACCATTTGTGCTAAATTCGCCTCAGTTAAATAGCGTCGTTCAGAACAATAGGTCATCAAATATACACCATTCAGCATCCGCACTGTGCTGACACGCACCCGAAAATCATCGGTCATGAACCAGCAGCGTTCCTGACCTTGGTTGGTTTCATATTCGGTATCGATGGTTAAAATGCCGTCTTGACCAAACCAGTAACGACTAACTACCGGAATTCTTTCCACATAGCCTTGGTTGCGGAGCAATTTTCCCGATCGCCCCGTTTCATCATCTGGTACATCAATTAATACAGCGGCATGATCCGGATTCGGTTCGCGATCGTCGTCGTGTTCTTGCCACATAAAGCTAGCACCTCCCTGAGCACGAGCTGGATCAATACCTTGCGGTTCGCAGATTGCTTTCACCCGTGGATCATCGAGTGTCAGCACACCCACATAAAGCTTTGATTCTCCCGACTGATCCGCCACCATATCAAAGTGATGTACTGTGCGCTCGGTAAACCAGACTCCTTCACTCTTACGGAAAAAGTCCATCATCGTCATCGGTGGTACAAACGGCATAACTGATCCTCAAATAAAACAGAGGCTGGAAAACGCCTAACTCTAATGATTGTAGATATATCGCGGTACAATACCCCTAAAATAATCTCACGATTTCAACCCATGATCAGCAGGGAGACTTACAAGACACCCCAAGACGTTTTGGCTGTCCTCAAGGCAGGATTTGCTCTAACTCAGGAAGATTTATACCAATTAAACCTCAGTGGTTTAGAACTGCAAAGAGCCAATTTGCATAAAGCTACTTTGATTCGAGCGAATCTCAGCAAAGCGGATCTGAGTGCAGCTGATCTCAGTGGTGCTGATTTACGGGGAGCCGATCTCAGTCAAGCCATTTTCAGGCATGCCAATTTACAAGCAGCTTGTTTGTACCGAGTCGATCTCAGTGGCGCAGATTTACAGGGAGCTATTTTAACCGACACCAAGCTGCAAGGAGCAAAATATGATAGTCAAACTTTGTTTCCTGAAGGCTTTAATTATAAATCTTCTGGGGCAATTGGCCCAAATGCCTATTTGAATGGTGCCCAGCTAAATACAGCCAACTTGCGTCATGCTGATTTACAGGGTGCAAGTATGTTGGGAGCTTATTTAGGGGGAGCCGATCTAACTCGTGCTAATCTTCAGAGGGCGAGGTTAAGTCAGGCTGACTTGCGCAAAGCCTGGTTACCTGGGGTATCTTTACGCCATGCTCGGTTGAATGGAGCTAACTTAGCAGGAGCAGATTTACGAGCAGCAGACTTGACTGGCGTTGAGTTTGAGTCATTAGAAAGCATTGCCGGAGCAGATTTTACCCATGTTCAGGGACTGAGTGAGGAAATGCGATCGCGCCTCCTCAGCCAACCTGCACAAGAGCTAGATACACCTCATGCTTTAACCCGTCGCACTACACGCGCCAGCCTGGAAAGTATACGTGTATGAGAATGGAAGAAGACAAGGATGACAAGGAGGATAAATGACTATTGTCTATTGCCTTCTTGCCAAATGACCAATGACCAATGACAAATGACAATTAAGATTTAGTAGCTGTCCAATCTTTTTTCAGCAATGCCAAAAAGGTCGCAATTCCTTTAGAAAATCCTTGGGGGTCGGGCATAAAATACTGCGGAAATTCTTCATACGGCCGCCACGGCTCTGAGGAATTATGCCGCAGGTACAAAACGCGATCGTCCCCTTCCATTTTCCAGAGCATTTGACCGCCTGTGGGAATTTCAGCCATGTGTTTCTCCTATAGTGCAAACAAAAATACTCAGTAACAGTTTGCTCTTTACAGATTCTGCCAGTCTAAATATTAATTTCTGTCAACATTGCTACAATACCCCTAGACTATTGTGATGAATTGCTGTAAGAGCATGGATACATTATAGGTGTCGATGACTCAGTTAGGTATGACTCCAAGAAATAGTTTTCTTCTCCACCAGGCGATGGAGTCAGTTGTCAGTTGTCAATTTTAACAAGGCAATAGGCAATAGTTATTTCTCCTCTGCCCCCGGTCGCCGAGAGGAGTCGTACCCTACGGGAAGCAAGCTACGCGGAGCGTCTCGTCCCTTGCGCGTCTCCCCTTGGGAAAAGAGAGGCGCTGCCCCCTCAATACCCTTGCCTCTCAAGAAATTAAATTTTCCATTGCCGCCCCGACTACCCGATGATTGGCATCCTGTCTCAGTTGTGCCAGGGCTTCTTTGGCTTCAGGAGTATTAAAGTGCTTGAGGGCATAAGCAACTCGTACCCGGATATATTCATACTCAGAATTTTTTAGGTTCAGGAGTTGAGATAAAGCCGCCCCAGATTGACGGGAAGTCCCTAACCACCCCAGGCCATCTACGGATGCTTCTTGCACTGCTGCATCATCACCTTCTAGCCCCAGCAGACAAACCTCTAGCACTTCTTCAGGGCAATCCATTTCTACCAAGGCTGCTAAAATACTGCGACGTACCAACCAGTGATCGTCTCGCAAAAATGTCTGCACCAGATGAGAGGCGGAAATTCTGCCGAACAAGGACAGGGAATTAGACGCTTCTGCGCGGACATTAGGCGTGTTATCAAACTTTATAATTTGCAGTAGGGCAGCAAAGGATTCGGATGTTTTTTGTTTGCCCAATTCTCTAGCCACAAAGGTTCGCACCAGAAACTCTGGGTCTTGGATATGGCGGTTGAGTAAAGGAACGGCCACATCGGCCGGATAATCTTGCAGGGCAGAGATTGCCTTCAGGCGGTATTGAAAATCTGAGTTTTGCAGATCGGTTTCGATTTGACTGAGATCCATAGAATTGACACGCTGAAATTACGTTACAGCCCTTCAGGAATGGGAAAGCTTTCTCCTTTTAGGTAAGCCGCAAAGTGCTGCTTAAAGTACAGTGTACTGGTCATATTTGGTTCTTCACTCTCGTCAGGAGTAAATTCATAAATGGGTACTTGTTCGCGAATCAGCTTAATCAAGTTGGGATGGAGTTGTTCAAAGGATTCAACCCGAGTCGTGGTTGTCTCAAATCGTAAGCGGGCTGGATGACCATAACCTAATTTCATCCAGGGTAACCAGGGACAGTCTCGCGCCCAGGTAGCTGGCGGAAGATCCTTCACCCCAGGTCGGCAAATGTGGCTGGTAAAGTACTCTGTCCCATTAAAGGTTTCACCGGGACAATAATCTTGGTATTTGGGATCACCCGCTAATGGATGAGGATAGGTTAGGGGAATTTCTACAACAGAGCTAACATAGTCTTGCCCTTGGGGAATCACCGTCATCTTCGGTCGGACAGTCCCCTGCACTATGCGATTGGCAATATGCACGATCGCAACCGCCGGACGGGTTGCATCAGGCTGCCATGTATGCAAAATTTCTTGAGTCTGCGGATCGCAAAATAAACCTAACTCCCGATTGATCCGGTAACCCACCTGCTCAAATTCAGAATCGGGACGAATGAAAACCTTGGTTGCATTCATGCCAATAATCGAGAATAATTTCTCAGATTGGCCATACTCTGTCTCCTGCCACCAGACTTCCCCTTCCCAGCGATAATAAAGCTGCTGACCATGATACTTCCTATAGAAATCAAGGTTATTAACTGTGTAGTCTTCTAAATTGTTCATACTTTCCCTGTTAAGTTTCTCAACAAGTTACCACTACAGTGTTATTGATAACGTAATTTGCTAATTATCTGGTTATCACGACAAATCAATCATAGGGAGATAAAACAGACGAGCCATCCAGGGCAACGGTGAAATGACAAATGACAAATGACAAATGACAAATGACAATTAACCATGACTCAGCCACAATTGAGTGAAGCAGTTCGAGAACTGATTAATAAAGCCAGGATTGTCAGTTTTGCCACCTGGGACAATACTCACCCAGCAGCAGCGATTCAGCGCTTTCAGGCTGCTGATGATGAGGGACGGTATCTCACGGATGAAGACTTAGAGCAGATTGGGCAGGTTGTGCCCGCAAATACAGCACTCATTGCTGTAAGCCAGGGGCTACGCGATCGCGTCCATGAAATTGTCGATGAAGCCAGAAGCCAGGTATTGGCTACATTCCCCAACATCACCCAACCCGGTGGTGGACTCTACCCGTCAATGAGGGCAGATGCTTGTTGGCGTGATTTTTGGCACTTCCTACGCTGTATTACTTATGGTATTGCTGGACAGCATACCGACTATACAAGCACTGAGGGATTACATTATATGCAATTGTTGTATAAAGAATTGCAAGTACCTTTAGATGCAATGGTGGTGGGGTTAGAAGGTATAAAAGCTGCTAGTTTAAAGCGAGTCGAACCGGAACAGCAAGCAACCCTTGCGCCCTATTTCGATCGTTTAATTGAGCAATTAAAGCAATTTCGTTAATTTTTGCAGCGAATGCTTAGCGGCTTCGGCTACCAGCGGATGACTATCTTGCTGCAAATAATTCAGTGCGGCTTGAGTTTGGGAATCGGGAAGATTACCCAAAGCTTCTGCTAGGCGTTTTCGCAGCATCCAGTCATTTGCATTCACAAAAGTCAAAAGGCGAGCGATGCCTTCGGCAAGCCGCGATCGCGTCTGCGCATTTGCTCCTCGCAGTCGTAAGTCCCGCGATCGCATCTACCCAGATTTCCTTATATCCCCCGCAAACTACTCCTACTGCCAGACATTGGGATTTAGCAACCGCCCCGATACCCGCGTCTGGCCCAATCAGCTTTATAATAATTTATTAAAATAATTCAATATAGTCAGTTAGTATTTTGATAATTAGACTCACACATAAGACAAATTATTTAGCTTTCACTACCTGAATAGGTTGTTTTTCCTAAATTTTTTTATAAGTTATTTTTTCGGTTCTGAAAAATTTGCAATTTTATTAACTAAATCATTAATATGAGCTATTGTGTAAACTCTAATTGTTATAAACCTGAAAACCCTTATGGAACAAATTATTGTCAAACCTGTGGCTCAAAATTGCTCTTGAAAGACTGCTATCGTGCAATTAAATTAATCGGTTCAGGTGGATTTGGTAAAACATTTTTAGCTTTGGATGAGCGTAGTGGCGATAATTGTGTAATCAAGCAACTTTTACAACATCATCAAGGAAATGAAAAAATTAAGGAACTATTTGAGCTAGAAGCAAAGCAATTGAAAAAATTAGGTGATATTCACTCACAGATTCCCACCCTCTTTGATTACTTAGAGCAAGGTCTCGAAAAAGTGAATCAACCAGCCAGTAAAACAGAGCAAAAGTATTTATATTTAATACTGGAGTTGATTGAAGGACAGACTTTGCTGCAAGAGTTAGAACAAGGAGGAACTTTTAGCTCAAGACAAATTATAGAGTTTTTGCAGGAGTTTCTACCAATTCTCAAGTTTGTTCATGATTGCGATGTTATTCATCGGGACATTAAACCGGAGAATATTATGCGTAGAAACAGTGATAATAAATTAGTTTTAATCGATTTTGGAGCCGTTAAGGAGTCTACTCTAACTAAAGCAGGTAAAACAGGTACAGAAATATGTACAATCGGATATGCTTCAAGCGAGCAATTGAGAGGTAAAGTTTATCGAGCTAGCGATCTCTACAGCTTAGGTGCAACCTGTGTTCATTTATTGACGGGGATTCACCCTCTGGAACTATATGATGATGATAATTGCTTGAGGTGGCAAAAACATCTTAAAAAACCTATCAACAAACATTTGCAACAAGTTTTAGATAAGCTGCTGAAACAGGCTGCGAAAGAACGCTACCAGTCGGTCGATGAGGTACTACCAGAAGTGTTACCAAAAGCTGAATTGAGCTTATATAGCATTGAATTAACAGCTACAAAAATAGGTGAAAAGCTAACTCAAAACATTAATATTACAAACCCGATACCCGAAACTTTACTACAAGGTAGCTGGCATATAGTTCCACATCATAGCGATCTAAAATTCACGCCTAATAAAAATGTTTGGATATCTTTTACATCTACAAAATTTGCTGGTAACTCATTAAATAACAAAATTATTGTAGATACAAGCAAGCTAATGGCAGATAAAGTTTATCAACGACAAATTTCTTTACAGACAAATTCATATAAAGAAAACGAGATTTTAAATCTTAAAGTCAAGACTGCTCCTTTGCCTTATAAAATTACAAAAATTCCTATTTTTATTATTACTGCAATTATTATTGCATCTTTTTTTAGTATTATTGGTAGTTACATTATTGTAGAGTATTTACCTGTAGCTTTTAATTGGTTAAGTCCATTATTTAAAGGGCTAATATATTTTATAACATATGAGGGTAATTCGGCAGGTTTTCAAAGTGCTAATAATGTAGCGAAGCTGATATGGATATTGCTAAGTCCATTTATTTGTTTAATATATGCGGTCTTTCTTTTGTTCGGCCTTTTCATGTCCATACCTTTTGCTGCTATTGCTGCAATCCTCTATAGTGTTGGGCTACTAGGAGGAATAAATATTACAAATGAATTTAATGGATTGATTAATTATTGTAAAATTATTATATTATTTTTAATAAAAGGATGCGTTGGTATTTTCATTGAAATTTCATTTATTAGCATACCTATTTGGTTCCCAAATATATTGCAAACCACAATAGACATTGTAGTTAATATACGCAAAAATTTTATAGAAATAGTAGATAATATATCACGAGAAGGATTTACATTAAAAATAGCTTGGTCTGTTACACTGTTATCAAGTACTTTAGGTCTTAATCTTGGACTATGGTTTTTTATAAAATTAACTAATTCATTTTTTTTGGGAGTGATTATTGTCAATTTTGTTTTATTAGTATTTCTCCTTATATACTCACCACTAAATCGACTTAAAGCAATTTCTAAATATCGGCAATTAGAGCGTAAGAAATATTTGATTCAACCATAACTAGTTGTGCCGACCTTAATTATGTTGAGTTTTCGGTAAATTAAATCCTAGAATTACAAATTATGAATCAGTAATTAATTGTTAAAGCAATTTCGCTAATTGTTGCAGCGAATGCTTAGCGGCTTCGGCTACCAGCGGATGACTATCTTGCTGCAAATAATTCAGTGCGGCTTGAGTTTGGGAATCGGGAAGATTACCCAAAGCTTCTGCTAGGCGTTTTCGCAGCATCCAGTCATTTGCATTCACAAAAGTTAAAAGACGAGTAATAGCATCAATAGCCCCAATTTCACCCAAAGCCATAATTGCGGCTTCTTGTAGTAAGGGATAGTTGCTATCAAGAGCTTCTAGCAAAACTGCTTGAGCCTGAACATCCTTCAAATTTCCCAAAGCCACCGCCGCACTAAATTGCACTAACCAGCTGGTATCTTCGTAAAAAGCGCGACGCAGCGGTGCTACAGCCTGCTTATCCTCTAAATATCCTAACGCTCCTGCTGCCATAGCCCGCACGTTATAGTCCAAGTCTGATTCTAGTATATTCACTAGTATTTCTCGGTTTGCAGCAGTCTTTTTAATACCCAAAGAAAAGACAGCCATACCCCGAACCTGAACGTTGTGATCGTTGAGCGCTTGTTTGATGAGAGGATAAGCATCAGAGACAGGCATTGTCTCTTTTTGCAGTTCAATCATGGCTAAAATACGCTCGCTCACATTTGAGCTATTCAACTGTGTGGCAATTTGTTCTAGGCTGGGTTGGTTCATGGTGTGTATCAAATCACATTAACCCCACCCTATGAATAAATTCAGGGTGGGGAATTTTGCGATCGCTTAAGGAACTTCTATCGGAATTAAAGCATTTTCCGGCAGATAGCTGTCAAATCTGCCATCATCTGACAACACAAAAATCAGACGCAGTGGGTAATCGGGCGGAACTTGTAAATCTGCCCAGGGCACTGCTATTTCTAAACAAGTATTAAAAGCAACTTGAGCGCGGCTAAACCGGGGGTGCCATTGATAATTCTCTCCCGCTTCGCGAAACTGAATCGATTGTGTTAATAAGTTAATTTCCAGATGGTGGTGAAATAAGTAATTTAGTGGCGCGCCATCGGGCACTTCTGCCAAGGGAATTGGACTATTAAGCATGGTTTTTTCAGGATAGAACCATAGCAAGTTCAATTCTGATGGCAAACCTCGCCCTGGAAAAATGCCGCTTTTTAAGTCCATCCGCAAATAAAAATTGAGGTGATCTACCCCATACCAGAGTCGCTGAACGGGACTGCTGCTGTGCATTGTTCCCCTGGCTCCGCCTATTTCTAAGCGTCCGGCTTTGTCCCAGTCCTGTTCATCACCCTTACCATCAATAATCGGATGAATAAACCCTTGTGGGCTATGGTCTGCTTGGGCTGCATGTACCTCCAGTGGTTGTTTAAGATATGGGGGTACAGGTTCATTTAAGGCTTTGTAAATGCCATAGAGATGTTCCCGAAACAACTGGTCAAAAATTGCATCTTGATTTGAGGAATGTCCTTCGCCGAACCACCAGAACCAGTCGGAACCTTCAGCAGCGTACAATGCTTCCCATGCTTCTGGGTTATTTTCTTCTGTAGCTTCTGGGTGAGAGGCTAGGGTTTCTCTGGCTTGTGTCAGGTAGTCCCAAGCACGATTTTTCACAGGATCGCCAATCCAGGTGGTAAAACTACCATCTACCCAAGAACCGCTATGGAGTTGTTCGCCGGGGATAGTTGCTGTGGCAGGGAATTTTTCGAGAAATTCGGAGACAGTGACGAGTTTTAAGTGAGGTTCTAGCTCTAGACTTTGATATAGGGCTTCCAGGAAGGGTTTACCGTCTTGAGGATAAAATTCCCAGCAATTTTCGCCGTCTAAAGCAATGGTGACTAACCAAGGTTGTTCACTTTGCCGCTCTCTTTGCATTTTAGCGATCGCTTGCAGGTGTCCGACTAAGTTGGCGGCTGCTTGTTTTGCTGGCATTGCTCCGTAAGTGAAGCCAATCAAATCTGATAATCTATGATCGCGAAAGACAATTGCCAAATCACCTGCTCTTGTTTGTAGGCGGTAGGGTCGATAGAGTAATTCTGGTTCCTCTACATTCCCCGCCCCATCGCGATGGAAAAAGTGCTTAAGCGTCCATCCTAGGACAGCTTCATCTGAGCAAATCCACTTAAATCCTTGTTTTATAATATACGGTAATATCGCTGGACTAACTGACTGTTCGGAAGGCCATAAACCGCGTGGTTCCTGTCCAAAGCGGTCTGTATACAAATTCCAAGCTTTTTGCAAGTGACGGGGAATGTCTTCTGCCCACTGAAATCTTTGTTGTGGCAGATTCATGTGCGGTACAGCTACCCGACCGGCATTAGTATCAGCTAGTAAGGGCAAAATCGGGTGGGTGTAGGGAGTGGTTGTGACTTCTAGCTGCCCTGCTGCTTGCATTTTCCGGTGTTGGGGAATAATGCGGCTGAGGATTTCTCGTTGTTTGGAATAAATGCGCTGGCGATCGCTTAAAGTAAAATTTCGACCTTGTTTTAACCACCCGGCAATTTCTGGGTCATCCCAAAACAGTGGGTCAATCCACGCCAGATTGTGCCAAGCTAGCAAATCACTGTAATCTTGCTGTTGCCAATTTTCCAAACACCAAGGTTGACCGTATTCTTGCCTTTGATGATACAACTGGCTATAGCGGGGATGGGGATCAATCAGGGTGTGGTGATTGGCATCAAAAAAGTGTTGGACAATAAATTCCCGCTGTGGCTGAGTTAGTTGTTCGACTGGTGTCAAACTGGCGGTGAGATAAGGATCTAAAGCCGTACCCGCAATGTAATCTTCCAGTTGCAATATCAAAGAGGGAACCAGATTCACGGTTTGGTGTAACTTAGGATACTTTTCTAGGAGTAACACCAAATCTAGATAATCCTTGGTGCCATGCAACCTGACCCAAGGTAAGCGGTACTGTTGGCTGGAAGATAGCGAAACGCCGCTGTCAGGAGATTTGTACAGCGGCTGATGTTGATGCCAAATAAAGGCGACGTAAAGAGGTTGGGTCATAGGGAATGATGGGGTATTGGGCATGGGGCATGGGGGAGCCACTGCGTTGGACGGGTTTCCCGGCTTGAAGCAAGTGGCGTCATGGGGCATGGGGCATGGGACATGGGACATGGGGCAAAAGTCAAAACTCAGTTGTCCTCCTTGTCCCCCTCATCCCCCTAGTCCCTAGTCCCTAGCCTCTAGTCTCCTAGTCCCTACATAACTTGCTCAACTTCAGCAATTTCGGGAATCATTTCCCGCAGGCGGCGCTCAATACCCATTCTTAAGGTCATGGTAGAGCTAGGACAAGAACCACAGGCTCCTTGCAGCCGCAGTTTGACTACAGGCCCATCCAGTTCTACTACTTCGACGTTACCGCCATCAGATATCAGATAAGGGCGCATTTCATCCAATACTGTTTCCACGTTTTCAATTGTCAGTTCCATAGTTTTAGACCTGTAAATTAACTGAGGGCATGGGTAATTAGTCTATAGTGGAGCTAACGCACAACTAAAAAGCTAGTTCCCAACATTTTATTTCTTTTTGTTAAAACGATCCTAGATCTAATTGCAGCTAGTTGTTGGTTATTAGTAACCAGTTGTCTGTTTGTGATAACTTTTAAATATACCAAGGCTAAGTAATTGAAAATATGGCGTTGTATAATTACGGGATAATTGTGCGGAAAATAGCGCCAAAGCCCAAAATAAAATTGTTTTAATTTTTGATTTTTGATTTTTAATTTTTGTCGAGCAGTACTAGCAAAATTAATTCCCACAACCCTTGACTAACAGATGATATTTTGGAAATCGTTGTCACTAGTGGAAACAATTACCGGTTGTTGATACAGGGGTACTGTAAATGTGACTGTTGAGCCAAGTCCCTCACCCAGACTGTAAAAGTGTACCTCACCACCCATTGCCTCTACTAGCTTTTGTGAGATTGCCAATCCCAAACCTGTGCCTCCATATTGGCGGGTGCGAGAGCCATCAACTTGGGAAAATAATTGAAATAGTTTGTCTTGCTTGTCTAAAGATACACCAATACCAGTATCTGCTACGCGCACTCTCACCATACCGGGATATTGCTGTTCTTGAAATTTTGCCTTTTTAATGACGATATCGGCACTGATAGTAATACCACCTTCTTGGGTAAATTTAATTGCATTACCCACCAAATTGAGCATCACCTGAAGCAGCCGTTGGTAGTTACCTTGAACAATAATTTCATCTGATGTATTCGGTAATTGCATCTGGAAGCTCAAGTTTCTCATCTGGGCTTGAGGACGCATAAAATTGTCTACATCACTAAATAACTCAGCTAATTGGACTGGAGCGCAATCTAGCTCCATTTTGCCAGCTTCGATTTTGGCAATGTCCAAGATATCGTTGATGATATTCAGTAGGTGAATTGATAAGTGGTGAGCTTCTTTGAGAAACTGATCTTGTTCTTCTGGATCATCTGCCATACCCTCCAAAATCAGCTTCAAAAAACCAATCATGCCATTGAGGGGGGTACGAATTTCATGGGATACGTTAGCCAGAAACTCGCTTTTGAGACGGGAAGCATCTTCGGCTTTTTGCCGAGCTGCTTCCAGTTCTTTGTATAAAGTAGCATGAGCGATCGCTGTTCCCAGCTGATCTGCTACCTCTTTGGCTAGTTCGATTTCCGATTCTGTCAATGGGTAGCATTCATCTCGCAAACTCAAAGCTACCAATCCATTGGCTTGGTCTTGATAGGATGTGGCTACCACTAAAACTTTCTGTTGCGGACATAGTGTATTATGTCCTTCCATCACCATCGGTTCTAAAGTTGCCAAAGCTTGAGCAAAAGCAGGGTGAGAAGCTAGATCTATTTCTTGACTCAGTACGAGTGTGCTTTCTTGCTGGTGATACTGTGCTTTCACCTGCACTTTTGGGCAAGAAGGCTGGTAGGAACAAATAATACAGTGTTCTAGCCGCAGCACTTTCCCCAAACTATCAACTGTTTGTTGCCAAATAATGTCGAGATCCAGATTGCGGCGAATATTTTTGGTAATTCTAGTCACCAGTTTCTGGTGTTGCTGCGAGCGTTCAGCTAAATCTGTCTGTGTAGCTTTTGTCGCCATCGCATCGATTGTCGCGCTGTTGACTTTAGCTTGCACTAAGCGTCCCATGACCAAAACAGTTGTAGCAGCTTTACCCAACTTTGGCATAATCGGAGCGATCGCCAACTCCAACTCAAATAACTCCTGGCCATAACTAAACCAACACTGCAATTTTTCTGGCACTAAACTTGTCAAAATCTGCTGTACTCGTTCCAAATAGGCAACCTTATCCACTGGGAAAAAGGTCTGCTTATTATCGAACTCATCAACTATGTCATCAGGATTTAATCCCAGAACTTCACTGTGCTGCCAATAAAAAGTCAGGTAACGTCCTGACCCATCTTGTGTATATACCAACTCCGCTCCTTGAGTTGGTAGCATGTAATCAGTCTGAGTATTAATAGCTTTTCGATTCTGGGAGAATAAGTTCAGCAATTGAGAATTGGCAGTAATAGTCATTATCAAGTTGGATAGACAAATAGCAGCCGACAACATGATCACTAAAGCTGCTTAAAGTTTGGCATAAATTATTACAGCTTTGAAGCCCTGAGTGTGGAGTTTTGGCAATTCTATAGGCCAAAGTGGCAAACTTTACAATCTTTTGATTTTATATTTACAATTTACTTATAAATTTTTAATCATTCCATTCTCCCCTGGGTGGAATAGGAGCGCGCATAGGAGTACGCGTCAGTTCGTCGTCTCTAGGAACTTCACCTCGTAACCATTGCCGAATCGCTACTTCAATCACTTTACTAGGGTCATTGGTTAAATGCTGAATTTGCTCTACTAACTCGGAGTCTAAGCGGACAGCAATTTCTACCTTATCGACTTGTCTGTGTTCCGCATCGGTAGGTTTTTCTTTCATATTCATAGGTTTATATACTCAGGAATTTTGGGTTCAAAAGCTTTATCAAGCAGTTCTATTATGGATTGGGGATTAAGTTACTGAAACAAATGCAAAAATTTATAGTTACATAGTTCCCCGAAATCTTACCAAATTAACAGCCGCTGCATACAAGTAGAGGTTTTCTGGGAATTTACCAGAAAATAGCTAATAAAGTTTTGTCAGTAAATCAATCGTTACGAGCGATTACAGGTTGAATTACCCAATAGCTCTACACTATCTACTTATACATATTTATTGTACGCTTCTAGTTGATCAATACCAGCAGCGAACAATAGACTTTTATTGGGGCATTGGGCTTGTGGCGGGACAAGGGATAAGGGAGATGAGGGAGATGAGGGGGATGAGGGAGATCGGAACTTACGCAAAACAGAACGAAAGTAGCGGTAATTCCTGAAAGGGAGCAACGCAAGAATAAGGTTTTCGGTCACATATTGCCTCAGTCCTAGAGATGATGGAGACAAGGTAACGCGGTGACGCGGAAGGCGACAAGGAGGACAAATGACTATTGCCCAATGCCCCATGCCCAATGCCCAATGCCCCATGCCCAATAACAAATGACAACTGACAACTGACCATTGACTAATAAAGCATTAAAATACATTAAGTAAATTGCTCTCTCTACCTTGGTTGCTTTTTCAGCAAAAATAGTATATGACTGACGTTCCCGCAGTTCGCATTCGCAATTTTTGTATTATTGCTCACATCGACCACGGGAAATCCACCCTTGCCGATCGCTTACTCCAAGCTACTGGTACTGTTGAAGATCGGCAGATGAAGGAACAGTTTCTCGATAATATGGATCTGGAACGGGAGCGCGGCATTACCATTAAGCTGCAAGCTGCCCGGATGAACTACACGGCTAAAGATGGTCAGCAGTATGTGCTGAATTTAATTGATACGCCGGGACATGTTGATTTTTCTTATGAGGTGTCACGCTCTCTTGCTGCTTGCGAAGGGGCGCTGTTAGTGGTAGATGCTTCCCAAGGCGTAGAAGCGCAAACTTTGGCTAATGTCTACTTGGCGCTGGAACATAATCTGGAAATTATCCCGGTGTTGAATAAAATCGACTTACCAGGAGCAGAACCAGACAGAGTTATCGGCGAAATTGAAGAAATTATTGGTTTAGATTGCAGTGGTGCGATTTTAGCCTCAGCCAAAGAAGGTATTGGCATTGATGAAATTTTAGAAACAATTGTCGAGCGCATACCGCCAGCCCCCAATACTGTAGATCAACGCTTACGGGCGTTAATTTTTGATAGCTACTACGACAGCTACCGGGGAGTGATTGTTTACTTCCGGGTAATGGATGGTAGCGTCAAAAAAGGCGATCGCATTTATTTAATGGCTTCTGAGAAAGAATATGAAATTGACGAGTTAGGCGTTCTCTCTCCGACGCAAAAGCAAGTTAACGAACTCCACGCCGGGGAAGTAGGCTATTTGGCAGCCGCAATTAAAGCTGTAGCTGATGCGCGGGTAGGGGATACAATTACTCTTGCCAATGCTAAAGCGCCAGAAGCTTTACCTGGTTACACAGAAGCTAACCCAATGGTATTTTGTGGGATGTTCCCTATCGATGCCGATCAATTTGAAGACTTGCGGGAAGCCCTAGAAAAGCTCAGACTCAATGATGCGGCGTTACATTACGAACCGGAAACTTCTAGCGCGATGGGATTTGGTTTCCGTTGTGGCTTCTTAGGTTTGTTGCACATGGAAATTGTCCAAGAACGCTTGGAAAGGGAATACAACTTAGATTTAATTATTACAGCTCCTTCAGTAGTTTATAAAGTGACTACTGTTAAGGGTGAGGAACTGTATATAGATAATCCTAGCCATTTACCCTCTCCCAACGAGCGCGAAAAAATTGAGGAGCCTTACGTTAAGGTAGAAATGATTACACCGGAAATCTACGTCGGCACGTTGATGGAATTGTCCCAAAATCGCCGGGGTGTTTTCAAGGATATGAAATATCTTACCCAAGGGCGGACGACGCTAACATACGAAATTCCTCTAGCAGAAGTAGTCACTGACTTTTTCGATCAGATGAAATCGCGATCGCGTGGTTATGCCAGCATGGAATATCACCTAATTGGTTACCGCGAAAATCCTTTGGTGAAGTTGGATATTATGATCAATGGCGATCCGGTAGATTCTTTAGCAATGATTGTCCACCGCGATAAAGCTTACAACGTCGGGCGCTCAATGGCGGAGAAACTCAAAGAACTGATTCCACGCCATCAATTTAAAGTACCGATTCAGGCAAGTATTGGTAGTAAAGTCATCGCCAGTGAACACATCCCCGCTTTGCGCAAAGACGTACTAGCCAAATGCTACGGTGGTGACATCAGCCGCAAGAAGAAACTTTTGCAAAAGCAAGCAAAAGGTAAAAAGCGGATGAAATCCGTAGGTACGGTAGATGTTCCGCAAGAAGCATTTATGGCAGTTTTGCGACTAGATCAAGACTAATTCAGGGAAGAGTCAAGGGTCAAGGGTCAATAGTCAGTTGTCTTCCTTGTCCCCCTTGTCCCCCCTGCCCCCCTGCCCCCTCATCCCCTTCATCTCTTCACTAGGTAAAAACTACTGACAGCAAACCTATATAAAGGCTTGATTATTGTTAATTTTTATAAAATAGGTCAGGGTTTACTGACTCGATTTATGGAGATTTATATTCTTTGGTATTTGTGTAAACTTGCTGTATGATTGCAAGTCATTGAATGTAAATTGGAGCTAAATCTAAAAATTAGCAAAGCAAAATTTTTAGATTTTAGGAGTATTAACCAAAAAAATGTTGAGAAATTTAAACTTTTAGTATATATACTCAATGTAATAGTCACACTAATACCTTATAAATATAAGTTTTTAGCTATTTCTTATTTCTCAATCATTGGGGAGTCTAGTAAATGAAGATATTGGTATTAAGTTGGGAGTTTCCACCTAGGATAGTTGGCGGTATTGCTCGTCATGTGGCAGAGTTATATCCAGAATTAGTAAAGCTAGGACATGAAATCCACTTAATTACTGTGGAACATGGTCAGGCTTCGATGTACGAATTAGTAGAAGGAGTGCATGTACATCGAGTCCCAGTAGCTGCTAGTAAAGACTTTTTTCACTGGATAGTTAACTTGAATGACAGCATGGGTCATCATGGTGGGAAGCTGATACTTGAAGAAGGCCCTTTTGATTTAATTCATGCTCATGATTGGCTAGTTGGAGATGCAGCGATCGCTCTCAAGAATAACTTTAAAGTACCCTTAGTTGCGACAATTCACGCGACTGAATATGGACGCTACAACGGTATTCATACTGATATCCAACGCTATATCAGTGGTAAAGAAAATTTATTAGCTTTCAACGCTTGGCGAATTATTGTGTGTAGCGAATATATGCGCCGAGAAGTAGAAAGAGCGTTACATAGCCCTTGGGATAAAATTGATGTAATTTACAACGGTATTCGCCCAGAAAAGAAACAACATCACGAAAATTTTCATGCTCCAGCTTTTCGCCGCCAATTTGCTGAAGATTATGAAAAAATTGTTTACTATGTTGGGCGTATGACCTACGAGAAGGGTGTGCCTTTATTACTCAATGCTGCACCCAAAGTACTGTGGGAAATGGACGGTAATGTTAAATTTGTGATTGTTGGTGGCGGTAATACCGACCATCTCAAGCGTCAAGCCTGGGATTTGGGAATTTGGCATAAATGCTATTTTACAGGTTTTCTTTCTGATGAATACTTAGATAAATTTCAGACTGTAGCTGACTGTGCGGTTTTCCCCAGTCTTTATGAACCCTTTGGTATTGTTGCTTTAGAAAGCTTTGCGTCTCGCGTTCCTGTGGTAGTTTCTGACACTGGTGGTTTTCCCGAAGTAGTGCAACACACCAAAACAGGCATTGTTACCTGGGTGAACAGTCCCGATTCGATTGCTTGGGGTATTTTAGAGGTGTTGAAAAATCCTAGTTATCGCCAATGGCTGATTGATAATGCTTATGAGGACTTAGAGCGCCGCTTCAGCTGGCCTAAATTAGCTCAGCAAACACAAGCAGTATATCAGCGAGTAGTCAAAGAGCGATCGCGAGTAGATTGGTTTTAAATTGCACAAGCAAGGAAAAATCAAACAGAGAATAAAATATTACCCTGCATTTTTGGCGTTAAAAAACAGTACAAGCCTTGTACGCTGGGAATTACACCCCTTCTGGTGAGAGAGTTAGCAATAATTGCAGTTTGCACCAGAAGGTTAGCATGACCAAGGCCTTTCCAAATATAGCAAAGTGGTTAAAAAATGTAGGAACCATGTTGCTGAAGATGGGAACCACCTTCATAACCCATATTACAGCAAACTTGAGACGCTACTTTCAGGACATTACCGAGGATGTCGATTCTCCCTTACCGCCCTACCCTTCCTTACCTGCTTTACCTGCCTTACCTTCCCTAGCTGGGCCTGTTCATAACTTGGGTGGGGGTGGAATAGATGTAGAGGAGGCGATTCAATGGATGATCCATCAGGTAAGGGGTGGTATTAACTGCTCTACCAAAGTTAATGTTGTAGTCTTGCGCACCTATGGTAATCACGATTACAATCGTCTAATTCAGGGAATGAAAGGTGTGAATTCCGTAGAGACGCTGATTATTAGCAATCGCCACGATGCCAACAAAGCGGAGATTGTTGATAAAGTCCGCAAAGCTGATGTGATTTTCTTTGCTGGCGGCGACCAATGTCAATACATCCGTAACTGGAAAAACACTAAGCTACAGGCTGCGGTTCACTCAGTTTACCAAAGAGGTGGTGGAATTGGCGGCACTAGTGCCGGTGCTATGATCCAAAGTGAATTTGTCTACGATGCTTGTGCTTCTTCTGAAGAAGGCATTGAAACTAGAAATGCACTGGAAGATCCGTATCAGGATATTACCTTCACCTACCAGTTTTTTCAATGGAAGCATTTGGTAGGAACCATTGTTGATACCCACTTTGACAGGCGTAAAAGAATGGGGCGAATTATGGCTTTTATCGCCCGCCAAATTCAGGATGGCAGATCTCAACGTGCTTTAGGTATCGCCGTTAGTGAGGAGACATCGGTTGTCATTGATAAATACGGTATGGCGAAAGTGATGGGGAGGGGTGCAGCATATTTTATCTTGGGAGATCACCCCCCAGAGATATGTAAACCCCGTACACCTCTAACATTTTACGACTACAAAATTTGGCGTGTTCCCCGTGGCGATACCTTCGATTTAAAAAACATTCCTACAAGGGGTTATTATCTCCGCAGCGTCAAGCGGGGAAGGTTTAGTTCAGATCCATATTAAAAGATGGGCATGGGGCATGGGGTAACAGTCAACAGTCAACCGTCAACAGCCTCCTCTAGCCCCTTCCATTTCCCTCACACCAGGGTAGTTTGTTTGCGTAAACTTTGAATTGTGGCGATCGCATGTTTTGCTACAATATCAATCTCCTCTGGGGTATTGAAGCGGCCAATGCCAAAGCGCACTGATGCATAAGCTAGCTTTTGAGGATGTCCCAAGGCGGTGAGAACATGGGAAGGTGCTGTAACTGCTGAGTTACAAGCAGAACCTGAAGAAACCGCCATTACTGACTGTAATCCTAAGCCCAATGCAGCCCCGTCTAATCCGTCAACACTAATACTCAGGTTTCCCGCTAGGCGTTGGGTAGGATGTCCGTTGAGATGAACTCCTTCTATTTGTGAAAGCTGTTCCCACAGTTTTAACCGCAGTTGCGTGAGGCGTTGGTTTTCTGTCGCCTGTTCTGCTAAAGCGATTTCCACAGCTTTACCAAATCCGACGATTTGCGGTGTATATAAAGTACCCGATCGCATTCCCCGTTCATGTCCACCGCCATGTTGCTGCGGAGCTAATTGCACTCTGGGGTTGCGTCTGCGGACATATAAAGCACCGATACCTTTCGGACCGTATACTTTATGTGCTGTCAGTGACATTAAGTCAATTTTTTGCGCTTGCACATCCAAGGGAATTTTACCAATAGCTTGGGCAGCATCGGTATGGAAAATAATATTGCGATCGCGGCAGATTTCGCCAATTGCTGACAACGGCTGCAAAACTCCAATTTCGTTATTTGCAGCCATCACTGACACTAAAATTGTCTCTGGACGTATCGCTTTTTCTAACTCAGTTAAATCAATTAACCCATCTTTTTGTACGGGAAGCACCGTAATTTCAAAACCGAGTGTTTTTAAATATGCACAGGGATCGAGAACAGCTTTATGTTCTGTCGCCACTGTAATAATATGCTGTCCCTTTTGAAAATAGGCTTCTGCTACACCTTTAATCGCTAAATTATTAGCTTCCGTCGCACCACTGGTAATGACAATTTCTTCTGGTTCGGCGTTGATAGCTGCTGCTAAAATTTCCCGCGTTTGTTTCACAGCTGCTTCTGCTTCCCAACCGTAAACATGGCTGATACTTGCTGGATTACCAAACTTTTCTGTGAAGTAGGGAAGCATTGCTGCTAATACTCGTTCATCGACGGGGGTGGTAGCATGGCAATCTAGGTAGATGGGACGATTAGACATAATCAACTCAAAATTTGACTTAATTTTTTTAATATCCTGAGAACTTGATACGATTCATTTTCTCGCTTGGATAAAGTAAATTTATCAGACAAAGCATACTCAGATTTATCTTGCTGGAGTAGCTTGATAAATTGGAAATCTTCCCCACTGGTTACACAGCCAAACACAGGTTTGTCTGGGTGAGGATTAGCTAGCATATAAGCGATCGCTTGAGGTATAGCTTCTAAAAGGGAAAAACTAGCTCTTTTAGATTCAATTACTAACAACCACAGTTGTTCTTGAATAACTAGAACGTCAATGCGTCCTCTAACAATTTCGTCTTTATCCTCAATGGCAATTTCTATAGACTCTTCTGTAGCTAGTAAAAATGGCTCACGATAAAATCCCGCTAAATCTAGTAAAGGAGATAATACCACCATTTTGACTGCATTCTCTAAAATTGGTGGGCGCTTTGCCAATCTGAGGAAATTAGCTTTAACTCTGTCGAGATATTGCTTTTCTAAATCTGTGATTTCTGGGAGAGAATCAAACCACTCTGGAAAAAAATCTTCACTTTGGGACTGTCTCAGAGCAAATCGTTCTTCTAAATAGGCAAGACCTACATTCTGGGCTGGGATGACTTGAACCATAATATATATAATAAAAGTGATATTATCATTTTAAAGCTTTACAAAAAGTTACAATTTTATAATTAATTAGCGAAATTTCCCGATTCCTGGAGAGTAGTCTACCGCAATGGCATACAGTGAATTTACTCTTTCTACAGTTAGAGAAAAATTTGGCTTAATTATAGAGGAAGCAGATAATTTATTCGTCGAAGTTTCTGGTATAGAACCCAGCCAAACCTTACAAACATTTCTGAAAGAGAATTTAAATTTAGCAACAGCAATTAATACAGAAAAGGCTCGTTCTGAGTTAATTATTACCCCAATTTTATTAGAAGTGCGACGAAATTTTAATTTTCAAGTAGGTTTTTTTTCAGGGACTGAGTTTAACGTAGATAGTGAATCGGGACTGAATGGATACTGCGATTATATACTCACTGCATCTGCGGAAATATATGAAATTCGCACTCCTGTAGTAACTTTGGTAGAGGCTAAGAATGAAAATATTAAAGCGGGTTTAGGACAATGCATTGCGGAAATGCTTGCAGCGCAAATATTTAATCAGCGTCAGGGAAATAATATTCCCAAAATTTATGGGGCTATAACTACTGGTACAGATTGGAAATTCTTACAGCTTGCTGATAAAAATTTATCTATTGATAAAAGGGATTATTATATTGTCGAAATTAATCAGATATTAGGGATTTTATCAGTTCCATTTTCAACTTAGTTTAAATTCGCCAGACTTCACCCACTCAACCTCCTTCTCCTCACAGGAGAGGGAGGAGTAAGAAAATTATAATTGCATCACACTCACGTTAATTTAAAACTTGTCCTAGCTTTTTTAAGATAGTC
The DNA here is from genome assembly GCF_002368195.1 of Calothrix sp. NIES-2100. Classification (GTDB taxonomy): domain Bacteria; phylum Cyanobacteriota; class Cyanobacteriia; order Cyanobacteriales; family Nostocaceae; genus Aulosira. The sequence continues at coordinate 8,128,185 of NZ_AP018178.1, read as the reverse complement.
AAAACAAGATATAATTCGTTTTCGCTTCTATATAAAGTAAATATCACACCATTCTGGAAAAAATTGCTCATCTTCCGATTTATGCAGAGCAAAGTTTTCCTTTAAATAGGACAAAGTGACATTTTCCCCTTGGCTAATTTGAACTATAGGTTATTGCACAACCTAATATTAGGTATGTGGAGCATTTTCTTAATTCTAGGATGATGCACTGGCGATCGCTGCCAATTCCTGCAATTTAGTTAAAACCTGTTGAGCATGATCTTTAACTTTCACATTTGTCCAAGTATAAGCAATGTTACCATCAGGATCGATGAGAAAAGTTGAGCGCACAACACCCATATATTCCTTACCCATAAATTTCTTTAATTGCCAAATTCCATAAGTTTCGGCTAAATCATGTTCTGGATCACTTAATAGGGTGATTGTTAAGTTATGTTTAGCGATAAACTTACAATGGGACTGACTCGAATCTGGACTTACACCGAAAATTTTCGCTCCTAGTGCGCTAAATTCTTGATTTAACTCGGAAAAATCTTTGGCTTCAGTAGTACAGCCCGGTGTATTATCTTTAGGGTAAAAATAAAGGATAATCCATTGACCGCTAAAATCTCCTAGACTAACGGGAGTTTCGTGTTCGTCAGGAATTGAGAATTCAGGGGCGGGTTGTCCAACTTGGGGCATATTACTCATATTGGGGAAAATAGCGATCGCTTTAAAATTCTACCGATATTTGTCAGCTGCAACAAACTTTCCCATCCCCTTGGGTGTGGCTCAGTAAATCTGGCGATAACTAATTAATAAAAGTGCTAATTTATACTTAAAATATAACTGTTGGTAAAATCTAAATTCGATAAAAATAACCACAGAATATTTATCTGTGGCTTGTTATCCAGAGGAATTGTCAGATTTACAGTTCTAGTTGCAAACTTGGATTGAAACTATATAGGATTGAACAGTTACAGATGGTACGCCATATAATCCGCCATTGCCAATTAACTAAATTGGCAGTTGAATGCAGAACTCGCTACCTTTACCCAACTCGGATTGCACTTCTAGGCTGCCGCCATGTTTTTCTACTACAATTTGACGAGCGATCGCTAATCCTAAGCCTGTACCTTTACCTACGCCTTTAGTGGTAAATAAATGGTCGAAGATTCTCGCTTTGATATCTTCGCTCATACCCTTGCCGTTATCTGCAATCGAGATGAGAACTTGATTTTCTAGCATTGCCGTGCGAATCGTGATTTTTTGCGGATGGGCGGCTATTTCTGGATATGATTGAGTTTTTGCCATCTCATCGAACATATCAATGGCATTAGCCAGGATATTCATAAATACCTGATTTAATTGTCCTGGAAAGCATTGTATTACAGGCAACTCGCTATATTCGGTAATTACTTGAATGGCGGGACGGGAATCATTAGCTTTCAGGCGATATTTCAAAATCAGTATTGTGCTGTCGATACCTTCATGCAGGTTAGCTCTGACTTTATACTCAGTATCAGCACGGGAGAAGGTGCGGAGGCTGGTGCTGATAGACTGAATGCGATCGCTTGCACCTTGCATAGAATTAAGTAATTTTGGTAAATCCTCGCTGAGATATTCTAAATCAATGTCTTGAGCCTTTTCTTGCACAGGTGGGGCAGCATCGGGATGATATTCTTGATAGAGGGCGATATAGTCGAGTAAATCCTGTACATATTCTTGGGCATTGCTGATACTGCCATTCAGGAAGCCGATGGGATTGTTGATTTCGTGGGCGACACCGGCAACTAAGTTACCCAAGGATGCCATTTTTTCACTCTGCACAATTTGCAGTTGCGATTGTTCTAGTTTTTGGGCGTAGGTTTGCGCTTTTTGATAAAGTCGGGCATTTTCTAGAGAAATCGCCGCCTGAGTGCAGAGAAAGTTAAGGACGAAAATGCGATCGCTAGTAAATACTCCACTAGTTGAGCGATTTTTTAAAGATACAATCCCAATTAATTGTCCGTGGCTAATAATTGGCAAGCATAACAAACTCTTTGGTTGTTGACGAATAAGATATTCATCTATGATTGGTAAATCAGTTTTGAGATTGTCAATCATCACGATTTGTTGCGTGTTCTTGACATACTGAATCAATTTCACAGGTAGGTTGGGATTACCATCGAGTAGTTCTGAACAAAGTTGTGTAGTTTCTGGTGTAGCTATAGCGACAACTTGCCATTCACCCTCAGAATTAGGACAGATTAAAGCACAGCGATCGCCACCTGAGTTTTGTAAAATAATTTTTGTGAGTTGATGTAGTAAATCATCGAGTTGCAGAGTAGCAGATAGACTTTGAGAAGCTTTGATCATAGTGGCAATATCAATAGCGTTATTGATGTTTGTGCTATGACCCAGGCTAGATTCTGAGGTATTCAGGGAAATATCTGGAATTGTGCTTGTCAAGCTTTCCCACAGGTTCAGGGGTTGGGAAACTGACTGCAGAATCGGACGCAGTAAATGGGGATAGCGATGTTCTAGATCGTTACTTTTTGCTTTCGCTCCCCAACGAGCATAGCAGTAATAAGCCTCCTGCATATAGACAGCAGCAATTTTTTCTTTGCCCCAACTAAGGTAGAATTTAGCAGTAAGTTCATTAGCGATCGCTTGTTCTGGGATATAGCCATTTTCCTCAGCTAGAGAAATAGCGCGATCGTAGAAATCTATTGCTTGTTGTGGATGTCCTAAAACACGCTGTTCTTCAGCACAAATCAAATCATATCGGTGCTGGCAATTCGTGGGTGCATAGGTAGCCCAATTTAGCAGCTTTTCTTTAGCATCCGCAATTAATGACCATAACTCATCTGTCTGAGAATTTGCTGACAACTGGGTGAAACAGGCTAAAGCTGTATAAAAATACAGTGTTGGTATATTGAGCATCCCAATACCGCCGCCAGCATTCAGCTTTGCTTGTTGACAATGATAAAGTGTCTGGTCATGGTACTCGAATAAATAAGTTAAAGTTACTTTGCACAGATGGAAATGCCATAACCCCGTTTTGTCGTTGGCTTGTTCCAGATTTGCCAAAGTTACCCCTTCATCAAAAATTGTGCCTACTAATTTGGTAGGGTTCTCACATTTTCCTAAAAGATTGGCAACGGTTTGGTGGACAATATGCAGGTAGCCTAAGAATGCTTGTTGTTTGATGTTTGCCAAGCCTATGCTGTAAGCCTGACATTCTGTTTCTAAAGCTGTGAGTTCTTTACCGACAAAATAAGCATGAAAGGCGTAGGTATAACCAGAATAGCCAGCATAAGTAAGAGCGCCAACTTTTAGTCCCAGGGTATAGGCTTCTTGTAATGGCTGGAGAGTTGTCGCCGCATTTTTCACCCAGTGAACAGTAAACTTGCTGGTCATGTATAAAACTTTAGCGGCATATTCTTGATTATTAAATTTATCTACTAACTGTAAAGCCAGTTGACCAAATTCATAACCTGTTTTAATGTCACCAACTACACCACAAAGTAATAATCCGTAAACCACATATCCAAAGCTAGAGGCGGGAATATTACCGTGGGTAACTGATAGCTGCACCTGCTGACAGCAAATTAAAGGATACAGGGATGGAGATGCTAAGTAAGTAGGGCCACTAATCTGAACTAACATTCGCAGCAGTGCTTGGAACTGAGGCGCAGTCATCACAGGTAAGTTTAACAGCTCATCTGTAGAACGTCCTGCCAATTGCTGTTGGGTTTGTTGGAGAAAATCAACAAAATCTTGTTTATTCGGCTGACTGGGAAATTCAATTCCAAAAGATTTGAGAAAGTTTAAACCCGTGGTGACAGCTTTGGTAAATTCACCTTGGCTTGTGTAAGCATCAATTTTAATTTCATACACCTTGGCAGCATCCAACAAACTCCGAGCTTGTTGCAAGACAATTTCCGCCAAAGTTTCCATCTGCACCAAATCTGTATTGAGATAAGCAGCTTCAGCCGCGCTACTATAGCAAGCTAATGCCAAATCATACTGAGTTTGCCAGCTATCAGTCGGCAGCAAATTACAGGCATATTTTAAGCAATAGGTAGCAGTATCATAGGCAGTAGTAGCGATCGCTTTTCGTCCGGCTCTCAAGTTTAGCTCTACCAGCCTTGCTTGCTCTAGGGTATCGCTGATGAGCGTACAGCCAATATTCAATTGGTTAACGATATCAAAAATTTGCTCCTCTAATTGTTCAGCAGATGTATGGTTTAATAAATGACGACCAATTGTCAGATGCACAACCTGTTTCTCCTCCTGGGGAATCAGGGAATAAGCAGCTTGCTGGACGCGATCGTGTAAGAATTTGTAAGCAACGGTAATCCCATCACTGTAGTTATCATTTAAACCATCCCCTTGAAAAAACTTGTAGGTTTCACTGATGGGTAAAATGAATCCTTCCTGTAACCCTTTCCACAAGTCAGTTGCTACCTGCTGCGGCAATTGTTCTGAGACAATCGCCAAAGTATTCAAGTCAAATTGATTACCAATACAAGCTGCCAGTTTGAGAATATTTTGAGTCTCATCAGGTAATTTTTGCAACTGCTTGGCCATGAACTCCACCACATCATCGGTTAATGCAGCCTCGCGTACCTGAGTAATATTACATTGCCAATGTCCAGCCTGGATATTAAAGGTAATGAATTGCTCTTGATGCAGAGTTTTGAGGAATTGCGTCGCAAAAAAGGGATTCCCCTGGGTTTTTTGATAGACTAATTCTGCTAGAGGTTGTGCCAAGACTTCAGCACATTTGAGCATATCTGCCACTAACTGATTCAGGCTGGTTCTACTCAAAGATGCTAAGGTAATTCTGTTAATTGTAGCTCCTACTTTGCTGACTTCATTTAAGGTCAGCATTAACGGATGTCCGGGAAATACTTCGTTATCCCGATAAGCTCCAATCAGCAGTAAATACCCCTGTTCCCGCTCACTCATCAACAACTGCATCAATTTTAAGGATGCGGAATCTGCCCATTGCAAGTCATCCAAAAACATCACCAAGGGATGTTCGGGAGTGGTAAAGACTTGAGTAAATTTCTGAAACAGCAAATTAAACCGATTCTGCGCCGCCGTACCCGATAGTTCTGCTACAGGTGCTTGTATGCCAAGAATACATTCCAATTCAGGGATCACATCAATAATTACTTGGGCATTATCTCCCAAAGCGTCAAGAATGCTGGCTTTCCACGCTTGTAGTTGGGTATCAGATTCTGAAAGCAACTGTCCCATTAAATCCCGAAATGCTTGGACAAAGGCAGAGAAGGGGATATTACGATTGTACTGGTCAAATTTACCTTTAATGAAATAGCCTCTCTGGCGGACGATTGGCTTATGAACTTCATTCACAACCGCTGTCTTCCCAATTCCAGAGAAACCAGCTACTAGCAGTAATTCTGAGGTACCGTTGCTGACTCGCGCAAAAGCATCTAAGAGTGTCTGAACTTCTGCTTCTCGTCCATAGAGTTTTTCGGGGATGGAGAAGCGATCGCAAATATCCCGTTGCCCAATGATAAACTGTTCAATCTGGCCTGTTTGGTTTAACTGTTCTAAGCAAGTTGCCAAATCATGCTTTAAGCCTAAAGCACTTTGGTAGCGGTCTTCGGCATTTTTACACATTAACTTAGCAACAATTTGCGCGATCGCTTCTGGTATTTGAGAGTTAATTTCATTTATCCTGGGTGCAGGTTTGGCAATGTGGTTATGCACCAGTTCTAAAGGATCATCACCAGCAAAAGGTAACTGTCCCGTCAACAATTCAAACAACGTCACCCCTAAACTATAAAAGTCTGTACGGTAGTCAACGCCACGATTCATCCGCCCGGTTTGCTCTGGTGCAATATAGGCTAATGTGCCTTCTAACACATTTGGGTGCTTGATTTCTTCGTTTTCTTTCGGTAGTAGGGAAGCGATACTAAAATCAATTAGTTTGACTTGTTTCGATTCTGGATGAATCAAAATATTAGCGGGTTTAATGTCTTTATGAATTACCCGATTTAGATAAAGGTGATGGAGAATCTCGGCTAGTTGCAGCGCGATCGCCAGTGAATCTAATAAATTTAATTTATGAGTTTGTGTATATTTTGATAAAGCTATACCACCAAAATCCTCCATTACCAGTGCATAGCCATTGCCATAAGGTAACAGACAATCGGGGCAAATCACACCAGGAATATTGAGATTTTTAGCAATGGTGTATTGATTACGAAAACGTAACAAATCATGGAAGCTGGGATAATCTTGTTGCAGCAATTTAATTACTACCGAACGCTGGCTTAACTCTTCGACTCCTCGATAAACTATCGTCCGATTACCCACATACAGTTGCTCAACGATTTCATAGCCAGGTAGGAAGGGTAACGGATTTGTGTAAGTATTCTTTACCAGCCTCATAGTCTTAAACAGAATTTCAAAAGAAATTGTTAACAAGCTTATGTTTCCCTAAAATTTGCTAAATAAAACAATTTCCTTCCACTTACACATCCAATTAATGGAAGTAACATTTTATTAACAAATCATATTTACTTTGCTGATTAAGTGTTGCACTGATATCCAAGTAATTTGAGGCAATATCGTCTGTAAACCCTTGTCCTCACTGGCTTAGAAATTTGTTACTTCCTAGTCAAAAAAGCCTTTATTTACAATAAAAGCTGATGCACGACTTTTTGTATTCACAACCGGAAATGAAGAACTGGTAAGGCTTGTGCAAAATTTTTCGGTTTACTGAATTTCCCTTTGCCAAAGTATCTCTGCTATGCGGGTCATTCCCGCTTTCAGGTGACGGCGGTAGGTACTAAAGGGTAAATCTAATAATTCGGCGGCTGTTTCTTGGGTTGGGGCGGGTTGTAAATAAGTGCGATGGATGACGCGGTACAATTTTTCGTCACGGGGTGATGATTGCAAGGATTCTGCTGCTTGTTTGAGGAGAGTTTGCAAAGCTGCAACCTTTTTGGCTACACTACCTGATTCTGTAACTTGTTCTTCTACTAAACGCGAGAGTACTTCGTACACGCTTCGCGATCGCAATAATAAATTCTGATGTAATGCGTCAGAACGTGTAAAGTTACGCAAAGCATCTTGTACTGCTGCCATAAATTCTGATTGACTGAGAACTAATAGCGGTTGACTTGCGGGTGTGGTGGCTGCAACTACCTCCGAGGCGGCAACTTCTCTTTGTGCTAAAAGTTCTTGCCATGCAATAGGTGAAACTATCCGCCAATCATGGCTGTATACGCCGTAGTTTCGTCCCCCGACTGTAAAATCGGCAGCAGGCGATCGCGCTAAATCAAAGTATGTTAGCATGGGTGCCCATTCTTCTGGTTGGGCACAGGGTAAAAATGTATATGCTAATCCTGGGGTTTTTTGGAAATATTGCACAAAATTGACGAAAATTAGGCTTTGGATTGGCGAAACGCTTTGATAGGTATCCCGCGCCATCCAAAACCTGAAGATTGTTGCACCTTCCTGTGGGCGTAAGGGTGCATGTTTTTGCAAATATTCCCAAGCGGCAACAGCCCCAGGATCAATATTAATCTCTTCTCTACTAGCTTCATGTAACGCCACCATAATTGCAAATCCGGCTGGTGTTGGCTGGGAATCACGAAATACTAAGACATTCTGGGGTTGATGCTGTAACCAATGGGCTGCAATTCGCGCTGATTCTTCACCTTCATTGGTGGCGATCGCTTCTAAAATTGTATCTTTGTCAGTTTCTTTAAATCCATCAGTTAACAAACTACTCTGTTCACCCCAAGTAAAACGGGGACGAATCGCCGGATTATCTCGATGGAGAAAAATATAATCAAATAACACCCGATGTTTTTCTAACCCTTGAGTTTGTCCTAAACGTTGGCTGTAATAGTTACGGGCTTGATGATGCAATTGGGCATAAAAATCAGGATTTCGCCAACGCAAATCGGCAATTAAAACTTCTCTAGCTAAATCATGGGGAAATAATCCTAATTGTCCGGTTTCAATAAACGAAAGTCCCCGCAACCATTCAAATAAATTATGAGTATCTGGTAACTGCAATATTTGGGTGAGTAATGCTTCGGTAGTTAGCCTGACTACAGCACAAGCTTGTAAAGCCATTCTATGTGCTGGTGTGGGTACTTCTTTGATAAATCTTTCGAGTAGAGTTGTGATAATATCAGGTGCAGTTTCCAATGGAAAAGAAATATCCTGCCCCTGTGCTAATACATCTGATACTAAGGATAATGCTAAAGGATATCCGTGGGTAAAGTTGAGAATTCCTGCGTGATGGTTAGCGGGAATCTCTCTTTTTTGCAAGTAATTTAAGCTTTCTTCGGGACTGAAGTTGCGTAAGGGTAAAATATAAATTAAAGCTTGCCATCCAGGATCGCTACGCCAATTTTCGGAAGGAGAATTACGTCCTGCCAAAACTACCAAAGTAGCAAAAGATAAGTGTGGTAAAAATTCTGCTTGCAGCCATTCATCTAATGGATAAATATTTTCGTATGTGTCAATAAAAATCACCTGGCGTTTTTCATTAGCAGCCAGTATTTGTAAGGTATAATCGCCTTCTGATAACCCTATACTAGAATTTACAGCATTTAAAAAAGATTCTGGTGCAGGTTCTAAGTTCCTGGCTTCGATGTTAATTGATGGGATTTCTAGCTGTTTACATAAATTTTTAAATTGCTGTATCAGGCTGGTTTTACCCACACCCCCAGGGCCAAAAATATGCAAAATATTGAAAGGCAACTCTTTCGATATAATTGTTTTTTTAAATAAATTTATTTCCTTTTCTCTACCTACAAATTTGCGATTTCTTTCCCAAGATAGCCGTTCTGATAGTGATGGCATAAACTTTATCTCCCAATCAATTTTTAGCGGGATGAACTGATGAGAAATTAATAGACATTTGCTGAAATTATTAATTTATTGTTAAATAATACTTAGAAAATCGTAAAGTTTACTCAAACACCTCACTTCCAAACCTCTTTCCATCTCCGCCCTCTCCTACCAGGATAGGCTTTGAAACCCCCATTTCCTACAAGGTACAGGGGGTAGGCAGGTTAGGTTTATAAAATTTTTGCGTAATAAAAAATACTTTTCCAACATCTTTTTAGAGACACAGATGAACAACCGCTAAAAAATCTTCAGCAATGTCTAAAAAATTAGAATTAGCAACATATACAAAAAAGTCTCTTGACTACAAATTATGCATTCGTAATTAAGAAACTTTTTTAAGTATCCCACAAAATTTTCAGCTTGATGATTTTAAATTGCAAAAATTTAAATTTCTCAATATAAGTAGCCGTCATGAATTGCATACACCAGGAAACATAAAAAAGGGACTAGGGCTAGGGGCTAGTATTTTTTGGAGTTCCCTTAGCGCGTAGCGTCCCCCAGGGTAGCAAGCCCAGTATGCAGCGATTGCTTCCTTCGTTCCTCTCTTCAAGACGCTGCGCGAACGCTGCGGACAGAGCATGTTATGTTGATTTAGTCCGATCTACTTATAATTCAAATAAGAATTACGAATTATTCTAAGCTGTTGCCCAATCTCGTAATGTTTTGCGGTGGATTTTACCTGTTAATCCTTTGGGTAGTTCTGGCAGAAACGCAATCTTTTCTGGGACTTTGTAAGCGGCGATTCTTTGATGCATAAATTCCATTAATTCGATTTTGCTAATAGAGTATTCTTCCCGCAGTACCACAAATGCTTGGACAATTTCACCCCAAGTTGCATCTGGTAAACCAATGACTGCTGCTTCTTTGATAGATGAATGTTGATATAAAACTGCTTCGACTTCTAAAGGTGAAATATTAGAACCACCCCGGACGATAATTTCTTTTTTACGGCTGACAAACCAGTAATAATTATCTTCATCCATCCAAGCTAAATCGCCTGTGTATAACCAACCATCTTTTAATACTGCGGCGGTAGCTTCTGGCTGATTCCAATAGCCAAGCATCATCGCTTCACTTTTGACTAAAACTTCCCCAACTTCACCTTGGGGAACATCTTCCCCTTGTTCATTAACTAGTCTTAGCATCACTCCTTGTGTAGCTTTACCAATCGAACCCAGGCGTTTATTTTCTTGAGGGTTCATGCTATAAGGAATTACTTCAGTCATCCCGCAGCCTTCGAGAATTTCTACCCCAAATATTTTTGTAAATTGTTGTTGTAGGGTTGGGGGAACTGCATCACCGCCAGCAAAACAAAGTTGCAAAGTATCTAGACTATATGCAGCTATTTCTGGGTAGTTCACCAAAGCATTGTACATGACTGGTAGTCCGTAAAGTTTGGTAACTCCATGTTGTTGGAGATTCTGCAATACTAATTCTGGCTCAAAGCGAGGCATAATCACTAATGTTGCACCCACACTAATAGCTGCAATCATCTGTAGAGCAAAGCCAAATATGTGACACAGAGGTAACATCACGCCGCTAATATCTGCGTCGGTTAAATTGGTTTGTTGACTATGATATGCGGCTGTAAGTTGTAACTGGAGTTTAGACTAAGCTATGCAAAACGACCCAGCAGGGCTGAGTTAATCACAGACTTAGCGAAATTATGAATAATCTTTAGTATTAAACCGCAACTGATGGCTCTTTACGTGGTCGTGTTACGGTTTTTTTAACAATCGGGCATCGGTTTTTACGGTGACGCTTTTTTCCGGGTTCCCAACCAGGGGACTTTCCGCGAGGTTTGGGTGGAAGGGCTGGAGTACCAATGGTGGCGAAAACTCCACCCATAGCTTGAGCAACTCTTCCAGGGGTTAAATTCCCCTGAGACTTCTGCCAAGGTAGAGGATTGTCAGTCACGATATCACGGGCTAACCACAATTCCCAAGTCATCACAGGCATGAGGTCACTCCATCTTTCACTTTGCTTGGGAGTGCTCAACTGTGGCACTGTCCAATGTAGACGTTGCTTTAAAAAGCGATACCAATGGTCAATGGTAAAGCGACGCAAGTAAAGACACCAAACTTCCTCTAGTGGTGGCATTTCTTCTCCAACCCAAGCTAACCACAAAGGTTTGGACACTCGTTCATTGCCTTGTGTGTCGAGACGTTCAACCCTGATGAGTAACATCGGACGCGCCGCCGCCTTACGGAAATGTAAATTCTTCCAAAGGCTAATCCTTACCCGTTGTAGTTTCGGATCATCCAATTCTAAAACAGATTCTGCATCACTCCATGTTGTGGGTTCATTAAGTTTGAATTTAGACCCGTGTTTCTTGGGACGTCCCTTACCCGAATAAGCTTCAGGCTGACCCCATAAACAAAGATTTGAGCGCAATCGTACCAAAATATCTGCGGGAATACTGGCAGTTTTTAAGACAAAAGGCGCACACCCATATTCACTATCCCAAACTGAAATCGGTCTAACAGGTAAATATTTACACACCTGTTTTAGTTGCCAAATCGCTTTTGAGATTGGACTTTCCCCACTTGTGATCCGTTCATGTCTCAAAGGTAGTGCCCAACTACCTGATTTTTCAGGTATCCAGGCAATTGTGCTATATCCTTGACCAATGGTAATCGGTTTATTTCCTGCTATGGATGCGCCACTATGCTCATAAGTCCTCTCTTGTAACGTTACTGCATCTGGGCGTGACCAGTTTGTATGATCTCCTGCTAACAATGGTCGTTCCTCTGCTGGGATATGTTTGATATATAGCTGCATCAATTTCTGTCTCTGTGGTCTGCTATCTTGTAAGGCTTCATAGATGCTTGGCCACTTGCGTCTAAATACTGGTGATAAGGATAAATCTGCTAAGGAATAAACATTGCGGGTTAGCAATATCGCATCTGTTAATTCAAAGGTCGCATCTTTGGCTCTACCTAAATATTTGTAAGCTACTTGACGAAACTCTTCAAGTCTGGCATTTTTCATGTTGGCAGGTGAGTAATGGTAGTTCTTTTCTCACCTTCTACCAAAAGGGGGACTGTATTCAATCAGACACCCCTTTTTGTTGCTCATTATCTGATAATGATAATCGAATAAGGGGGGTGGGAGAGAAACGAGCGTCGCTCGTTTCTCTCCCACCATTTTCATGATTATCATTATTGTATTATTTTCTCGGCAAGCATACTACACAAAAATTGTTCAAGGTCGCCGATGCTTTGAGACTGACAAGATAATATTTTTAACCTCTAATTCCATTTGGTTTGCGTTCTCTCATATCGCTTTTAGTCTAAACTCCAGTTGTAAAGAGCGATGGGTGTGGGTAACGCCTTTGGGACGGGCGGTAGTGCCTGATGTGTATAAAATTGCCGCGATACCTTCGGTAAGCTTCGCTAACGCATTTTCATCAATTTTTGGCACTTCTCGCTTTTCTTTCGGTTGCAATAGTTTTTCAAATGGATGCCCGTTTGTAATGTCTGTAATATCACTAACTATAAAGTAGGCTTCTATACTATTAATTTTGCCGGAAATCTGCTGAATTTCCGCAAATAAATCCGCTTGGCTGATACAGATTTTAGCTTGACAGTGATTGAGGATAAATTCGAGTTCCGGTGCTTTTAAACGAGTATTGAGAGGAACTGCGATCGCACCAATTTTAAAGCAAGCATAGTAACAAAAGACAATTTCCGGACAATTTGATAAATGTAGAGCAATGCGATCGCCTTTGCTAATCCCCATATTCATCAAAGAAGCAGCGATTTTGTCTGTAATTTCATTCAAGTCTTGATAGTTCCAAGCTTGATGCTCAAAAATAAGCGCTATCTTATCTGAGTATAAGTTACTAGCATTGATGACACAATCACCAAGACTCATAATATATGTCTCCTTCCTTCAAGTTATATACATTGGCTGATCCAGCTTGGATCTGTGCAAGCAAAAATTAATTGCCACCAAGCTGGAAAATATTGATCAAATCTTGTTTACGCCACACCCATAGCTGCACAAAACGCCTCTAAAGACTCAGGTTGCATAAACTTGGTATATAGTGGTGCAATTTTTGGGGTTAACAATTCCAATAACAGGCGGTTTTCAATCCATAATTCAATAACTTCAAAAAATCCACCGCGATTGCAACTTAATACACGCCAACCTTCACGGGCTGCAATTGCTAAAATCTGTTCTTCACTAGCAGTGACATCAATAGCTGCGTGTACTGCTTGAAAGTGACTAGGAGAATCATTTTCCCGAAATTCCACTTCTGCATCACCAGGAACTAATTCCGTACCCAGTGGGTAAACTTCGATCATTGTTCCTCTTTCATCCCAAGCCAAAGCCATATAACTACCAGCATGACTGGGAAATGGTAAAATACGTCCTCCCCAAAGTTCAGCCATGACTTCAGCAACATGACGGGGGTTAGCAGCAGAAATAGAAATGTGGCGAATCATTGTTTGACCTCTTGATGCTTGACAAACTACTGTGTTCAGAATCGATAGTTGTAGTGTGTCTTGCCTGATTGCTCAGATTCCAGGTCAAAAGATGTTCAATTTTTGTTTATTTTAAATTTAACTCTGCGATCTGTTCCATTTTCCGCAGATTTTAGTCATCTTTGGAGTATGGGGTGGCAATCCATGCGTCTAAAATTTTTTACTTACATTAAGTTGCGCTTACATTTATTTATCAGTGATTTTAAGAGTGATTGTCCTCATGGAATTTACCAATCTTCTAAATTATCTAAAAGTCTGATATACCACCTTCTTCCAGCAACATTGGCAATTTGAGCAGCAGTAGAGATAGCATTAGCAAAACTATTAGCATTAGTTGGTCTATAGCTAGTTTCATGACTTTCACAAGCATATCGCCAAGATCTTATGTGATCTCTATGATAACAACTAGAACATCTAATATAAGCATCATCTCCAATCTGAAGCCTACCACCACAGTCTGTGTGATACCATTGGGAAGCATAACCTCCTGATTTCCCTACAGCGATACAAGCAGGACAGTGAATTTTTAAATCGTAATAAGTAGTCATTTTATTTCAACATTTTTGACTTAGTAAGTTATTTTTGAAAGATTTAGGAGTGAATTTATCACTCCCAAGCATTATTAGCAAAACTTAAGAAACAAGTAAAAAGAATAGAGCCGATTACCAGTCATCTCCTATATTGTCCATTAAGGTTCTTAACCATCGAACTCCTGCAAGACTTGTAACCTGACCTGCTGTAGAAATAGCGTTCGCAAAACTTGCTCCTGTACATGGTCGATAATCTGCTTCATGTTCTTCGCAAGCATATCGCCAATTTTTCAGATGTTTTGTATGACTGCAAGAAACACACTTTAAATAAGCATTATCACCTATTTGAATTTTGCCACCACACCCATTAGCATGATTCCATTGAGCAGGAGATCCCCCTGATTTTCCTGCTGCTATACAAGCAGGACAGCGAATTTTTAAATCATAATATGTTGTCATTTGTACCTCTTGTTATTTGCCAGTTATTGACATTTTGATGTCTTGATTATGGTTGCATTAGGCTAATATTTTTAGTTGGTTAATAAATAGATAACAAAACAAGAACTTAAGTTTATAAATAATTAATACAATTATAATATTCTGGAAAACTTTGTCTTATTAATGTTATCTTTTAATAAAAAAATCAACTTAGTATTTTTTAGCCTAAAAAAGATGTGTTTAATCCTAGACAATCTGAAAACTTATCTTACTTGTTGTAGCCGATTCCACCATTCGTTTCCAAAGCGCTTAAACCAATCGACTTGACGAGAATCATTAGCAATATTTTGAAGTCTTTTCATTCCCTCTTGAAGAGTTCCTCGGTCGTGATTATGCTGAGTAGCTTTTTTCTGAGTATTACCAGAAAAATCATCTATTATCCGATCGGTTTCATGTAAACTAGCACCTAATTGCTCCACTGCACCCATCATTTCCAAATTTGATTGATTATTTTGCGAGAGCGGCTGTGATTGTTGTGAATATTTTGGTTCAGGTAAATTTAAAGATTTATAGGGAACACCCAAAATACAGTTGATTACTGGAATAGCATATTTATCAGTTAAATTTAACTGAAGTCCCATTTTTTCACGTCCCCCTAACCAGCAAAGAAAATCCTTAAGTAACCAATCTGAAATTTCATTACCTCTGACTGGAGAAAGTACCCGATAAAAAGCACTAACTTGCAAATTGACTTCTTCCTGTGCATGAATAGCAGAAACTCGAATATTATCTCGGTCATAATGACGATCTATTCGTGTCGCAGAACGTTGGGGTTTAGCTTCTTCAGTGACATATTCCAAGCGTTCTAAAGCACAGAGTACCCTTTCCCATGTATCATCAGCCATTTGTAAGTTAGCTTGAATAGTTTCTTGTATTCCTACTTGCTCTGGTTGATTCTGATGATATTGATTTTGTCTGGAATTAGGATTGTTTGTCATTGTTTAAGTCTCCATAATTAGATGAATTGAGTTTTTAATTTTCAGATTCAACACATTTACTTTCCTTAGTAAATTGGGCAATCTGTTTGAAACCTGTAGCCATAGTGTTTTGAAATTCGAGACTTGCTCGAATAGACATTCTTAGGCTTTCTTCACATATGTAAATCACCTCTCCTGTGTTTAAACCTTGCACTGATTTTGCTAATTCTTTGATTTCAGCATCATTACTAAAGTGCTTGCCTAATTTACTCTTAATAATTAATTCACATTCATCAAGAGAAGGAATTGGCATTTGTAAGACGTGACTGAATACAGAATGTTCTAGTAAAATCGGTGGCAAATATTGAGTAGTTCTCGCTGTAGCAACCACGAAAACATTATCGTACAAACGATTTCTTCTGATTTCATCAGCTAAATCTTCAGCTAGTACAAAACTTTCCATGTTGTATTGCATCTGTTCTGAAAAAACAGAGTCTATTTTGTCAATTAACAGAATTGATGGAGAAGATAGTCGTACTTTACGAAAAATTTCGGCTAAAGTTTGTTTTTCTCTATTTCTAGGATTTTGATTGATTAAATCTAAGGCTCTAACAACAATACATTGGAGGTTGAGTTTTTTAGCAAGGGCAAAAATTAAGGACTTTTTCCCCGAACGAGAACCACTAACTAAAAGAATACCCGGAGGGGTTGTCAATCCCATTAATTTTAATTGTCTGGGATCTTTTAAAGGAGTTTCAATTAAACTGGCTAATTGTTCTTTAATGCTTGTTGCACCAATAATTTCATTCCAAGAAAAAGTTTCTTCTTGTGGGGGTAAATCTCTTAAATTAGTTGGCTGTAATTCCTTAAAAGCTGCTAAAAAATCTTCATCAGTTACTACTGGTTCTCCTATTTTAATATAGTGGCCATCTGAAGCTAATTCAAAAATTCTTCTAAAACAACGCATTGCAGCTTCTTTAGTTAAACTAGATAAGTCTGCTCCAGTATAACCAGTAGTTTTTTTCGCCCAATCTTGAAGATTAATGTCTGGATCGAGGTTAACTTTTCTATTATGAACTTGAAGGATCTCAAACCGTTCTTCTTCTGTTGGTAAAGTTACTTCAATTTCTCTGTCAAATCTACCTGGTCTGCGTAAAGCAGGATCAATAGCATGGGGACGGTTAGTAGCAGCAATAACAACTACATTACCACGATTGTCTAAACCATCCATTAAAGAGAGTAATTGTGCCACTAATTTAATTTCAAATTCTGCGGAAAAACCATCTCTTTTACCCGCAATGGAATCTATTTCATCCATAAAAATAATTGCAGGAGCATTTAATCTGGCTTTTTCAAAGATGTCTCGCAGTTTTCTTTCCCCTTCTCCTACAAATTTAGAAGTAATTTCTGGTCCATTAATAACATAAAATTTAGCATTAACTTCTTGAGCGATTACTCTTGCTAACAAAGTTTTCCCGTTTCCAGGTGATCCGTATAGTAACACTCCCTTTGGTGGTTCAATTCCCATATCTAAAAATACTTGAGGATGTTCCATCGGTAATTGCACCATTTCTCGTAAAAGACTAATAGGTTTTTTTAAACCACCTATGTTAGAGAAACTAACAGATGAACTTTCAGTTTTAACAGATAAA
Organism: Calothrix sp. NIES-2100; assembly: GCF_002368195.1. Lineage (GTDB taxonomy): Bacteria > Cyanobacteriota > Cyanobacteriia > Cyanobacteriales > Nostocaceae > Aulosira. The sequence goes on along the minus strand of NZ_AP018178.1, from coordinate 8,111,227 downwards.
CCTCGGAACAGAATGCTTGTTTTTTCATTACATCTTACAGGAACATCTTCTGGTTCTATTTTTAGGACTCGACAGAGAAGTTTTTGACTTATGTCTGCTATTTTAATGGGGATAATAAAGCGGCTTTCTTGAGCTAAAATTATTTCACTACCCAAAATCCGATTTTTTAGATATTGTAAGTCTTTTTCGGTTTGAATCTTAGCAGAAGAATCTCCTAAAAATTCTAACTCTAAAGAAATAGCTTCTTGAATGTCTGATGGTTGAATTGGTTCGATTTTAACAATATCACCTAATTTCAGTAAACAAGTATTAATTAAAGATTGTTCTAAGCCAACATTATAAACTTCCTGAATTCCATTATTTTGAAACTGATTAGTTTCATCATACCAAGCTTGACCATAAGCTTTAACTTGGCTCTCTTGGGAAGAATTAATTTCCACAAATACAGGTTCTCTTTCATTAGTTTGATAAGTTTCATAAATTGATTTAGGAAGAATAACCATATTTTGCCCAATATGATTAGATTCATAAATCGCAACTCTTCCCCACATATAATTAATTTTCCTTTTTATTTAACGGCTGTAATGATTATTCAAGATTTTCTAAAAATCGATTCATCCATTTTTGACCAGCTATAGGTATCATTTGACCAGCAAAAGATAAAGCAGATGAAACATCTATTTTTGTTCCAAATGGTCTTTCTGAAAGATGATTATTGTCAGTTATATACCAGTCAAAAATTAATTTATTTTGAGAACAATATTCACAACGAATTTTGCCATTATCACCTATTTGTAGTGGGAATTCACAACTGTGATGTAGCCATTGAACTGATGTATATAAGTTGGAATTAGGAACAAAAGCAACAAGATTGTAATAATCAACGCTTGCGTCTTGTTGATTATCAAAATCAATATCAAGATTTTTGTCCAATTCTATTTCAAACTCTTCCGTATCATTAAATTCTGGTTCATAGAAATTATTAACTATTCTCAAAGAACGTTTGTGACCAATAACACTGAGAAGACGATTTAATTTATTAACATAGTCTCGATCTCGATCAGTTAAATTGGCTTCTACTTTATTCAGTAATACCTCAAGTTCGTTGGCAACTGATAATTTTCTAATTTTTAACCAAGTTTCTAGAGAATAAATTAATTGGTTGACTACCCAGTTATGATTAGTAAATTTTCCTAAATTTAAAGCTAAATCTATAAGAAATTCAGGAGCTAATGCCGAACGATTTTCTACAAAAAAGCTAGTAATATCTTGATAGTAATTAACTATTTTATTAATTAAAGCTTGAATTGCATCTCGCTCAGGAATTTGTGTAATTAAATTAGGCAGTAACTGGGGCAAAACTGGATTAAAATTATACTCTATTAAAAAGTATTCATCTGCGATTAACCCAGCAAAAATACAGTGGTAAATGGTGATAAAATTACTTAACTCTTCTACATCTTTTTTATTAACCATGTAGTGGTATTCGACTTCATTTTTATCCACGCCTGCTTTTCTTGCGCTTTCTTCCCGTTGTAAAATTGCCCAATTTTGTAGATTATCACCACCATAAAGTTTATCAACTTCTTCAGGATTTTCTCCAGTAGCAATTAGCTTTTTTCGAGTTATCTGCCATTGACGAGCGCGTTCTTTAGCAGATTCGTATAAAATATCTCGATAGGATAGGCGGGAGATGACTGAATCATAGCGAAAATTAGCAACATTATAGCTCCAATAAGCAATCCGAAAATTGAGGTAATCTCCATCAACTTCTGTTTCTAAAATTAAAGTTGGCTCTGTTTTTAAAACGCCTCTTAAAGCTTTAATACTTGCTTCACTATGATAACTAGCACTTACCCACGCACCGCCAACAAAATCTAAAGGGCGATTATAACTACAATAATTTTTGAAAAAATATCGTAATCCTTCAGCTAAAGTTAACTCAATATCAGGAAAACCCTTACTGGTATTAGCCGCATTTGTAAAACGTTCATATTGAATTTTGGCTGGAGATAAAAAAATGTGCATTGGTGTTATTTCTCCCACATTTGAGTTAAGAATATCACTGGCTATCAACCAAATTGGTGAATTTTCTAAACGTTTTTGTTCTTCAAGACTTTTTAAAGAAGTTTCTCGGTGAATTAAAGCTAATTCTCGCTGAAAATCTTGGTTAAGCTTTAAAATTAATAACTGAAGTTCTTTTTCCTTCTGAAAACGCCATCGTTGGAACTCAAAATTTTGTTGCAATCTTATATTTTCACAATATTGAATAAAGGTTTGTAATTCTTTATTGCGTTCATAGCTTAACTTATTTTGATTGGCTTGAAAATTTTGTCTTTCCTTATCTTGTAAATACTGAAGCTTTAGATATTCCAGTTGTATTTCTTCTCGTTTTTCTGCCAAAGCACTATTTGACTCAATAATTGCTCTTGTATTTTTTGTTTGTTGCTCGGCAATATACATTTGAGGAGCAAACCTAAACGCCGTATCTAACACCGCGTTCATAGTTATCATAAACCAATTCCAAGCCATGTTTATATACCTCTATTTATCTAAAATATTGTATTTTTTCAATGTTTAATAACAAGACAATTATCTAAATTTATGAAACACCACCGTGATAAACTAAAAGCATATAAGCAGCACCTCCTACAACTCCTTTAGTAGTGTGATAAACTTGGATACCAGCGGTATTATAAACATCACCACAACTATCTATCCAACCCACACAATGATTATTGTGGTCATAAATTTTGCCATCTGTCCCCCCATATCCTTGATAAGAACCACTAGGATTATAAATAGAGCGATCGCTTATATATCCAGCATAATAATTATCACTCGAATTATCTGATGTATGTTTGTAAACTTGACCACTATCGCTAATAGTTGTAAATGGGCAATTATGGCTAGATGAATTCATTACCATTAAATGATTTTCCAAGTGCAGTGATTGATTAATTGCAGAATATCGAGAGTAATCGGTCTGAAGAACATCACAATTAATTGGATAATCATTAATTTCCGACTGTTGTAAACTATCGATACTCTTGGGAAAATCATCTAAACTCTGTAACACATTTAAATCTTGAATATTTGATTGTTCCAAACTGGAATGAGTAGATTTAGGAGAGTGAAGAGAAGTGGGATTACGTTCCCACGCATTGAAATGTATTTCCGGTTGTAGTGAATTCTGACGTTCGTGCAGTATTGAACCGAGATCGGGGATTTGCGGCATCTCAGGTGATACACTATCCAAGTCTGTGGAGTTGTGGGAGAAGTCAATTTTATCTAATCCCAAACTTTTAGACAGTGAATTTTGCCAACTTTCATCCCCGGAAGATAGCGGTTGGGACATTTTTGGTAGTGGTAAATGCTATACAACTAAGATATGCAACACGTTTAGAGATTTCCTAGGGTAAAATCACCTAGAGTAATTTCCCTGAACATTTGCAAAATATTTATAACTAATTCACATATTCCCCAGCAAATCTCTCTTAAAATGGCTATAATCTTGTATACACAAGGGTTTGAGAGATTTATACTCTTGCAAGCTGGGGATCTACAACAAATATGGCAAGAACTTCTTATAAAACAGTTCAAGTTGATGCTGAACTGTTAGTTTCTAGCCTTCTAGCCTACGTGACTAATACCATCAATGAACCAAAAGGTCAAAAAATTTTGATTCAATGCGAACCGGATACGGATATTCGAGTCAAAGCCGAACCTGCTCATCTTGCAAGATTAATAGATATATTTCTCGCATCCCTGTCATCTCTGTCATCCGATCAACAAAACTTTCACGAATTAACGATTACAGAGAAATCAAAGAAACTGAAAAATACCATTCAGTGTTTGATAGAGTTGGGAATTGCTAAAGATAAGCGCGAAGAAAGGGATAACACAACTAAACGTCATTTTGTCATTACATTTCCCCATAATCCCCTTAATTACCAGAACGTAAGTGCAAATCTAGCTTGGTTGGGGGATAGGTGCAAAAATCCAAGTCACGAATTGAAAAAGCAGGCTGAACTAAAAAACCTAGATAAAACTTACTGTCATGCAATGGTAGCAGCAGCCAAGCTTTTCCCCACAAGCTTGAACGACTATACCCAAGAACGACTAAAATCCCTCGAACCTTTAATTCCTTTTATTCAAAAAGCCACCAATATCGACGGCTATACCCCTGAAGATTTTGCAATTCTCATACAAAGAATAGTGCGCTTCTGTATCGCACAAGGAAAATTTTCAGATGCACATGCTTTACTCAATCAGTGTCAAAAAAGATTGAACGGTACTAACTCAGCTAGTCCAGCGATCGCCGAGAATTATCATTATCTTGGGGTAGTTCATTTTGAAAGGGGAGAATACAAACAGGCTGAAGAGTTTCTCATCCAAGCGATCGCTCTCAGAAAGCAAATATTTGGTAATTGTCATCTTGATGTAATCGCTAGTACTCTAACCCTTACAGATATATACATAGATTCCGAGCAATTCAGAAAGGCTAAAAAACTTGTATTGGAATCCATACAGACACTTCAATCAGAATATGGAGAACGCCATTCTGAAGTCGCAAATACCAAAATAAAATTAGCAATTTTACATGATAAAAGAGGAAATTACATAAAAGCCGAATCCCTGTGCAATCAAGCAATTGATATTATTAGTGAAGCTTACGGTCAACAACACGCTTATATGGTTAATGCTCACATAGAATTAGCTCATTTGTATGCAAAACAAAAAAAATATACTGAAGCTCACTCTTGTTACGAGCGCGCAATTACATTCACAAAAAAAATTCATGGAGAAAATCATTTAACCCTGGCGATCGCTCAAGCAAGTCTAGCTGGTGTATGCTACTATCAGGGCGACTCCCAAACAGCCAAATCTCTTTACAGTAGAGCTATCCAACTTGTGGTGAAACTTTACGGCAATACTCATCCCCTGGTAGCCGATTATAGCTGTGATTTGGCAATGATTCTCATCCAAGAACCTAAACAACGCCAATTTGCCAAAAAACTTTTGCTCAAGACCATTCAAATTTTGCAAGGAATGAAACCTTATAGGTTAACTCTTGAAAAAGCAAGGCATGGACTAGAAATTTTACAAAGAACTGATGAATTGCATCAAGAAAATACCTAGATTTTAGATAAAAAATTCCACTATGTCACACGCTTGAAAGCATCATCATTGATCCAAACAGGCTCACAACCAGCCTTTAAAGCCGCCGCTACTTGCAACGCATCGGGTAACTGAAGGTTATAAAGTACCGTAATTCTCCCAGTTTCTCGCGCAATAGCAGCATTAATCTCCACAAAAACTACTTCATCCTGCTGCAACACATCGACAAAAGCCTGCTCTAAATTCGCTAACCCCCTCAGGATAGCACCCACTAAACACTCTGATAACGTTATCCCAGATGCTGCTGTAATTGATAGGCGTATTAGCTTCGGCACAAAATAGTGTTAATTTTTATCACAATGCCCCATGAGAATTTAGCGCAAAATAGAGATGTAATTTGTTCTCAATCTCACCTTGACTGAAGCCAACCCAGTGCGCAATCTGCAAGAAACTCATTTAAACCGTGCTCGTGCTAGTCTCCGACAAACCTTGTCTTGGTATGGATATCTTCGCAAGTCAGGGCAACTATCATCTAACCCAGAATTGGCGGGTTTGGTAAAGCCGGAATTGGAGACTTTGAACACCACACTCAATAAGTTAGACTCGAATGTAATTAAAATCGCTGCCTTTGGTTTGGTAAGTCGGGGCAAATCGGCGGTGTTGAATGCCTTATTGGGGGATAAAATTCTCCAAACAGGCCCTTTAAATGGTGTGACTCAATGGCCGCGTTCTGTGCGCTGGCAACCGGGAGGTAAAGTCCAAGTAGAACTAATTGATACTCCTGGGTTAGATGAAATTGAGGGGGAATCACGGGCACAAATGGCGCGTGAAGTAGTGCGGCAAGCCGATTTAATTTTATTTGTAGTATCTGGTGATATCACGCGGACAGAGTATCAAGCACTACTGGAATTGCGAAAATCACAAAAACCGCTAATTTTAGTATTTAACAAAATTGACCTTTATCCAGATACAGATCGGGCAGCTATTTACGAAAATTTACAACAATTGGGAGCCGGACACCCCCAAGCCCAGCCTTTATTACCTGATGAAATTGTCATGGTAGCGGCGGAACCAGCACCGATGGAAGTGCGCTTAGAGTGGCCTGATGGTCGTGTAAGTTATGAATGGGAGACTCCACCCACCCAAGTAGACGAACTCAAACAGACAATTTTGAATATTCTTAATCGAGAAGGGCGATCGCTTTTAGCTTTAAATGCACTTATCCAAGCCAGGGAAGCCGAAGCCGCGATCGCCCAAAAAACTGTTGACTTACGCGAACAAGAAGCGGAAAATATCATTTGGCAATATACCAAATATAAAGCTTTAGTGGTGGGGCTAAATCCTATTGCTGTGTTAGATATTTTGGGCGGGACTGTTGCCGATTTATTATTAATTCGAGCGTTGGCGCGGTTGTATGGTTTACCCATCACCAGCTATGAAGCCGGGAAAATTTTAAAAACGATTTTGTTGAGTTCCGGTGGCTTATTGCTCACTGAATTAGGTAGTAGTTTTTTATTAGGATTAGGTAAAAGTACAGCCGCCCTTACTAGCGGCGATAATCCCACTAATATTACCGCTTCTTTTGGCAGTGCGATCGCCCAAGGTGGAATTGCTGGTTATGGGGCCTATGCAGTAGGTAAAGCCGCACAAGTCTATCTCGAACAAGGCTGCACCTGGGGACAATTAGGTGCTAACACCGTCATTCAAGAAATCCTCTCTCAAGTCGAACCAAACACAATTGTCTATCGTTTACGCCAAGAGTTAGGGGGAATGAGGGGGACAGGCTTCTCTGCGAGACGCTCCGCGTAGCTTGCTTCCCGTAGGGTACGACTTCGCTCAGCCTTCGGGGGACAACTGACATATTTACTACATAGCTTTGACATATATTTGATTTATTATTCTCAACTATAAGTCTAGTGATTATAAGTTTGTAGCCAGGACGAAAGTCCTGGTTTTTTCAGCAATTTCTGGCTTACTACTAACTAATAATCATTGATTTGATAGACCGCTATAGGATTTTACGAATATGAATCCACTTATTTCTCAAAGCGTCTTAGGGCTAGCAGGCTTAACATTTTTAGTTTGTTCTTCCCAATCAACAATGGCACTTGTACCCAATAATGTAGGAGTTATCCTCAACAGTGGTTCCACCAACACTATTGGTTATCGTATTTATGTCTCGCCATCAGGAGAAGTTAATTATGTAGATGGAAAAGGGACTGGTCAAGGTAAACTACCAGAAAAATTAACAAAAAGATTTTTTCATGATCTGAAAGTTGCTGAACCATTATCAAGTTTGCCAGTCAAACCAGATTGCGTCAAATCTACTTCTTTTGGTACAACTACTACTGTAAGTATTGGTGGACAGCAATCATCAGATATTAGTTGTCCTGGCAATCCTAAAGCTAGGCGTTTAGAAGATGATGCGATCGCTATTACCAAAGCTTTAAAGGTAGTCAATGTTCCTAATAGCCAAGGCAAACCATTACCACCTCAAAATTTTTAGATTAATTATGATGGACTGCGAAATACCCGACTTATTTAAGAAGTCGGGTATTTGACCCCTCGCCACTCCTCATAACTTATGTGATATGACACTAAGAAGTGTGTTATTTATACCTACCCAGACTTAAATTTACTCAAGTTACCGGGGTAGTTAATTAAATTAAAATACGTAATTTTTTCAAAAATACAATAAGAATTTGTAAGCATTTAGGGGGTGTAAAAAAGACGAAAAACAACCCCTAATCCTCATTACCCCAGATATCCACATGTTTCCCAAGTTAATTAGTCCCCAAAAAATAAAGTTTCCTAGACTCCCTGAGCCTGTAACAATAGTGATAGCAACAGCTTTGATTTCTATAAACCAGTGAACCTCCCTACCAGCATCTCAGCACAAACCCAATCTCGCAAGGCGGAACACATTCGCATCTGCCTAGAGGAAGATGTTCAATGTCACCAAATTACTAATGGACTAGAACGTTATCGTTTTACCCATTGTTGTTTACCAGAAATCGACCGTAATGATATAGATATCAGTACCAATTTCTTGGGTAAACGTCTGGGTGCGCCGCTGTTAATTTCTTCCATGACTGGAGGAACTGAACAAGCAGCTATGATTAACCAGCGTTTGGCAGAAGTTGCCCAAAACTATAAAATTGCAATGGGTGTTGGTTCCCAACGTGTAGCAGTGGAAAAACCTCAGGTAGCTGATACTTTTGCTGTGCGTAAGTATGCGCCCGATGTGCTTTTATTTGCCAATTTAGGCGCTGTGCAACTTAACTATAAGTATGGTTTAGCAGAATGTCTGCGAATAGTCGAGATTCTTGAAGCTGATGCTTTGATTTTACACTTCAATCCTCTACAAGAATGCATTCAATCTAAAGGTGATACTAACTTTAAAGGATTGCTTGACAAAATAGCAAATATATGTTATGAGTTGCCAGTGCCAGTGATAGCCAAGGAAGTAGGGAATGGTATTTCCGCAGCAATGGCAGAAAAATTGCTGGAGGCTGGGGTAGCGGCGATTGATGTAGCAGGTGCAGGGGGTACTTCTTGGGCGAAGGTGGAAAGCGAACGGGCGGATAATGCTTTACAACGCCGCTTGGGAAGGACGTTTGCGGATTGGGGTTTACCAACAGCAGATTGTATTACAAATATTCGCGCGATCGCTCCTGATGTGCCGTTAATTGCTTCTGGCGGGTTACGTCATGGGCTGGATGTAGCAAAAGCGATCGCTCTTGGTGCAGATATCGCTGGTTTAGCCATGCCATTTTTGCAAGCCGCAGTCATATCAGAAGCCGCACTGGTGGATTTAGTTGAGGTGTTAATTGCCGAAATCACTACAGTTTTATTCTGTACTGGGAATGCAACTTTAGCTCAATTGAAGCAGTCTGGTAGTTTATTGGAATAATTTTTACATTTCTTACAGAAAGTCGGCGCGAAAGCCCACTCCTTGGTGGGGTGGGATTAACCGCAGCACGCAGGCATGGGGCATGGGAAAAGCCACCAATGCCCAATGCCTGCGAAATCCCACTCCCTTTTAGGGGTGGGATGAGCTTAAGTTTTTTAATGTTGACTTACTTAACAACATATAAAGTAGGGACTTCTGACTATTTACATGATTCTCTAGCTAGTTACAAATAACTGATATTTCGTAATTATTATTGATTAACTGTTTTAAATCTTTTCACTATCTGCTTAACTACCTTAACTGTGCTTTTAACTGTCTTATCTGTCTACTTAAATGTCCAATTAATAGTCTTAAAAGTCTTAAATGTCCGCTGAACTATCTTAACTGTCTAATTAACAGTCTTAACTGTCTGCTTAACTATCTTAACTGTCCAATTAATTGCTCTTGCATTTTATTGATAAAAGTGAGAATAGTTCTGAACTGGAGTTATCAGCAGTTTGTTAAGTAGCTCAACATAATTAAACGTCAAATGGCATATAATTTTTAAAGTTACTTTCCAAAAATCAAAGAAAAACTCATGGAATCAGAAACACCAAGCAACTCGAAACCAAAAACATTTGACCAATCAAATCTAAAACATGTGGAGACAGAAGAGAAAAATCCTCTACCTACTGAGGCGACTATAATCGAGGAATTGAAGCCTGAGATTTTGCCAGATCCTGATGTACTAACCCCTGAGGAAGAGGCAGAGCTTCTAGCCAAGGATTGATTAGAGTCGATGTGTCGGAGTCCGCTCACTAGACAATCGAACAAGAAAAGAAGCCGCTCGGATACTAACCGGGCGGCTTGTTTATATTGTGTGTATCAAGCCCCTAACCTACTCACCAGCCACTACCAACCCACTCACGCCCTGCTCTCTCAGTAGCTTCAGCAGTGTAGTAGAGTTTTTGCTCTCCTTATATCTTGCACCTCACGGGATAAACCACTAATACACAAATAGAAGCGTAAAAAAGTGACTCCAGAAGTGAGATGGTACTTAAGTAAATAAGTAATTTATATAACTACAATAAAGGCTTATATTAAGTAAATTTAACAGTAGCAGGCGATGGCTGCGCCAACGTCTTTGACGAACGCCAATTTGAAAGAACACCTGGATTTGCACACAAGCGCAGAAATATGAGAAAAAGGGCGTGAAAAGCATATAGAAAAGCAAGAAATATGGTTTCAATTCTTAGGCGCGGGACAAGGGCTAGTTTACACTTTTAGGTGTTTACCGTTGGTTGATACTGTCCCTCATCTCCTATATCTTGACGCATTGGGCTTACTTATCTACAACAGTCGCATCGACTTTGTTCCCTCAAAGGCTGATAATGTCAAGGGTTATATTTGGCGATCGCATCAATTTAGGGATCGCTGACAGCATGGTTATTGGACAATAAATCATTTTGTATTACAATTGTAATATAAGATATTGTTACTGCCGTTGCGGTAACAGTTTGTTGCATCAATAATCAAGGAAGTCATTATGATTCCCCGAGAACGTATCCGAAATATTGGTATTTCTGCTCACATCGACTCTGGTAAAACTACACTGTCAGAGCGAATTCTCTTCTATACAGGCAGAATCCACGCTATTGAAGAAGTACGGGGAGGTGGCAAGGGTGCAACGATGGACTTTATGCCAGAAGAAAAATTACATGGCATTACGATTACCTCTGCCGCTACCACCTGTCAGTGGCATGATACCCAAATCAACTTAATTGATACACCAGGACATGTGGATTTTACCATAGAAGTTGAGCGTGCCCTGCGGGTATTGGATGGGGCGGTAATGGTACTGTGTGCCGTAGCGGGTGTACAGTCGCAATCGATCACAGTAGATCGCCAGATGAAGCGCTATCGCGTACCCCGGATAGCATTTATCAACAAAATGGATCGCATCGGTGCAAATCCATTTCGGGTTGTCCAAGCTATGCGCGATCGCTTGCAGTTGAATGCCATGTTACTCCAGTATCCCATTGGTAGCGAAGACAAATTTCAAGGGGTAATTGACCTCATAGAAATGGAGGCTTCCTACTTTGAGGGTGAAAACGGCGAACATTGGGTGAAACAGCCAATTCCTGACGCACTTGTAGCGGAAGCACAACAAGCCAGGGAAAAATTGCTGGATGCTTTGTCCCTATTCTCCGAACCCATGACGGAGATGCTATTGGATGCGAAAGAAGTTCCAAAAGAACTAATTTGGCAAACCATCCGCCAAGCCACCTTAACCCTGCAACTTACACCAGTATTGCTGGGTTCGGCATTCAAAAACAAAGGGGTGCAGAACTTGTTGGATGCGATCGCTCTTTATCTCCCATCGCCGGTAGATCGGGAAGTCGTGAAAACGGTAGAGTCTGTCAGCCTTTACCCCAACCCTGACGAGCCTTTAGTGGCGTTGGCGTTTAAACTCACTGTAGAGTCCTTTGGGCAGTTGACCTACACCCGGATTTACTCCGGGACATTGAAACAAGGCGATACTGTTTACAACTCTCGCACCAAACAACGGGTGCAAATTGGGCGCTTGGTGAGAATGCACGCCAACAAGCGCGAAGAGGTGAAAGTTGCCGAAGCTGGAGATATTATCGCTCTGTTGGGTGTAGATTGTGCCTCTGGGGATACCTTCTGTTCTGGGGAACCACTGATATCTTTAGAAAAAATGTTTGTCCCAGACCCAGTAATTACACTGGCAGTCACACCCAAAAAACAAGAAGATAGCGATCGCCTTTCTAAAGCTCTCAACCGCTTTCAAAAAGAAGATCCAACCTTCAAATTGAGCATTGACCCGGAATCAGGAGCAACTTTGATTTCTGGTATGGGTGAACTCCACCTAGAAATCTACTTAGAGCGCATTCAACGGGAATATAACACGGAGGTATACGTTGGTAAACCAGCCGTTGCCTATCGGGAATCTATTAGTCAAAAAACTTACTTCGATTACCGACTGAGAAAGCAAACAGGCGGATCTGGTCAATACGCCCATGTAAGTGGCTGGATTGAACCAACAGACGAGCCATTTGTCTTTGAAACTAAGGTAGTTGGGGGTGCAATTCCCAAAGAGTATATACCCGCTTGCGAGAAAGGTTTCCGTGAAGCCATGCAATCAGGGCCTTTGGACGGTTATCCTGTCACCGGGGTAAAAGTCGTGCTAGAGGGGGGTTCTTTCCACCCCATTGACTCCTCAGAATTGGCTTTTCGGTCAGCCTCCCATCAAGCCCTTGATGAAGCGATCGCCAAAGCTAAAGCCTATATCCTCGAACCAATTATGTTGGTAGAAGTGGAAACACCGAACGAGTATTTAGGTAGAGTCCAGGGTGATATATCCTCCCGTCGCGGTTTGCTCTTGGGTTCCCAAACCATGCAAACATACTCAGTAATTCGGGCGGAAGTCCCCCTAGTGCGGATGTTTGGCTATTCTACAGACTTGCGATCGCAAACTGCGGGGATGGCAACTTTCACAATGGAATTTGCCTGTTACAGACAAGCTAGTAGCCAATAATTGATATAACAAGAAGGTAGACAATATTGTTTACCTTTTTGTTAATTTCCGGAATTTTTACAGCAGTAGTAAAAATTCCAACTTACCTTGCTTGCGTATGAATATTCCCCAAAGTCAATCAATAGCACATGGGTTCACAGATACACCCATCAACAAAATCTACGATGTTGTCATAGTTGGTGCTGGGCCTATTGGTTTAGCCACTGCTGTTGGTTTACGCAAACGTGGTATTGACAATATTCTCGTCATAGACCAAACTCGTGCTTTTCGTCAGGTAGGTCAGGTTGTGGATCTTCTGCCTAACGGATTAAAAGCTCTAAAATATGTAGATACTCACGCATATCAAGCAGTCAAAACAGCGAGTCTGACTTTCACTAAATACCAGCAATCTGACGACGAGAAAACCACCGAAGTCATTGAACCAAAACTTCCCAAGCCTTCACTAGAATGGGTTTATAAAAACTTTCAGGGACAAAGAGTTAGGTCAATTTCTTTGAGTTTTGATGTTTGGTTTAGTAATTATGGCGAAGGTCGAGTTTCAATTACTTGGTATAATTTACAGACTGCCTTAAGGCAACTACTTCCAGAAGACCAAGTTAAACCAAATCACCGTTGTATCAATGTTGTAGATGAGCCAGAATTGGGATGCGTCCGCCTGGATTGCGTTAGTAGTGCTAGTATCGAGGCTAATCCCTATGCATATTGGTCAGATGGAGAAAATAATCATGATACACAGTCTCAAAATTCAGACAGTGCGCCTCAACCATCACTGACAAAATCATTCCGAGCTAAACTAATTGTTGCCGCAGACGGAATTAACTCTACAGTTCGTAAGATACTTTATGCTGATAGCTCTCAGCAAGCTTTTGCCATACCCGAATATTCTGGATTTGCGGCAATATCTTGTCGAGAAATACCCGATATACCCAAGGAACTGCGATCGCATATTGAAGAGAAATTTTTGGCAGGCTCGCCAATTATCACAGTAGCAAACTATGATCTGAGGGAGGTTGCTTTTAGTGAAACTCCGAGAATGTTGTTAATAAACAGACAAGGAATGGGCTATTTAGTGCATTTACCTGTACCTTTGCATTTAGTTTCAGAAAAGTCTGGTAGTGATTTGCTTGATTTGGTTTTGCAAGAGTTAGAAAAAGCTGGATTTCCTCATGCAATACAAGAATTAGTGCGATTATCTCCACCGGAAAATATATTGCAACGTCCCTATTACATTCATCGTGCTGCTATAGCTAAAAATATCTTACCAGCTTGGAGTTCAGGACGAGTTGTATTAGTTGGTGATGCCGCACATGGTATGCCTCCTTTTATGGCTCAAGGAGCTAATCAAGGATTAGAAGATGCAATGGTAATTACAACATTAATTACTAATATTGCTCAAGAAAATAATTGGGATAACCAGCAAGCCATAGCCTCAGCATTCGATAAATATGAACGTCTTCGTCGCCCTTTCATGGAATATATTCAACAGGCAACATTAACAGAATTTCCCAACTCTTCAGACCAAGCATGGCAAGAATATAGTGATAAAGTCTACACCCGCAACTTTGAGCAAATAATTGCCGGATTATTAGTTGAATCTGAGTAATTGCCGCCACTCAAATTACTAAAGTATTTTACAGACAACAATAGGCAGACGCTGTTTTAAAATAACTGTAGGTTCATTGAAAATCATTCAGTACTATAACTGGGGAAACAAGGAGTAATTTGATGATCGTAGATAGCAATATTGAACAACCTATACTCCAATCGCAGGCAGAACAAGAATTTAACTGGAGACAATGCTGGTATCCGGTTTGTTTTGTGCAAGACTTGCCCAAAAATCGCCCTTATACTTTTTCTTTGTACGACGAACCATTTGTTTTATTTCCCAATAAAGAAGGGCAGCTAATTTGTTTAACAGACCAATGTTCTCACAGGGCAGCGAAACTCTCTGATGGGCAAATTATTGATGGCAAAATAGAATGCTTGTATCACGGTTGGCAGTTTGGTGATCAGGGGAAATGTATGCACATTCCTCAGTTAGCAAAAGATGCCAAAATACCCAATAATGCCTGCGTGCGATCGTTTAAAATTGTAGAACGTCAAGGCATTATTTGGATGTGGGCAGGGGAAGCTGAAATTGCTGATGACAGTATCCCAATCATTCCTGAGTTTGAGCAAGCAGGGTTTGTGAAGTTAGACACTATGCGCGATCTGCCTTACGACCAAAGCTATTTTATCGAAAACGTTATCGATCCAGCCCATGCAAACATTAGCCATGATGGTACTAGAAACGGGGGTAAGCGGGAAAATGCCCAACCTCTAGAAATGGAAGTAGTTGAAACTTCATCTCAAGGTATTCGCGGTAGATTTAGAGGCACAAATCAACCTAATGCAAATTGGACAAGCCTTGATTTTATGGCTCCCAACTTGATAATTTACAAATTTACTATTAAACAGAAGGGTTGGATTGGAGGTCTGGCTTTTTATTCCATACCTCTAGGTAAGGGTAAATGTCGCGTTCTCGCGAGAAATTATCGCAACTTTTTGACTGGGATAGACAAGCTGCTACCTCGGTGGTTTGAACATTGGAATCGCAATCAATTATTGGAAGAAGATTTTGATTTAATTGCCGGACAACAAGCAATTGTCGAAAGATTGGGAAAAAATTTAGAAAAACTTTATTTGCCCTTAAAGACATCAGATGTGTTAGTTGTTGAATACCGCAAATGGCTAGATAAATTTGGGGCTGGTTTACCATATTATCAGGGATATTCCACTGCAAAAAATATCAGTAGCGCCGAAGTTAATCAACAATCAATCACCCTAGACAGATTATCGCAACACACACTAATCTGTAGTTCTTGTAATCAGGCTTATCAGGTAACCAAGGGACTGAAAACAACTTTTTTGGGAGTGGCAATTGGTACGGCAGCTTTAGCAATACTTGCAGATAATTTTTGGCTGAAAATATCAGCAGTTTCAGTTTCTTTTGGAGCGATCGCTTTGGCAATTTTATCCCAGAAAGTCAAAACTAAATTTGAAAATGCCCATACGCGCCACTAAGATAAAGCAACGGAAATAAATATAACTATGTTAAGAAGGGTAAAGGGAAATGAGAAAAACCTTTACCCTTTAACTTTCACCCTTAGCCCGACAAAACTTTACATAGTGGGATTTTATCCTTTTATTGTTTGTTTCAGCAATGTCTACTATCTTAGGTATGAAATAAACTAACAACCTGAGCTAGTGATAGAAAAAATTTAAGATGGCTACCATATTTTAAATATATTTTGAAATCCTCTGTTGCCAATGCTGGGTAATAGATTGCCGTGACTCAAAAAGTAATCAAAACTAGCGGAGCATAATCTATGAAGCCAGATGAACTGCTGAAAAACTATGCCGCAGGTACAAGAGACTTTACTGGTGTTAACCTCAGCGAAGCAAATTTGAGGGAAGCTAATCTCAGTGGAGCCATTTTAGATAGAGCAATTTTAGATGGTGCTAATTTAAGTCACGCTAATTTAAGTCAAACTAGCTTGATTGAGGCAGATTTAAACGGAGCAGATTTGACTGATGCTAACCTCACTGCTAGTAATCTAACTGGAGCTATTTTAGATGGGGCAATATTAGATGGTGCTGTTTTAGATAGCGCAAATTTGAGTCAAGCTGATTTAACTGTTGCCAAATTGATTGAAGCCAACCTCAGCGAAGCAGAGTTGCATGAAGCAACTTTAATCGCGGCAAATTTAGATAAAGCCGATTTAAGTGGTGCAGACTTAACTGTAGCGGATTTAAGTCAGGCGAATCTGGCTCAAGCAGACTTGAACCAAGCCAATTTGAGCGGCGCAAATTTAGAAAAAACTAATTTGTCAGGGACAATTTTGGACGAAAATGGTTAAATTAGTCATTTGTCATTTGTCATTTCCCCGCTTCCCCGCGTCTCCATGTCCCCTTTGATGACGGCGTGAAATTATCAGATGCAAGGCCTGACGGTAAGCCGATACAGCGTCTACGCACTCCCACCGCAGCCGTAGAAAGCCTACAGTTACGCAAAGCGTAACTGTAGGTAGTTCACTAATTATTGCCCAAAATGACGACTAGCCAACTGCATCGCATCAGCAATATCAACATCGCCATCATTATCTGCATCCAAGAAGGAATTAAGCAGTGGATTTCCGCCTGATTGGGGATTTTGAGCGTTCGCGCCAGACTGCAAGAAATTCAGCACAACAGGCACTACTTGAGGTAATATTTGTTGAATCATACCTGCATCTAAGCCAGTGCGCTGGGCAACAATCTCTGCTACTTGTTGTTGCATACCAGGAGCAAATACCGAATCAACAGCTTGGGGATCAGGAGAAGTTCCTGCAAATTGATTGACGAGAGATTGCACCGCTTCATTACCTTCTGTAGCTTGTTTTTGTTGTAAAGCCGATCGCACTTGACCACCCACAACTGACAACACCGATTGGATGGTAGAAGGGTCTGCACCAGTACTGTTACTTAACTGCTCGACCGTGCTAATAATACTTCCCAATTGCCCCAAACTACCTTGTTGATTGGCATTAGCAACAGCACCGAGAATTTGATCGAAAAGTCCCATAAGTTTTTTCTCCTGTTACCAGATTCCTATATAGGAATATATTTTTCTTGGCTAAATGTAAATAAGTTGTGAATATTAATATTTTTATATATAACAGATTTTTGTCGTCGAGATTACAACTAAACTTTATTTAAAATATTAATTTATCTATCTTTAGCTTGAAGTGTATCAATTTTAATTATATTAAATTTAGGAAAGCATAATTAATAAATGCTTTAGTGGGAATACTCACTTAACACTTAATATTAGCTCCTTCAGAGGGTGCAACCATCTGCACCCTTTTTTTACTAAGAATATTTATAAATTTGTAAGTTTAAACAAACGCTGTTTATGCTCAGTAGCATAGCTAAAAAACAGCCCTCAGTGCTGACCAAGGGTAAACAGAGTAATTGATCATCACAAAGTGCGATCGCAACCCACAAGATAAAATTAATCATACATTTCTGGCGATAGAAGTTAACTCAAGGCGCTCAATATGAAGTATAAAATTACCCCACCTATGCCACTTCTTGGAAGTCAAAAGTATCAAGTCAAAAGTCACTTCTTAAAGAATTTCAATGCATGACTTTTGACTTTTAACTTGCCAAAAAGCGCGACTTGTACCATTGTACGGGCGGGTTTACAGTAGGGGCGGGTTCACCGATATCCACGTTGATCAACAAAGATCCAAATAAACCCGCCCCTACATATCAACGATGATCTAAATAAACCCGCCCCTACCATCCTTTATCCTTCATCCCAGCCTGCGGCAAGCCGATACAGCGTCTACATCCTTTCTATTTACAACCAATTGCCGATTAACACAAACGCTGACCAGTAAAAAGGATGTTGATAATCAGGATCTTGTAAAAAAGTAAGTTGAGTTTGTCGCAAAGCTTCGGCTTTAGTAATTCCTGGTTTTTTCAAATTTTTATAGAACTCAACCATAAATTTAGCAGTGGATTCATCTTTGACAGCCCATAAAGTAGCTAAGGTACTGCGTGCGCCAGAACGTACAGCTACACCTGCTAAACCTAATACCGCCCGATTGTCTCCTTTTGCAGTTTGACAGGCACTCAGAACCATTAATTCTATCGGTGTAGAATCAGATTCGTTTCTATTTTTGAGAAATTCACTCAGTTCTTTAACATTAATCTTGGTGTCCCAGGAAAGGATAAAGGTGTCATCGGACTTACTACTAAATTGACCATGAGTAGCAAGATGCAAGATTGAAAAAGGATTTGATTGAATTGCAGTTTGCAGGTTAATATCAGTAAATTGTTGATTCAAAAGTAATTGCACAGGTAATTCCGAAGAAATTTCTCTGACTTCTGCCTGGACTGCTGGTAAAGCTTTAAAACCTTGACGTGCTTCACTCAATGCGGCTGTAATTACTTTAAGATTTTGGGGTTTTAGCGATCGCGTTGGCAATAACTGCATTCCTGGTGAGAGTGCCAAGCTATATTTTTCTAGTAAATATTGTTTACCATCATATAAACTCGCCATTGGCAGATTGCGTAATGACCCATCTAACACAAAGGCTAAAGTCTTGACTCCACTGTTGGCTAATTGCGATTCTGCAGGACGAATCAGCCAATCATATATTTGTTGAGAAATTTTTAACCTATCCTCGTCACCGAAAGCTGGGTTGAGAGATTGTCTCATATGCTTGATAGTGTTCTCAATTTCCATTTGAGACAAAGCAGTTTTGTAGTTAGAAAGCGGTTTACCGGGAATCGAGAGAATTACTTCGATGCGATCGCTTAAAATAATCGGGTAGATGACAGCGGCTTGTTTGTCGATTTTGTCGATTTGTTCCGGTTTAGCATTTAAACAAGCTTCATGAAAGAAATTGTCTAATTCTGCTAGTTGTAGCGCTTCAATGGTGTCTCGTGCTTGTTTTAAGTTCTTTTGGCTGGGGTGTGATTGTAGTAATAAATCGACAAACTCCCGATAAACCGGTTCCACACTTTCTTGAAAAGAAAATTGGATATCACGATTAATCGCCACTAAATCATTACGTAAATACTTAAGGGTTTTCACAGAAAAATCATAAGCGGCGATCGCACCAGTAGTATCACCTTGGTTTTTCAGAATCCTACCAGCTTGCCAAGAAGCTTGATAAGCAATATCAGCTGCATTAATCTCTTGGGCAATTTGTAATGCTTGTTGGGTTAGTTTTAAAGCATCAGACCATTGTTGTTTCTCAAAATACAATTTCCCTAACTCGTTTAAAGCATAAGCTTTAGCACGTAAATCGCTCAACATTGTAGCTTGTTGTACCGCCTGTGCTAAAGTTACGGCTGCTTGTGGGTATAAACCAGATTCTTTACCCTCTAGTTTTGCCAACTTAGAAAGACTGCTAGCAAAGTTTACGGCTGCATAAATAGACATCCGACTGGCAGGGAGGTTTGCTAATTGGGTTTTAATCTGCGGTAATAAAGTATTAGCTGGCTGTAGTTGCGATCGTTCCAGATAAAGGCTAAGTTGGTTTAACTGTGCTTCTATGCGCACTTGGGGGTTAGTAGCCCTGACTACCACCTGTTGATAATAATCTAAAGCCTCTGTGGGCTGTTGTAATTCCCGCGCCCCATTTCCCAAGCTTAACAGAATATCACCAATGTTTTCTGAAGAATTGAGGCGATCGCTCAGGAGCAAACTTTGCTTTAATATTTCTTGGGATTGTGGTAAATTTCCTACCAGTTGAAAACCTATTCCTAAACTTTGCAAGGCTTTCGCTTTGATGGCAGAATCTGGCTGATTTTGCAATTTTTGATTGACTTTCACTAAAAGTTGCTGCGATCGGCGATACAATCCTAAAACTTGCAGTGCTTGAGCTTGATTAATTTGGCTACCAATTTTTCCCGCTTCATCACCAATTACTGCATAATTCCGTTCTGCATCTTGCCAAGCCTGCAAAGCATTTTCCGCTTGTCCCCTCAACAGTTTCAGATTGCCTAGCGTATTCAGGGCTACTGCGAAGATGGCAGTATGTTGCTTTTTTTCTTTGTGCGGCTGTTTCAGAAGATTTAAACTCTTGCTAATTGCCAGTTCTGCCTTTTGCCAATCTCCTAAATTCTGCGCAGCTAATGATAGATAACTCAGTGTCCAAGCTTGATTAATAATATCACCTTGACTTTCAAAACTCACAGACGCTGCTTCCCAAACTTTAACTGCTTGGGCAAAGTTTCCGGCTGCAAATAAACTTCTACCTTGATTAAGTAGAGATTGGGGGTTTGAAGCTGAACTGTCAGCAACATTTTGAGGCTGCGGTAACAAATGTGAACTTTTCTGTTGTGAACTGGTAGATGCTGCTGCGGTAAAACCAGTAGTTACTATAAATAATGTTAATGAAGCTAAGTAAAATTTATAATTGTAAGATTTTACTTTTTTTGTAAAAACTAGCATAATTTTATCCTTTTCTACAGTCATTTTTATATTGTTAAGTGACCTTCTGCAACTTTGGGAACCACCACAAAGAAGTGTCCGCCTCTTGGCACAGTAGTTGCTATCTGGGGGGATGCAGGCGATGGCACGCATTATTATTAATGTGCCCAAACTCTGACTGTATCTTTCAGTAGAGGTCACCAATTTGTCATTATTTTTATCTTGGCAATTTTACTGTAGAATTTTTCCAGCACTGATACCTGATGAATTATGCCACCGGAAGTTCAATAATAAATTCCGTGCCTTTTCCTAATACAGAATTAAAATAAATTTTTCCCTGATGCTTATCTTCGATAATCTGCCTACTAATAGATAAGCCTAAACCCGTTCCCTTGCCTATGGGCTTGGTAGTAAAATATTGTTTAAATATTTTCTGGCTATCTTCAGGAGAAATTCCCGTTCCATTATCTTTAACAGTGGTTATAATTAATTTTTCTCCAGGCTCAAAAACAGTGGTAATAATGATTTCTGGCGTGGTATTGCCTAGATCTAGCTTAGATTGATTATCTGCATCAAAAGCCTCAATAGCATTAGCTATAATATTCATAAATACTTGATTAATTTGTCCAGGGTAACAGTCTAGGAATGGCAAACTTCCATAGTTCTTAATAACTACAATTTCTGGATGTTGGTTATTAGCTTTGAGACGATGCTTGAGAATCAGCAAAGTACTATCTATCCCATCATGGATATCAAAGCTGACTTTATGAGATGTATCTGCACGAGCAAAAGTCCGCAGGCTATCACTAATTTCACTAATCCGTTCTAGCCCCATATTTACAGAGGAAAACATTTTTGGCACATCTTGAAATATCTGTTCTAATTCTATAAGTCTGGCATTTTTGACAATTTTATCATCAGGATTAGGATAAATTTCCTGATAAAGCTGTAAATGTGTGATTAAGCTCTGTATATAATTACTAATAAACTCTAAGTTGCCTGTAATAAAGCCTAGAGGATTATTAATTTCATGAGCGACACCAGCAACTAATTGACCAAGAGTTGACAATTTTTCTTGCTGCACTAATTGTATTTGAGATTGTTTTAGCTCTTCTAGAGTTTGAGATAATTCTTGTGTACGTTCTTCTACCCGCTTTTCTAATTGCTGGTTTTGTTCTGCAAGTTGTTTTGTTAAAAATCGGATTTTTAAATGCACCTGAATTCTCGCTAATACCTCTTCTATTTGAAAAGGTTTAGTAATGTAATCTATGCCGCCTATTAATAGTCCTTGAACTTTATCAAACTTATCTGAAAGAGCAGTTAAGAAAATTACTGGTATATCTCGAGTTAACTGATTTTTTTTGAGAAGCTGACAAGTTTTAAATCCATCTATCCCAGGCATCATCACATCTAATAAAATTAAATCTGGTTGGGCATATTCAGCTTGCTCGATAGCACTTTCGCCATCAGTAGCAACTAAAATTTCCCAACCTGACTCAGAAATTGCATTAGATAACATTTTTAAATTGGTCTGATTATCATCAACAATCAAAATAGTTGAATTATAAATATTTATACTTTGATTATTTGTCATACATCCTACTTTAAAGATTTAAGTAATTCCCGAATTTTTTTAACTTGAAAATTATCAGCAAGCTGGCGAATTTCTATAACAAAAGGTAAGAATTTATCATCTAATTTAGCAATTTCATTTAGTAATATTTGCATATTTGTAATATTGCCTCTCATTGCCATATCCAATAGTTTATCTAACTCTGCCCTTGGCGGATAAATTATCGATTGAGGATTTTGCGTAGGTAATTTTACATTTATATTATCTTCTGCTTGAGTGCTAGCTTCTTGGTAAATCCATTCTAATTGTAAGTATTTTTGTAATATATGCAATAAATCATTAATTTGTAAGGGTTTAGGCAAAAACTCATTTGCACCATCTGCTAAACTTTGGGCTTGATAATTTTCAAATACACTTGCAGATGAAACTATAATAGGTAAATTTTTAAACTCCTCCAGCTTCCGGAAACTTTTGATCATCTCAAAGCCATCCATAATGGGCATTTTTAAGTCAGTTATAATTAAGTCAGGTTGAATTTCTATTGCTTGCGATAACCCTTCTTGACCATTAGTCGCCTCGAAGCATTTAAATCCTATCGATACTAGTAAATTGTTCACAACATAACGGTTTTCATAATTATCGTCTACAATTAATATTTTCGGAGATTTATTTTTAATAGCAACAATGTTTTGGTCGGAAAATACAGACTCAGTGTTGACAAATTTCCTGATGGTTACTAACTCCAAATCTAGCCAAAATTGACTGCCAACTCCTAAAGTGCTGTCTACTTTAATTTCACTATTCATTAATTCAGCAATTTTGCAGCTAATAGCTAGCCCTAAACCAGTACCTTCTATTTGTTTATTTTTGTCACCTACTTGTTCAAAAGGCAAAAAAATCTTTTCTAATTCTTCAGAAGTCATTCCAATACCAGTATCCTCGATTTGAAATCTGATTTTGGTAAATTCAGTATCATCAAGGTTTTGAGTTTCCAAGACATCTACTTTGAAAGTGACTGCGCCATTATCGGTAAATTTAATCGCGTTACCAAGTAAGTTAATTAATATTTGTCTTAAACGTTTTTCATCAGCATGAATTCCTTGAGGTAGCTGAGGATGAGGTTTGTAAATAAATGCAATACCTTTTTGGATAGCGCGAATTCGGCAGATCTCCACAACTCCGGTTAAGAACCAATTTAAATCAAAATCGGTCGTATGCAATTCCAATTTCCGCGCTTCAATTTTAGATAAATCTAAAATATCGTTGATTAGAGTCAGCAGATGAGAACCACATTGATGAATTATTTTGATTCCATCAAGTTCTGCTGGAGCCAAACTGTGAGATCGCTCTAAAATTTGCGCATATCCTAAAATACCGTTTAAAGGTGTGCGTAATTCATGACTCATATTAGCCAAAAATTCACTTTTGGCTTGATTTGCAACATCAGCAGCAATTTTGGCAACCTCTAACTCTTGGGTGCGATCGCTAACTTTTTGCTCTAAAGTGTGAGAATATTCCTGGAGTTGCTCATTGGCTTGTTTGAGTTGCAATTGTTTATATAAATTTGTCGTCACAATCGCAGAGACAATCAGTCCTAGTATGGGTGAAACTGAAGGAATCCACCAACCTAACAAAAAGGCGAAATAGCTGATACTGAGAATACTAATAGTTGCAAATGCGATCCCTAATATGGGTAATCCCCCTAGTCTTCGCTGACCAATAAACTTAAATTGTAGCAATTCCCAAGTCGCACCACTACTCAAAAAAGACCAGCACAGAACCCATAGCCACTCTGCCCAAGAAGACCACACTCGGATTAGGGTTCGCCCATCGAGTGCAGCGCTTAAAATCTGACTAATTAAATTGGCATGAATTATTACCCCTGCCATCCGTTCACCATCTTCTTGCAAATTGCTACTATAACCAACGTTAAAAAAGTCATTGATGCTTTTGGCTGTTGTACCTATGAGAACGATGCGATCGCGTACCAGCTTTGGCGATACAGAATTATTGAGAACATCTCGTAATCGGACTGTATCAAATTGCGCTTCAAAGCCTCGATAGTTCAATAAAATTTGGTATCCGCCAACATCTGCACCCCGATAACTAAACTCTTTACCTCTCAGAGGTGTAAATACAGCTTTCCCTAACTGCAAAGTATTCCCGTCTTTGTCCAAAGCTGTTAACGAAATACCTTTGGGTTCCAAATACATTAAGCTCAAGCGCGTTGCTAAACCCAAATAAATTTCACCGTTTTCATCACCAACAGACAACAAGCCCCGCCTGACTTTCCCATCAGTATCCAAAACTAAATCAGCGAGAGCGACTTGATTAAGTTTAGCTAAAGTGGGGGGTGGAGCCACCCTATCCCCTACCAATTTTTTCACCCCAATCAAGTTGGGTGTAGACTGCATTACTCTAACTAGTTCTTTATGTCCTGGTTCTACCGCTAAATCTCGATAAATATCCATACCAATAGCCGCTGGTTGCTGCGCTTTGAGCTTTGCGATCGCTTGCGCTAATACAGCATCAGGAATAGGCCATTTTTTCACCCGGGTAATGTCTTCTTCATCAATATTGACAACCAGAACGCGCTTTTCTGGTGCTTCGGTGGGACGCAAAGCAAAAAATTTCTCTAGTGTCGCCAATTCTAGTAGTTGAAAAAATCCTGCCATCTCCGCAGCAATGATACAGATGGCGACGATGGGAGAACAGATCAATACACAGCGCCATTGCGCTTTCAGCAAGGAATGTAGAATTCTCAACTTATGTTTTCTCTGAATAGATGCACCCCAAAACATGGCTTTTAAATTAGATCGCTCAATTAATTGATCAATGGCTCGTTAGCGATCGCACTCAGATTCACTGATTTCAACAGCGCTTCCCAAGCCTCAGTCAGTGCTTGATTATTCGGTTGCGATCGCCTTAATTGCGCCAGATTGGAAAGTGAATCATACCAAATCCCAGTCTCGGCTAATTGGGAAATCAAATCTAGTGAAACAGGCTTGTTTAACTGACTTGTCAAACTACTGTTAGGTTCAACACGCCTAATCCAGCCACTTACCCAAGGACTATCCGGCTCTAACTCTTCAGTACAAATTATTACCAAAGACCATTTATAATTTTTGCCCGTCTTCAGTGCGGGGACTGAAGTCGGAATTTTCACTTCCATCACACCTGGTTTCTCTGGCAAAGATAAAGTTGTTTGGTAACTGTATTTGCTATCTTCAGTTTGTAATGTAAAAAATCCTGTTTTGGCAGTAGTTGTAGGAATATAGACCAATATAGTCGGATGTTCTGCCACTGTAAAACCAATATTAGTTGCTGGTATCAATGGTGTCACTGTTGGACTAGTGGTTGTTTGTGTCGCAAAGCCACAAATATTACCATCTCTAGAGGCTCCTCCAGAAGAACGTTTAGGTGCTTGCGCTCCCGGTGGTTTAAAAGTTACACCTGCTACAGTTGGTGTCATCCAGATAGGTAGAAAAGAAAATGAAATTAAAGGAGCTATTCCTAACATGACGTATCTGAATAGCAATTGAGTTTTTTTGGGCATAAACTAATTTATCTTTTTAGAGTTTCTCAAAACTGTAACTTATTGAAATACTCATGACATAGGTATCAATAAATTATTAATACTCTATTGTTTTTATTTATTAATAGCCAACAGTGCAATTACGGAAATATATTATTAATCATAAATTTCGGCTCTTTAAATTAAATTTAAATTAGCATTCAATCAATAGCTTGAATTAATTAATATATTATGATAAACATTTAATAGAGCTTGCTTAAGGCTTTTTTAAGGCAAAAATAAGCAAAAAAGTGATTTTATTTGAGTAGTTTAAATTAGATTTATAAAAGGTTGTTTAAAATTTTATTTTTGGACTTTTTGTCTCATAAAAAATCACTAATTTTTAGATAAATATGAAGAGTATTCGTGAAGAGAAATAATGAATTTAAAGTTTTAATTATTTATTGATGCTTTTTGTAAAGAAGTAACACCAAGTTTCCCCAATCAGTCAATTATTTATGTTTGTCTGTGGGATTTTCCCATGTAATAGCAGTCATTGAAAATATAGGCATGGGCATTGTCCTGGGACTAAGGATGAGGGCAAGTAATACCAATTTACACAAAGAATGGGACAGATGCATTTGTCGGGGCGGGGTTGACTTGGGATTTTTGTCAGAAATCTGTTGTTTGCATCTGGGCAAAAAGTAGGGGCGGGTTTATTTGGATTATCGTACAAGAGCGAGAATATTGGTGAACCCGCCCCTACCCCTCTCCCGGTCAAAGAATAGCGGTTTGATTTGGTCGGGAAAGTTTTTGCCCCGCAATTGCGGAAGTAGGTGAGGATTTCTTGATTATTCAGTATTTCTGGATTTTTACCAACCTTTATACTCTTTAAGTTGGTAAAGTATGAATTAGTGAATCAAAAAACCTTGAGATACTGTACATGCATACTAAACGTATCTTGGCTTTTGTGGGTTGGATGCTGGCTTCGTTGGTACTATTCATTGCTTGTAATCAGACGAGTCCGCCTAACCCTGACTCAATTTCCAACCCAACAGCAAAAGCGGTGAGTTTGACTGTATCAGCAGCCGCTAGCTTAAAAGATGCAATGGCAGAAATCACACCTCTTTACAGTCAAGAGCAGCCACAGGTTAAAATTACCTATAATTTTGGCTCCTCAGGTGCTTTGCAACAACAAATTGAACAAGGTGCAGGTGTAGATATTTTCATATCAGCAGCAAATAAGCAGATGGATGCTTTAAACCAAAAAGGTTTGTTAGTTGATCGCAGCCGCAAAGATTTGTTGAAAAATCAATTAGTGTTAATTGTGCCTAAAAATTCTCAAAATATTACAAATTTCCAAGATTTGACCTCCCCACGCCTGAAAAAAATTGCTTTAGGTGAACCTAAAAGTGTACCTGCGGGACAATATGCTCAACAAGTTCTGACATCTTTAAAAATTGCTGACCAAATCAAAAGCAAAATTGTTTATGCTAAAGACGTTCGTCAAGCTCTGAATTATGTAGAGTCGGGCAATGCAGATGCTGGCATAGTTT
The DNA here is from genome assembly GCF_002368195.1 of Calothrix sp. NIES-2100. Lineage (GTDB taxonomy): Bacteria > Cyanobacteriota > Cyanobacteriia > Cyanobacteriales > Nostocaceae > Aulosira. Next base: position 8,084,043 of record NZ_AP018178.1, on the reverse strand, counting down.
ACCTTTCAGATGCCAAAAGCACTCAAAAAGTCAAAGTTGTAGCAACTGCGTCTGAAAATAGCCATTCCCCGATTGTTTATCCCATAGCTGTACTTAAAAGTAGTAAACATCTTGATGCTGCTCAGAATTTTGTGCAATTTTTATCGGGAAATGCAGCCAAAAATGTATTTGAGAAACAGGGTTTTAGTCTAGCTAGGGGCTAGGGGCTAGGGCGTGTTTTCAAACTACTCGTTTAGCCTTCTAAATTTCTCGATCCCCCTAAATCCCCCTTAAAAATGGGGACTTTGAGAGTCTTTTTGCCCCCCTTTTTAAGGGGGGTAGGAGGGATCTAAGACTTTGAAAACACGCCCTAGGGGTTAGGGGCTAGGGATGAAGGGAGCAGGGGGGCAGGGGAGACAAATAATAAATGCCCAATGCCTCTTGTCCCGCCACAAGCCCAATGCTCAATGAAAACTGACACAACTTCGCGCAATAAATAACTATGCCCCAGGATTTATCTCCTCTTTGGATATCACTTAAAACATCGTTATTAGCAACATTTATTACCTTTTTTGTCGGGATTGCTGCTGCTTATTGGATGTTGGAATATCGCGGTAAGGCTAAATCTTTAATTGAGGGTGTATTGATTGCACCTTTGATTTTACCTCCTACAGTTGTGGGCTTTTTATTACTCCTGTTTTTTGGGAAAAATGGCCCTGTGGGGAAGTTGATGCAGAACTTTGATTTTACTATTGTCTTTACTTGGTATGGTGCGGCGATCGCGGCTACTGTGGTTTCTTTCCCGTTAATGTATAAAACTGCACTGGGAGCTTTTGAACAGATTGATAAAAATCTGCTGCGAGTAGCGAAAACTCTGGGTGCTGGGGAAAGTAAGATATTTTGGCGGATCAGTTTACCTTTAGCATTACCGGGAATTATCGCGGCGACAACTCTGGCTTTTGCCCGTGCTTTGGGGGAATTTGGTGCAACTTTGATGTTGGCTGGTAACATTCCCGGACAAACCCAGACGATTCCGATGGCGATTTATTTTGCTGTAGAAGGCGGTGCAATGGATGAAGCCTGGTTTTGGGCGATCGCAATTATGGTAATTTCTCTATCGGGAATTATTACAGCAAATGTGTGGCAGGACAGAAAGAGACAAGGGGGACAAGGGGGACAAGGGGGACAGGGGAGACAAGGGGGTGAAGCGTCTTTGTTGTCTGCACCATCCTCGCCAGTGGGGTTATTTGTAGATATTGAAAAACAATTACCGAGTTTTCATCTCAAAGTGACCTTTAATAGCGATGCCCAACCCTTGGGATTGTTGGGGGGATCTGGGGCTGGTAAAAGTATGATTCTGCGTTGTATTGCGGGGATAGAAACGCCGACCAGAGGACGCATTATTTTAAATGGTAGAGTATTGTTTGATTCTGAGCAAGGAATTAATCTGCCTCCCCGCGATCGCCGTATCGGTTTTTTATTGCAGAATTATGCCCTGTTTCCCCACATGACTGTGGCAGAAAATATAGCTTTTGGTTTACCCAAGGGACTATCTAAAGGCAGTATTCGGGTACAGTTAGAAGAGCAATTACTGGCGATGCAGTTACAGGGATTAGGCGATGGCTTCGCCAACTCCTTTGGCGATCGCTATCCGCATCAACTGTCTGGGGGACAGCAACAACGGGTAGCTTTAGCACGGGCTTTGGCTAGTAAACCAGAAGCATTACTTTTAGATGAGCCTTTTTCCGCCCTGGATACTTACCTGCGGAGTCAATTAGAACAGCAAATGATGGAAACTCTAGCTGATTACCCAGGTGTGACTTTGTTTGTTACCCATAATATGGAAGAAGCTTACCGAATTTGTCCGAATTTGTTGGTTTTGGAACATGGTAGAGCTGTGCAACATGATTCTAAACATCGGATTTTCGAGCATCCTGTATCTGCAAGTGTGGCACAAATTACCGGGTGTAAAAACATTTCCCGGGCGCGGCTATTGCAAGCTTCACAAGTAGAAGCAAGTGATTGGGGTTGTACCTTGCAAGTTTTAGAAACAAATACCCGTAATTTATCTTACGCTGGGATTCGTGCGCATCAAATAGTTTTTACTAAAGATTCCCACCAAGAAAATACATTTCCCTGCTGGTTGGTGAGAACCAGTGAAACACCCCATCGCATGACTTTGTTTTTAAAGTTGCATTCTCCCGCTACTAGTCCCCATGACTATCATCTCCAAGCAGAGGTCTTTAAAGAAAAATGGGTAACCATGAAAGATCAGCCTTTTCCTTGGTATGTGCATTTAGATCCCCAGCGCTTGATGTTGATGAATTGACACTTCCTGACCTAAAGGTACAGGGATTCTTGGTTCAACGAGTAGGGGCGGGTTCACAGATATCCTCAATTATTCACGATAATTCAGGTGAACCCGCCCCTACTGCTTGTGAGAAATGCGGGTATTGTATGTGTAATTCCCATTCTTGATAAACATGCATATAATTAGCCTGCGTAAGCAGGGTTTGTTTGTTGATCTCCACCCGAATAGGATGAGGGCTTTAATATACAGACTCACAGAGAATTGGTATAAAATGCTATCGATGGCTTAATCATCTACCACTATAGATTCAACTCTAGCAGTGGATTTTTGCAAAAAAGTAGAAGGCTGAACATTTCCTCAACACTTTTCCAACCAGAGATAGCAGTGGGAAAGAATATTACAAGCTGGCTCCTGATGGGAACATTCCAAAATCAGGGGAAAAATTTTTTCTCGCCCCTAGCTCCTAGTTTCTAGCCTCTATTTTTAAGTTACTCATGATTCAATCCTCCTGTATCACCATCCTCCTAATTGATCATTGCACCGAAGACTGGGTGACTTTTCGTCAGTGTTTGCAGCAGGATAGTCTGTATACCTATCGAATTTTGCAGTTTGAGACGGCTACACAAGCAATAGCATGGTGTCAGCAGGGGAGAGCAGATGTCATTTTGCTGAATTTTCTTTTACCTGATAGCAATGGGCTGGAGTTGTTGGGGGAATTAAGGAAAATTGTCAGCAATACACAAGCCGCAATCATCCTGTTGACAGAACATGAGGATGCAGGGATTGCTGTCCAGGCGATGAAAAACGGGGCGCAAGATTATTTAGTCAAAGACCAGTTGACACCGGAAACTCTATATGCGGCAATTGATGATGCAGTAAAACAGAGACATCGAATCTGGCAATTAGAACAAAGTCGGGGACAAAAACAACTAATTGCAGCGATCGCTTTACGAATTCGTCGGTCACTCAAGCTCAAAGATATTTTAGCTGTCACAGCCAAAGAAGTACGGCAGTTTTTACAGACAGACCGGGTAGTAGTCTATCAATTTCACTCAGATATGAGTGGGATTGTGGTATCGGAGTCAGTTCTACCAGGCTGGACGGTAAGTTTGGCGCAACAGATTCAAGACACCTGCTTTCAACAGGGCGCTGGAGGTGAATATCGTCAAGGCAAAACACGGGCAATCAATAATATTTATGAAGCTGGCTTAACAGACTGTCATGTGCAGCTACTGGAACAATTTGAAGTCAAAGCGAATTTGGTGGTGCCAATTTTGGTGCGAAAGCGGTTATGGGGATTATTAATTGCCCACCAATGTACTGCTCCACGCCATTGGGACCTATGGGAATTGGAATTGTTGGATCAACTGGCGGTACAAATAGCGATCGCTATTCAACAAGCAAGTGCTTACGAGATAGCGCAAACACAACTGAAAGAACGCAAACGCACTGAGAAAACTCTTAAAGAAAGTGAAGCCAGATTTCGCAGTACTTTTGAGCAAGCAGCAGTGGGAATTAGCCATGTGTCATTGAGTGGGCAATTTTTGCGTGTTAACCAACGATTTGCTGAGATTATTGGCTACTCTCAGGCGGAAATTATGAACTTGAGCTTTCAGGAGATTACCCATCCAGATGATTTACCAGCAGATTTAAAGCAATTACAAATGCTGCTAGCAGGTGCAATTAAGACCTACTCAATGGAAAAACGCTATATCCGCAAGAATAAGACAATTGTCTGGATTAAACTGACAGTTTCTTTAGTGCATAATGCTTTTGATCATCCGCAATACTTTATCAGTGTAATTGAGGACATTAGCGAGCGAATTTTAGCACAACAAGCATTGCAGCAACTCAATCAAGAACTCGAAGCCAGAGTCAAACAGCGCACCGCAGCTTTAACAGAGAGTGAAGAACGCTGGCAATTAGCAGTCAGCGGCAGTAAAGATGCTATCTGGGACTGGAATGTGAAAACTAATCAGGTATTCTTCTCGACACGCTGGAAACAAATGCGGGGCTTTAGTGAAGATGAAATTGGCTCTAGCTTAGAAGAATGGTCAAGTGGCATTCATCCGGAAGATGGCGATCGCATTATGGCGGCGGTGGCTGACCATTTTGCCCAGAAGACACCATTCTTCCAAGAAGAATATCGAGTAAAGTGCAAAGATGGTTCATATTTGTGGATTTTAGACCGGGGTCAAGCACTGTGGGATCAAGCAGGTAATGTCATCCGCATGAGTGGTTCCGAAACAGATATCAGTACTCGCAAACAGGCTCAAGCCGAGTTATTTGCACTGATGAATCTGCAACAAGCTATCCTCGAATCTACCGATTATGCGATTATTTCTACCAATCATGAAGGCATAATTCAAATTTTTAACTCAGCTGCTCAGAAGATGTTGGGTTATACAGCCGAGGAAGTTGTGGGTCGGGTAAAACCTCTAATCTTCCATGACGTGGAGGAACTTCAACAACAGGCACAAGAACTCTCGCTAGAATTGGGCAGAGAAATTGTCCCTGGTGGAGAATTGCTCAACAAAACCCAGCTAGCTAATAACCCAGAGGAATGGACTTTCATTCGTAAAGATGGCTCCCGTTTTCCTGTCTCCCTCTCAGTTAAACCCTTATGCAATGCCGAAGGAGAGATCATTGGCGGTGTGGGTATTGCCAAAGATATTACAAAGCAAAAACAAATTGAGGCTCAACTTTACAAAAATGCAGCGAACCTTGCGGCTGCTCAAAGGATTGCTCATTTAGGTAGCTGGGAACTTAACTTGCAAACCCAAGAGGTAATATGGTCAGAGGAAGTCTTTCGCATTTTTGGTCGCAATCCTGAATCTGGTACGCCGAGTTATGAGGAAATGTTAGGGTGCATACATCCTGATGATCGCGAACATCGCGATTTTGTGATCGAGCAAGCGATCGCTGACGGGCTATCTTATGAAATAGAGTATCGTTTTTATCGTCCGGATCAAAGTTTACGTTATTTACTGTCACGCGGCGAAGTAATATTTGATGCGGATGGTCAGCCAAGACATTTGCTGGGAACTATTCTCGACATCACAGGGCGCAAACAAGCTGAGAAACAACTGCAACAGATCAATGAGCAATTAGCCAATGCTAACGCCGAACTAGCCCGTGCTACTCGCCTCAAAGATGAATTTGTGGCTAATATGAGCCATGAATTGCGAACACCGCTGAATGCTATTTTGGGTATGTCTGAGGCGTTTGAGGAAGGCGTGTTTGGTGCGATGAATCAAAAGCAAGCAAAAGCGATCGCCACCATCGAGCGCAGTGGTAAACACCTCCTAGATTTGATCAATGATATCCTCGACTTAGCAAAAATTGAATCAGGTAAACTGGAACTGCAACTGAGTGAGAGTACCATCACTAACTTGTGTCATAACAGTCTGGTGTTTATCAAACAGATGGCGTTGAACAAAAATATTCGCCTCATTACTGATATTCCCAATTATCTCGGCAGTATTCAAGCTGATGAGCGCCGTCTGCGTCAGGTACTCATTAACTTACTCAGCAATGCTGTCAAGTTTACCCCTGAAGAAGGTGTGGTAAAGCTCAAGGTTTGGCTGGAAGAACCAGGGGAAGTAAATTCTTCCTTGTCTTCTTCTGTGCCCAATCCCCAGACAGCTTACATTAATTTCAGTGTTAGTGATACTGGTATCGGTATCGCTCCTGAAAATATTGATAAATTATTTCAGCCTTTCATTCAGCTAGATAGCAGCCTCAACCGCCAGTACAACGGCACTGGTCTAGGTTTAGCATTGGTACAAAAAATTACTTCCTTACATGGCGGAACAGTTTCACTGACTAGTCAGCTGGGAGTGGGCAGTTGTTTTACAGTCCGCATTCCCTATGTTAGCAGCGATCGCGTTTCCACAACGCAGAGAATAGCTCAATCGCCGACAAATTTAGAACAACTACAATCTCCTGTCTCTCAGGCATCGGCTGCTATGAATGTCATACCAAAAACCACTTTGGTATCTGCTTTGATTTTACTGGTAGAAGACAATCGAGCCAATATAACTACAATGGCTAACTATTTGCAACATCGAGGATATCGTTTAGCCATAGCCAACAATGGACGACAAGCCATTGAGCAGATTTATGCTCAACATCCCGACATCATTGTGATGGATATTCAAATGCCAGAAATGGACGGATTGGAAGCTATCCAACGAATTCGCGATGATGCCCAATTTAGTGATGTTCCCATCATTGCATTAACCGCACTTGCCATGCCAGGCGATCGCGAAACTTGTCTAGCAGCTGGAGCTAATGAGTATTTAAGTAAACCGGTAAGACTGCAACAGCTTGTAGCAACCATTCAACAACTTTTAACGAAATAGTTGACATTTAGAGAGCAAAGACTCAAGAATGTGTCTTATTATTGTGTTTTCTAGAGAGTTTCTGAAAGATGCGATCGCCAGCTTTTTTTAACTTAGAGAAGAAGCGATAAGTCTTGCGCACAATATCTAGCAAAAAGTAGGGAATCTTCAGCCGTAATGGGGATAAGATGGGGCGATATAACAAATAGTATGCTTTTTTGAGGTTGTCCCATTTGGAACATTTATCTTCATGGAGAAAGTCGGAAATATCGACGACTAATCCCCTACCTTCATACATCATCACATTCCGCCCATGCACATCATGGGGATATAGTCCCTGCTTACGTGCATAGTCTAGGGCTTGGTCAATATCTATTATAACTTGCTTGGGGATACGCAGACCAAGTTGCATACAGTCATACAGGGTAACTCCATGTAACCGCTTCAAGATGAGAAAGCTGTCTGTAGCATATAGACATTCGGAGAAAGCCGGGTGAGAACCCAGACGACGGTATACTTCTACTTCTTCCTCAAAACCTGGCCGTCCCGGTGCGTAAATCTTTACTACCCAGCTTGGATAATCTGGATGGTAAACAACTGCGGCGTAATTTCCTGCTCCCACTTTTTGCCAAGGCTGGGGAAGATAGCTGATTTTTACTGGATCGTGGGGAGCTATGCTTTCAATCTGTAATTTGGGAATTAACTCTTGGTGAACAGTCTCTATCAGCTGATCTACGAGCGATCTATTCATACCCAGTCCCGTGATAGTAGTTCAACTGTCCGGGATTATACATTATATTCGCATTTTCATGTAGGGTTAAGAGCGATCGCAGTTGGTGAATGCATAATTATGATGTTTATCAATAGCCTCTGAGTCAGACTTAATATCGTCGCCTTAAGGACAAAAGTTTGTTGGTGAGTGCAATAATTGCGCCAGAGGACAAGCGATCGCATTTTGTCAGAGATAGAGCCTACCATATAGTTTGAACAGCATACTGTGTTATTTGCTGATCAATGGTCACAATGGGCAAATTCTCAACTTGACTTTGAGCAATTAAAATCCGATCAAATGGATCTCGGTGGATATTTGGTAAACTAGCAACTTGCAAAACATGACTCATTTCAATGGGTAAGTTTTCAAAGCGATTAATTGCCAAACGATTTGGAATATACTGTTCTACAGGTTCGGGTCAAGTCAGTTTCCCTAGCTTATTTTTGATAATAATCTCCCAGCTACTTACCACGCTCAAAAATAGGCTGTTACCTGAATCAGCAATCACATTACGAGCAGTGACAGATAACTGAGAGTCATCTGTCACCCACCAAATAAATGCATGGGTATCCAGTAAAGCTCTCATTACTAAACGAAGTTAGAATTTTCAAAATCACTCAAAATTTCTTCTGGTAAAGGCTCATTGAAATCTGGTGCTATAAACACTTTACCTTTATCTAAGCCAGGAATGCGAGGAGAACTAGTATTTGTGATTGCAACTAAACGTGCAACAGGTACACCCTGTTCAGCAATCACAACTTCTTCACCTAGCAATACCTGACTGAGAAGTTCTGCAAATTTGGTAGTTGCTTCAGCAGCATTGACAGTGATAGTCATTTGTTTTGGTAATTGTTAATTCCAAATATTTCTTACGATAACACTGTCTGCGTAGGCGATCGCATTTTGTCAAAGTTGGGGCGCTCGCATTTTTATGTAAAATTAAGAGCGATCGCTTTCACCTCAAGGCTTAATATTGTCTGAGTCATAAGCGATCGCGTCTGAGTGATAAGCGATCGCATCTGAGTCATAAGCGATCGCATCTGAGTCATAAGCGATCGCCTCTGAGTCATAAGCGATCGCATCTGAGTCATAAGCGATCGCCTCTGAGTCATAAGCGATCGCCTCTGAGTTGTCATCAATGGCCTCTGAGTCAGACTTAATATCGTCGCCTTAAGGACAAAAGTTTGTTGGTGAGTGCAATAATTGCGGCAGAGGACAAGGGAACTCCAAAAAATAATTTATCCCAAATTGTAGGGCTACGGTAACCCATTGGTGTCAACTTAAGTCAAAACGCTTATTCCACAGGCATTTTACCCCACCCCTCAATCCCCTCCCCGTAAACGGGGAGGGGACGTTTTGCGTCAGCAAAACTGGGGTGGGGTAGCGCGGATCTTGGTGGTACGTGATTTTGTATCAAATCACATCTTGGCAAGGGTTTCGCGTTAAGTTGACACGTATGGGGGTGACCCCGCCCCTACGAGTTACTGGCTTGGTAAACTGATGATTGGGATGTTTTTTTATATGGAAGTCCCCAAGCGATCGCATTTTCTCTGAGATAAAGCGATCGCGTACTGATTCTACCAAGCAATTTTATACTATTGTGGATTTTGCATGCTATGTAGGTTTACAGAGTGTATAGTAAATTCAGCGTAATTAGGCGGAAACCAAGGTATTAATTAGTTGATTTTGCTATGCCAAATGAGCTTTTACAAATTCTAGTGCCTGCATTTATTGGTGGCGCTTCTGGATATCTAATTAATCAATTGCCGCCACTGAGAACGTTTCGGGGTAGTAAGTTACTGGTAATTGCTATTGTAATTGAACTGGCGATTTTAGGAGCAATTTGGGCGTGGTTATTTGGTGATGTGGCTAAAACCTCTAATGTTAGAGGACTGGTGGAAAAGCTTGGTTTTGCTTTATTGGGAGCTTTTGTAGTTAATTTTCTGCAACTTATATTTGGGATTAGTTGGGGTAGACAATCTGCACAACCAACTTCTCCGCAGCCTGGTACAAATGCGGGAACTGTGGTGAAAGGGACAAGGATGAAAGGGAAAGGCAATAAAGCCAAAGTTAGCAAAGGAGATGTTTGGGTAGAAAATACTGAGATAGATGGTGAAAACCAGGAATTTTCTGTCACAGATGATGCTAATCCGCCTTCTTCGCCACCAAATAATCCTCCAAATCCATGATTATCGCCAATCGCACGCAGGAAGTTTTACGTTTTCACGAGATGGTGCAGGGAAGCTTTGCCAAACGGGTGCTACTAGTTGAAGCTAAATCTGGTTTTGGTAAAACTTGGTTACTGGCAAGGTTTAAGCATAGTCTGCCTACAAATACTTTATGTGTGCAAGTAGATCTCAAATCAGCGCAGCTAGGAATTCCCTACATTTTTTCTTCTGTACGTAAGCGTTTGGGAGAGGCAAGTTTTCCTCGCTTAAATGCTGCTGTTCAGCAATACTTGAGTTCGGGGGTGCAAGTCTCTGACACTACAATGATTGGCAAGGATAACCAATTGAGCGTAGTTTTGAGCAATGTTGATGAGAGTACACGTAATTTTCGCTTGACTGAATTACGAGAGGCATTTTTTGAAGACTTGCGGAAAATTTCCCAAACACTAGTTTTTTTGTTTGATTCTTACGAAAAAGCCCCCACCGAACTGGCAGACTGGTTAGGGGGTGAATTTTTAGCAGAAGTTGCTGATACACCTAAATTGATTGTAGTCATCGCTGGACAGCAGATTCCTCAACCGACAATTGAGTGGATGGATTTACATCATTGTTGTTGTTTAGAACCCATTTTGGAGTTGAATGCGTGGTATGACTACACCCAAAAAACTGGATTGCCCTTCAATGAAGATGAGGTAAGAATGGCGATGCAGATATTTAAAGGGCAACCTGCGGAAATTGTCAAAACTTTAGAAACGCTAGCGAGAGAACGGCAATGAATAATCCGTTATTGGAGAAGCTAGCCAAGGCACAAACAGATGAGGAACGTTCTTGGATTGTCACCGAGAGTTTACTTGCAACGCTTTCGCCTGAATTAGCTGCGGTAGCATGGGCGGCGGCAATTCCCCACTGGTTTAATGCAGAGATTTTAGCAGCACTGCGCCCAGAATTGCAAGCACAAGCATCTCAGCTTTATACAGAATTGCAAACTTTACCTTTTGTAGAAAAGTTTCCCGGACGAAGACATAATATTCACGATTTAACGCGACGGCTGATATTAAATCATCTATGGGATAAGCAGCGTCAGGAATTTATTACTCTATCAGAACGGGCAGTAGAGTATTTTAGTAGCAGCAACGAGCAACCAGAAACTCAAATTGAATGGCTTTATCACTTGGTTGTAGTTGACTCAGAGTGGAAAGGCAGTGAACTTTGGGATTTAGCCAGAAACTGGGTGAATAACTATCGTGTTGCTGAAATAGAATCGCTGATTACGGCATTGCTAGAACAGATTACAGCAGGGCGAGTGGCAAAACCTGCTCAAGCAGAAGTTTACTATTGGGCAGGTAGAGCAAAATTTAAATTTTATAAAGCAGCAGAAGCTTTAGAACGCTACGAAGCCGCCTTGGCATTCTACCGCGATATTGGCGCTCGCTTAGGGGAAGCTAATACATTAAGAGCCATCGGCGATGTTTTGCAGTTCCTTGACCGACGCACCGAAGCTTTAGAACGCTACGAAGCCGCCTTGGCATTCTACCGCGATATTGGCGCTCGCTTAGGGGAAGCTAATACATTAAAAGCCATCGGCAATGTTTTGCAGTTCCTCAAACGTAGCACCGAAGCTTTAGAACGCTACGAAGCCGCCTTGGCATTCTACCGCGATATTGGCGCTCGCTTAGGGGAAGCTAATACATTAAAAGCCATCGGCGATGTTTTACAGTTCCTTGACCGACGCACCGAAGCTTTAGAACGCTACGAAGCCGCCTTGGCATTCTACCGCGATATTGGCGCTCGCTTAGGGGAAGCTAATACATTAAAAGCCATCGGCGATGTTTTGCAGTTCCTTGACCGACGCACCGAAGCTTTAGAACGCTACGAAGCCGCCTTGGCATTCTACCGCGATATTGGCGCTCGCTTAGGGGAAGCTAATACATTAAAAGCCATCGGCGATGTTTTGCAGTTCCTTGACCGACGCACCGAAGCTTTAGAACGCTACGAAGCCGCCTTGGCATTCTACCGCGATATTGGCGATCGCTTAGGGGAAGCTAATACTTTACAAGCCATCGGCGATGTTTTGCGGTTCCTTGACCGACGCACCGAAGCTTTAGAACGCTACGAAGCCGCCTTGGCATTCTACCGCGATATTGGCGATCGCTTAGGGGAAGCTAATACATTAAAAGCCATCGGCGATGTTTTGCAGTTCCTCAAACGTAGTACCGAAGCTTTAGAACGCTACGAAGCCGCCTTGGCATTCTACCGCGATATTGGCGATCGCTTAGGGGAAGCTAATACTTTAAAAGCCATCGGCGATGTTTTGCAGTTCCTTGACCGACGCACCGAAGCTTTAGAACGCTACGAAGCCGCCTTGGCATTCTACCGCGATATTGGCGCTCGCTTAGGGGAAGCTAATACTTTACAAGCCATCGGCATTTTGCAAGAAAATTTAACTTTGGGTTTAGAGTATTGTCGGCAAGCGTTAGAACTTTATACTCAAATTAGTGACAAGTATAGCCAAAGTAGGAATTTGATTTACTTCACATCTAAAATTCTCTTACAACTAGGACAGGAAAAAGAAGCCGTAGATGCGCTGAATCGTGCTATTGAACTTGCTAGAGAGATTCCCTATCAAAGCTTTATAGATGATGCTTTAGCTAAACTCAGAGAAATTCAAGCTCAAGAACTGACACAATAGGGCAAAAGCCACAAATTCAGCAATTTACTTTTCCACCATTTGTTTCTTCTGCTGCTGCGGTACAAATATCCCGTGTCGCGGACTAAATAATAATGCTAAAACAAATAACCCCGATACGACTAAAACGATCGCGGGGCCTGATGGTAAATTATAAAAGTAACTGAGGTACATACCGCTAATACTGGAAATTACGCCGATAACTGCACCCAAAATCATGACTTGGTTGAGGCGTTTGACTAATAAATAAGCTGTCGCACCGGGGGTAATTAATAGTGAGAGTACGAGAATCACACCTACAGCTTTCATGCTGGCGACTATTGTTAAGGCAATCAGCAGCATTAAGCCAAAGTTGAGGCGATTAACTGGTAAACCTGCGGCTTGTGCCCCTAAGGGGTCAAAGGTGTAAAATAACAGTTCTTTGTAGAGTAAAACTACTACTATCAACACAACCGCCGCAATAATGGCGGTGTCTCGCACTTCGTCGATAGTAACGCCGAGAATATTGCCGAACAGAAAGTGATTTAGGTCGATTTTGTTATCTTTTTGAATAACTGTAATTAAAGTTATCCCCAAGGCGAAGAAGGCAGAGAAAACTATCCCCATTGCGGCATCTTCTTTAATTGGCGATCGCGTTCTAATGACTGCGATCGCCATTGTACTCAGAACGCCGGCAATAAATGCGCCAACAAATATATTACCTCCCACCATAAAGGCGATCGCTAGTCCAGGCAAAACTGAGTGACTGATGGCATCCCCCAGCAGTGCCAATCGTTGTACCATCAAGTAGCTACCAACGACGGCACACAACAACCCGACTAAAATCGCAATCACAAGCGATCGCTGCATAAAGCCATATTGCAATGGCTCAATTAATGATTGAATTGTCATTTGTCCTTTGTCCTTTGTCATTTGTCATTTGTCATTTGTTCTTTGTCTGATAACTAATGACTAATGACTAATGACTAATCACAATTTAAGCTGCATCAGAAAAGTACATAACTTTCCCACCATAAGCACGGTTTAAGTTTTCTTCGGTGAGTACTTCTTGCCGTGAACCTGTGGCAATTAATTCTCGGTTTAATAATATTAAATCATCAAAATGAGTAATAGATTCGCCTAAGTCGTGGTTGACTACTAAGACGATTTTGCCTGCGGTTGCGAGTTCTTGGAAGACTTCAAAAACTATTGTCTGAGTCTTCTGATCGATACCTACTAATGGTTCATCAAAACAGAATATCTCTGCTTGCTGAGTTAAAGCACGGGCTAAAAATACCCGCTGCTGTTGTCCTCCCGAAAGTTCTCCGATAGGGCGATCGCAATAATCCTTCATCCCCACTCTTTCTAAGGCATTATTTGCTACCTGGCGGCTCACCGCAGAAAAGCTCCGCAACCACCCTGTCTTTTTTACCCTTCCCATCATGACTACATCCCAAACTGTAGCGGGGTAAGTCCAATCAATTTGGCTACGTTGGGGTACATAGGCAACTTTCTCTAGTTGCTGCATTAATGGCTTGCCTTGGTATAAGGCATTACCGCTACTTTTAGGAACTAAGCCCAACATGGCTTTCATTAAAGTACTTTTACCTGCACCATTAGGGCCAAAAATACCCGTGAGTTTACCTGGTTCAATCAAGCAGTTAACGTCTCGCAATGCTTCTTGCGTGCGGTAGTGTACCCCTAGATGGGCGATGCTAATTCCTGCTGTAGATTTCATGCCATGAGTTTGGATAACTTGTGCAGATTTTTCCGCGATATTTCTGTGAAATTTATTAATCTTAGTGTAAAAAGAGACATTTATCATAGTTGTGCTTTTATATTTCATTTCTTGAGCTTACTATAAAAATGAGAGAAATATGAAAAAATCTATAGACAGAAGTAATGTTGTAGATAAATGAAACTAATACTTAGGATAGATATGGGCATGGGGCAAGAGGTAAAAGTCAAAAGTCAAAAGTCAAAAGTCAAAAGTCAAGAGTTAAAAGTCAATATTTCTTCCTTGTCCCCCTTGTCCCTCCGAAGTTCTGATCGGAGGAAGCCTCGCAAGAGACTTCTCTCCTTGTCCCCCTCGTCCCCCTTGTCCCTTGTCCCCTTTTCCCCTTTTCCCCAATTCAAGAATATTGTTTCGCAGATATGCCTGGGAATACTTCTGCCTGTGGCTTTATTCGGTTGTAGTCAGGCGAATGAAGGTAATAATTCCCAAAGTGATGGTAAACCGCAAGTTGTGGCAACTAGCACAATTATTGCTGATTTAACCCAAGAGATTGGCGGCGATGAAATTCAGGTAACCGGAATTCTCAAACCCGGTGCTGATCCTCATGTTTATGAACCAGTACCAGCAGATAGCCGGGTGATGGAAAAAGCTAAATTGATTTTGTATAACGGCTACAACCTAGAACCGGGATTGATTAAGTTAATGAATGCTGCGGGTGGACAGGTGAAGCGGTTAGCGGTGGGAGAAGTTGTCAAACCGTTGCAGTTAGATAAAGGTAAAGGCGAAATAGTACCCGATCCTCACGTTTGGGGTAGCGCAGAAAATGCGATCGCAATGGTAAATGCAATTCGCGATGGTTTAATTGAGCTATCACCAGAAGATAAAACGAAATTTACGGAGAATGCAACCCAGCTTACCAAGGAATTAAAGCAGTTGCATAGCTGGATTAATCAGCAAATCCAAACGATTCCCGCTCCTGGGCGCAAACTCGTCACTACCCATGATGCCTTTCAATATTATGGACAAGCTTATAAAATAGCGATCGCTGGTACATTAATTGGTATCAGTACCGAAGAACAACCCAGCGCCCAAACAGTCCAGCGATTGGTAGAATCGATTAAAAAAATCCGTGTAGATGCAATTTTTGCGGAAACAACAATCAACCCCGCTTTAATCAAGACTGTAGCCCAAGAAGCTGGAGTGAAACTAGCCCCAAATCAACTGTACTCTGACTCCATTGGCGCTAAGGGGAGTGAAGGCGATACCTATATCAAAATGATGGAAGCGAATACCCGCACCATAGTTGAAGCACTGGGCGGTAAATATACACCCTTTGCATTGAAGAAGTGAATTAAGAATTGTGGAAGCAGTTAGCGCAAATGCGAATCGCATTTGTAATCTTCGCAAATGCTTGCTTTGCTATCAACCTACCCGTTGATGGCATCACTATCACGCATCATCTGTTTGTCCACAGCTGAGTAGCGTAAACCCGTTCGCTCCCAGATCCAGTCCTGTAAAATTGGATTGACTAATTCCGGTGCTTCATCTTGAGGGCAATGTCCTACGCCTTCCAAAGGAATAAATTTTTGTATTTGGGGGTAATCAGCTAACTCTCTACCTAAATCCACTGGTTCCCAGGGATCGTCTGTTCCCCAAATCATAATTGCTGGACAAGGTAGGACAGGGATCAGGTCTTCTGGTAAGGGGCCTGTAGAATAACTGGTAAAAGCAAGAAACACAGCTACCGCACCCGGATCTTTAGCTGGCGCAGTTAAAATATCTACTAACTCGTCTGTGACTGCTTCAGATTTAGCGTAAGCTTGTAGCAGAATCTTCCTGACTGTTTTTGGTTTGGCAACTTGATTGAAAAAGAACTTGCCAATTGGTTTGATAGATAATAGACTCTGAAGCAAGGGTGCGCCAACACGACGAGACCAAGGTAAAGTTGCTCGTTTGCGATCGTGTAATAGCCTTAAAGAACAGTTAAGCAGTGCCACTCCTAAAGCAATCTCTGGATTGCTAACTGCCGCTTGCATCGCCACAATGCAGCCAATAGAATTTCCTACCAAAAATGCTGGTTCACCTACCACTTCACGGCAGAAATCTGCTACTTGCTGCCCCCACATCTCCAGTGTATAGGTAATTTTTTGACCAGGTTCAGGTTTGGCTGAACCACCAAAGCCAATCAAATCCAGAGCATAAACACGACAATTTTCTGCTAACACAGGGATATTTTGCCGCCAGTGCCACCATGATGCCCCAAAGCCATGTACTAGAACCACTGCTGGCCCAGCACTTCCTTGGGTTTGGTAGCAGATAGAGAAACCTTGCCAGATCCAAGTTTTTGTAGCGGTAAATGTGGTTTTAGAAATCGTCATGGTAGTTGATGAGATGGTAATTTATTCGACAAAACACCGATATTACGTCATATTTCTCAATCTTACTGATTCTTATCTAGACCAATACTAAACTGTGTCGCATTTAAATTGTATATTGACTCATTAGAATCGTCCTGTTTCATTGGAAATCGGCAGGAAACTCCGTATCTTTGAGGGTGGAGGGGCAGGGAAGGGGCACAAGGAGAGAAGTCTCTTGCGAGGCTTCCTCCGTAGACGCGGAGCGGCTTGCCGCAGGCATCAGAACTTCTCCCAAGGGGAGACGCTGCGCGAACGGAGAGATGAGGGAGTTTTCTTCCCCATCTCTCCTCTACCTCCATCTCTTCCCCATGCCCCATGCCCCATGCCCCATGCCCAATACCTGATTTTCTATCCTGGGTAAAACAAGGAACAATTGACAAATGACCAATGACCATCTTCATGAAAAAATGTCTAATTTAGAAGCGGATTAGTAGATCCATTGATAGTAGAGACAATTATGCTGTTTTGCACCACTGAAAATTAACGTTTTCAAGTTGACAAAAGTTAACCAAGGCAACTTGGTATTGCTTAATGGTTACCGACTCGTTTAGGTTGGTAATCGTGCTGATGCAATACAGCAAATTATCTGTATGGCATTAGCTACAGTACAAATTAAAATTTGTATTTTTAAGCAATCCACTAAATTATTTAGTAAATCTCATAAATTAACTCATAATTAAGTTTTAGTGAAGAAATTATTAATATTCATGACTAGGGATAATGTCTTGCTACCATGATTTACAGAGATTATACTTACAGCTTGGATTTTTAACCATCGCTCCTAGTCTCCGCTCACTACCTTGTTGTATTAACTGCGTAAAAATTTCAATATTATCAGGTACAACTTCATGGAATTAATATCAGTAGCAAATTCAGTAGTTTCACAATTTACGCTACTTAAATTAATCCCTAAAATTATTAACTATTAAGCATCTGCCAAGGAGTAGTTTGCAACTAGGAAAGTGACGCTGAATTTGTCGAATTTTTTTTGTTGCTAGTTTCTCCTTTCCCCAAACACATGACTACATTAGAATCTATAGATACTCCTGTAGGGTGCTATGCACCAGACTTTGAACTGCCTGGAATAGATAACCAAGTACACCATCTCAGCCGTTATCTGAAAAAGTTCCGTGCAGTTGCTGTGATTTCAATGTCCAACCACTGTCCTTATGTAACCTTATATTTAGACAGACTCAAAAAAATTCAAGCAGAATTTGCCAAAATGGGTTTTACACTGATTGGCATGAATTGCTGTGGAGCTATTGGACATCCAAGAGAAAGCTTTGAAGACATGAAAATTTTTGCTGAGTCTCATCAGTTGAACTTTCCTTATTTATGGGACCCAACCCAAGATGTGACTCGCAGCTTTGGCGCTTGTAAAACACCAATGGCTTTCTTAATCGATAATACTGGTATTGTAAGCTACAAAGGGCAGATAGATGACCATCCCCAAAACCCCTTTGCTGTAGGAGAAGATTATTTAAAAAATGCGATCGCGGCGCTGCTAAAAGGCCATAAAATATATACACCAGAAACTGAAGCAATAGGCAGTTCATTAATCTGGCATAACTAGACACAAAGAGCCATTGTACTGTTATCTTAAATTGGAGGCAATTGCAACTTTTTCGATAAAGCGTAACTTCATGGGAACGAATTACCGACGGGTTTTACTTAAACTGAGCGGTGAAGCTTTGATGGGCAACATGGGCTATGGTATTGATCCAGAAGTGGTCAAAGAAATAGCACAAGAAGTGGGAGAAGTGGTAGCCACTGGCGTTCAAATCGCGATCGTCGTTGGCGGCGGCAATATTTTTCGTGGTGTCAAAGCGGCATCGGCGGGTATGGACCGCGCAACCGCTGACTACATCGGGATGATTGCCACGGTAATGAACGCCATGACGCTGCAAGATTCACTAGAACGAATAGGGGTACAGACGCGAGTGCAAACCGCGATCGCTATGCAAGAATTAGCGGAACCTTATATTCGTCGTCGTGCCATCCGTCATCTTGAGAAGGGGCGGGTGGTAATTTTTGGCGCTGGTTCAGGTAATCCTTTTTTTACCACTGATACCACTGCGGCATTAAGAGCAGCAGAAATCGATGCCGAAGTGATTTTTAAAGCCACCAAGGTAGACGGAGTCTACGATGCCGATCCCCATGTCTATCCTGATGCCAAGCGTTACACCAGCCTCACGTATGCCCATGTTTTGGCTAAAGATTTACGGGTAATGGATACTACGGCGATTGCTTTGTGTAAAGAAAATAACATCCCAATTCTTGTCTTTGACTTAACGGTGCGAGGTAATATCCACCGAGCAGTCATGGGAGAATCCATCGGCACCCTTGTGGGAGGTTCTTGTGAAATTAGCTGAAGCTGAGAGTAAAATGCAACATACTGTTGAGGCAACTCAACGAGCATTTAACACGATTCGTACTGGTCGAGCCAATGCGAGTCTACTAGATAAAGTATTGGTGGAATATTACGGTACGCCTACGTCTTTAAAATCACTGGCAAATATTAGCACACCTGATGCCTCAACCATTCTGATTCAACCTTACGATCGCAGTAGCTTGAACATTGTGGAAAAGGCAATTTCCTTGTCAGATGTGGGTTTAACCCCTAGCAATGATGGTTCTGTAATTCGGTTGAATATCCCGCCTTTAACAAGCGATCGCCGTAAAGAACTTGTCAAAATTGCTGCTAAATATGCCGAAGAAGGCCGTGTGGGAATTCGTAACATCCGCCGCGATGCAGTAGACTCCATTCGCAAACAGGAAAAAAACACGGAAATTTCCGAAGATGAATCCCGCGATCTACAAGACAAATTGCAAAAATTAACTAATAAATACACTGCCAGAATTGATGAATTATTGGCAGAAAAAGAAAAAGACATTACCACTGTCTAAGTTAAGGGACTAGAGTCTAGGGGCTAGGGGCTAGGGGCTAGAAAAAATAACTGATGACCATTGACTCTTGACCATTGACTCTTGACTCTAGTCAAATTTTTAAACCTGAAACCACAGATATTCATCGCTAGCCATCGGTGTTTGTCTGTGGTTTCACGTAATAAGCTAGAATTTTGTATGCGCCCTGAACAAAGACTTTGTGTGGGCTAAGTGAGGAGCAAAAATTCAACCATATGTACGACTGTATTATCGTTGGAGCTGGGCCATCTGGTGGAACCGCTGCATATCATTTGGCCAAGCAGGGTCGCTCAGTATTAGTTTTAGAAAAAGAATCTCTACCTAGATATAAACCCTGTGGTGGTGGAGTGTCACCTGCGATCGCCCAATGGTTTGACTTTGATTTTAGCCCAGCAATTTCTGTAAAGGTAGACTCTCTGCGCTTTACCTGGAACTTAGAAGAAGCAATAGAGGCGAAAATCGGTGTTAAAGAACCGATTTGGATGGTGCGGCGCGATGTTTTTGACCATTTCCTAGTCCAACAAGCAAAGAAACAAGGAGCGACACTACAAGATAATACAGAAGTAACGGGGATTGAGTTTAAAGGAGATTCTTGGCAGGTGAATACAGCCAATCGCCCTGTTACAGGTCGCTACTTAATCGCAGCTGATGGCGCTAAAGGGCCGATGGCTAAATGGCTAGGCTTTAAAGACCGTAAACGCCACTTAGCAGGCGCTTTAGAAGCAGAAGTTCCCGCCAATGTAGAAAACAAATCTTTGGCTCATTTTGAATTTGGCTTAGTCAAAAATGGCTACATTTGGAATTTCCCTAAAGCTGAAGGGTATTCCATTGGTGTCGGGACGTTTATTGGTGGCACACCCCAAGACTTCAAGAAAATTTTAGATGAATACGCCCAATCCTTTAATGTAGATGTCAAAATTTGCCAGCAATATGGTCATCCCATTTCCTTGTGGAATGGAAATCAAAAGCTACACACCCAAAATGCTGTTTTGGCTGGAGAAGCGGCTTGTGTAGTTGATCCCATGACAGCAGAAGGTATTCGCCCTTCGATTTTTAGCGGGTTGCTAGCAGCAAATGCTATTAACCAGGCGCTTGCAGGCGATATCAACGCTGTAGAAGAATATACCAATGCCATTAACGAACAATGGGGAACGGATATGGCTTGGGCGCAAAAATTAGCTAATGCATTTTATCGCTTTCCGAAAATGGGCTACAACGTTGGTGCCAAGGTTCCTTCTGGTGCCCAATTTATGGGTAAAATTTTCTGTGGCGAACTGCGCTATGGTGATGTGGTTAATCGTGCCCTCAAGCGATTAATTCCTGGTTTTGGGAGGTGAATTAATTATGGTTGATGTTGACGCTTGACGGTTGACTGTTGTGGCGATCAAACCAATCCTGAACGCAGGGCGACAACTGCTGCCTGCACGCGATCGTCTACTGCTAATTTATTCATAATCCCCCGGACGTGAGTTTTCACAGTATTGGGGCTGAGATAAAGTTTTTCGGCAATCTCTGGGTTACTTAAACCGTCTACCATTAGTTTCAATACTTCCAACTCACGAGCCGAAAGATTAGCGGTGTTTCCCTTGGCGGTGGGGGGGCGGAGATTTTCAATTACTCGTCGCGCAATTTGGGGATCAAGATAAGTTGCGCCATCAACTGCGGCGGCGATCGCACTTAAAAGCCTCTCGACACTAGCACCTTTGATACAATAGGCATCTGCACCGCTAGATAAGGCGGCAATGATTTCTGTCTCCGTTTGGTGAGATGTCAGCATCACTACATGAGTGTCTGGTAATGCGGCTTTAATTTGCTGTGTCGCCGCAATTCCATCGAGTCGTGGTAACCCGATATCCATCACTACCAAGTCCGGTTTTAGTTGCAGTGCTGCTTGCACACCTAAATAGCCATCTTCTGCTTGTCCGACAATTTCCAACTGGGAATGAACCATTAAGGATTGTTCAAGTCCCAGTTGCATCATCGGATCGTCTTCAACAATTAAAACCCGCAATGGCGGTGCATCTGTTGGCAGATTTAAGAAGGAGCTAGTATCTGGAGACATTCTCATCGATAGTAGTTAACAATTAAGAGTCATTAGTCAGTTGTCCTTTGTCCTTTGTTTTTTGACTAATGACCAATGACCAATGACCAATGACTAACTTTACTATTCTTCCACGCGATATCCTAACTCTGCTAAACTAACGCGAGACTGACGCCATTTTGGTTGAACTTTGACGAATAATTCGAGGTAGACTTTGCCGGAAATCAACTTTTGAATTTGTTCGCGAGCTTCACTACCAATGGCTTTGAGCATTGAGCCACCTTTGCCAATGAGAATTCCTTTTTGGGAATCTCGCTCAACGTTGATGGTGGCGAGTACGCGGGTAATACTTGGGGTTTCTTCTACTAGATCAATGGCGATCGCTACTGAATGGGGAACTTCTTCGCGCGTTAACAGCAAAATCTGTTCGCGAATCAATTCGCCCATAATAAACCGTTCTGGCTGGTCGGTTACCAAGTCCGGCGGATAGTAAAAGGGGCCGTTCTCTAAATGTTCAATTAATACGTCTTGCAATTCTGGCAATCCCACACCAGTCTTGGCAGAAAATTTCACCGTTTGCCATTGGTAAGACTCAGCTAAGTGTGTGTAACTATCATCTATCGACTGGGCATCTGTGGGTTGTTGATCGATTTTGTTCACTCCCAAAATTACTGGTGTCTGACTGCGACTGAGCAACTCAGCAATAAAGCGATCGCCTGCTCCACAAGCTACTGTTCCATCTACCACAAATAACACTACATCCACTGACTCTATGGCAATTTTGGCATTTTGCACCAGTACTTCTCCCAATTGATGATGGGGTTTATGAATTCCTGGTGTATCTACAAAAATTAGCTGCGCTTGTGGTGTAGTTAAAATCCCTCTTAACCGATTACGTGTAGTCTGTGCTACTGGAGATGTAATAGCAACTTTTTGTCCTACTAATTGATTCATTAAAGTAGATTTACCGACATTAGGGCGACCAATAATGCCGATGAAACCAGACTTAAATTCAGGAGGAGCCTGGGGAATCGATACTTCTCCTGAAAAAGAGAAGATGTGATTATCAATACTTGTCACCTTTAGCTCCACCGTCATATTTTATAGTTGGGATAAGTTGTTTGTTTTGCTAGACGAGTAATAATCATAAGATCACCCTGGCATTTTCTGGGGATTGCCTCTGCTTAAGTTTAATCTACTACTAAATATATTGTGTTCCAATCTTAAAAAAGACATAAGAGCATTCCCAAGACGGGAATTTTTCTCTCTTATTGGGTATTGATCTAATGATAACACTGTGCAGCAATTGTCTGGCATTGTGCTACTCATAGCTATAAATGGCAAGCCCTTGTAATTTGTCAAGGCAATATCGATACATTGCTATGATCGCAAACAAAAATATTATCGGCAGCTAATCTATGTTAAGAAAAATTAATCATATAACCATCCGAGTTGATGCGGATAAATTACTTGGGGAGGGAAGAAGGTTGAATAAAAAAGGCTTTTTGAGGTTTATCTAGCTGTGGAAAAATTAAATAAGAGTTGTATAGAAATCCTCTTAGATTTTAAATTATATTTTTCAATACTTATTTGTAGTCAGGACTTTAGTCCGGTATTTTTAAAGCGAAGTGCTGACTAAGAACAGATCAAAACTATGTGGCGATGAAGCACTATCCTGACTATACTAGCAACATTGGGTGAGAGCATACGAAATGCGATCGCATAATATTTTCCCAGAAGAATTAATTCTTTATAAAGTTTTGATAATTGTTGATTTAACTATAGTTAGATAATTTTGTCGGACGACCTCTCTATCTAATTCGGAAGTTGAGATTTAGTAAAAGCTACTAAATCATCAACTTCTTTTTATGAGTAACTAAATATACAGTTTTCTTCTTGGACTTTTGGTGCTGCAAGTGTCTGTCATTATGCCAGAAATACCAAGAACAGAAAATTCCGCAGCAAAGTAGGTGGGCGCGAAAATTTATAACTACGTCATTGCGTTGGCGGAACGCCTTCCCGCAGGGTACGCAGGGAACCGGAGTGAAGCAATCGCAAGGGTTTTGAGTAATTTACATTTTGTTACATAGTTAGGTTTATTCATGCCTACCTACTAACTACTGAATAATTCTGAGTACAAATTCGCCTTGATTTACGGCTTGATTAGTTGAAATCTCATAAACTATTCCATCATGTTCAGCAAAGATATCAATCACCTGAGGCAATTGACTTTCTTTGTTGAAACTGAGAATTTGATAGAGTCTGTCTTTAACTTTGACTTTACTACCTAATTGAACTCGCGATTGAATCATCCCACCTGCGATCGCATAATATTTGATCACTTTACTTGTAGCTGAAAAAGTCATTTGCTGATCTGTGGTTTGTGCGATAGGAAACTCAGGAATTCGCAACACACCTTTTTGTGCTAAATAATTTTTTATCCCTAAAATACCTTTGGTAACTGAATCAGGGTTCATCTGCATTCCTGTACCAAGTTCGAGTGTCCAAGCTTCGATATCAAACTTAATATTTCTCCCAAGCTGTTGAAAACAAGCTTCTAGTGCTAACCAAGGTTTGATAAATGCTTCATCAAACGCATCACCATCATATGGATATAGTAAAATTCCATAATCAAGCAGGAAGTATTTAGCACTGTCTTCGCGATTTTGGAAGTAATAAAGATAGTTTATTGCTTGATTGGTCGAACTGTGTAAGTCGATCAAATAATCTGCATCTAAACTCAAAGATTGTAGTTGGTAAGCAAACTGCTCAGTATAAGGTAGTCCAGCAGAGGAATTAATTTTTTCGATGATTTTGGTAAACTTTTGTTTAATTCTCGCTAGATAATTTTCTCGGACAACCTCTGCATCAAGATGAAGTTGAGATTGAGTAAAATTTACTAAATCATCAGCCTCTTTCTCGTAGTCCCAAAAGATCCGATTCCAGTCTTTGGCTTCGTAAACACAGTATCTTCCAGGAGAAAAATGGTGAGAACGCTCATTTACTCCCATTGGATTACAAACAGGAACTAGCCAAATTTCTCCAACTAAATTTGTATCCTTTAGTAATAGCAAAAACTCGATAATTTGGTGAATAACTGCATTACCAGCAATTTCTGCACCGTGGAGATTAGATTGAATGTAAACTTTTTTGCCGGGATGAGCGCCGATAAATTTGTAAACTTGTAGAGATAGGCGATCGCCTGAAGCCATTTGACGTAAAAAAATTGTTTCAATAACTGGCTGCATGGTAAAAATCCGCGCTCGTTGGAGTACTATACATGGTAGGGACACAGCATCATTAAGATTGTCTGCTTGCCCTTAAAGATTTCGGCTGTTCCCTACAATAATTTTCCTGATAGCAACTCTATGTGAGGTTGCACATTAACCCCCACAGCCAGGGGAAGATCATCATTAATTCAGCATAGGTAAAAAGCGGCGAATTAATCCAATCGTCACCGCCGGTAATTCTAACTGTGGCGTTAATCCCACATCTTCAAGTTGTTGAAAAACTCTAATCGCTTGGGGATTGAGATCGGCGAGACGGCGGCCAATTTCCGGGGCGGTAAATTGTGACTTTTGTCCCCAAATAATCGCGGTGGGAGTAGTCAATTGCTGAATATATAAAGATAAATCAAAGCACAAATCACCGCGAACAAAAGACAGCGCCGTGTATTCAGCATTAGGCTGTTGTGCAGATTCTAGATAGGCATCGACAATTTCTTGGTCAACTCGGCTAGGCTGGGCAAATTGTCGTTGCTCTAGGAAAGTGCGAATTCCGTTACTGGTTGCAACTCCCGTACTGTACAACAACCGATCCACAATGGGAACGCTGGCTAACTGCGCAAAAAAACTGCGTGAGTAATCTTCACCAAAATCAGACAGTCCAGCGGGTGTAGTGAGAATTAAAGATTGGAATAAATTAGGATGAGCGATCGCCACTCTAATTATCATCGCTGCGGTGAGGGAAGAAGCGATCACTGTGACTGGGGCTATACAAGTCTGCTGCAAAAACTCCTGAATCGTTTTGAAGTAATCTTCAAGGACATAATTGCGTCCTAAATGCTCAGATCTACCCCAACCTAGTAAGTCTGGTGCAAGAATGCGATAGTCGCTGGCGAAAGCTGGATAAACTTTAGACCATTCATAAGCAGAAGATCCACCACCAAATCCGTGGAGAAACACTAAAGTTTTCCGTTCGTCTTTAGCAGTATCGTCTTGCCAAAGTGAAAGAGTGTTCGTATAGTACACTATTCTCCCCAGGGAGGTGATTATCGAGCGTTGCTCAAATCCTAGTGGTTGAAACATAAGTATTGTTATTCACTTTTGTGGTTGCTTGGGTTAGGTGATACTTAAGTCAATCTTAAGTATTTATACTAAATTACTTTCCGGAATAGCATCTAGTCATCAAGAATTAACAGACAGAACAACGAGTATGGGGAGAATCTCTTGGTCATCCCCTTCTTATCCTGTGTGAGTGACTATCTGGGAGAATTGCTTGGTATTACCTGTTGACGTTAAGCTCTCTACTATTATCGGTGAATCTATCATGCTGAGACTTCTCACCTACGTCAGATTAAGTAGATGTAAAATTACTGGATTATCTATGAAGATATTGTGATTTTTTTGCTACAAACCTTGGCTGCTTTTGCCTCTATTTCCTGCCCCATCAGGATTTAACTAGGTAGCGAGGATAACTTAGATATTAATTATGGCATGTGTTTTCTATGGTAATCTATCAGAAAGATTACGGATAATTTTTGCAAGTAAACTATAGTCAAAACGCTGAGACGAACAGTCGTTAATTTTAGTACTGCCAGCAAAAAAAATCACTTTTGCTCGTAATTATGACGAATTATTAAATTAATTAATTCTATAGAAAATATTAAGGCGGAATGTGATGGGAAAGGAGGCTATTCTTCAATCAGATAAAATACAAAAGTTTGATGATAGTGGATTTGCGGTTGATAAGTGTCATATTCATAACCAAAGTTTAGCTTCAGAGTGGCAGGGATCGGTAAAAGAAGCTTATGAAACTACATCAGCAAATACACCTAGTTGTATTGCTTTAAACTTTGATGATTTGAAATGTTTTGAAACTGTAGAACGCCAGTATGAGTCTTGGGGTGCGATTTTTCATAATTCTTTGGCTATCCAACCATCAAATCCAGCATTTCCCACCCACTCAGGTTTGACAGTATTGATGGGATCGCCGAAGAGTGGATTGTTAGAAGTGAGTTTTTTGCAACCTGTCAATTGGGTTAGTGCTTTGGTCACAAGTTCACAGCGGCTAGTGTTGACAGCTTACGATCGCGATCGCAAACTGCTGGCCCAAACAGTACTACCAGGAGCAAATCTGGCTAATTCAGACTCCGCTTTACCGCCCAATACTCTGTTATCTATAGACGCAAATGGTATTCATTCTGTTACCTTCAGTGCGTTTGACGGTCTATTTACCCTTGATAACTTTCGTTTTTGTTTTTAGCTAAATTGTCAGTTGTCAGTTGTCAGTTGTTTTTCGGCATTGGGCATTGGGGAGGCAGTGCGTTGCAAAGCCAGTCGCGTGGGCGGGTTTCCCGACTTGAGCGAACTGGCGTGGGGTTTCCCCCGTTGTAGCAACTGCCGTCATTGGGCATTGGTTATTTCTCCTGGAGCTTTCTTGTCCTCCTTGTCCTCCTTGTCCCCCTTCCCTGTTTTGATAGATGGCGACGAAATATTTTTTCATCGGGACTGCCAGAAATCTACCCAAGTCTTCTAAATAAGGTATTATTGATTGTCGATGGCAGCGTGAGGCAACTCCAAAAGCTGGCATAAATACGCCCACAGGCCTCGAAAGCCTTAAGAATAAATGGGTGTCGTATTTTTTCCTTAATATATAGTAAAACTTATACACTACAATCTTGTAATCTAGATAGGTAAACACCGTGGCGCAGGCTTTGTCTTCGTGGCAGCAATTAATTAACCAGCTTTCCAACTGGTCGCTTCCAGATCTTAAGACAGGAGCCTCAAAGCAGCGAAAATTCCAGCGGTTTTCTGGGCCAGGCGGCATTCTGGGATTCCTGACAATTATCGTTGCTATGCTGTTGTGGAACTGGAAACTTCTGTTGGCGCTGCTGATCGGTATTGGGGTAATGTTATCAGTCTACTTAATGCAGAAGTGGGACTGGCAAAAACGCTGGTCTCAAATGCAGGAGTTTGTCAACCCCCCCAACCGTCAGTTAATCTTGGCAGTTAGTAGTGGTGGGATTGCAACTTTTACCACTTACATAGCAGCTACAATTTGGTTTGACTCCAACAGTCCTTGGATTGCGGCTGGTGTGATTCTCCAAGGTTTGGGAACTGTATTAACTTTAATTTTGTTGGTCTGCCAAATTGTTAATTTTTATGGAATTCGCCAAGAAGACTACCTCGATCGCTTATTGGATAACTTAACCCAAGCAGATCCCTTAAAGCGTCTCATCGCTGTGCGTCAATTAACTAAACTTATTGCGCGAAAACGGGTTGATGCTGGGTTACAACAAAATGTGATTGAATGTTTGCAACTTTTATTAACTAAGGAAGAGGAAGCAGTAATTCGAGAAGCAGCTTTTGAAAGTTTACAAACTTTAGATAGCTCAAAAATACCACTATCCAACACATCTGGTATTTTGATTCCTGTATCAGCAAAACTCAAAAGTCAACTGAAGGCTGAAATATGACGTATGAAGTATGAAGTATAAAGTATGAAATTAACCCAGCCATAAAGCGAAAATTTGCAGTCGGGTGTGGGACTGGTTACCCGAATTGTAGACTCGTAGTGACTTGTAACAAATTCCTCATTTCATCCTTTATCCTTCATCCTTTGGGAAATGATTATTATCATCATGGGTGTTTCTGGATCTGGTAAAACCACAGTCGGAAAACTGTTAGCAGACTCTTTAGGCTGGACTTTTAGCGATGCTGACGCTTTTCACTCACCAGAGAATGTTGAGAAAATGCGGCGTGGTATCTCCTTGAATGACGCAGACAGAAAACCTTGGTTAAAAGATTTGCAAACAGCCATTAAACACTGGCTGCAAGAAAATACAAATGTAGTGTTGGCGTGTTCGGCCTTAAAAGACAGCTATCGCCAATTTCTGGTAGTGGATAGCGATCGCATCAAGCTAGTCTACCTCAAGGGAACTTACGATTTGATTCAAAAGCGATTACAAGAGCGTCAAAATCACTATATGACGGAAATACTCCTCAAGAGTCAGTTTGATACTCTCCAAGAACCGTTAAACACTATATATATAGATATCGCACAACCACCCCAGGCAATTGTGCAAAACATTAGAACAGTTTTAGGAATTTAGATTTAACAAAATTAAATAAATAGGCGGACTGCCTTACTAAGGGTATCCGCCTTATAGACAAACAACAATACTATGAACTTACCCATCATTACAGCTGATGAATGTTTATTGCCGAATCTAATTGCAGTATATTCATGAAAATTATGAATAAATCGCATTTTTGAGAGCGATCGCGCAAAACAAGGGTGCAGATATCCTACTTACCAGTACTCTAAATTTGCCTATCTGATCGCGCAAAAGGGCGGGGAGACCCATTGGTGTCAACTTAAGTTAAAAGGCTTATCCCACAAGCGTTTTACCCCTCCCCTTAATCCCCTCCCCGTTTACGGGGAGGGGACGTTTTGGCTTTAGACAAAACTGGGGTGGGGTAACGCGGATCGTGATGGTAGGCAATTTGATTCTAAATAACGTCTTGGCAAGGGTTTCGCGTTAAGTTGACACCTATGGGGGAGACCCCGCCCCTACAATTTGGGATAATTTATTTTTGGTATTCCCTATGGAGTGTTAGGAATCAATCTACCGCAGGGATAGGTAGCTGCTTGCTGAGATGCACTATCAGCTACAACCGCTGGGATTTGCTCGGATGGTTGCGCTTTAGCTGCTAGATAATCTTGGCGCAGTTTCTCGAAAATGGCTTCTCGCTTGTCATATATCCGCTTCAATGGGCGTGGCTGGCACTTTTGGAGAACGTATGCTGTTACCAGTGGTAAGGCGATCGTACTATCGGTGTAACAAACAATCGTGCTGGGTAATTCTTCTGGGTCAATTTTACCCCAACTGACCGCTTCTGAAGGAGTTGCGCCAGACAAGCCACCTGTATCAGGACGCGCATCGGTAAACTGGACAAAGAAATCATGTCCCCGTTCTTCTAGCCCCAGTACCTCGTGAAGTTGCGGTTGGGTTTGTAGCAAAAAGTTTTTGGGACTACCGCCACCAAGAATCACAGCTGCACTTTTACCTTCTGCTTCTCGTGCATTGTAGGCGATCGCAGCTGTCTCGTTAACATCAATTGAGGGATCTATGACTAACTGCGAACCTTCCAACGCTAAAGCGGCGACGTTCATCCCAATGGAACTATCTCCTGGAGAAGAAGTATAAATCGGTACGCCACACTCATAAGCTGTGGCTAGCAAGCAGGAATTTTTCACGCCCAATTGCTTTTCGATTTCCCACACATACTTTCCTAGCAAATGGTGAAATTCAGCAGTTCCCATCCGCTTTTGAAAAGCTTCTGCTTGCAGTATCTTGCGGATAAACGCATCAGTTTCCAGCAGCACATCATAGCCAAAAATAATGTCATAAATCCGGATAGTCCCTTCTTGGCGTAGCTTCACATCATCCAAAAAGGGATTACCCGCAAACAGTTCAAAACCCAAACCATAGTGCATATCGTGGTAAAGATTTGCACCAGTGCTAATCATCCAGTCAATAAAGCCATTGCGAATCAAAGGCGCAAGGGCGGAAACCCCGAATCCGGCTGGTGTCATCGCTCCAGAAAGGCTAACACCCACCGTTACACCGTCTGTTAACACCTCACGACTCAGCAGTTGACAAATTTCCCGCAACCGCGCCGAGTTGTAAGCGGTGAAGTAATTATCAATCAAATCAACTACCCCAATATCCGCTGACATCGGTGTTGGTGCAATTTTTTGACCCAGCTGTTTTGACATTTTGAGAATCCCGAAAAGATAACACGAATCTCATGTTATCTAGGATTACGTTAATTCTCGTATAACTTTTAGATAACAATCGTAGGCGCTTTGTCCAAAGCACACAAAAATCACTTGTTCTATGGACTGATGGCTGTGTAAAAACTTGTTAACTTCTGTAATGGCAATTTTGCTAGCGCGTTCCATTGGAAACCCATACACACCAGTGCTAATCGCCGGGAAGGCTATGCTTTTAATTTGATATTGTTCTGCCACAGCCAAGCTATTGCGGTAACATTTCGCTAACATTTCGTCTTCACCTTGATTGCCACCATACCAGATGGGGCCGACTGTGTGAATTACCCATTTTGCTCTCAGTTGGTAACCTTTGGTGATTTTGGCTTCCCCAGTAGCACAACCATTTAACTGGCGACATTCAGCCAACAATTCTGGCCCTGCGGCGCGATGAATTGCACCATCAACACCCCCACCACCCAGTAAGGAATTTTTAGCAGCATTCACAATCGCATCTACTTGTAGCTGAGTAATATCCCCTTGAAAAACTGATGTTTGCTTGATCATGTTTGCTTCACCATTGTTATGAGTATTTTCTAACATCCAATCTGCATGAATTGCTTGTAATCTTTGAAATATTAAGAGCAAGTGTCCATTGTTGATCATCGCAGATCAATGACCGCTACAAAAACGCTCTTTGCGAATGTGCGTTGTAAACAATTTCTGCAATGTAGAAATGTCTGCTAAAGTTAATAGTTCACTCCTCTGTAACAAAACTATGTGCTTCCTGGTGCCAAGATAGCCAATCAAAAGAAATGATAAAATTTTCTTGATAACCAGATGTAATAAACTGGTCAAATTCTTTAGAATAGCAATATGGCTCGAAAGTCAATGGTTCAGTTTGTATGTCATATAGCTTTGCTTCTTTATCCGTAAATAATTTGACAAAAGCTAATATACTTTCCAGATTTTTCAGGGTAATTTGAGGAGACATAATAACAACTGAAGACTGAAGTATTAAGTATAAAGTCTGAAGTCAATAAATTCTCAACTCTGGACTTTTGACTATTGTTAACATTATTGCCAAATAAAATTGATGAAAAACGATAACCCACAACAATTAGATTCAGACCAAGAGATCGCACGCGTAATTGACGAGGTAATGTCCTCATCTTTAAGTAACGAACAGTATCGCCAAAAGATGCAGCGACGTAAAGAAGTACAGGACAAGCGCATAGCACAAGCTGTACCAGAAAAAGGATTAATTATTGTAAATACTGGAAACGGGAAAGGGAAAACGACTGCGGCTTTAGGGATGGTAATGCGATCGCTTGGTCATGGATATAAAGTGGCGATCGTCCAGTTTATCAAAGGAGCTTGGGAACCCTCAGAAAAAAGAGTGTTCAGTAATTGGCAAGACCAGTTAGAATTTCATGCTATGGGCGAAGGCTTTACATGGGAAACCCAAGACCGCGATCGCGATTTAGATAAAGCTCAAGCTGCTTGGGAAAAATCATTAGAATACATTCGTAACCCTGACTTTAGATTAGTCTTATTAGATGAAATTAATATTGCTCTAAAAATGGGGTACTTACAAGTTGAGCAAGTTTTAGCAGGTTTAGCCACAAAACCTGCTGATACTCACGTTATTCTTACAGGTCGAGGCGCACCACCTGCTTTAATCGAACGCGCAGACCTAGTAACAGAAATGACCCTAGTTAAGCATCCCTTCCGTGACCAAGGTGTGAAAGCTCAACCAGGAATTGAGTATTAAAATAATTCGTAATTGAGCCAGCGTATTGCAGATAAATAAACTACACAGGTGGGGGCAGAACATTGTTGTGCCCTTACAATTATCTATACCCCACCAAGTTCTCATCCGCTGCAATTAGTAATAATTATGAATTAGGCATGATGTCTTCAAGTTTAAGTTGTAAATTGGGAAATAAATAAGAAGAAATAGTATCTTTTAAACGATATTGTTGCTGCTGGTATACACCGTTAACTAACTGACAAACAGTGAAGGTGGGTTGTTTTGGATTACCGATAAATTGCCAACCACCCAAGCCACGAAAGTCCACAATCCAATATTCTGGAATGTTAAGAAAAGCGTATTCTTCCACTTTTCTAGCATAATCATCTTGCCAATTTGTACTGACAACTTCTGCAACTAGTTTGATTGTACTGCCGTTACAAATAATAGGTTCTTTTTGCCAGAGTGGTTCTTTACTAAGTTCTGCTTGATCTAGAACAATGACATCAGGACGTAAGGCTGTGGCTTCAGCAGCAGGTGGTTTAATCAGACAACTTTTTGGTACTAGCCAGTTGAGTTTAGAACTAAAAATTTCCACATAGATCCTACCTGCTATGCTACCTGCAACAGCTTCATGAGGGCCTGTAGGTTCCATGTCTCTAAGTTCTCCATCAATTAGTTCGTAGCGTTCATTATCACTATATTGGGCGATAAATTCCTCAAAAGTTAAGGCTTTGGATGGGGTGTAGGTCATAGGTCTTGCTTGGACGCTAACATAGCCTTATTGTAGCGGAGGCGTTTTTGCAGGATAAAATTTTCAGCTAACAACAGCAGCGATCGCTATAACTCCGATGCCAATGGATTTGATATCAAAACATTACTATAAATTAGCAATAAATTAGGAGTTATAAAAAACATAAATCCTAATTTATTATTCATTATTTGACTAATTTGTGATATTCAGTTTGTAAAAGCTTGATTGCACATTTGCAACATGCGCTTATCATTAGCACTAACAGATTTTAGCTGATGATAATCTTGCAATGCTACTGAATAAGCATAGGAACTGAACTCATCATCATTAATGCTAGGTATTGTATTAGTTGTGGCAACCTGATTTGTGCTAGTGTCATCTGAGGTAGCTTTAACAGTCATTGCCAACTCTCCTGAGCGATCCATTGTGCCTTGAAAACAACTAAACTCAGAATTAGGCATATACATTGCACCCTTTACCGTCGCTTGGCGCTTTTCAAATATAATATACCCTTGCCCAAGCTGGTTTGGTTTTGGTGACTGACCATACAGATAAACTCCATCTTCTGTCGGCAAATTACTTATTGGTACATTTGTAACTTCTGCGGCAGATTTTTGAGTTCTAGTCACCAACGCTGTGGTTTCGGTTGGTGTTTTTAAATCCTTTGCTGAACCTTGAGAATTTGGTTGTGGCAAATTCTCAGTATTATTGCTAGTTGCGGAAGCTTTCCAATCTTGATTTCTCTGGGCTTTTACTTCTCTTAGCTGTGATAAGAGATAATTTCCCGAAACATTTTGAGAATCTACTGTTATGGGATGACTCAGTACTGATTTAACTTGTTCACCAAACACACCAAGGGTAATTATTAAAGCTACAGCTGGAATTGCCACTTGATGAGAGGAACAGAACTTATAAAGATTGTTAAGCACCCAATTTCTCCTCTTACAAAAATAACTACTCTCTCAACACCTGACTTAAACTTAACTAAGTATTTATGAAGCTAGGCTCGGCCAAAGGTTCGATTTATATTGTCCCGGTAAAAATACGTCCGAGAACGGAAATTTTTATATAATTTGCGATCGCCACCTTAGATTACCGTCCTTCAGCCATCTCCGGCTTCACCCCATAGCATCACCTGATCGGGTGATGCAAAGTTAAGCAGAAAAAATTGTTTGCTTTTGTGAAACTCAACGATTCATGACATTTAACTCGAAACATCTAACTTTTGCCCTATAACTTCGGTAGCAGTATAGGTAACTACATCAGATAATATCTCTATTACGGAATATTCCTCAAGATTTTTCTCAAAAAACCTAACTGTAGAGTGCTAATTAGGCTGAAAAGCTTATGTGAACACCATTTGAGGTATTAATGGGCACTGGATTTGATTAGGATAGTGGAGGCGACTAACTGATACCGTTTTTTTGTTAGCTTTGCCAAATTCTCTTAATCTCTTATTTCTCGGCGTTCTTGGCGGTTAGTTTTTTTCCGAAGATAATTAAGCGCATCTTCATCCACAATTGGTAAGTAGCCGTCATGAACTGGGTACACCAGGAGACATGAAAAAATTTCTGATTCCCCTCCTCGCTTGCGGGGAGGGGTTAGGGGTGGGGTGACGCGGATCGTGATGGTAAGCGATTAACTTTTTACTTTTGCCTTATTTGGTGAGGTTTGTCTCGTTAACTGTGATTGTTCTCGGCTTTGGCAATTTCTAACATTGTTTTTAAGACGGAATCGGGATTTAAACTAATCGAGTCTATTCCCTCTTCCACCAAAAACTGGGCAAATTCTGGGTAATCGCTTGGTGCTTGTCCACAAATGCCAATTTTGCGATCGCTTTTTTTTGCAGCTTGGATTGCCATTTTTACCATGCGCTTGACTCCTGGAGAGCGTTCATCAAATAATCGCGCTACCAGTGCTGAATCTCTATCTAGTCCTAATGTTAACTGAGTTAGGTCATTAGAACCGATGGAAAATCCATCAAACACTTCAGCAAATTCCTCTGCCATAATTACATTATTAGGCAACTCGCACATCACATAAACCTGCAAGTCATTTACACCTTGCTGTAAACCATTCTTCGCCATTTCTGCTAACACTAAACGCCCTTCATCGGGAGTGCGACAGAAAGGTATCATCGGGATAACATTAGTTAAACCCATGTCTTCCCTAACTCGCTTAATGGCATGACATTCTAAGGCAAACGCTTCCCTGTAACCTGGATCGTAATAACGTCCAGCCCCTCGCCAACCTAGCATCGGGTTTTCTTCATCAGGTTCAAATTGTTTACCGCCTAAAAGATTGGCATATTCATTACTTTTGAAATCCGACATCCGCACAATGACTGGCTTCGGATAAAATGCGGCGGCAATTCTGCCGATACCTTGGGCTAATTTATCAACAAAATACTGGGGTTTATCTTCATAAAGTGCGGTGATTTCGGCAATTTTTTCTTTAACAAATTCATCTTTTAAATCGTCATAGTGAATTAACGCCATTGGATGAATTTGAATTTGATTGGCGATAATAAATTCTGTCCGGGCTAAACCAACTCCATCATTAGGTATAGCAGATAAGCTAAATGCTTCTTGGGGATTACCCACATTCATTAAAATTTGCGTGCGGGTGCGGGGTAAGTCTTCTAAGAGGACTTCTTGGACTTCAAAAGGTAATAACCCTGGATAAACTCTTCCTTCGTCTCCTTCCGCACAAGAAACTGTCACTTCTTGACCAGTTGTTAAAATTTCTGTCGCTTTGTTGCAACCCACGATCGCCGGTACACCCAATTCTCGCGCAATAATCGCCGCGTGACAGGTACGTCCGCCAGAGTTAGTAATAATTGCACTCGCCCGTTTCATAATTGGTTCCCAGTCGGGGTCGGTTCTATCTGTGACCAATACGTCCCCAGGCTGGAATTGGTCAATTTTATTCACATCTAAAATTAGACGTACTTTTCCTTGACTAATCGCTTCGCCGATCGCCCGTCCTGTAATCAGGGGCTGAGGGGATTTCGCTGTGATGAGCCGATAACTCCGCAGCACATTTCCCCGCTTCTGTGACTGGACTGTTTCTGGACGTGCTTGGACGATAAATAGTTGATTTGTAATGCCATCTTTTGCCCATTCAATGTCCATTGGGGTGTAATGACCGTGGACTTGGGAATAATGATCTTCAATTACACAAGCCCAATTTGCTAGTTGTAAAATCTCATCATCACTCAGGACAAATTTACATCTATCTACTGGAGGAACTAAAATATTTTTGGTAAATTTAGAGCCATCATCATAGACCATTTTCAGTTCTTTGCTACCCAATTTTTTATCGACAATTGGGCGAAAACCAGCTTTTAAAGTAGGTTTAAAAACATAATATTCATCTGGATTGACAGTCCCTTGCACGACATTTTCACCTAAACCATAGGCGGCGGTAATTAAGGCTGCATCTTTAAAACCTGTTTCTGTTTCAATGGAGAACATTACCCCAGCAGAAGCTAAATCAGAACGCACCATTTTTTGCACGCCTACAGCTAGGGCAACACTAAAATGGTCAAAGCCTTTAGTATGACGATAAGAAATAGCGCGATCGGTAAATAAGGAAGCAAAACAGCGATGACAAGCGGCTAAAACTCCCGCAACACTAACAACGTTGAGGTAAGTTTCTTGTTGTCCAGCAAAACTTGCATCGGGGAGATCTTCCGCTGTGGCGCTAGAACGGACGGCGACATCGGTATCTGCATTATATGGCTCACATAAACTTTCGTAGGCTTTGGCGATCGCCACCCGCAGTTCTGCTGGAAATGGTGTGTGCATCAACAGCGCCCGCGCTTTTTTACCTCTTTCTTGTAAATTTTTGACATCCTCCACATCCAAGTCGGCAAATAGTTCTCGTAGTTTAGCGTCTAACCCAGCAGACTCGATGAAATAACGATAAGCATATGCAGTAGTTGCAAACCCAGTGGGAACATTCACGCCCTTGGGTGTCAACTGGCGAATCATCTCTCCTAGTGAAGCATTTTTCCCCCCAACTAAGGCAATGTCCCCAATCCCCACCTCATCAAACCAAAGAATCAGCGATCGCTCTTTGGTATCCACAGACAAAGTATTCTTAGCTACTGTTACCATCAGGATTACCTCACAAGTAAATGCTCTGGTTGTCAGGGCAAAATTGCTAGTACTGCTACGCATAAGGGGTTAAGAGTCAAGCACCACTAGTCAGGGATCAAGGAGAACTATAAGTATCTCAAAAATTCTCCTTCCTCATATAGAATTTTTATTTGCGCCGTAGTGTGCTAGTATATTTTGCCTATGTTCAATTTTAGATATTAAATTCGCAATTGTGCTATAAAATGCCCAGATATAGTCAAGAAAAATTAACAATAATCTGAGATAATCTCCATATTGAGAATTAAAGATATAATATAAGATGGCGCAACTAGAACAATTACTGAGAATGGCCGAAGACGAGCTAACAGAGTACAGTACTGATGCGCGCAAAATTGAAAAACTGCGCCGCAAAATTGGATTATCAGTATCTTTAGCAGAGCAAAGGCAAATCAAAGCCGAATTATTAGAGACTATGCAACCGAATCAAATTGCCCAAATTGTCGAAGAACAAAGACAAGTAGTAGCTTTACCATTTTGGGGAATTGCGGGATTAGGTTTATTATTAGGAATTTCCTTAAATCAACCGATAGGATTATTAGCAGCTGTAGCGGGTTCTGTGGCTGCTTTTAGAATTCAAAAATGGGGTTGGCAATTACAGGCGAAACGTCTATTACTGCAAACATTAGAAGATATCGAAGCGCGGATTGCTCAACCTAAGTAGACCAACAGAAATAAACATAACTTACAAAAAATAAATTACTCATTTTCCGTAGTGCAAGCCGAAAAGCTCGCTGATGTTCATTCATTGAGCGAGAGTAGTGCGAGCCGAAAAGCTCGCTGATGTTCATTCATCAAGCGAGACGTTTGTCCTTCCCTACGGGAGGCTGCGCCCTAAGCGTAGCTATGCCGCAGGCTTTACGGACACGCTCTCGCATTCGCACTACAAATTTTGGTGGTATTTCAAAAATTGGATGTCCCCAAGAAGTAGGAGCGGGTTCACAGATATAATCCCTTCATTTACGAATATCTGGCTTACAGCTGTTTTCAAGTAAATAGACCACGCGGTAGGGGCACGGCACCGACAATCGAATGGTACATATAATAATCTTACTGATGTTCCCTACGAAAGGATCTGTGGTTCAATTACCACTGAAACTGCTGTAACCCGCCCCTAAGTTGAAAAAAGTTGTGATAAATCCAGGTCTTTCGTCCATAAAGTGAACCCTTTCGTTAAGAAAG
This sequence comes from Calothrix sp. NIES-2100, assembly GCF_002368195.1. Classification (GTDB taxonomy): domain Bacteria; phylum Cyanobacteriota; class Cyanobacteriia; order Cyanobacteriales; family Nostocaceae; genus Aulosira. The sequence continues at coordinate 8,045,841 of NZ_AP018178.1, read as the reverse complement.
GGAACCCCTTCGTTGAGAAAGTGAACCCCTTCGTTGAGAAAGGGAACCCTTTCGTTAACAAAGTGAACCCTTTCGTTGAGAAAGTGAACCCTTTCGTTAACAAAGTGAACCCCTTCGTTAACAAAGTGAACCCTTTCGTTGAGAAAGTGAACCCCTTGGTTCAAAACATGAAGACTTTCATTCACAAAGTGAAGACTTTGGTTAACTAGACAAGTCTGTGAGTGGGACTTTGAGGGAATATAGCGCTTCTGCTTTGGATGCAATACAAAATTATATCGTTGCGGGTAGGGGCACTGCCGTGCCCACAAGAGTGTATTGGACTCAACCGAAAACCGCTATATATCGTCGCGTGTAGGGAACACGTTCGCCCTACAGCCCTTCTCCCAAGGCGAGACGCTACGCGAACGGGCATCCTAGAGACTACCAAATAAAAAAATATTCCAATCATTAATTTACCAAAGCCGCAACTCGTAGGGGCGGGGTAACCCCGCCCCTACAATTTGGCATAATTTATTTTTTGGAGTTCCCCTACGGCAGGCGTTGCTGTTCGACGAAGTCGTTCCCGCTTTCTTAGACAAATTTGAAATGCTGCTGCAAGTTTACATCGCTTGAGTCTTGAATAACACAAATCAAATCATCACCAAAGTAAACCGCAGTATCGTCAGCGGAACTACCAGACCAGTTTCCTGAAACGAGTTTATATAGGCTAGCACTACCTTTAGCTTCGATAGAATCTTCCTGCCCATTCCAGTCAGTAATAGTAGCATGACCATAGTTTCGGTATGCAATTCCCTGGCTACCACCAATAACGAAAGTATCAGATCCAGCACCACCGACTAGGGTGTCTAATTCAGAGTCGCTGTTATAGCCATAGCCGTCAAGGCGATCGTTACCATCTTCACCAGACAAAATATCGTAACCGTTCAGACCTAAAAGAGTATCATTGCCGCTGCCACCTATAAGGGTATCATTTTTATCGGTTCCTTCGATTGTCTGATCGCCGTTAGTCTTATCGTAACTTCTATAAAGAATGTCATTGTCAGTGTATTTGCTCAAGCTGTAGGTGGCATTTTCTTTGCCATACTCACTCGCCTGAAAGTACAATGATTCTTGACGCATATTCAAGTCTGGTAAGCTTGTGGTACTACTGCTAGACCTTCCAGTAAATAGAGTATCTGTACTTAGGACACAAAGATCCAAACTGGAGCCTAGTACGCTTGCTTGAGTGCCATTAACAAAACTAGTATTTTGAGCGTCTAAAGGATTCGTATTTGTACTATTTGCTGCAAACATGCGTACTCTCCTGGATTTTCAGAAATGCTTGTTGCCGATGAAGCAATTTTTAAACTTTAAAAGTCTAAATTGCCCATAGTTCAAGGAAGACTAAAGCCATCCTTTTAAGATTGTTTAAATTTTGTTGCCCAGATTATCTGGTAGGAACGCTCGTAATTCCCCTAATAAATCGGCTATTTCTAGCTTGATTTTTGCTTGCAGATAAATCTCCTAATCGGTTATTTTCCATTATTTATTTAGGAGAAATATGTTGCATTTTGCTTCTTCAGCGCGATCATAGCAGATTAAAACTTATAAAAGCAATAATTAGAAATACTGGGTTTGCTTATAGGAGCGATGCCTACGGCAAGGCTTCGCCAACGCACTTAACATTTCGCATAATCAGAATTCAATTTAAAACATAATTAAAATACATACATTAACTCACCTTTGCCAGTATGATTTTCTATCGCTTTCAATGAAAACACATTTGCTCTGTGTTAACCTGTTTACTGAAACTTTTATTTTTGCTGGTCGATGAACGTTTCTATCCGTTTACTACAGTCCCATGAATTAGCTGATGCTGACTACATTTTTCGGTTGGCTTTTGGCACTTTTGTCGGATTACCAGAACCGACTCAATTTGCTGGAGATGCAGCTTATATCCAGCACCGTTGGCAAACCGATCCAAAGGCTGCATTTGCGGCTGAGGTGGATGGAAAATTAATCGGTTCTAACATAGTAATCAACTGGGGAAGTTTTGGTTATTTTGGCCCTTTAAGCGTTCATCCTGATTTTTGGCAGCAAAAAGTTGGTCAACAACTCATAGAAGCTGCGATCGCCTGCTTTACACAATGGGAAACTCGGTTAGCTGGACTTTATACTTTTGCTAACAGTCCCAAACATCACGCACTTTATCAAAAATTTGGTTTTAATTTACGTTTTTTAACTCCCATCATGGCAAAGTCAGTGCAGCCATCTGTGCTGCTACCCCAAGGCATGAGATACTCACTCTTAAGTGAAAATGAACGTGCTGAATCTCTCAAAGCTAGTTACCAGCTAACTGATTCTATCTACGAAGGGCTAGATTTAACAAGGGAAATTCAGACAGTGCAACAGCAAGCACTAGGCGATACAGTTTTATTTTGGGATGATATCGGTTTAGCCGGATTTGCCGTTTGTCATTACGGCGCAGGTACAGAAGCAGGTAGTAACACTTGCTTTGTCAAGTTTGGTGTAGTGCGATCGGGAACTGATGCAGGACAACGTTTTGAGCAGTTATTAGATCTATGTGAAAACTTGACTCTCACCCTAGGAATGTCAACGTTAGTTGCTGGGGTGAATACTAGCCGTGACGAAGCTTACCGCAGAATGATCGCCCGTGGTTTTCGTAGCGATCATATTGGCGTGGCCATGCATAGACCAAATGAACCAGGATATAATCGCCCAGATGTTTTTGCACTGGATGATTGGCGATAATTTGATTTTAGATTTGGGATTTGAGATTTTGGATTGAAAGTCTTTGCCAAAAGCTATTCCAGAAATTTTAACGGAGCGCGGAAATCCCCACCCTCAACTCGCGAGTTCGGTGGGGATAGGGGGTGGGGGATGAGGATTACATCTGGAATTGATTTTTTACCTAACCACTCACTTCATCCTTTCTAAGATTCCCTTCCTGGTGTCCAGGTATCACGCCACTTCACAGTACCTTCTTTGGCAATTACCCAACGACGGGGTACTGTATTTTCGCGTAGAGGCGATCGCCCTTCGCGCCACATGGCATATTTATAACTAATTAACTTACCTGTACTTTCATCAAAGGGAATTTCTGCAAACCAGGTGTTTGTGTTAATATACTCCAAAGGGTATGCTTTGCTAATATCCCAGTTACCCAACTCTGGACAGTCGCCAGTCACCACGATGGTTTCACCTGGTTGAGTTTGTACACCGTTTAATTGCACGCGCACAATTGTCGTTGCTCTGATTCTCTCCCCAACATGGCTGAAAACAATCACCCCACGTTCTGCAAGTACTAAATTTTGAATTTTGCCGTCTTTGACTTCATACTTGTTACGAGTGACGACACAGGTATGTTCGCCATCTGGTAGTTCTGTATCTACTTCTTCTAGAGTGACTTCTCCCCCCCGATTCAAGGCGACAAAGCACAGAGAATCACGATAACGGCGCACGTAGCAATAAACATCTTCAGTTAAGTATTTTTGCCAGTGGCTACCCATTGATATGGCTGGGTTTAGTCGCCGTAAACCAGATAATAATCTGATGTAACGATAAATCTCTGTATCACTATCCCAATTTTCCATCATGGGGCGATTGTAGGGATCGTTACCGCCATCGGTATCGTTGTGCAGATATTGTTCTGTACCATAATAGATGCAGGGAATACCGCGACAAGTCATAATTAAGGCGATCGCTACTTTTAACATCGCTGGATCTGGGTTCAGCGATTGGAAGCGACACATATCATGATTATCGATAAAGGTAATTAACTCTGTCGCGCCACTGTAGCGATGGTCTTGGTCAAAGATATATTGAATTGTATGGAATCCATTTTCTGAACCTTGTCCTAATGCAGCTCGAATCGCCACACACAAACCAAAGTCTAGAAGTGTCATCCCGGAGTTATTCGCAAATTCCACAGAGCGATCGTCACTGGGACTACTATAAATCCATTCGCCAAAAATGAATACATCTGGCTTATGATTGCACATATCACCAGTGAATTCTTGCCAAAACCAAATCGGCATATGCTTGACAGTATCCACCCGCAAAGCATCTACACCTCTATCTAGCCATTGTTTAATCGCTGACTTAATATACTCACGGTAGTCGCTATTATTTTCATTAAAGGTTGCTAGACCAGCTAATTCGCAATTCTGGACTTGCCAATCATCTTCCCAATTTTGCACCTCACCGTAGTGATGATACCAATTATTCACATCATTATTAAAGTCGGCAATTTTTACCCCATCATCATATAATTCGCCTTTGCTACCACTTGTATCTGGGGTGCTATGGTTGCAAACAATATCTAGGATTAATTTCATATTCCGCTTATGCATTTCTGCAACTAAGCGGTCAAAAGTTGTATCTTTTGTTTCCTGAGTTGCGTTTAAAGAAGGGTTTTCATCTTGGGCAATAAAGCGGGGATTGATGCGTTTAAAATCTTTTGTCCAATAGCCATGTATGGCAGCATTACCAACAAATAATTCTTCAACTTGCTCAAATAAAGGAGTTAGCCAAATGGCTGTGACTCCCATATTCTTCAAATAGTCTAGTTTATCAATTACACCTTGTAAATCCCCACCCCAGTACTTACCCCAATCTTTTCCGGTGGGGTCGTACAGTTCTGAGTTAATCCCTTCGCTATTATCTGGATCGCCATCATGAAAGCGATCGACTACGAGAAAGTAAATAGTTTCTTGACGAAATTCAATATCTCTAGTGTAGAGAAATTCTAAATTAATCTCCGTCTCTGATGGTGGCGATTGGATAATATTTTCTACTTCTTGAGCGGGCGCATCTACTTTGTATTGTTCGGGAGAAAATTGAGATGGAGGAGTCTGTACCATAAAAATATTCAAAGTTATAGGTAATACAAGTTTGCAGTTTTTAATGTGTTTTTTCACTGCGAACTCAGGTATTATCTAATGATTTTTTTTCTTTGGGCATCTATCTCCAGTTAGTCTCAGCTTCAGCCTTTAGATATATAGCTCCCAATTATATAAGGTACACCCTAGCCTCTAACCTAAGCGCTGTAACTTTCGTACCAAGTTGTAGATTTTTTCTCGCTTCCCTTGTACTACGGTGTACACACAAGTCTTATAACCTAGCCCCATAACGTTTCGCTCCCCCTAAATCCCCCTTAATAAGGGGAACTTTGATTCTAATTCTTCCCTTAAAAAAGGGGGGTTAGGGAGGATCGAGCAACATTTTGCACTTAACACAAAGATGTGTGTACACCCTAGCTTCCCTTGTAGGGAAGGGTTTGGGGTTAGCTTACCTAGAACTCACGTTAAAATAAGTCTAATTTATGAGACTTCCAACAGTTTTTTCAGAGAATGCTTGTTGACATACACCATCATTTCTTCCATACTTTCTGAGAAAACTTCAAACACTTTCTCTACTAACTCAAAAGATTTAGTTTTTTGCTCTTCTGTCAGTTGCAAGTTTTCCACAAACTGCTGTAAGTTATCTGTTCCTACGGCGTGGCCAGTTTCCACACAAAAGTGATGCTGACCAAAATAGCGATAATTTTGCTTGGTATCTTGTTGGAGTTCTTGTGCTACTTGTGCAGTTAAAGCTAAAGCTACATGACCTGTTGCTTCTATGGCTTCAATTGCTGCTAGCACAACTACAGGTTCTGCTTGGAAAGTATGTAGTGCAATTTGATGACATATTTGGCGTGTTTTGTATGTTTCCTCACCCCAAAAAAATTTCATCGCATCACTGAACTTCATTGAATTGTTCAAATTCAGTTTCTCGATATCTTCTAGAAACCATCCCCAGTGATTATCATCTTCATAAGTATGTTTATTAATTATTGCCTGAATAGGATTGTTGGTTGGCTCTTTTCGGAAATCATATTTATTCAATTGTCCAAAACCCATTGCAAAAGGAGCTAGACAAGGTGCCCAAGCTAGTCTTTCTCTTGGATCTATATTTTTATCTTGTAGAAATTTAAATAACGGCAATTGGGCGAATTCTCGCTTCCTCTTTTCAATTAATTCTAAAACTTCTTTCATGTTTAAACCTCAATGATTCAAAAATATTGATTTCCAAAAGTTACTTGTAAAGTAAATACAAAAGTACTCTATAGAAAATACGTAAGTAATAATTATTGCTAGCAAAGTTAACTATACTAGTAAACTTTTCTACAACAGATAAGGCGTAACGTATTCTCAAAACTTAAAATATTTACTTTACACATCAAAACCAACTTTCACACTGCACTTCAAACAGTGTAAAACTCATTTTTTCGCCACTTATGTCACTATATGTGCCTTTGATTTAGTTTAAGTTTCATTAAGTTTAAATGCTAAAACTTAACTTAATTAAGTATTTTTTAATATTTTTCACCAAAAAAGTATCCGTAAATTTATGTATTTATTATGAATAACGTTAATACTTTTAATACATTGTTTTATAATTTACTGCTTTTTATAAAAAATAAGTAAATTTATTTAAGTAATTTACTAAAAATAATTTTGGAATTAAATACATAAAGTTGGCAAACACTGGGAAAAACAAGATAAATTCTCAATAGATTATTAAGTAATTTAGCAAACTAAAAATTTAAGTATAATTTCTTAGATGTCATCTAATTATGACATATTAAACTGATGCAGCATTTCATTTGGATGTAGAAAATAGATTCAAAAGTTCAAACTCTGCCCAATTACATAGACATTTTTCTATCTAGTCACAGATGCAGTGGGAAACAATCCGCTGCAAGTAATAAATAATACACGGTTAAACAATATTATCAAAGCGTAATAAATATCATTCCAATTGAAGATGACAAATTAAGTAAGCTTATTGTAATACTTTGACAATATTATTTTGAAAATAAACATTTTCTATACTGTTTGAAAGGAAGCAACTGGTACATAAAGCATATTGAATCAACTTAAAGTATCGAAACCTAAAATAGTAAACGATTTCCTTTCTTGCGGCGTTTGATTTCCGCCTGAATTGCATCAACTACAGTTTCAATTACCTTGACTCTGGCATAATATTTATCATTGGCAGCAACAATTGTCCAAGGAGCAGTTGGGGTAGTGGTACGTTGAATCATCTGATTTACTGCGACTTCGTAATAAGGCCACTTTTCCCGATTCCGCCAGTCTTCATCGGTAAGCTTGTATTGTTTAAAAGGGTCATTTTGGCGTTCGGTAAAGCGCTTGATTTGTTCTTCTGAGCTAATATGCAGCCAAAACTTGACTAAAACGTAACCTGCACTGGTTAATTGGGCTTCAAACTCATTAATTTCTTGGTAAGCTCTGCGCCACTCTATTTCCGCTGCAAATCCTTCGATGCGCTCGACTAACACCCGCCCATACCAAGAACGGTCAAAAATGCCAATTGTCCCAGTGGTGGGTAATCGCCGCCAGAATCGCCAGAGATAATGATGGGCTTTTTCTTCATCTGAGGGAGCAGCAAAGGGATAAACAAAGTAACTCCGGGGGTCGAGAATATCTGTAAGTCGCTTAATCGCCCCACCTTTACCAGCTGCATCCCAACCTTCAAACATCACCAACACAGGAATTTGATGCTTGTGGATGCTTAACTGTAGCTGACGCAGTTGTATTTGTTCGTTAGCTAATTGCTCATCGTAATCTACTTCTGAAAGACTTTGGCTTAAATCAACCTGGGCGAGTAAGTCTGGTTCTGTGGGTTCTAAATGAGACTGTGCTGGTAGGATAGGAGTAGGAAGTTGGATTTGCTGCCGATCTAAAGCAGCAGTTAAAGTTGCAGCCAAATGACTTAACACCTTCACCCGCGCCCAGCGCTGCGAGTCACCCTCTACTAAAGTCCAGGGGGAACTACCAGTACTAGTTTGCACTAGCATATCTTCAGCCAAAGTTGTATAGCGATCATAATGTTTTTCTTGTTGCCAGTCTTCTTTACGCACCCGCCAAGCCGTTAGGGGATCTTTACCATATTCTTTCAACCGACTTTTCAATTCTTTCCGGCTGAGATGTAACCAAAATTTAGCGATCGCAACTCCATCATCTACCATCTGTCGCTCAAAAGAGTTAATTTGCCCCATTAATAGCGGAATTTGAGCGCTTGACACTCGGTCAAATAAACGGTCTTCTAAAACATGGGTATACCAACTATGATAAAAAATACTGATTGCACCTTGGGCGGGTAGTTTTCCCCAAAATCTCCAAAGAAAGGGATATTGGCGTTCCTCTGGTGTCGCCGCCCAGATAGGATGTACCTTAAATCCTCTGGGGTCAATATAGGATACCATTTGCTTGACCAAGCCACCCTTACCAGAAGCCGCCCAACCTTCCAAGACGACAATCACAGGTAATTTTTTTTCCCAACAGGCGGTTTGCAGCGTTCGGAGTTGATGCATTAACCTGTCAATCTCAGATTTATAGGTTGTTTTGTCTAAAGTTAAGCTTAAATCTAATGTATCTAGCATAAAAGGTGTCAAATATTAGCATTGCTGAACTATTAACCTCGCCCAAGTTGAAAACTGGAGTTTTTCAAAAGGGAACTCTGAACAGGCAAAGAGTATAAGATTTGGGAATAAAACCCGATTCAGAAAAAAACTAGGGGTTTCAAAGTAGACGTGGTTTAGATAATATGCCTAAAACTCTGGATATGCGCACAAACAGCTAATGAAATATAAATTTATTCACAGATATTTAGGAATTGGGCTGGTAGCTCGTGACAGTATAAATAGCGGTTGTATTTCTCCCAAAGACGGAAAAAATTAGTTTTTACACACAGCTAAAAACTGCTGAAGCAATCCTATTTGCTTTTTCAACAAAACTCCGGATACTTTTATGCGTTCTTCGCTTTTCCCTGTTTAGAGTTCAGAGTTCCCTATTCCCTACCCAAGTAAGTTAAGGAATCCAATCGGATTGCTAGAAAAAATCCAAATATTTTTGCTAAAAATGGTAAGCACATGACTGAAACACCAACTAATGTGAGGTTTCCTCAAGGTCGCACAGCTTTTTTACTCATCCACGGGATTGGTCAACAAAATCCTTATGAAACTGTAGACTATTTTGCACAGAATTTGCTCAAATATTTTCAACAAGAGAAATTACCAACTGACCTAGAACACCAGATTGCTAGGCGTAAATATGACAATGGTAGTGGGTGGACAGAAAGCTTTGTCAGATTAAGCCCCAAGGACGCTGAAACAAAGGGATTACAGGGACAAATTGATGTTCATGAATATTATTGGGCACCTGATACAGAAAATAAAATTTCTGTGCCCGAAATATTGCAATGGGCAGAGCAGACACTTGAGGGTACAATCGAGTTTTACAACCGCCCGGAGAATAGAAAGTTATTAGATCATCTGCTGAAAAATCAAAATCGCAAAGGCTGGTTTAAATTTCGCTTGCGATCGCTCACCATCTTCCTGCGTATATTTAACTTTATATACCCTTTATTGCGACTGGCAATTTTGTTAGTTTTATTGTTGGCAGGCCCTTTTCTCAAAGGACGTTATCTCCAATCAGCCTGGAAACTCAGTAAAACGCTAATCACTCCAATGTTAATTAATTTTGTGGGTGATGTAGCTATCTACACCAAAACCGACCCAAAATCACCTTACCAAAAAATTCGCCAACAGGTGATTTCCGAATGCTTAACATTACTCCAACAAATTTTACAAGACCAGCAAGCCAATTACGACCAAGTAATTATCGTTGGACATTCACTAGGTAGCTGTATTGCCTACGATACATTAAACCAGCTCTGTATTGAGTCTACCCTTTCTCCCGATTTGCCTAAAAGTATCGGTATCGATCGGCTCAAAGGATTGGTTACCTTTGGTTCACCACTAGATAAAATCGCCTTTTTCTTCAGCAATGTCGCGCAGGAGGGGCAATATATTCGACGGCGGATAATTGAACACCTCAAGTCCTTCCGTGTGAAAACAGAATTGGTGGAAGAAAGTCCCTACTTAAGCAAAAACCCAGTAGTTTGCAAACTTGAGCATATTTCTTGGGTGAATTATTACCATTTACAAGATCCGATTAGCGGTAACCTAGATTACTACGAAAATCTCACCAATGAGGAAATGACATATAAAACTTCTTGGGGAACTTCGGGACATTTAGGTTACTGGACTGATATGAAGTTTTATGAAAGCATTGCTAAACGCTTTCTTTATTAGGGCTTAGGGTGTCAATAGTCAGTAGTCCACAGTCCACAGTCAAGTGACTAGGGACATCCAATTTTTTAAATACCACCAAAATTTGTAGTGCGTAAAGCCTTCTCTTCGAGAGGCTGCGCCTACTGCATAGCTTCTCCTATCGGAGAGGCTGCGCCCTAAGCGTTCGCGTTGGCGTTAGCGAAGCGGTAGCGACGTAGGAGCGTCAGCCTCTCGCAGAGAAGCGTCTCGTAGAGAAGCTATGCCGTAGGCTTTACGCTTAGCGCGAGAGCGTGTCCAAAGGACAAACGTCTCCCTCGATGAATGAACTTGCGTAAGTCCTATAGCCAATAAATTTGTAGTCCGAGCGAGACGCTCGATGAATAAACATCAACGAGCCGAAAAACTCACACTACGGAATATGGGTAATTTATTTTTTGTAAGTCCCCTAATAAACCTTAACTGTTGACCAATGACTATTGACTCTTGACCAATTCCCGAATCTGTTGTGGCACAGATTCGCTACATTGCTAAACTGAGACTTGCACGATTCTCAATCACTCAATTTAGGGCATAGCCCAGCAAGCTATTTTTTAGGAGGTAGCAAGAATGACCAAGTACGATCAGATTTTTCACTCCAAGCAAACCACCGCAGAATCATTGAGTCCAGAAGAAGCAGTAGCCGCGATCGCAGTTATCAGCGCGATCGCGGATTCTTCTATAGAAGAAGTGGATGCAGAAGCCTTAGCCACCGTGCTTTGGGATTTTGAGGTGTTTGATGAATACTCAGAAGAAGAAATCACAGATATAGTTTATCGGCTGCTAGAAATTTCCCAAACAGATGGACTCGGTGCTTTATTTAATAGCGCTAGTGCAGCCCTTTCTGATGAGGTAGTTCTAGATGCTTATGCGGCTGGTGCGATCGTTCTTTTAGATGAAGAATTGCTAATTCCCGATGACAAAAGATCTTATCTCCAAGATTTACAAAAAGCCTTAGATTTGGAAGATGAAGAAGCAGAAGAAATTATTCAAGAGATAATAGCTGCTATTGAAGAAGCAGAAAATGGAGAATTCACAGACGATGAAGTAGAAGTAACCTCAGTAGAAGACTATGGTGACCAGGTATATGAATCACCTTTAGGAAATTTTACAGTCCCAATTCCTGTGACCTCAGAGCAAGGGGGTAAAATTCAAAGCCAGGAAGGAGTAGTTGGCTTTGCTGATGACTTTGGCACTTTAGTGAGAATCGATTATTATCCGATTCCACCAGAACATGAAGAAGAAATAGAATCTCTAGGACAGGAAGAATATCTGCAATCAATTTTAGTAGATAGGTATGTACCTCAGGCAATTTTTGCCAATGTACCCAATGCTGAAGTCAAGTATGGCGAATATTTGGAAAATACCCTAGCCGGGTCTTACTATGTGTTGGTTGATATGCCACAGGGGTCAACAATTTCCAAGCAAGAAAATAATGGCAATGCTAAAAGATTAGATGCGTACCGAGGTTTACTAACCTTTATTCATACTGACTTTTTATATATAGTTAGTAATCAGCGCAGCTTTTTTAACGGCGAAACGCCTGCGGCAGTGGAAGAAGAAGCTAAAATCCTCAAAGAAAAGATTTTAGATTTTGTTAAAAGTATACAGTTTAATTAAGCAAATGGCGGCAATCCTTCTGTGATTTCAGACAATGCATTTTATTAAATAGGCATAAAACCCCAACCCATTCTTAGGTAGGGATATAATACCGATTCAATCAATGATTGCGCGCTCTTGATTGTCGTCATGGCGGGGGTTTCCCCGCCCGTACAAATGCAATAAAAGAACACCAAGAAATAAATTATCCGACTCTTAGGAGCACGGCACCGATAAAATATCGCTATTACCAAAAGTTTGTGGATGTTGCCGACAATGGGGATATTTTTTATTTGGAAGTCCCTAAGCATTACTGTTTAACCTGAATTCGGGATAAACAAAGGGACAGGTAATAAGTTGAAAATCCTACTAGCGGTTGGTGGTGGGTAATTCGCATTCTTTCTGGAGATATATAGACAGAGCAAGTAATTCTACCTAAAAATTACAATGGACATTATTTATTTGGCAGAATGACCAATAAAGGTTGATATTCCCCAAAATTAATCTTTGGGAGAATGTGCTGGCAACGACTTCTCTGTAGCTGTCAACCACCCATCGCTGATTAGGAGTACCTAATACAGCGAGGGCTTGAAAAAGCCCTAAGTTGACCAGACTAAGTTCTTAACTGAACTACGTTAGAGGCAAGAGTTTAAGACCTACCAAGGGATGCGAAGCTAGTTCCTTGCTCTAGAACTAAACGATTAAACAGGCTTAAAGGGTTAAACCAGTGTCGTTTGGATAGTTACCGACCTCTAACATTGTCGAAGCTAACTTTACCCAGAAATGGAGGGACTTATGTCCAAAGTATTTGTTTTAGACGCAGAAAACCGTCTACTAAATCCAATCCACTCAGCACAAGCAAGACAATTATTAAGGAACAAAAAAGCAGCCATTTATCGCCGTTTTCCATTCACAATTATTCTCAAAGAATCACACTTATCGCCAGTACAACCACTGCGATTAAAGCTTGACCCTGGCGCAAAAGCAACAGGGATTGCATTAGTCAACGATGCTACAGGGGAAGTTGTATTTGCAGCAGAATTAAAGCATAGAGGTTTTACTATTAGAGATGCTTTAACTTCTAGGAGACAATTAAGACGCGGTAGACGGACTAGAAAAACGCGCTATCGCAAACCAAGATTTTTAAATAGAACCCGTCTTGAAGGATGGTTAGCACCAAGTTTGCAAAGTCGTGTTGACAATATCAAAACCTGGATTAATAGATTATCTAAATTAGCACTGATTGGAGCGATTAGCCAAGAATTGGTGCGCTTTGATATGCAGTTAATGCGTAATCCGGAAATCGAAGGTAAAGAATATCAGCAAGGCACACTCGCTGGATATGAGACTAGAGAATATTTACTTGAAAAGTGGAATAGACAATGCACTTATTGTGGTGTTAAAGATGTCCCTTTACAAATAGAGCATATTCATCCCAAAGCTAAAGGCGGTTCTAATTCCATCACAAATCTAACCTTAAGCTGCGAAAAATGTAACCTAAAGAAAGGCACTAACGATATTAGAGATTTTCTCAAAAAAGACCCTAACAAATTGCAAAAAATTCTATTGCAAGCTAAGAAGCCATTAGCTGATGCAGCAGCAGTTAACACTACTAGATATGCATTGCTGGAAGTTTTAAAAGCGACTGGTTTGACTGTCGAATGTGGTTCAGGAGGTTTAACTAAATTCAATCGTAACAATCAAAACTTGCCTAAAAATCATTGGCTGGATGCAGCTTGTGTTGGTAAATCAACGCCCTTTCTTGTTATTAAAGGTGTTAAACCATTGTTGATTACAGCTAACGGTCATGGTACTAGGCAATCATGTCGCACAGATAAATACGGTTTCCCAAATCGTCATTGTTCAAGAACTAAATTTCACTTTGGTTTTCAGACAGGAGACATTGTTAAAGCTGTTGTTAAAACTGGTAAGACAGTTGGTGAATATATTGGGAGAATTGCAACTCGTGCGACTGGTAGCTTCAACATCTCTACCCGGAACGGATTAGTTCAAGGAATTAGTCACAAATATTGTTCAGCAATTCACAAAAAAGATGGTTACTCGTATGCTTTGGGAAAGATTTAGAAATTACTCAACTGTTTCCCTTACGGTTTCTGCTATGCAGAAAAATGCTCAGAAAACGTTTCGTAATTTCTCTCCCATTCCTCCCACCACTAATCGGAGTACCGATATAGTGGGGGTCTCCTGGGAGGTTTAGATGAAGCAAATTAACTTACTCAAACACCCGTATCCGTCTCCGCCCGCCGCTGAATGTGAGGTTTTATGAAATCCTTTTCCAAAGCGGAGTAAAGATTATGGGGAATGAGCAAAAATTGATGGGATGTGCAGATATTCTAGCGGGCGGAGGTGAGATGAGACAGCTGATGCGATCGCTTGACTGGTCAAATACTGCAATTGGTGATGTAGAGACTTGGCCCCAAAGCTTGAAAACTGCGGTTCAGATTATTTTGGGTTCCCGTTACCCCATGTTTGTTTGGTGGGGAACCGATTTGATCAACTTTTACAACGATGCTTACATTCCCGTTTTAGGTCAACGTCATCCCCAAGCACTAGGTCAGCCAGCTTCCCAGGTATGGGCGGAGATTTGGGATACCTTAGGGCCGCAAGCTGAAGCTGTGCTGCAAAAAGGGCATTCTTCGTGGAATCAGGAATTGCTGTTAGTAATGCAGCGCAATGGCTACCCAGAAGAAACCTACTTTACCTTTTCCTACAGTCCCGTTCCCCAAGATGATGGTACTGTGGGTGGGGTCTTCTGCGCCTGCACTGAGGAGACTCTTCGCGTTGTCGGCGATCGCCGCTTACACATTTTGCGAGAACTAGCTGCGAATAGCGCAGAGGCGAAAACCGTCGAAGATGCTTGTGAAATTTCCGTCAAAACCTTAGATCGTAGTCTCTATGATGTGCCCTTTGCCCTGCTGTATTTGTTAGATGATACACAAACGCGGGCACGGTTGATGGGTGCAACTAGATTAGCCCCAGGAACCCCAGCCAGTCCCCAAGAAATTGAGATAGGATCGGCAATATGCGATCGCTGGTCATTACCTGCTGTCCTTGCTGCTGGTAAAAGTCAGTTAGTAGATTTGGTAAAATCAGAATTTGCGGATCTACCTGGTGGTGCTTGGCCTGAGTCACCAAAAAATGCTGTAGTTCTACCCCTCACCACCCCCGGACAAGACCGCAAGAGCGGATTTTTGATTGCTGGTATCAGCCCGCGCCGCCAGTTTGACGATGATTATCAAGGATTTTGGGATTTAGTAACCGGACAGATTACCACTGCGATCGCCAACGCCCGCGCCTATGAAGCCGAACGTCTCCGCGCCGAAGCACTTGCAGAAATCGATCGCGCCAAAACCGAGTTTTTCAGTAACGTCTCCCATGAATTTCGCACCCCATTAACCTTGATGTTGGGGCCGATTGAGGATGCATTATCTGATTTTGATGCTTCCTTACCTCCTGTGCAACGAGAACGAATTGAAATTTTGCAGCGCAATGCACTGCGGTTACTAAAATTAGTCAACACCCTACTCGATTTTTCCCGCATTGAAGCAGGGCGAATTCAGGCAGTTTATGAGCCGACAGATTTAGCCACCTTGACTGCTGAATACGCCAGCGTATTTCGCTCCACAATTGAACAGGCGGGAATGCAGCTCATTGTGGATTGTCCCCCATTACCAGAAGAAATTTATATAGATCGGGAAATGTGGGAAAAAATAGTATTTAATCTGTTATCAAATGCATTTAAATTTACATTTTCCGGGACAATTACAGTTAAATTACATTATTTTCAAAATTACGTTGATTTAGTTGTTGAAGATACAGGCATAGGCATTCCATCTGAAGAAATTCCCCATTTATTTCAGCGATTTCATCGAGTTAAAGGTGCCCAAGGACGGAGTTTTGAAGGCTCAGGTATAGGATTATCCCTGGTGCAAGAATTCGTAGAACTTCATTGTGGTACGGTTACCGTCACCAGTGTTTTAGGCGCAGGAAGTTGTTTTATCGTCGCCATTCCCACAGGATCTCATCATTTGCCAAAGGAAGCAATCTGCGCCCGTCGCACATTAACTTCAACAGCTTTAGGCGCAACCCCTTATGTAGAAGAAGCTCAACGCTGGATACCGGAAGAGAGCAGGGGGAGTGTGGGAGATAAGGGAGATGAGGGGGATGAGGGAGATGAGGGAGATGGAATTATCTACTCATCTGTACCTCAAGAAGTTCGCATTCTGTTGGCTGATGATAATGCTGATATGCGCGAATATCTCCAGCGGCTGTTGAGTTCCTACTATCAGGTGGAGACGGTTGGAGATGGGAATGCGGCATTGAATGCGGTGCGGCAAAATCCACCAGATTTGGTGCTAACAGATGTGATGATGCCAGGAATGGATGGTTTTGAATTACTGCGATCGCTACGTTGCGATCGCAAAACTCAAGATATCCCAATTATTTTATTATCAGCTAGGGCGGGGGAAGAATCGCGAATTGAAGGATTAGCCGCTGGAGCCGATGATTATATCGTCAAGCCATTTTCTGCTAGAGAATTACTCGCCCGTGTCGAAGCCAGTCTCAAATTAGCCCAAATGCGACAAGCGGCACAAGTGCGCGAACAAAGCTTAAGAATACAAGCCCAAACTGCACTGCGCGATCGGCAGCTGATAGAAGCATCTCTGCGTGAAAGCGAAGAACGCTTTCGCCAAATGGCAGAAACAATCGAAAGCGTCTTTTGGCTAGCCGATGCAAATTCACAAAAAATACTTTATATCAATCCTGCCTATGAGCAAATTTGGGGGCGTTCCTGTGAAAGCCTCTATCGCGATTTCAGCAGTTGGATAGCAACGATTCACCCCGATGATCGCCAGCAAGTGCAAATTGCCACAGAAGAATGCTTAGATAAAGGTAATCATACAGAAGAATATCGCATTGTCCGCCCTGATGGTACGATTCGCTGGATACGCGATCGCAGTTTTTTAGTCCGCGATGGCAATGGACAACCATATCGGATTGCTGGAGTTGCCGAAGATATTAGCGATCTCAAACAAGCCGAGCAAGAACGTGAAAAATTACTCATGGGCGAACGCGCCGCCCGGGAAGCAGCAGAAAAAGCCAGCCGCATCAAAGATGAATTTCTCGCCGTCCTCTCTCACGAATTACGCTCCCCCCTCAACCCGATTATTGGTTGGTCACAATTATTACAAAATGGCAAACTCAACCCCAGCAAAACTGCTGAAGCACTGGCAACAATCGAGCGCAATGCCAAGTTACAAGTACAACTAATTGACGATTTACTGGATGTCTCGCGCATTATCCAGGGGAAATTGGTTTTAAATGCCATACCCCTGGATTTGGGGAGCGTCATTTTATCAGCCTTGGAGACAGTGCGATTAGCTGCCGATGCTAAGTCATTAGAAATTTACACAAATATTACCCCAAAGGTCAGCGTCATCGGTGATGCAACGCGATTACAACAAATTGTGTGGAATATTTTAGCCAACGCCGTGAAATTTACCCCATCAGGTGGAAAAATAGAAGTTGGTTTAACCTGTGTGGGCAGTAATGCCCTTCTTCAGGTGCGAGACACAGGCAAAGGTATTAGTGCTGAGTTTCTGCCCTATGTATTTGAGCATTTTCAGCAAGAAGACGGCTCCATCACTCGTAAATTTGGGGGTTTGGGGTTGGGATTAGCGATCGCCCGCCAACTTGTAGAACTGCATGGAGGTACTGTAGCAGTGGATAGCCCCGGTGAAGGAGAAGGCGCAACTTTTAGAGTGCAAATTCCCCTATCCTTAGATCTATTGCCCACACCAGCTTTAACAACAACAGATGAGCAAGCCTTAAATCTCAACGGTATCCATATTTTAGTTGTGGACGACGATGCCGACTCCCGCAATTTGATCGCTTTTGTCCTCAGACAACACCAGGCAAAAGTAACAGCAACAGCATCAGGAAAAGAAGCACTTCAGGCTTTAGTGCAAGCAATTCCAGACATATTAATTAGTGATATCGGTATGCCGGAAATGGATGGCTACATGCTCATGCAAAAAATTCGGGCTTCACCACAAGGCAAATCTATTCCCGCGATCGCCTTAACTGCTTATGCTGGAGAAGTTAATCAGCAAAAAGCGATCGCCGCCGGTTTCCAAAGACATATCGTTAAACCAGTCGATCCTCATGCAGTCGTGGCGATCACTGTCGAGTTAGTTCGGCAACAACAAATACAAGAAGCTAGGAGCTAGGATCTAGGGGGGATGAGGGAGACAAGGGAGACAAGGGAGACAAGGAGGACAAGGGAGACAAGGGAGCAGAGGAAGCTCTTGAGACAACTGACAAATGCCCAATGCCTAATACAAATAACCAAATACCAATGACAAATGACCAATGACTATTGACAACTGACAAATGACTAAAAATGAGTTCCGAATTGGACTAGCGGCTATATTTATTTTCTCACTTGCCTTGCGTTTTTGGCAGTTAGATAGATTCAATACCCTAGTATTTGATGAAGTTTACTTCGCCAAATTTGGGAATAATTATCTCACCCATACTCCCTTTTTTAATGCTCATCCACCGTTGAGTCAATATATTATTGGTATTGGCATTTGGCTGGGTAAGCATGTTCCTTTTTGGCAACAACCAGTTAATGGTTTAGCAGGTTCTTTACTATCTCCTTGGAGTTATCGTTGGGTAAATGCTCTGACTGGCTCATTTATTCCTTTAGTAGTTGCCGCAGTTGCCTATCAAATTAGTCATCGTCGTAGTTTTGCTTTGCTAGCAGGCTTTTTCACAGCTTGTGATGGCATATTTCTCGTTGAGTCTCGCTATGCTCTGAATAATATTTATATTGTAATTTTTGGTTTATTAGGGCATTGGTTTTTATTATTATCCTTAGAAAATCAAAAACAGCGACGTGCTTTATGGTTAATTGCCGCTGGTATTAGTTTTGGTGCGTCAGTTGGCACAAAATGGAATGGTTTATGGTTTCTTTTAGGTGCTTATTTAATTTGGCTAACAGCTTGGCTAGTGCGGTTGTTACATTCTTATCAAAATAAGCAAGCCATTGATGCCGAAAAAGCTCCAAAACTGCAAACACCACTACAAAAGCTAACTCAGCTAAATATTTTGCAGATGGGGTCTTATTTAGGAATTATCCCGGCGTTAATCTACAGCCTCATCTGGATTCCGCACCTGCAACTAGATAAAAGCTATGGTTTTATCGAAGTACATCGACAAATTTTAAACTTTCACCTGCACATGGGTGGTAATACTCCAGATGTGCATCCTTATTGTGCTGCTTGGTATAAATGGCCTTTGATGACTCGCCCAATGGCTTATTATTATCAAACAGCTCGTGATTTTACCGATCCACTACCGATAATGGGGCCTAATTTACCTCCTGCTGATGGACAGGTAATTTATGATGTTCATGCAATGGGTAATCCTTTTTTGTGGTGGACTGGTATGGCTGCTATGTTGTTTTTAGTCGGATGGCTATTGTCAAAATTGGCGATTGTTGGGAAAAAACGTCAGCAGTTTTCTGTACCTGCAAATCTGGAAGTTGATACTTGGATTGCTTTATTTTTAGTCTTAAATTATGCTGCTAATTTATTACCTTGGGTAAAAGTAACTAGGTGCGTTTTTATTTACCACTATATGTGTGCTGTAGTGTTTGTCTTTTTAGCGATCGCTTGGTTTGTCGATCAATGTCTGCGCAGTTATCATCGCGAATTGCGCGCCTTCGGTGTCACAATTACTTTTCTCATTTTGGCAGCTTTTATCTTCTGGATGCCAATTTATTTGGGCTTACCTTTAACTTCTGAGGGTTATAAACTGCGAATGTTGTTTAGCTCTTGGATTTAAATACCAATCAAAGTAGATGATTTACCTAGAACGCAAACAGAGCGATCGCTTCTGTGAACGTCACAGTGTAAATTTTTGTAACCTTTGCCAGACGATTTGGATAAAAGTCACAATTACCGTTCGATAGTTTTTAGAGAAATTACGATTCTCACAAACCTATGAACGAGCAACAGCTTCAAGAGCTAGCTCTACAAGCCCAACAACAAGCCCTAGAAACAACTACTAGACGGATAAC
Source organism: Calothrix sp. NIES-2100 (assembly GCF_002368195.1). Classification (GTDB taxonomy): domain Bacteria; phylum Cyanobacteriota; class Cyanobacteriia; order Cyanobacteriales; family Nostocaceae; genus Aulosira. The sequence continues at coordinate 8,025,961 of NZ_AP018178.1, read as the reverse complement.
TTTATCAAAACTAATCGATGGTATATACCGCTCAGGTAAACTTTCCCGCCCATATAAAAGTCAATTTCCAGGAGTTTATGAACAAATTTATCAAGAAGCTTTACAAGATCTATTTTTGTATATCTGTAAAAATATTGATAAGTATGACTCCCAACGAGCCTCATTTATGACTTGGGTAAATATGTTATTGAGTCAACGTTTTTTTAAAGAGGCTATTCCCAAAATAATTGGTAAAGTCAATGAAATTCCGGTAGAAAACTCTGTCTTAGAAAACCTGGAAGATTTGGCATTTGACAATACCGAGTCCGAGGATAATTATATCTCTGCTTTTCAAAAAATCAAACGATATATAGAAATAGACCCCAAAGGGATTTTTAAACAAACATATATCAAAAAATATCCCCAAGCAAATTTTCAAGAAATTGCTATCAAAAGATGGTTAGGTATATCTTGGAAAGATATTTCCCAAGAATTGAATATTCCCGTAGCCACATTAAGTAATTTTTATCAGAGAAATTTAGAAAAATTTCGCGACGATCTTAAAGATTTATCTGGTGTTAAAGACTTAACTTAAAGGAGACAAATGATGAGTGAAATGGCAACTATTTCTACATTTACAGGTCCGATATCGACCGTTGCTCACAGGCTAGCACAAGCATGGTCAAGACAACAAGGAACTCCGGGAAAAAGTCAGCAGGTTTTTTTTAATACTTTGTCTGTATCTTTCATGAATTTCTATCTAGAATGTATGGGTTTTGAAACTGACATAGAAGCGAGTGACAGTTGGAATCCGGTAGAACAAACTCTGATGGATGTAGCTGATTTATTGATTAAAAATTTGGGTAAATTAGAATGTCGTCCGGTGTTAGAAAATGCACAATTTGTTTATGTACCACCAGAAGTCCAATCAAACCGAATTGGCTATGTAGCTGTAGAAATAAGTGCATCTTTCCAATCAGCCAAGTTGTTAGGATTTGTCAAGGAAGTATCAATTGATAACTTACCTATCAACCAACTACAACCCATAGACAATTTACTGCAACATCTAGAATTTCTGGAATTACAAACCAATCAATTATTGCCGCAAAATTGGGATTTATCTCATCAAAATACCGTTGAATTACAAAAATGGTTTGAGAATATTTTTGCATCTGGTTGGTCAACAATTGAATCTATATTATCAACTGAAACAGCTTGGCAATTTAGAAGTGGGGAAGAGGAAGTTAAAAAATATGTTGAGCGGGCTAAGTTGATTAATTTTGGCATCAAAGCCAACAGGGGAACAGTAGGAATAGTTGTTAAAGTCAGTCATGATGAAAACAACTGCGACGAAATGAAAATTATTGTCGAGTTACATCCAATTAATCATCAAGAACACTTACCAGACTTTCTTCATGTCATGATTTTAGATGAAGAGGGCACTGCTGTTATGGAAGCTAAAGCTCAAAAAGAACACAAAAAAATTACATTGGAGTTTAACGCTACTGTGGGAGATAATTTTAGTGTCAAGATAGCTTTAGCAGATGTTAGTATAATAGAAAATTTTGCAGTTTGAAAATTTAAACCCATTTTTTCAGTAAATAATTTTTGATATACTGGCACTTGTAATTTGTCAATTTTCAAAGCATTTGAATTAATTATTGACGGTTGACGGTTGACGGTTGACGGTTGACGGTTGACCATTTTTTGAATTCAAAATTCAAAATTCAAAATTCTGTTAGGAATAATAAGAATAATTTTGAATTAATTAATTCTGGTTACAAGCCCCCACTGATTGTAATTTTGAATTGATAATTTTGAATTTTGAATTGTTTTGACGGTTGACTATTGACTATTGACTATTGACTATTGACTGTTGACTGTTGACTGTGAACAATAGCTTCGGGAATATTTTTTTACGAGTAAGTCCGTGTAATTAAATAAGTATTGATTTTACTATGGTTACGCCAGACATGACATGAGTGATATCAAATGCGACTAATTAGGGATAATTCCTGAATCTATGCATAAAACCTAAAAACCTTTCCCCCCAGCCCCCCTTGCGGACATGATATGAAGGTTATAGATTGCAATTAAACATCAAATTTTGGCAAAATTTCTGAGGAAAGGTGTAACTTAATAGAAATGCTGATTTTTTTTGCTAGCAATGACAAAGTTGGTTGCTTTAAAGCTAGATGGCGATTTACAGCAGGGTGTACGAGTAACCCTTTCCATAGCCAATGAAGGTGTTAGTCCACATAAAGAAGTCACTGGTAATCTACCAGCAGTTGTTTCCTTGCAGACAACAATTGATCAGTGGCGATCGCACTACCGTAGTTTGGGAAGTGACAATCGCGGTATCAAAGCTATAAAAGTTACTTACGATGCTTCCATTACTCAGAATTACGAAAATTGCCAAAAATCAGCGAAGGAGTTACAAACACAATTAAATAACTGGCTGCGTTCCGAATCATTTCGCCCCATCCGCGAAAGTTGGTTAAAGGAATTACCAGAACAAGAATTGGTGAGGGTGCTAATTCGCACATCAAGTCAGCAGTTGCGACAAATACCTTGGCATCTTTGGGATTTAGTGGAAGAATACCCCAATGCCGAAATAGCTTTGAGTGCAACCGATTATCAAAAAGCAATAACAACAAAAACCCCTACCAAAAGAGATAAAGTAAAAATTCTGGCGATTTTGGGCAACAGTACTGGTATTGATGTGGAAACAGACCGAAGGTTACTCAACAGTTTACCAGATGCCGATGTAACTTTTTTAGTGCAGCCCCAACGTCACGAAATCAGCGATTCCTTGTGGGAGAAATCTTGGGATATTCTGTTTTTTGCAGGTCATAGCCAGACAATAGGAGATAGTGGTCGAATATATATTAATGAAAATCAGGAAAGCTTAACTATTGATGACCTCAAATACGGCTTGAAAAAAGCGAAAAGCAACGGTTTAGCTGTAGCAATTTTCAATTCCTGTGATGGTTTGGGATTAGCGTCTGATTTAGAAGCACTACAAATTCCCCAAATTATTGTCATGGGGGAACAAGTACCTGATAAAGTAGCACAGGTATTTTTAAAGCATTTTTTAGAGAATTTTGCTGCGGCTGGTAAATCTTTATATCAAGCAGCCAAAGAAGCAAGGTTAAAGTTGCATGGACTTGAAGATCAATATCCCTGTGCTTCTTGGTTACCAGTAATATGTCAAAATGCCGGTACAGCCCCACCAAGTTGGTTAGACTTAGGTCGTCGTCCCACAGACATTATTCCCTATCGTGGTTTGTTTGCCTTTAAAGAAGAACATGCACAGTTCTTTTTTGGGCGGGAATCTTTCACAGATATATTGATAGCTGCGGTGCAAAATCAACCCTTGGTGGCGGTGATTGGTGCTAGTGGTAGCGGTAAATCTAGTCTGGTGTTTGCAGGTTTGGTCAAGCGTCTGCGAGATACTGGTAACTGGGATATTGTTGACTTTCGTCCCGGTTCCAAACCTTTGTTTAATTTGGCAAATGCCCTTTTTTCCCACAAATTAACCGATTTTAATGCAGATGCTCGTCAAAAAGGGTCACCACCACCTGTACTCAGCCGCACTGAATGCTTGCAGGAAATTAGAAAACTTGCTAGCCACCTGGCTGAGTGTGAAAATAAGTTGCGAGATGTGGTAGATGATCTTCTTCAACAAGATCCCAACCAGCATTTGTTGCTCATTGCCGATCAATTTGAAGAACTTTACACCCTTTGCACAGATGCACAAGAGCGTCAAGCTTTTCTCGATAGATTACTAGAAGCAATCAAGAATCGGCCTAATTTTACTTTTGTCCTGACTCTTAGGGCAGATTTTTTAGGACAAGCATTATCTTATCGTCCCTTTGCTGATGCTTTGCAGTATGCAGACTTAAAACTTAGTCCGATGACAAACTCGGAATTGCAAGCGGCGATAGAAAAGCCAGCTTCATTGCTGGGGGTAAGAATAGAAGACGGGCTTGCTGAACGCATAATTTCCGAGGTGAGTGCAGAACCAGGGGATTTACCTTTATTAGAGTTTGCCTTAACTCAACTGTGGGCAAAACAGCTTGATGCCCAGTTAACCCATCCTGCTTATGATGAAATTGGCAAAGTAGAAGCAGCATTGGCTCGTTATGCTGACCAAGTATATAACCAGCTTTGCTTCGAGGACAAAGAAAGGGCACAGCGAATCTTTATTCAACTGGTGCATCCAGGAGAAGGAACCGAAGATACCCGCCGCCTCGCTATCCGTGCTGAGGTGGGTGAAGAGAATTGGGATTTGGTAACTCGCTTAGCTGATGCGCGGTTGGTAGTTACCGGATGGGATGAAAAAACAGGTTTAGAAACAGTAGAGATTGTCCATGAAGCCTTGATCCGCAGTTGGGAAAAATTACATCAGTGGATGCAACAAGACCGGAATTTTCGCCAATGGCAAGAACTTTTGCGGATAGCAATGCGTACTTGGGAAAGTAGCGGCTTTGATGAAGGGGCACTTTTAAGGGGAAAGCCGCTTACTGATGCGGAAGATTGGCAGCAAAAACGTCCTCACCAGTTAAGCAAATCCGAGCAAAATTTTATTTTAGAAAGTTTGGCACTCAAAGATCGCGAGAAACAGGAACGGGAACGCCAACGACGCAGAGCTATGATCGGGCTGACTGGTTTTTCAGCAGTTGCCTCGATTCTAGCTGGAGCCGCTGCATTGGGGTGGTCGTTTACAGAATTTCAAAGACAACAAACCATTAATGGTTTGACAACTGCTTCACAAGAACTATTTGACTCAAATAAAGAATTTGATGCCCTGCTGACAAGCATAAATGCAAGCAAGCAACTCAAACAGTCAGCATTCGGGATACATTCCGAGATGCAGTTTCAAGTGAAAGTTGCATTGCAACAAGCAATTTATGGGGTAAAAGAGCGAAACCGCTTAGAAGGACACAACAGTGGTGTTTTTAGTGTTACCTTTAGCCCGGATGGACGAATGCTGGCTTCTGGTAGCCGTGATAGTACTATCAAACTATGGGAGACTGGCACAGGCAAAGAAATTCGCACATTAACTGGGCACAAAGATACAGTCTCTGTTGTTAGTTTCAGTCCGGATGGGCAGTTGCTAGTTTCTGCCAGTAACAGTGACAAAACTGTTAAACTCTGGGATGTCTCCACTGGTAAAAATATCTTCACCTGGAATGGATATCAGGCTGACGGCAATGGTAACAAAGGTGTCAGTTTCAGTCCGGATGGGCGATCGCTAGCTGTTGCAAGTATTAACAACACCATCCAACTGTGGGATGTTGCTACTCGCCAACAAATAGCCACCTTTACCGGACATAGCGGGACAGTCAATGGCGTAAGTTTTAGCCCGGATGGAAGATTACTCGCTTCTGCCAGTTTTGATCGTACGGTCAAACTCTGGGATGTTGCCACACACAAAGAAATATCCACCTTGACTGGGCATAATGCTTGGGTCTTTGGTGTTAGTTTCAGCCCGGATGGACGAATACTGGCTTCTGGCGCTGATGGCGGTGGTGTTAAACTGTGGGATATTGCCACACGCAAGGAAATTAGCCATCTCTCTGGTTTTTCTGGGCGGGTCACAAATCTCAGCTTTAGCCGGGATGGGCAACAGTTAATTGCTAGCGGTTTTAACAATGCCATTAAAATTTGGAATGTAGCTACACGCCAAGAAATATCCACCTTGACTGGACATCGCAATAATGTCAATAGTGTTAGTTACAGTCCTGATGGGCAATGGTTAGCTTCTGCTAGTAGCGACTATAGCATCAAGCTTTGGTATATCGCCCAGCGTCAAGAAATCAAGACTCTTTATGGAGGTAATGTCAATGTCAGCAGCGTTAGTTTCAGCCCAGATGGACGGTTACTGGCTGCTACTAGTAAAGAGTACAACAGAGTTAAACTATGGGATGTCGCTACTGATAAAGAAATCCCTAACAACATTCAGCATAGTGATTGGATTGAAAGTATAAGTTTTAGCCCCGATGGGAAAAAGTTAGTCTCTGGCAGTTGGGACAATACTGTGAAACTGTGGAATGTGGCTACTGGTAAAGAAATCCCTAGCAATATGCGGCACAACCTTTGGGTTACAAGTGCAAGTTTCAGCCCAGATGGGAGACGGTTAGCTTCCGCTAGTTGGGATAATACAGTCAAACTGTGGGATGTTGCTACAGGCAAAGAACTTTATACCCTTACAGGTCATAGCAGTGTAGTCTTTAGCCCCGACGGAAAAATACTAGCTTCTGCTAGTAGCGATCAAACTATAAAACTGTGGGATGTCGCTACAGGCAAAGAACTTGCTACCCTCACCGGATCTAAGACTGAGGGGGGAAGCGTCAGTTTCAGCCCCGACGGACAAATGCTGGCTTTTGGTGGCGATAAAACTATCGTATTATGGGATGTCGCCACCCGCAAAAAAATCGCTACCCTGACCGGACACAAGAGTGAGATTAACAGTGTTAGTTTTAGCCCAGATGGGCGATCGCTTGCTTCGGGCAGCAAAGACAATAACATAATACTTTGGGATATTGCCACCCGCAAACAAATCAACATCTTCAATCCCAGATCTGAGATTTATAGCCTCAGTTTTAGCCCCGATGGGCGACAGTTAGCTTCAGGAACTGCTTCCGGAAGAGTAATTTTGTGGAATTTAGAAAAATCGAATTCCACTCTTGAAGATCTACTAGCACAAGGTTGCAATTGGCTGCATAGCTATCTGGAGAATAACCCCAATGTTAGCAACAGCGACAAGCAACTGTGCAATGGAATTGATGATACGAAATAACGAATTACAGCAGTTTTCACGTATTTGAACCACATCTATATAATAGTGCGATTATCAAAGCACATATTTATTTTTTTAGATTTTTTTGTTTATTTTAAAATAAAAATACCAAAGTAAAGTACCCCGATGGGTACTTTTTTTATGTAGTTTCGTCGTCATAAAAGTACCCATCAGGGTAATACCATTTTATCTAAATTTATGCTGAATTTAAGACCTAAAGCGACTTTTGGTATTATCTAAACTTTTGTTACAAGTCTGCTTTATTTCAGATAAAGAAGTTTTTTTTTGACCGAGTAATTTGTAGAGCAACCTCGAAATGAAAGGAAGCAAAAAATAAATATTAGGAAAAATTATGAGCGATTTTTTATTAATTAATGCTGAAAGCCAGACTAAAAAACTCTTAATGAAATATTTGGAAAACGCAGGGTTTGAGGTTGTTGGCATGGAAAATGGTATTGTTCGTGTTCAGCTAGCACAGGAGAAATTGTCTACCACTGAGGAAAGTATAAAATTAAACAATACTCAATCCATATTTCCATCTATTCCCCGACTGCGTGAGGTCTTTGAGTTCATTGAATTGAATTATCATCAAAATATTAAACTAAAAGAAGTAGCTCAAGCAGTCGGCTATTCCTCAGCCTATTTAACCGACTTAGTGCGAAGACTTACCGGGAAAACGGTCAATAATTGGATTATCGAGCGCCGACTAGCAGCAGCAAGCACCTTGCTTTTAGAAACTAATTACTCCGTTGATGAAATTGCCTTAAAAGTAGGTTATCAAAATATCAATCATTTCTACTGCCAGTTTCGCGATTACTATAAACATACTCCCCGTGCTTGGAGAGAAGCACAGCGTTCTCGGCATTCTTATAACTGCACATAAAATCTTACCTATTAAGTTCTAATTAATCAACTAATATATTATCTCAATGCCTACTAGATTATGTTATTTACGAATCTAGTATTTTTTATGTGAAGATTTATGGTAGTTATCAACTCTCAACCTTAGTAAATGCTTATAAAAACTTAAATATTTGATTTACATTTTCTGGTTTTGCAGAAAATCTAAAAATACTTAATGTTTAATTATAATTAAACAAAAAAATAGTTAATTATCAATAACATTGCATCGAAATACTATGTATATAGGCAAAGGAAAGACTACAGCGTATATAACGGTTTTGGGATGGTTGAGGTACAGTTTTAAATCGCAAAGCCTGTAGGGGCGGGAAAACCCCGCCCCTGGTTGTATTGCATCCTTGTATATTTTTGAGAAATGCAATGCTTGAGAATTCGCATTTTTGTAGGATAAATTAAGTAAGCGTTCATAATAGTTTAAATGCTACTGTGAAAATGTTTATATATAGATGCTTAATTAAAAAATACTAAATTTGAGCTTTACCAAGTTGTAAATTATTGCGGCAGTGAGTAATTGTTTCGGCAGTTGCTCACTGCTTTTTCTATAAATGGTTTTATATTCATCAATTTGGCTTGACTAAACAATATACATATTATCTGGACAAGAATCAAGCAAGCATCACTAACTAAAAATAATTAACTATCGCTTCTCTGAGTACCTAAAAATAGTTAATTATCAATCCAAGGAATCAAGAATAATATTGGTATTACGAAAGAACGAAAGGGTTAACAAACACGCTAACCACAATGTTCAACAAAACTAACTTATCAAAGGAGAAAAACATGGCTAAAAAACAGAATGAAGGTCTTCCTACCACACATAAAGTTGAACAAGGTGACAGTTTTTCTGATATTGCCCAAGCCTACTACGGAGATAGCAATCAGTATAAAAAAATTATCGATGCTAATGGCGGTATCGACCCCAAACTTTTACAAGTTGGCACAATACTTACAATTCCTGCTTAACAGATTTAAAAGACTTGTAAACATAGCTGCTTCTAATAGCAGTTATTAAAAATGCAGAAGGTTAGAAACTAAAACTGACCTTCTGTAACCAACATTTGCTAATGGATTCATATTGGACTGAAAAAAGCCAAAGTAACTACTTTTCAAATTTTGGAGCGTTAATTATGTCAGTCGAAATTTTTATAGATTCCCAATTCTCTGGACGCGCATCAGGTTCTCTCGATCAAGACTATTCTTATGTTGGAGATTTTTGGAATGACAAAATATCTTCGATTAAAGTTTACTCCGGCACTTGGGAATTTTTTGAGCATCAAGACTTCCAAGGGCGAAGTTTTCGGCTTACGCCTGGTGAATATGCTTGGGTCACCAATGAATGGAATGATAAGATTTCATCCTTCAAACAAGTCGGACAAGGTACTCCATCTGTTCCGTCAGGCGGTGGTATGGCACAAGAGATATTGAACGCCCACAATTCGTATCGAGCGCAAGTCGGTGTTCTACCCCTCACTTGGTCTGATACTTTAGCCCGTGATGCTCAAGAGTGGGCAAATTACCTCAGTTCTAACAGAAAACCTCTCGAACATAGTCAACAGAGGAAAGGACAAGGAGAAAACCTTTGGATGGGAACATCACGCCGCTTTAGCTTCACACAAATGGTTGGAAGTTGGGGGAATGAAAAGCAGTTTTATAACGGTGATGTTATCACTCAAAGCAATATTGAAAAATTTGGTCACTATACTCAAATGGTTTGGAGAAATACTACACAAGTTGGATGTGCTTGTGTAGACGGTCCTGATGGAAACGCTCGACTTGTTTGCCGCTACAATCCTTCAGGAAATTTTATTGATCAAAGGCCTTACTAAAATTATTTGTCTTTTTGATAGAGATCGACCAAATTTAGATTTGGACTCAAGCATTGCAAGGCTTTTAGACTTCTCATCAAAGAAGTCTAATGGCAGATTTATTGCAAGTTAAATGTGGCACAGCTTATTTAGCGAAAGGAGTAGAAAAATGGGATTTTCTCAAGATTATTCAAACGTTCCTGACTGGGTATCTAAAAGCGAAGGATACCAAACCGGAGCAATGGTTAAATATCAAGGAAATATCTTTTATGCAAACTTTTGGGCTTCAGAACCTGGCGTAGGAGATGCAGAACAAAATGGTTGGCGATTTTATGATGAGTTATATGATGTAACACCTCACACTCCAACTGAGCAAGCCAAAATAATAGCATATATTCCTACATGGCGTAAAAAAGAAGGCTTTAACTATACCAATGATGAGATATATCAATACATTACTCATGGAATAGTCGCTTTTTTAATGTTTAGCGAGACAAATCTTGGTGAGTTTGACACCAATTCAGTCAATGATGTTAATGCAATTCTTGCAGATGTTGTTAATACTGGGCATCAAAACGGTACGAAAATTTCAATTGCACTGGGAGGTGCAACTGATTATGGATTTCTTAATTTGATGACATCTATAGGAAATAATCCGGCGAATCCACTACTCGATCAAGCAGTACAAAATGTAGTCAATTTTGTGAACTCGAACAATTTAGATGGTGTAGACCTAGATTTAGAATGCTGGTGGGGTAAACCGGGTGAACAGGAGCAGGGAGGAAGAACAAAAAGTGAAGGACCTCATCCGGCTGGATATGCTTTGACTTTGTTTGCACAAAAATTAAAGCAAGCTATGCCTGACAAGTTAGTTTCAGCTGCTGTCTTTGGGACATCATGGTATGGAAATAATTATGATTCCAAAATAGCTGATTATGTGGATTGGCTAGGAGTGATGACATATGATTTAACTGGCTCATGGAATAACTCTCCAGTAGGTCCACATTCAGCCCTTTTTAAAATAAGAAATCAGGAGTCTTCTAAAATACGTAACCAAGAGTTTTATCAGGAGTCCTACATTCAGGAGCAACAGGGAGAGTGGCCTGGTGATGGGAATGTTAATAATCCGATTCTTTCAGTGGAAGATACGCTTTGGTACTGGACAAATCCATTATTTGTCAACGGGCAAGGTAGTGGACACAACATACCCAGAAATAAGATAGCAGCAGGTGTGCCGATATATGGATATGACTTTGCCTATGGTAAAGATCCAGACGACCTCAGTGGTCAAGTACCTCCCGGATATAAGTCAATTAAGTATAAAGACATCCTGAGTCAATTTCCTGATGCTCATCAAGCTCCCAATGGCAATATTAAAGTGTCGGGAAACACACCAAGACCTCCTTTCATCTCAGCTTCAGGAAACTACCCCTATGCTCACAATATCTACTTTGAAACTCCAGATACTGCTGTTACCAAATTAAAATTTTTGAAAGACGTAGGATGCCAGGGTGTGATTATTTGGGAGCTTTCCAATGATGTTTGGGAAGAAGCAAAAAGCATTATTAAAGCGCTTTACAAAAATTCAGGTAACACCGAGTTAAGAACACCAATATTAAGAGCAAATCTATCAAAGCAAACAAGTTTTCCTCTAATAAGTTTAGAGTTTACTAAAGATACACAAGTACCAAATGTAGGTATATCAGGTTCCCCTGCTGTGGCAGTGTTTAATAACAAGATTTATTGCTTCCATGAAGGATCTCATAGCAATCAAGAACTATGGTATACCACTTTTGATGTAAGCAACTGGGAAAATGACAAACTAATACCTAATGTAGGTATATCTGGCTCGCCCTCACTAGCAGTATTTAATAACAGACTTTACTGCTTTTATCAGGTAGGAGTAGATATCATAGAAGGTTTTGATTCGTTTACTAAAATGGAATTATGGTATAGGAGTACTGTAGATGGAAGCAACTGGGAAAATGATCAGAAAGTACCAAATGTAGGTATATCAAATTCTCCTGCTGTGGCAGTATTCAATAACAAACTCTACTGCTTCCATGAGGGAGCTTACAGTAATCAAGAACTATGGTATACCACTTTTGATGGAAGCAACTGGGAAAATGATCAGAAAGTACCAAATGTAGGTATATCAGGTTCCCCTGCTGTGGCAGTATTTAATAACAAGATTTACTGCTTCCATGAAGGATCTCGCAGCAATCAAGAACTATGGTATACCACTTTTGATGGAAGCAACTGGGAAAATGATCAGAAAGTACCAAATGTAGGTATATCAGGTTCCCCTGCTGTGGCAGTATTTAATAACAAGATTTATTGCTTCCATGAAGGATCTCGCAGCAATCAAGAACTATGGTATACCACTTTTGATGGAAGACAGTGGGAAAATGACAAACTAATACCTAGTGTAGGTATATCTGGACCGCCAGCACTGGCAGTATTTGAAGACAAACTTTACTGCTTCCACCAGGGATTTAATGAAAATGGGGAATTGTGGTATACCGTCTTTAGTGATGTCGCCCCTCAGACAAAGAAGTGGCCAAGCACGATTATCTTAGTACACGGCTACGCAGACAGTCGCCGACCTGTGGGGGACAATGCGAACAAAAACAAAGGCCAAGAAGACAACTTCTGGTACTGGCAGGGCATGTACTCGGATAAAACAGAAAGCTACGATGTTCCCAATGCGCTGATCAATGCTGCCAAGGCGGATGGTGAGCAGGTGACGATCAAGGCCGCAAACTGGGATGGCCGTAGCACCATCGAAAATTCCGTCCATTATCTTATTGACGTGCTGGATCGCTACTGCACTGGTTCCAACACCTGCGACTTGGTCGGGCACAGCACTGGCGATGCTATCATCGGCTACGTGCTGGACAAGTTTCAGGAGACTCACCAATGGAACGTTCGCACTGTGTTCGTTGCGGGCGGTGCGGGCGGAGGGACTGAGGTCTCCGACTGGCCAGACCCTCGTAATTTTTTCTCAAATGGAGATCCGGTCGTCAAGCAACTCGTGCCCAAGACAATGCGCGAACTATACAACCACAACATGCGAGGATACTACGCAAATGTCCCCAACATCCGCTTTGTCGGGGCTGGTACGAAAAGGGACGAAGCTAACAACATTACCTACAGCTTTTTTGCGAGTTTTGTCCGTGGCCAGAGCGATGGGCTGGTGCCCTTTCACTCTCAGGGTGGGGTGAGCGAGATGGAGTACGATCTGGTCAACCAAGCGTATGATGCCTACTGTATCAAGAAGCATACAGGTCTCGTCTATTCATGCGGTCAACTCAACCTGTACCCACAACTAGCCGAGCGCTGGACTTACCAGAAATACCAGGAAATATCCCTCTTCCACGGCTTCAACATCCAGATGATTGATGATGGCAAGTTCTACAACCACAGCGATGAGGTCGGCCGCCTAGCAGAGTGGATTATCCGCTACAAGCATGACCAAACGCCGTGGTACTCCTCAAAGATGCTTCCCGTACAAGACAGGTTTCTCGTACAATCGATATTCTTCACGTACAAAATAAAATCTGTTTTAAGCGGAAAAGTAATAAATGTACAAGGTGGCTCACATGACTCTGGTGCCGACATCATCCAATATGATGATAATGATGATAACCATCTGGGCAGCCAGTGGTATTTTAATCATGTCGGAGGATACGTATATAAAATTACTTCTGCATTGAGTGGGCTTGAACTGAATGTTAAAGGGGGTTTACGTGACAATGGGACTCAGATCATTCAATATCAGCAAAGTGACGACGACAATAGTAAATGGAAATTAGATATTGATGGAGAGAGTAATAACTATAAAATTATCTCAGTACTAAGTGATAAGGTTTTGACCGTGCAAGGCGACTCGATCGTTCAGTATGACGATCAATATAATCCCGGAAACATATGGAAACTCGTACCTGTGCAACCTAGGATTGCTCACGATGACGATAGTGTGGTACCTGACGATATTATAATAATGCCTTAAAACTCAAGTGCGATCGCCTGTTTTTCCAAGCTCTTGTATATACAATCTTAAAAGTCAGGCGATCGCTGGTATTTTATTTTGTCGGTGCCAAATCAAAACTGGGATGCACTCTAAATTAAATGGCATTAGCTGATTAAAAACTTAAACATTAAAAATTATGTATTTTTTTAATCGCCCAGGCGATCGCCTGTTCATCATTTAATTTTGCCGTACTCAGCAGTTATAATGCTGACTATGCTGACATTATTACCTATTAAATTTTGTTATAGTTGCTAACTGCAAGCTTCTTTTTACACAACTACACATTTAGCGGTTTATTTAATCACCTAGTTTTCATATATCTTATCTCTACACGAGTTTACTGCCTGTTAAACTGTGAATTGCAAAGCAGAAAAGGGAGATACTGCGCAATGCTACTGAAAATTTCCACATTCTCAGCATCCAAATCATTAAGCTAGCGCAGTGCATCGGGAATAAAATATAAATAATGATATATAAACTGTAATTTATAAGTTTTTTCGCATTGGCATTGTTTATTCCCCGCCTCTGGCAATTGGGAAATTGGAATCCTAATATTACTTAGGACAAGATTCCTACCGAGGTATTAATCTCACTATCTGTAACTGAATTGTCAACATCATCAGTACTGTGCAACCTTCAGTAAGTAATTCACACTTATTGATACTCTACTTTTGATGCTCCCGTCCTCTAGAGGAGAATCGTAATGGTAAGAGAATTAGAATTACAAGGCATTAATGTCAGTAGCTTAAAAGAAGCAGCAATACATATTCATAGTCAAATTCAGTCTCATGGTGTTCTGTTTGTCTTAGAAGAACCTGAGCTAAAAATATTACAAGTTAGCAATAATACATGGAATGTTTTCGGCATATTGCCGGAAAATATTTTGCAAACAAAATTAGAGGAACTACTCGATCCCTTCCAAATCGAAAGAATTAAAGCAGGTCTATTAGAAGGAAATCTTGATTATATCAATCCGACTAAAGTATGGGTGAGAAAAAAGGGTGATGAATACGTAGTATTTGATGCGATTTTTCACCGCAATCCAGAAGGATTTTTGATTTTAGAATTAGAACCGGCTATTTCCCAAGAAAATATCCCCTTTCTCAGCTTTTATCATTTAGCTAGAGCTTCTATTAACCAATTAGAAAAAACAACTAATCTCCGCGATTTCTGTCAAATAATTGTCCAGGAAGTCCGCAAAGTGACTGGATTTGACAGAGTCATGCTATATAAGTTTGACGAAGATGGACATGGCTGTGTTATCGCTGAAGAAAAGTTAGACAGCATGGAACCATACTTGGGTTTACACTACCCAGAGTCAGATATTCCCAAACCAGCGAGAAAATTATTCACTTCTAATTTTATCAGAATCATCCCAGATTCCTATGGGGAACCTGTACAAGTGATTCCAGTTAAGAATCCCATTAGTCAAAGTCCGATTGATTTAACCAATTCAATTCTGAGAAATGCTGCTGCTTGTCATTTAGAGTACTTGCACAACATGGGTGTAGGTGCTTCTTTGACTATTTCTTTAATTAAAGATGGTAAACTCTGGGGTTTAATTGCTTGTCATCATCAAACACCGAAATATGTTTCTTATGAATTGCGGAAAGCCTGCGAATTTTTAGGAAGAGTAATATTTACAGAAATCTCCGCCAGAGAAGAAACAGAAGATTATGACTACCGGATGAATTTGGCATATATTCAGTCAGTTTTGATGGAATATATGTCCCAAGAAGAAAACTTTATTGATGGGTTAGTTAAACACCAGCCAAATCTTCTAGATTTAACGAGTGCGCAAGGTGCAGCTGTATGTTTTGGGGATAATTGCACAGTTATTGGCGAGACTCCCAAAGAAGAAGATTTGAATTTTTTAGTCCAATGGCTAAAGAATCATGTCAATGAAGAAGTATTCTATACAGATTCTCTACCACAGCTTTATCCAGATGCCGAAAAGTTTAAAAACGTCGCCAGTGGTTTGTTAGCGATTCCCATTTCCAAGCGGAATTATGTATTGTGGTTTCGACCGGAAGTAATTCAAACGGTAAATTGGGGTGGTAATCCCAATGAAGCGTTTGAAGTTAACCAATCAGCAGGAAATTTGCGCCTTGTTCCCCGCAAATCATTTGAATTGTGGAAAGAAACGGTGCGGTTAACTTCCTTACCTTGGCAATTTGTGGAAATCAAAGCAGCCTTGGAACTGCGCAAAGCTATCATTAATATTGTCTTGCGCCAAGCCGATGAACTAGCCCAGTTAGCGCAAGATTTAGAACGTTCTAATGCGGAATTGAAAAAGTTTGCCTATGTCGCTTCCCATGATTTACAAGAACCGTTAAATCAAGTAGCAAACTATGTGCAGCTATTAGAAATGCGCTACGAAGACGAACTTGACGAAGACGCAAAGGAATTTATTAACTTTGCCGTTGAGGGAGTTAGTTTAATGCAAACGCTGATTGATGATGTACTAGCATACTCTAAAGTAGATATGCAGGCGATCGCCTTTGGGCTAACAGAGGTCGAAGCACCACTCAATCGCGCCCTCAGCAATTTGCGTGGACGCATCCATGAAACTGGAGCGATAATTACCCACGACCCCTTACCCACTGTGATGGCTGATAGTACACAATTAATGCAGCTATTTCAAAACCTGATCGCCAACGCCATCAAATTCCGCAGCAACAAACTACCACAAATCCACATCGGAGCCGAAAGATTAGAAGATGAGTGGTTGTTCTCAGTACGGGATAACGGTATTGGACTAGATCCCAGATTTAGCGATCGCATTTTCGTCATCTTTCAGCGTCTACACACCAGAGAAGAATATCCCGGTACAGGCATGGGCCTAGCAATCTGTAAAAAAATTATAGAATGTCATCGGGGACGAATCTGGGTAGAGTCACAGCTAGGTGCGGGTGCAAGCTTCTACTTTACGATTCCAGTCGGAGGCCGCGAGCGTGAGCGTAGAAACGGAAGAAAAACACAAAACAATCTTTTTGGTTGAGGACAATAAAGCTGATATCCGCTTAATCCAAGAAGCACTGAAAAAAAGTACAGTCCCACATCAAGTGGTAATAGTTAGGGATGGCATGGACGCTATGGCTTATTTACGCCAAGAAGGTGAATATGCTGATTCTCCACGCCCTGACCTGATTCTCTTGGATTTAAACCTACCCAAAAAAGATGGTCGTGAGGTACTAGCAGAAATTAAAAGCGACCCCAAACTCAAACGTATACCAGTAGTTGTGCTGACAACATCCCGCAACGAAGATGATATTTTCCACAGTTACGATTTGCATGTAAATTGCTACATCACTAAATCTCGTAACCTGAGCCAGCTGTTTCAAATCGTCAAAGGTATTGAAGAGTTTTGGCTCTCTACTGCCACATTGCCCTCGGAGTAGGGGGATGAGGGGGACAAGGGAGACGAGGGAGTGTGGGGAGTGTGGGGGGTGTGGGAGAGTGAAAGAATTAAATATTATCTGTTCATCTCCCCACCCTTCCCCCTCTCCCCGCTCTCCCCCATCTCTTCCCCATGCCCCATGCCCCATGCCCAATGCCCCATGCCCCATGCCCCATGCCCATTTTCAAAAAGGAGGTAATATCAGGAAATGATGGCGACAGGCTCAGTAAAAATCTTGTTGATTGAGGATAACCTAGCAGAAGCGAGATTGTTACAAGAGTTTCTGAAGCAAGCCCAATCCAAAGACTTTAGTGTAGTTCATGTTCAGCGCTTGCAGAATGCGCTTCAGGAATTAACTAAAGACAGAGCATTATGCTCTTATGATGTCATTTTGTTGGATCTAACCCTACCTGATAGCGAAGGATTATCATCCTTGCCAACATTGATTGATTATGCGCCTAAGCTACCAATTGTTGTGCTTACAAATACCAATGATGAAGCACTAGCAATTGAAGCAGTCAGACAAGGCGCACAAGATTATTTGGTGAAGCGACAGGTAAATGTTGAGGTGTTAGTTCGCTCTATACATTATGCGATTGAACGCAAGCAAGTATTAGAATCATTACGGACAACGAATAAAACATTAGAGACCAGAGTTGAACAACGCACAGCCGAACTGGTGAAAGCTCAAGAAATCAACCAGTTCAAATCTGAATTTGTTTCTATGATCTCCCATGACATCCGCAATCCTTTAAATACGATCCTCCTAGCTGCTGGCTTGCTACAAAATAGCGATGACAAATTAACCAAAGAGAAAAAAAGTTCTCATTTTCAAATGATTCGCTCAGCAATCAAAAACATGGCGCAGCTATTGGATGAAGTTTCGCTAATCGGTCAAGCGGATTCAGGTAAACTTCACTGCGAACTCATCTCCATAGATTTACAGAACTTCTGCCGTTATCTAATTGAGGAAGCGCAACTCACTACTGGGGAAAAGCAGATAAATCTTGTGTTTACAAGTGTAGGAGAATTTAGAGATGCTCTCTGGGACGAGAATCTCCTACGGCATATTTTAGGTAATTTGCTGACTAATGCAATTAAATATTCACTACCTGGTGGTACAGTTAAGTTTGAACTAATTGGTCAAGAACAAGCGATCGCCTTTCGGATTCAAGATTACGGGATTGGCATTCCCGAACCAGACCAGAAGCGCTTGTTCCAACCATTTCAGCGGGCAGAAAACGTCGGTTCTATTCCTGGTACAGGCTTAGGTTTAGCAATTGTGAAAAAGTGCGTAGAAGCACATGGCGGTGAGATTTTACTCGAAAGCAAAGAGGGAGTGGGTACTACCTTTATTGTTGTGCTACCTTTGCTGTCGTTGTGAAGGCAGGAGGCAGCGCCTCTCTTCTCCCAAGGGGAGACGCTCCGCGAACGGCTCCGCTCGGCGACCGGGGCAGGGGAGCAGGGAAGCAGGGAAGCAGGGGAGCAGGAGACTTGAGTCAAGCTGAAGGCGCTCAGTATGAAGTAGGGGCGGGTTCACAGATATCCTCAATTATTCACGATATTTTGGATAAACCCGCCCGTACGAAATTACCCCACCCATAAAGGGATGGGGCATGAATTAAGGAAAAACTTATTTTTTTTCGCCCACAATTCCACTCGGCTCCTACTTCAATCACTTCATCCTAGCCTGCGGCAAGCCGCGGAGCGTCTACATCCTTCATCCTTCATCCTTTCTTTTGTCAAAAGCCTCGTTAATGGAGTTCAAAGCTTCGTTAATGGAGTTCAAAGCCTCGTTAATGAAGTTCAAAGCTTCGTTAATGAAGTTCAAAGCCTCGTTAATGAAGTTCAAAGCCTCGTTAATGAAGTTCAAAGCCTCGTTAATGAAGTTCAAAGCCTCGTTAATGGAGTTACAAAGCCTCGTTAATGAAGTTCAAAGCCTCGTTAATGAAGTTCAAAGCCTCATTAATGGAGTTCACAGCCTCATTCACCGAGCAAAAAGCCTCGTTAATGAAGTTCAAAGCCTGGTTAATGGAGTTCAAAGCCTCATTAATGGAGTTCAAAGCCTCGTTAATGAAGTTCAAAGCCTCATTCACGGAGTGCAAAAGTTCATACCCCATGCCCAATGCCCAATGCCCAATGCCCCATGCCCAATGCCCCATGCCCAATGCCCCATACCCCATGCCCAATAAAAACTGTACGATTAACAGGAAAACATATTTCTTTTTTAAGAGCTGAGAGCAGTTGTTACAAAGAATTCTGTTAATCGATGGTCATCCAGTAGAGCGATCGCTCACTGTCCAAGCACTAATTCAAAATTTACCAGGAGTTCAGATTGCGGAAATTGTCAATGGCGATCAGTTAGCACAGGCGATAGCAACCTGTAACTTTGATTTGGTAATTACCGATTATCAGTTACCTTGGACAACCGGACTGGATGTTTTGCGGACTCTCAAAGCGCAGCTCAGCGATTTTCCGGTGATTATGTTCACAAATTCCGGTAGCGAAGAAATTGCTGTTGCAGCCATGAAAGCAGGGTTGGATGATTATGTGATCAAGTCGCCCGCTAATCTGACTCAATTGGTGCAAGCAGTTCGTAGTGTCTGGCAAAATAGCCAAACCCGTTATCCAGCAGCACAAGCTTTAAACAGAAGTGAACGCCGCTTATCCACCTTGATTAGCAATCTACCTGGTTATGTATACCGGGTTGCTAACGATCGCAATTACACCCCTGAATTCGTCAGTGAGGGAGTGTTTAATATTACAGGCTATCGACAAGAAGAATATCTCATTGATAGCACGATTACTTGTGGACAAGAAATGCATCCCGACGACTGCGATATGGTCTGGGAGAAGGTTCAGCGAGCAGTGGAACTCCAGCAACCCTTTGAGTTTGAGTATCGGATTATCACGAAATCGGGAATCCAGAAATGGGTTTGGGAACGAGGAAGAGGTATATTTTCCGACAGCGGGGAACTCCTCTTTTTAGAGGGTTTTGTCACAGATATTACTGCTCGCAAAGTTGCCGAAACTGCGCTGCAAGAGTCGCAACAGCTATACCAAACCCTGGTGGAACATTCCCCTGATATTATCGAACGCTTCGATACACAGCTACGACATCTTTATACTAGTCCAGCCCTGACACAAATCACAGGCATTCCCAAGGAAGTGTTTTTGGGCAAAACCTGTCGCGAACTGGGATTACCAGAAGCAATGATCAACACTTGGGAAACTGCTGCACAAACGCTACTGACAACAGGTGAAAAACAGATTATTGAATTTGAGACACCAACACTCAACGGAGTGCGTTTCTTTGAAATGGCGATCGCACCTGAATTGACTCGTGAACATACAATTAACTCAATACTCTGTATTTCGCGGGATGTCACCGATCGCAAAGCTGCCCAAATTGCCTTAGAACGTCAGGCAAAGCAAGAGCAAACCTTAAATCGAGTAGTTCAAAGCATTCGCAGTTCTCTAGATTTATCGACAATCTTCTCCACAGCCATAGCTGAAGTCACTGAATTATTGGGAGTTAATCGGACTTCTATCGTCCAGTATTTCCCAGACCGCCAATGTTGGCAAGTTCTGGCGGCTCATTGCCAAAATGCATCGCTGATAGATACAACAGGTTTAGAAATTCCCGATGAGGGCAATCCCTATGCTACACAACTAAAGCAACTCCAGGTGGTGCAGATAGATGGAATGGATAGCGTTAAAGATCAGGTTAACCTAAAAATTGCCGAGAGTCTTCCGCCTGCTTGGTTGTTAACACCCATCGTCGTTAACAGTACAATTTGGGGCAGCTTATCGCTGTCCAAGCCTGTTGAAGAAGCTCCTTGGAAAGAAGAGGAGGTAGAACTTGCTGGTAAAGTAGCAGTTCAGTTAGCGATCGCTATTCAACAAGTCCAACTTTATCAACAGGTACAGCAAGAACTGAGCGATCGCCAACGCGCTGAAGCCGCCTTGCAACAACTCAACCAGGAACTAGAACAGCGAGTTCAAGAACGAACCGCCCAACTCCAGATGGCGCTCTTTGCTGCCAAAATGGGAACTTGGGAGTTAAATACACAGACAAATGTCGTCCACTGGTCGCCTGAAGAATATGAGCTATTTGGCTTTAAAACCGATGCTCAAGGACGAGTTCTCGATCAAAACGGCGAAGAAATTAGTCCCTATCCAACCTTTGAGGTGTTCTTGAGTTGTGTTCATCCCGATGATCGAGACTATGTTGTGCAAAAAACCCGGCAAGGTTTAAAACAAGGTTCTTCCTTTGAAGTAGAGTACCGACTGCTGCGACGAGAAGGCTGTTGGGTGTACGCACGCGGTGCTTGTGTCCTGAACGAACAGGGACAAGCTGTTAGGCTGACGGGAATTGCAATGGATATCACCAATCGCAAACAAGCAGAAGCCGCTCTACAAAAGCAAGCAAGACTTGAGCAGGTGTTGCGGCTGGTTACCCAAGAAATTCGTCAGTCTTTAGATCTCGATGCCATCCTCACAACTGCCGTGACTGAAGTTAGGCAAACATTACAAGCCGATCGGGTTGCAGTTTATCGTTTTCATGGCGATTGGAGTGGCAGCTTTATCGTTGAGTCAGTCGCCCCAGGATGGGTTGAATTGGTTACACCCAACATTCAAAAAGTCTGGGAAGATACTTATTTGCAAGAAACCCAAGGAGGACGCTATAAAAATCACGAAACCTTCGCTGTTACAGATATTTACACTGTGGGACACTCTTGTTGTCATATTGAGCTTCTAGAACAGTTTCAAGCCAGAGCGTATGCGATCGCGCCGATTTTTTCTGGAGATCAGCTTTGGGGTCTGTTAGCAATTTACCAAAATGCAGCACCTCGCCATTGGCAATCTTGGGAAATGGAACTATTGCAACAGCTAGCCAATCAATTGGCGATCGCCATCCAGCAGTCGGAACTCTACAGACAACTTCAAACCGAACTGCAAGAACGCCGACAAATTGAACAACAAATCCGAGCATCCCTTAAGGAAAAAGAAGTTTTATTGCGTGAAGTCTATCACCGGGTCAAGAACAACATGCAAATGGTTTCTAGCCTGCTAAACCTACAGGCCAGTAGCATTGACGACCCCACCGTTCTGAAGTTACTCAGCGAAAGCCAGCGTCGAGTCAAAACAATGGCACTCGTCCACGAACGGCTTTATCGTTCGCAAAACCTTGCCCGAATTAACTTTGCCAGCTATGTGGAACATCTTGTCAACGATTTAGTACGTTCCTATACCTCGAATAAGTCATTTATCCGTGTTTTACTAGAGGTGGACGATCTGGAACTAGACCTAGATACAGCCGTTCCCTGCGGTTTAATCATCAATGAATTAGTTTCTAATGCCCTCAAGTATGCTTTTCCCAATCAGCAAGGAGAAATTAAGCTGCAATTTTACCTGGATAATCCTGAATATTATTGCCTAGTTCTCAAAGATAATGGAATTGGAGTTCCTGCCCATATTGATCCAGAGCGTACTACTTCCCTAGGAATGCAACTTATATATGGATTAACAGAACAACTTGGAGGTACGCTGCAATTAGATAGACAAGGAGGCAGTCAATTTAAGATCCTCTTGAAAAAAAGGTTGTAATTTCCTATGCCACAAGTTTCTTCTCCTCCCACTATCCTAATTGTCGAAGATGAATGGGTGATTGCTTTAGATATCAAACAACATCTGAGCAAGTTAGGCTACAACGTGTCTGGAACTGCTAATTCTGCCGAAAAAGCTTTGGAACTTGTAGCCGCAACTAAACCGAATCTAGTGTTGATGGATATTTACCTGCAAGGCGACAAAAGCGGAATTGAAGCAGCAGAGCAAATTCGGCAACAGTTTCATCTACCCGTTGTCTTTCTCACCGCCCATGCTGATGAAGCAACATTAACACAAGCGATCGCTACCCATCCCTACGGTTACATCGTTAAACCCTTTGAGGAACAGGATCTTATTATTGCTATCCAGGTAGCCTTGGCTAACCATCTCGCTGAACAAGCCATACACCAAGCACTACAGAAAGAAAAACAGCTAAACGAGCTGAAATCTCAATTCGTCTCCATTGTTTCCCATGAATTTCGCAATCCCTTAAGTTCCCTACTCGTGACACTAGAACTCTTTGAACAGCCAGATAGACTAACTCCCGAAAAGCGACAAGCTCATATTGAACGGGGTAAAGCAGCTATCAAGCACATGGCACAATTGATTACAGATGTTTTAGTTCTAGGCCAAGTAGAACAAGAGCAGTTTCACTCTCAACCAACACTCATCAATATTTACCAGTTCTGCTCCTATCTGGTAGAAGATCTACAATCCCCTGCTCAAAGCAGAGATAGATTGGTGTTTACCGTTTCGGGATGCGATGAACCAGCACATCTTTTTTATGAGCTAGATCCCAAGTTATTGCAACATATCCTCATTAACTTGCTGGAGAACGCCCTGAAATATTCCCCAGAAGATAGCACAGTCACATTCCAGTTACACTGTGAGGCAGATTACATTCAATTCCAGATTCAAGACCAAGGAATTGGACTAACAGAGCAAGATTTGGCAAAGCTATTTACGCCCTTTCATCGCGGAATGAATGTTAGCAAGATTCCCGGAACAGGCTTGGGATTATCCATTGTCAAAAAATGTGTTGATGCACATGAGGGACAAATCTCAGTTGATAGCACTGTTGGCGTCGGCACAACTTTCACCGTCATCATACCCGCGTTGAAAATTTGACATTCAACGGTTAACAGCGATGCACTCAGAGCTTCAACAAGTCTCAACTGCCAACGCTTAACAAACCTTTATGCAGTATTTCAAAAATTATTTAGGAGTGCTAGATCTCAAATTACTATATATAAAATCTAACTGCTATCAAGTAACGTTGTAAAGATTAGACTCTTACCCAAGCCTCAAATAAACAGTATTTACCTCAATATCAAAAAATCCTTGCTTGTGTCATTTAAGTATTATTAGTTATTTTTTCGGGAAATTTTTTATTATTGATACAAGTGACTGATAGATATCATAATTTTTATATTTTCTGGCAATCAAATTTTGTAAGTTTTGCTACAGAAAATTTTCTGGGAATTTTATGCATAAAAATGATGAAATTTGTGTATAAAGAAATTGAATTTTGTGTAGAATGTAACTAATTTTTATGGATAATAGATCCAAATATCATGGGTAAAAATGTTGTTTAAGCCTGAGTAAGCAAAAGATAATAGCTCCTTATGGTTACTTTAGATGTAAATAACTATTAATAACCCTTGGTAAAGGTTGCATTTGAGAAAATGTGTGAAATAACGGATAACAAACATGTTTACTTAAAGACTGGCCAAGTTCAGTTATTGGTCTGAAGTTCTTAAAGTAGGACTTGACTTTATACCGCAATTCAATGTAACCTATCTTACTTTACAGGTGTGAAGAAACTACCCAATTAATTGTTACTTGTAGCAATTAATTATGGGACTTTCGTGGAGAGGAAAACGGAAATATGTCTCATATATTGTGGAAAAATCTGGTATTACTGCCAGTATTTTTGGGTGCAAATGCCTTGGCTTCGTCTAGTGTCATGGCTGCGGAAATATTAAATGCTTCTAACTCACAAGCAGCAAAAAATAGCAGTGATGCTGCTGTTGTACTAGAGCAACCAACAACTAGTAAGCAATTACTTGCACAGGTTAAAACTGGTGAAGCTAATAACCAGGACTCAATGTCTCAAGTTACGTCAGTATCACAGTTTTCTGACGTACAACCAACCGATTGGGCATTTCAAGCATTGCAGTCTCTAGTTGAGCGCTATGGCTGTATCGCCGGTTACCCCAATGGAACTTATCGGGGAAATCGTGCATTAACCCGTTATGAATTTGCCGCTGGTTTAAATGCTTGTTTAGATAGAGTTAATGAACTGATTGCAACAGCCACCGCTGACTTGGTGACAAAGCAAGATTTAGCCACCCTCCAGCGTTTGCAAGAAGAATTTGCCGCCGAACTAGCAACTTTACGCGGTCGAGTCGATGCTTTAGAAGCACGGACTGCGGAACTAGAAGCAAATCAATTTTCGACAACAACCAAGTTAGTTGGTGAGGCAATTTTTGCTGTCACTGATACCTTTGGCGACAACAACACTAACAAAACTGTATTTCAAGACAGGGTACGTTTAGACTTACAAACCAGCTTTACTGGTAGAGATACCTTACACACCCGGATTGCAGCTGGTAACGCCAATGCATTAAGTTTGCCCGGTAACAGCTTTGAGAGTACTCAAACCTTTAACCTAGGCAATACTGGCAGCAACAGTGCCATTATAGACTGGTTATCCTATTACTTCCCCTTAGGTAACTCCCAAGTATATATAGCAGCCAGCGGCGGTATTCACAGCGATTACGCGCCTACCGTTAACCCTTACTTTGAAGGTTATGACGGTGGTAACGGTGCTTTATCTACTTTTGCATCTGAAAGTCCAATTTACCGGATTGGCGGTGGTGCAGGCGGTGGTGTTAATTTTGTTTTTGGTAGCGGTAAGGGCGGTTTCCAACCTTCAGTAACTGTAGGTTATTTGGCATCCCAAGGTAATAACCCCGCGCCAGGTTCCGGTTTATTTGAAGGTAACTATGCAGCTCTGGCACAATTAAACTTGAACGTAGGCGAGCGCTTTTCTTTTGCTGCAACCTACGTTCATGGATATCATAAAGCCGGAAATGCTTTATTCGATTTAGGCGGAGGCGGGAATATTGGTGTAGTCGGAACTAACCCAGCTAACTTGCCTATTGGTGACACCAATCCATATAACAGTAATTCCTATGGTTTTGAAGCTGCTTTCAGACCTAGCGACAAACTCTCAATTAGTGGCTTTGTATTGTACAGCGATATTACAAGCTTAGTCGGCAATAATAATGATGAAGTTTGGAGTTATGGTGTTGGGGTAGCATTACCAGATTTCGGTAAAAAAGGCAACATTTTAGGAATTTTTGCAGGTGCCCAACCATACTTAGGTAGTATAAGTGGCGATCGCCCCTACCACATTGAAGGGTTCTATAAATATCAAGTCAGCGATAATATCTCCATTACCCCAGGTGTGATTTGGTTAACCAGTCCTGGTCAAGTTGCCAATAGCGACAATGCCATCATTGGTACATTGAGAACCACTTTCACCTTCTAAATCCCAGGGCGGGGTTTCCCATTGGTGTCAACTTAACGTGAAACCTGCTTGGTGACAACGTTTTGCCCTCACCCCCAACCCCTCTCCCTGAGGGAGAGGGGAGCCAGAAATTCAATTCCCCTTCTCCCAAGGGAGAAGGGGTTAGGGGATGAGGGCGTGGGGAATTTGTACAACGCCCGCCCTATATAGCTTTTGGCTTAAGTTGACACGTATGGGGTTTCCCCGCCCCTACAAATAACCTAAGAAGCAGAGGGGTTAAGGGCGATGAGGGAGACCAATGACCAATAACAAATGACAAATGACAAATGACAAATGACTATTCAACTAGTCACAGACAATTTGACCTGAACAATTAAATCGTTGAAATCCCAATCGCTACCTGCTCCTACTTGATCCTCAAAGCCAAAGCAGTTATTCCCCAGCAGGCGAACATGATTGTTTTTATCAGAATTTGCACCTAAGAATGGACTGTAAACTGCTGTGTCGCTGGAATTACTATTTAAAATTGCTTCCACAGTAGAATTAGCAATCACAAACGGTGCAAAAAGCCAACCTGATTCAAAATTGCTGGTGAAAGTTGCTTTACCTTGGTTGTTCACCTTCAAGTCAATGCCCTCAACACGGGCGCGAAGCATGGCTTTAATATAGCCTGCATCCCCTGGACGGAAGTCAATTTTACCATCGCGATCGCTATCAATTCCACCATCTGCATCATCTATTCTACAGAAGCCTACAAGGTTGTCGTAAGCAGCCTCTCTGTGGACAACAAATTCTGCTTTTACCTTAGTTTTAACTTCCCGTAAATCGATGACTTCCCCTTGATGTTTTCCTTGCAAGCCGATACCTAGAGGAATGTCTTGATTAGTTTCCTTCACCTTCACGACTAAATCGCTACCACTAAGACCTAAACCTTTCCAAGTTAGAGAGAACCCTTCAGTTTCGGAACTTGTCACGCTGACATTAGTCGCAGATGAAAAGACAACCTCAGACAAAGAAGTTTGTCCAGATAGCACAGAATAACTGGTGCTGTTGCGGATCATGTAGAATCTCAAGTTTGCACCTGAGTTGAATTCTAACAAGCTTGGCAGGTCAGATAGATTAAAACCATTGGGTGCATTGGCAATAGCAGAGCAAACTATTTTTGCTCGCTTCAGTGCTACTTCTGCGTAACCTACTGCACCTGGAGCGATTCCGTCAATCCTACCTTGTGCATCGTCAACGACAAATACACCCATTTCATTGGCTGCTTTAGAATTACTGCCTTCAATTTTGATTGACAGTTTTGCTTTATTACCTTTGATTTTACTTTTGACGGTAAAGATATTTTCAGTAACACTGGTTAACTGGACAGTCGTTTTCACCTGAGAAGTTGTAAAAAACCCAAGCTGCTCAAAATTGATAGACAAATCCTTATCAAAGGAGAAACCTCCACTGTCAGTAGTGCGGACGCGGATGTTGTAAACAGATTTAGTCGCAGAAGATTTAATTTTTAGGCGCCCCTCTTCGATAATGAACGCATCATTATCAGTATCACCAGTGCCTGTAACTAAACTATAAGTGTGCTTCTCGGTTTTGTTTGAATCAGTGGTGCTGATGATGCCAATAACTTTGTCATCATCGTCATCATCATCACCATTACCATCGTTATCATCATCGGCGCTGAGAGTGCCAAATATTAAGTCTGTAGGGGCAGAATTATAATACAGTACCGAGATGCTATCAGAATCAGCATCTGCCACTACCAAGTCAGGTTTGCTGTCATCGTCTATATCTCCCACAGCAATATAATCTGAAGATGTTTCAACTGTGTAAGTAGTCGCAGTGTCAAAGCCACCCTTACCATCATTCAACATCACCGAGACTTGCTTCTGTGCAGCGTTTGCCAACACTAAGTCAACTTTGCCATCACCGTCTATATCTTCCAAGACGACAGAATTAGAAGTTGTCCCGATTGTGAAATTAGTCGCAGCACCAAAGCTACCCATCCCATCATTCAACATTACTGAGACATTACCAGAAGCATAATTCGCTACTAGCAAGTCAAGTTTTTTGTCCCCGTCTATATCTCCCACCACAACACCAGAAGGTACAAATCCGACTGAAATATTGGTGGGAGTGCCAAAGTTGCCCATCCCATCGTTCAAAAATACTGAAACATTCTTGTTTTCAGCATCCGCCACCACCACATCAACTATGCCATCACCATCTATATCTCCCACGACAACAGCAGAAGGTTTTGTATCAAGTTCGATTTGAGCGACATTGACAAAGTCGCCACTATCATCCCTCGACAGTACTGAGATAGTCTTGTCATCAGCGTTCGCTACCACCAAATCATCTTGTTCATCACCGTCTATATCTCCCATAGCGATGGAACTAGGAGTTGTCTCAACTGTGAAATGATAGGGATCTTTAAAGTTGCCACTACCATCGTTTAATAATACGGTGATGTTTTTGTCATTAACGTTCGCCACCACTAAGTCAAGCTTGTCGTCACCGTTGAAGTCTTTGACTAGAACAGAAGAAGGATGTGAACCAACGGGAAATTTATTTTCAGTTGTAAATGATAGGCTCATAACTTTTTCCATAAAACGTGTTTATTCTTCCTCACAATGATTCTTTTTAATTCACACAATAGTCAGCACCGCAAATTTAATATTCTTTATTCAAATTGTGAGGAATACTTCATTCAGGTTATTGTGTAAATCATCAAAAATGCTTCAGTAAAGATACTATAAATTTATTCAGGGAAATTACGCAAAGACTTTCACAACAAGCTTTGACGCTGTTTAATAGACTTAAATGGAAAATAGAAAATAGGGTAACCAGGGCTAGAGGCTAGGGACTAGGTAAGAGAAATTTTAATTTTTAGTTGTGAGATTTTCCCTAATTGCAGTCATTAAAAATGAAAAACTCCATCCACAAGGGGGTGGAGTTTTGGGCATGGGGAAGAATTTACCAATGCCCTGTTTGGCTAATGCCCATTAAAAAAGAAAAGTACTTCTCAAAATACCAATAGTAACTGGCTCGTTATTTGGTGTATGACCAGGTTCTATAATATGAATTATTCCTGGTGTAATACTAATATTATCTGTGAGTTGAAACCGATAAAATGCTTCGATATGAGTAGTCGTTCCTGGTTGTCCACCGGCACGTCCTAAACCTGTATTAAGTGAGTCAGGAACATTGCTACCATCTGGTAAGTTACTGCTAGTAATTTTCGGAGGTTGTCCTATATAAATTCCGCCCAAATTTCCTTTAGCAAATAAATCAGGAAAATTGAGAAACGCCATATAATTTGTTGTTTCTACACTTCCTGTCTGCCCAGGAATGTAAGAACTAGTGTAACCACCCCATGCACCAAGAGTAATGTGGGGTGAAATTTGCCAGGTGACAGTTGCACCTACAGCATTGGTTTGTAGGGGTTCTGATGTTGCAGTTAAGCATTCATCCCCCACATAAGTCAATAAACAACCATCTGAAGAATAATTATTAACGTAATATAAACTTAAATCTATAGTATCAGTTGGCGTTACAAGTAACTGTACGCCTGTAGTAGTGTTGCCATCAAATAAGCCATTACCTTTATCAGAATTGCCAGGATTATTACTAGAATAAATTGCCTGTAAACTGGCACGTTTAGCAAATTGCCAATCCACAGCTATACCACCATGACCAAATCCCATATCTAAAATTGGGTTGCGTTGGGCAAAGAAAGATAGTGGTCCTGTAGCGCCGCTTTCTACCCGATTTGGACCTCGGAAAGCAGCTGCCATATTTACGCCTTCTGTTCCCACCATCAGCGCAAAGTTATCAGCAACCAACCAGTGATAATTGAGGTCACCGATAATAAATTCGTTATCTGTGGGATATTCATAACCGAGAAAAAAATCATTCCGAGAAACTTTATTGGCAGTAAATCTCGGATCGCTAGCACCCATACCATATAACAGACTTGTAAATAAGTAACTGCGAGGGCTAAATTGGGTCGTTAAAGATAGTTGCGCTATGGTAATAATATTAATATTTGTCCCTGCATCATCTGAATCTTTGATGCCATCTCGAGGATTAACGTCACCTCGATTGCTAGTCCGTCCTTGAACGCCAGAGACGATGATTCCTGAAAGTTTAGTTGTGGTGGAGAATTGCTTACCTTCTAGTTCAGTGGTGCGTGCTTCTAAACTATCAATTCTACCCCGCAAGGTTGCTAATTCATGGGCAAATTCTGACTGTAATTTTTGGATCTTGGCGATATCTGCGCGGGTGACAGAATCACTTGTAGCTGTAGCAATTAACTCATTGACTCTATCTAAGCAAGCATTTAGACCTGCGGCAAATTCATAGCGAGTCAAAGCGCGATCGCCGCGATAGGTGTTATCTGGATAACCTGCTATGCAACCATAGCGTTCCACTAATGATTGCAATGCTTGAAATGCCCAATCTGTAGGCTGTACATCTTTTAGTTGAGACACCGATGTGATTTGTGACATCGGGTCTTCTGAATCCAGATCAGACTGTAAACTAGGTGACGGAAAGCTGTATTCTTGTGCGATCGCTGTTTGTACAACTCCATTTATACCCGCCATGATTAACCATGCGAGCATCCAGGCTTTACTCTTATTGTGGCTAATCATTCTAGTCTTCAATTTCTTGTACTCTATTTATACGGGTAGGTTATAAGTATATGTAAATTTATTTATTAACATCCTGAGTAAATTTACTAATATTTGGCCAAATTAGATTAAAAAATTCCTGGGCAATATCTCAGAAGCGCGAGTATAAAAGATAAATTACTCAGCCCAAATATACTCTCCAGAGAGTGAAAATTAGCATGGCAAATCGGTTGCGAAAGCTGACGCTCAAAAATCAGCCTCGTGCAGGTAAAATCAATCATCTGTTGCACAAACCCCAGAACAATAGTCAGTTGGGAAATTGGTTGCTCTCAACATTAGCGATCGCTACATTATTGAGCAGTGTTGGTTTACTAATTGCTTTTGCCTGGATCAGTATTCTCTTTATCTTCAATCCCGAAAAAATTATTTGGCTGAATAAATTTTTACCGGAGTGGGCACAAATCACAGTCGGTAATTACGGTGAACGACCCCAAACCCTCAAACAAATTAAAACCAACCTCAGTCAAAAAAAACTCATAGCCGGGGAAATCCTAACTTTGGAGCGGGATAAAGAAAATTCTTTTTTACTACCAGTGATCCAAAAACGCCCAAATTGTCAATTTGATTGTCAAGCAATTGTCGAACTGAGGGTTTATCAACAATCCCAAGATGTAGAGTTGCAATCCCAACCAGAAAAATATTACCGTCTGGCGTCCCAATTAGCGATCGCGGGGATAGAAGAAGCCTTTGTACTTTCTCCCACAGATGAAGTTACAGTAGAAAACTCAGAAAACAGCATTCCCTTACCTGTCAATGAAATTAAACGCTTTGAGGGTCAAACCCCATCTAATGGTGTTTGGTTTTATTTACAAGGTAAACTGCCACAAGGCGCTGGTGCGATCGCCTACGGTAAAATTGTCTACTACAATCCACAACGCAGTCAGATCCATCAGATGTTGTCGTGGAAAAGTCCCAATGGAGATGTGCCTAAATGGCAGCAAGTAACTGGTGATACTAACAAAGAATTAGTCATCGATCAAACAGTAGGTTTAGAACCACAGTTACGGATTTACCAAGTCAAATCTCTGAAGTTATCTCACAACGCCATTGAATTAGCAGAAATTTCCCTCAAAACACCAGCCATCAAAGATACTGCTTACCAAAATGCGTTATTACTCGCCCGAAATGGACTGTGGACACCAGCCTATGAGTGGTTAAAATCTATACAGAAACAGCGAAAACAGCCACTACCGGAAGCGGCGCAAGCACAAATCGATGTAATTCGCCTACACTCGCAAATAACTAAAAGCCAAGCCGATCAAATTTGGGCTATTCCTAGTCAACAGGTAATAGCAGATTTGATTGATGGTCGTTGGGAGAAAGCTTTAGAGGTATTTTCAGCATCTGCGGAGAATGTCCAAGAAGTTGCGACTCTACTGCAAATGGATGGGGGACGGTTGTGGAATCGTAGCACAACAGCATTGCGAGTCAACCCTAATAGACCAGAAGTTGCAGCTTGGGGAGCATTGATTCTAGCAGTTCAACGGGGAGAAGAACGAGCAATTTCTTGGTTGCAAGCACAACCAAAAATTAGTACAGATACTCTGACTCGAATTCAAAGTCTCTTAGTCCAGCTCAATAACGAAGGAGTCAAACCGAAAATCTTTTCCACTCACCCCAGTCGCATTGTGGGTTCAGTCCAACCCCTGACTAAATTCAACAATACTGAGTGGCTCAGACCAAACCCACAAGCAGATCTGCAACTTACAGATAACGAAGCTTGGTATCAGGTAGAGGTGAGTGCATTTCATGACGGTAAACAGTGGCTCAATTTCCCCTTTGAAAGGTTACAGCTACCGCAAATTTCTCCTGGTAAATTTCTCTGGGAAACTTTGGGTATTTATTCTGACCCAGCAGTTTTACTTGTAGTTTGGTTACCTAATGGAGAACAACAAATAACTACCGCCACTATTAAAGGCGTAAAATTAGAGAGTGGGGTTTTGCGCCTACTAATTGCTGGACAAAAAATCGCTGACAATCAAAATTATCTGCTTCAACCCCCTCCTTTAGCCTTGACAGATGCGGCGCTGGAATGGGTACAACCATCGCCGCTGACTCTGGAACAACTATCTCAACAAGATCCAGCCAGAGTAACGGCAATGTTGCCAATCGTGTGGCGAATTTTACAACAATCTGGACAAATTCCCAACGGTACTTTGCCTAGCCTGCAAAAAATGCAGCGAGAACTCAGCTATTGGCCTGTACAAGTGATGAATTTAACCAATAATTCTCAGCCAGAAACCGTACTAACGATCTCAGCAGAAGCGATCGCCTTGTTGAAACAGTCCCTAACTGGAGATGAAAAGCCAGAAGAACATTTATCTCCTCCCCGGACAGTGATCTTGTCTAATAGTGGTAAAGTAATTTATACTGATTTTCAAAGAAATTACCCACAATCATTGACA
Source organism: Calothrix sp. NIES-2100 (assembly GCF_002368195.1). Classification (GTDB taxonomy): domain Bacteria; phylum Cyanobacteriota; class Cyanobacteriia; order Cyanobacteriales; family Nostocaceae; genus Aulosira. The sequence continues at coordinate 7,992,774 of NZ_AP018178.1, read as the reverse complement.
GCGATCGCTAAGCTCCTAGATGGGCAATCTCTAGCTTTGTTAGTAGAAAACGGCGATAAATACAGCCTCAAGCGCTGGTCAAAGAAAAATCAACGCTTTGAATAGCAATCTTAGGAAGGCTGAAGGTTGCGAGGGTTTAGATCCCCGACATCTTGGAGGATGCTACTGGCGAATCAGGAGTAAGACCCCTCCCTTACCCAACAGACCGCCGTCACCCTACAAGGGTGCGGCTAACTCTACAAAGCCCACGAAGGTGGGCTTTGTAGAGTTAGCCCCAGGCTTCCAGTTCCTGCGGGCGTTATTTCGGGTAAGCGAGATCACTGTTTGTATCGGTATTGAGGGGTCTAACCCACTATTCGCCAGCATCCTCCAAGAAGTTGGGGATCTAAAAACCGTGTCAGAGCGTCTCAATTCTCCCCCGACAATGAGGATATTTTTTGATTTGTAAGTCTGTTATTGTTCTTGGCTATTGGTAGAAAGGCGTTGTTCCTTGAGGTTCTGCAACTGCATCAGCAAAGAATCCACCTCTGCTTGCAAGTGCATAAATTTGACTTGCTGATCGTCTTGGTAATAAGACTTGTTTAGCTTTGTTGCCCAAACATCTTGGGCGGAGCGGTCAGAAACACTAGATGAACAGGTAGACATAGTTAACTTTATTCCACAACTTAACTCACACCATTAGAGATATTATAATAATGTAGTTTTAAGCTTTGTTAAAAGATTGTAAATTTTCAATTACTTACTCTAATGGGTTTTTATCTTTGTGATAAGAGACTCAAATTAGGAAGACTGTGTTCCAGAAAAAACATCACACCTGTGATCCGGTGGTGACAAAACTTCTGGTAAAGCTGACCCGATAAAATGGTAAAAAAAAGTAATAGGTATCAGCCTGCACCATAAGAAATTTCTTTCTTGTGTTGAGAGCCTCTAGTGGTGCAAGATGTGTACCACTGGTATTTTTCAGTTTGCACTTAAATAAAAATTTGTATAAATCACCGTGACTGTAAGCCCGTCTGTTGCTAAATCTCATCGCCAACCCTGGCCTGGACTGATAGAAGCCTATCGTGAATACTTGCCTGTCAGCGAAAAAACGCCGGTTATTACCCTATTGGAGGGAAATACACCTCTAATCCCAGCGCCGGCGATCGCCGAACGCATTGGTAGACAAGTGCGTGTATTCGTCAAATACGATGGTTTGAACCCCACTGGTAGCTTTAAAGACAGGGGAATGACAATGGCCATTTCCAAGGCGAAAGAAGCAGGGGCCAAAGCAGTGATTTGTGCCAGTACAGGAAACACCTCCGCCGCCGCCGCCGCTTACGCTAGGCGTGGGGGAATGAACGCCTTTGTATTAATTCCCGATGGTTATGTGGCGTTAGGTAAGTTAGCCCAAGCTTTACTATATGGGGCTGAAGTACTGGCAATTAAAGGAAATTTTGACCGCGCCTTAGAAATTGTCCGCGAGATGGCTGAAAGTTATCCGATTACCCTAGTGAATTCGGTAAATCCCTACCGCCTAGAAGGTCAAAAAACAGCAGCCTTTGAAATTGTCGATGTGTTGGGTAATGCTCCAGACTGGCTGTGTATTCCCGTAGGAAATGCGGGGAATATCTCAGCATATTGGATGGGATTTTGTCAATATCATCAAGTCGGGAAATGCGATCGCTTACCCAAAGTAATGGGATTCCAAGCAGCAGGCGCAGCCCCCTTAGTCAATGGTAAGCCAGTAGAGCATCCAGAAACCTTAGCAACAGCGATTCGTATTGGGAATCCGGCGAGTTGGGAAAAAGCGATCGCCGTCAAATCAGCCAGTCAGGGAAATTTCCACGCTGTCACCGATGCCGAAATTCTCGATGCTTACCGGCTGTTAGCATCATCGGAAGGGATTTTCTGTGAACCAGCCAGCGCCGCTTCCGTCGCCGGATTGTTGCAAGTCAAAGATCAAGTCCCCACAGGCGCAACAGTAGTTTGCGTCCTTACAGGTAATGGTTTGAAAGACCCAGATACAGCGATAAAACACAGTAACAGCCAATTTAAACAAGGTATTGCGGCAGAATTAGGAGCAGTCGCCACAGCAATGGGATTTTAAAGAAGGCAAGGGGCAGAGGGGGACAAGGGGGACAAGGGGGACAAGGAATTTTAGATTTTAGATTTTAGATTTTAGATTTTAGATTCAAACCCAATCCGTCTTGAAAAGCTTTGATCGCCGGAAGCCGGCGCTCAAACTTTTCGCAAAATCGCAAATCCAAAATCCAAAATTGAATTGCCCCATGCCCAATGCCCCATGCCCAATGCCCAATGCCCAATGCCCAATACAATTAACGTTGAAAAATGGCTGAATTTGCCAAATCTCCGACTGGAGAAAACTGTGATGGCAATAAATTCCACATGAGACGATAGAGTTGTAAAGGCTTGTCTTGACCTTTAACTTCCACAAGCGGCATTTTTTCCAAAGGCCAATTTAGATTCTTGATCTGATCAAATGTGGTTTGAGAGATCACAATTTCACCAGCTTGAGCGACGTTACATATTCTACTGGTGACATTTGTTGTGTCACCAATAGTGGCGTACTGAATTAGTTTTTCCGAACCAATGTTACCCGCAGCAACTTTTCCTGTATTCAATCCAATGTGAATTTGAATTGGTTGCTTACCCTGCTGTACCCACTTTTGATTTAGCCGCCGCACAGCCCACTGCATATCAATGGCTGCTTGTATAGCGCGCTGTGGATCATCTGATTTGCTATAAGGCGCACCCCAAATCGCAAACAAAGCATCCCCAATATATTTCTCTAAAGTGCCTTCATATCGAAAGACAATCTCCTCCACTATCACCTCAAAGTATTCATTGAGCATTTCAATCACTTGACGCGGCTGCATTGTGGAAGACATTTTCGTGAAATTACTAATATCAGCAAATAAAGCTGTAACTTCTGTATCAACAATGCCTAAGTTTCCTTCTTCCCTGAGTTTTTTTCTGACGGGTTCTGGAAAGAAGCGTTCTAATTTATTACGGATGATTGCTTCGGCTTCAATCTTTTTGTAGAGATTGGCGTTGTCAATAGCGATCGCCGCTTGGTTCGCTAAACCAGTTAAAAAGTCTACATCTTCGTCCGAGTAAACATTCGACATGGATAAATTATCCACGTATAATACCCCAATCACCTCTTCTCTGGGTTTGAGAGGAATGCAAATTGAAGCTCGAATGGTTTGGACAAAGATAGACTCGGATTCATTAAACCGGTGATCGCGGCAAGCATCTCTAGTTAAAATGGCATTACCATTTTTATAGACAAGATTCGTAATATTCTTACTATAAATTTGATTTTCGTGAGGAATTCCCACACGTAATTTTACAGCCTTTTGCTCAAGCTGCTTTGTAGTTTCATTGACTAACAAGATAAATGCTCGGTCTACATTTATAATCTCGAGTAGTAAATCGAGAATTTTCTCTAACAGGCGATCGGGTTCTTCCGGAGAGGAAAGCAGTTTACTCACCTCTAGCAGAATTTTTAACTTGTCTACGTTTCGTTGATTACTAGCCCTTTCTGATATTCTCAGCAGTGAATCACTTCTCCCTGGCGCATCCAGTAAATCCTGGATCTTAAAGCGACTTGGCTCAGTGGAAAATTGCTTGATGATTGTTTCCGCGATAGGTGTTTGATCGTCTGGTTCGCTTACGGTTGCTTGCTGGGAACTCGCCTTATCAGCAGTTTTGGGTGTGGTATTGATTTTCTGAACAAACTTCAACTCCACATTTCCACAATTAATCAAGTCTCCATTCTGAAGTTCGGATTGATCAATTTTCACCTGATTCACAAAAGTGTGGTTAAGGCTTTGCAGATCCTTAATCATTAGCCGATCGTTGGTGACTGTAATCTCAGCGTGGTAACGGGAGAGACTTTCATCAGCGATCGCGATCGTGTTGTCAGTACAACGCCCAATCGTGTTTACCCCAAACATCAACTGATGAGCTTTTTCTTGAGGAGTGTTGGGAGCATAAATTAAATAGAACATATTTCGCCCTCACCTTTCCACCTGTCTTGAAAATTGCTTTGCTGACTTAAAGAATGAACTCTACAGTCATGGATATAGCATTCCCAAATGATTGGCGTTCTCAAATCCGGGTAATCACTGATCATTAGCACCTCTGGGTGTCAGACTAAACAATAAGTCTTTCAGCGCACATTATATAAGAAACTACTAACGACAAGCGACTATTGACAAAAGATCCAACTCCAATAGAATGGCTATAGTATAGAATTCACCAGATTCCGCACTGATTTCGGAATATCACTATATATATTTACTGTGCTAACGTCAAAACCCAACCCAAGAGTGGATGAGGATGAAGATTGAGCCAATTTGGTTGTGTGGGGTTGTGATGTTGAGTCGCTTTGTCACAAACAAAATTTTTGGAGATTGAGCAACTTTTCGGTTTAAAGTTTCTGAAATCACAACAATCCAGTGGCGATCGCAACTACTCCCAGTAGGCTATGACTGAAAATGACACTATATAGATTTTGGAAATTTTTGTAGTGATATCCCCAAACCAAACCGATTATGAGAGTAAACAATAAAGTTGGTAAGTCCCAGTAAATCACATGGACGAAGCTATACAATATAGCAGAAACCACAAGAAAGTATTCCGAAAAACCTACTTTTGAGAAAAGATGAAATAGATAACCTCTATATAGAAATTCTTGAAAAGGCGTAGATACAAGAATAAAGAATAAATAGAAGTACCACTGGATAGCAGAATTATCTATTCTTGTTCCCTTCAGGAAGTAATAAACTAGCATTAATAATGCAAATCCGAGTGTTACAGGTAAAATATCCCTGACAGCAGGTACTAAATTTTGGTGAGTACAGCCTAATTCTTCTAACTTTATTTGATTTATCCTAGTATATAAAATTACTAAAATAGTCACTAATACTAGTAATATAAATCGATAATAAAACGATATCAGACCAACAAGCATCAAGGCAATAGGACAAATATATAAGATGACAACGATGAATGTAAATTTAATTTTTTCATAACTTGATGCAGCCATTTTAGGTTTCTCTCACTTTATTATCAACTAAATAAATAATTAAAACCGAGAGAAATATAAAAAAAGTAATTGTCCCCAACCAAGTGATAAAAGTACTATTACTGTGAATTCCAAACATCTGATCGATAACAGATACACCACCCCAAAGCCTCACTAAATTAGTCAGCACTACCACAGCAATCACAACAAAGCTTAAAATATAGCGATATTTTGGTGATTTAATCTGAGTCATAGTCACGATAAGTGTCAGGACTAGTAGAGAAAAGATGAATAAATATACAATTCCTGTAAGATTAGTTAATTCTGGATTTGTATCAAACAATAATGGCTTGATTTCGTGGATATAGTAAGAATAAAAGGGACACCAAAGTAGAAGTCCTGTATCACAGATAATCAAATAACTAATATACTTATGCTTCTTAAATACTGATGAAGGTTCGAGTAAATTTTGAATAAGTAAAGCAAATAATTCTGCTCCACAAAAAAAGATAATGAAGTAACTGAAGGCATAAAACCAACGACTTACAGATAATTGGTTATTCCAGAGCCGATACTTCAAGACACTTCTAAGAAAACTCTTATAGGCTTGGTAGTTTGGATTTTGTTTATCCTGTGGCTTAATCCGAATAAATTGTTTTACAGACTCTTCGATAGGTTGCTTTTTTAGCGTAAAATTACCTCGATAATCAATTGTTTGAGAACTATTCAACAAATCTTTGGGGATGGTTTTTAGCTCGTGTTTGAATAGTTTATAACCTGGAAACTCTGCCGCCAAATCCTGTAAATTTACCACTGCTGTTGCATTCGACTTTAACTCAAGGAGCAAAGTGGGATCAGTATTTAAATCCAAAGCTAGTCCAATACTGCTAAACACAAATACTATGGCTGTGAAACCCCAAAATATCTTTGCTTTTTGCCGAATTAAACATATTGATCTGTATAATGCGTATAGTGATATCCACAGAAAGAGAGATGGATAAATCACAAGGTGTGAATAAAGTTGAGCATAAAGTTCTAAAGTATTGACATCCCTAAACTCTGCCAAGATACTAAGTGGTAGTCCGATAACTGCTATCAGCAAGATAGCAAAAATCAGAAACTCCCATTTTCTATCTAATCTACGCTCAGTAAACATCCCATCCCAGGTGAGCGATCGCGCTTCTGGATTCGCTACAATTACAGGTAGCCAACTTTTGCCAGGATGTTTACCGTCTTCGTCAAATTCTTGGCGCAGAGATTCACGCGCTGTACGCATCGAAGCAAATAGCGATTTACCTTTGACAAAAGCAGTCAGCAAATGTCTCAATAGCCTACGAGCAAACAAAGATTCGACAGGCTCACGCATGACGATACAGTAAGGTAAAGATAGGGAAGTTAGCTGATTTGCTAAACCCAAACCATCACAGGAATTAAAAATAGCAAGCTGTAACTTATCTCGAATGAGTTTTTCCAGTTGAGTTGTGAGATTTTCAATTGAAATTCTTTCATAAGGGTTAATTTCTATCCAGCCAATTTTACCGTTCTCATCACTGCCACTATGGCCTGCGAAGAAAAATATATGCCAACCTTTCGATTCTTGCAATGCTTGCTCTAGAGTTTCTCGATTTGGCTGGTGTAAAAATTTAATTAGCCCTCCATATTTTTCTAAACTAGCAATTAAAGTCTTTTCTTCATCTAAGCCTAGTTTTTCATCTCCGAAAACAGCAAGAATTCTCACTCGTGCATCTAGCAAAAGAATTTGTTTTTGCTCTGGGCGCTTGAAATTCGTTGCACTAATCGATACCTCTGTATTAGAGTGATTAATAAAGAATTTTTGGAGTACATCCCATTCTTGCCAAGGTAGCCCCCTTAAATCTCTGTTTTCAGTCTGAATAAAAATCTGTATTTCTTCCTTTTCGGGATAGTAGCTTTCTAAAATATTTTTAATTTTGGTATCTTTATTTCCATCCTCATTGAGCCATCCTTCCTGATTCAGCCATTGGTTGAGGTTAGTCTTAAAATTATTTGCTATTTGCTCAAAGTTAATATTGCTGTCATTAATTTCTGGATTATTACTGGGATTTATCGGTTCTAACTTGAGCCGCCTAACAGAAGAATCATCAGGATTAGGAGCAACATATTTTTGCCATCGGCGAAATGAATCTCTGAGAGTTTTAGGTAAAAGAGATAAATAAAAACCCGAACCAATTTCTTGTAATAATCCCACATCATCATAAACTGTCAGCGTCACAGGTAAAGCTGCTACAGATACACGTTCTAGTTGAACGCTAGATCCAAGCTTAAGGTATATTCTTTTCACCATGACAACCAGCTACCCAGGAAAATCTTCCTTAACAGTTTCATTTCCCAAAGTTAGTCCGACACTAAAACGATCGTTCAGTTCACAGGTAAATCTTTGTCCATAAGTAATATCAAGCAAATTAGTTTGATGAGCAGCAAATTTTTCTAGTATAATCTCATCAAATTCATCGAATATACAAACTTTTAGTCCCTCCGGTAAATACCCTTTACCTTCTGATGGACGAACTTTCAGAAATATTTGTATTTCTGTTGCACTTAATGGCATGATTGTAATGAGAAGTTCTACAGATTTATTCTGGAATTGAATTAGTTTAATACCTGTAGCAGATTGACTACTTCTTACAGCTGGTTGTAGTCCCTTTTGCCAAAGGCGATCCAACCAAATTCTATATAAATCTAACTCTTCATTTACAGACTCGATTAAGGATTGAGAAGCAACAGACATTGCTTGCCGAGATTCTAATTCTTCCGCAGAAATCATCCCTACATCTAGAATTTTGATACCTAGTAGATTATTCAATTCACCAGACTCAAAAAGAGCTACAATTCTTTCGAGTTCGTCTGTAGAGCCTTCTATAATAAAAGTACTGCGTTTTGCCATGACTCTATATCTCAAATATTTTTTTAAGCGTCAATTATTCGACTAATTTTAATGTTGAATCCTCTGTTTTGTACCAGAGCATTAAGTTCATCAACACTAATATCACTTTCGACTAACATCCGCGCTAATTGTTTTTGTGATGTACAACTCGGACTTATCTTATATCCACTATTTTCTAAAAATTCAATAATATCTTTCCAAGATGGCATACGTTGATTCTCATCTATCAAATTCATCAGTCGCTTGATATACCTGTTTATTCGAGTAGACATCTCAGCATTTAAGTTTTTTCTCCACCGTTCTATATCTTCACAAGCTTCTAGTTCTTGACTATTTGGAATTTTATGTCTGTAAAAATAATAAGCAATCTCTCCTTTGCTATAGCGAGAAAGCGAAAGGCAGAGGTATTTAATTTCTTTGTCAGATAATTCTTGACTGTGTCGATGATACTTAGACTTACACTGTGCCAGTTCCAATAACAAGCGTTTCACATCTATTCCGGAGCTTTTTTGCGCTTCCAAGCATTCTGGACAGAGACTTTCGTCTGTATTCGCGTGGCACATAAATATATCAAAAAAGACTCAATATTTAATAAATCTTTACATCAACCTCTATCCCTTAAGGAAAAATCAAGAGTTTCAGTAATTTTTACAGAAATATGAATAATCACATAGTATCAGTATTTTGACGTAAAGCAGCAAAAAGTGTGAATAGCCCAACTTATCGCGCTGAAACAGCCCAACTTATATTTAATTGTTGTGTAGCTTGTTTAGTTGGTGGATCTGTAATCTTGCTTACATATCAGCAGAACTTGATGCACGAATTAAGTAATAGGAGTTAAAGAATATAGGACATCAAAGCACGGGTTGAGTTTGTGGCGATCGCTATTTTATTCTGTCTGATACAAAACTTATATTAACCAGAAAATGCAGATGTTTCGATATTTAAGGCGATTTCCTCTATTAGTTGTGATGTCTTCTGGTGCGTCTGCTCCGCGAACAGTGAGCGCAGCGATCGCACTACTGTTTTCAATCTGCTCAATTGTTCCTGAAGGTGCGTTGGCGCAGTCCGCCATAGGCATCGCCACTCCCACAAATAAACAAAAGGGTTGTCTTGATAATAGATCGCTGAAATTGGGGATAAATAGTCCTGGCACTTATATGTTATTTGATGGAAGCGATGATTCTATCAATCTGCGCTCAAAACCCAGTGTTCAGTCGTCTGTACAAGGTGTTGTAGCTTCCCGAACACCAGTAGTTATTAAGCAGCAAGTTTCAGGAAAGGATGGTTATTGCTGGCTCGAAGTGCAGCTTACCACTTATGATGTCACGGGTTGGGTACGAGGTGACTTGATTAGCATAGTCTCTGCCAAATCGAGACAATCTAAATCTACAACGATTGAGCTACGCACAGGCAGTCCTTACGAATCTATCGTAGCCAATTACTACCGTAGCGACTTTCAGCCTTCGGAAGAACATTTGAAAAATACATTTTACCCAACTGCGGCAATCGATCTCAATGGTGATGGTATTGATGAAGTGATTGGTCAGGTTACAGGAGGATCGAATTGTGGCACGGCTGGATGTATCATCTATGTTTTTGAGAAGAAGAAAGGTAAATGGCAACCGATTGGTGATTTGTTCGGTAATACTATTGCACTGGGTTCCAGTACAACAAAAGGTTATCGTGATTTATTAATTTACGGTTGGAAAGGTCGGCAAGCGCTTGTGCAATTTGATGGTAAACAATATTCCCTAGCCCGTTAGTTAATTAAAGCGGCAGAATAGACTATCAATGAAATATCAAAAAACATTCAGTATTTTGGTGGCGATCGCACTACTTTTTTCAATCTGCTCAATTGTTCCTGAAGGTGCGTTGGCGCAGCCCGCCTTTGGCATCGCCATCCGTACAAATAAACCCAAAGGCTGTGTTGAGGATGGAGAGCTAAAAAAAGAACCACTGGAATTTTACATAATACATGACCCAGAAAATCCTTCTAGTAACTCTCCTGCTTCAATTAATATTCGAGAAAAACCAAGCACTACATCTGCCGTTGTTCATGTTGCATCTTCTGGGAATCCTGTAATTATTTTTCAGCAAGTTGTTATAGATAACTATTGCTGGCTCAAAGTCGATGTCACTAGTGTAAGCAAGAACGATCCAACATCTTATATTACTGTCAGAGGTTGGGTACGCGGTGATTTTGTAATACCAAGTCAGAATATATAAATCTATATAAACTACAAAAATCAAGGATATTTCATGCAAGTTTACATTCCAGAAAACCTAAAACTCTTTATAACATCTCATTGGATAAATGGAAAGTGCAAAGTGGAACTTGAAGCAATTACAGGTATTGTGATGAGCCACGAAGAGCGTACTAAAACACGAGTCTATGGAGATCATACAGGTGTTGGTAGTTCAACATCTATAGATCAGGCATTTTGGATACAGCTTGAAAATGGTCGCGAAGAGTGTATTGAATTGGGCAATATTGATCTTCATCTAGCTAGACCTGGACATCAGCTTACTTTTATCAAAGCTACAAATTTACTAAACAAGGAACACTATAGTTTGTATGTTGCATTATATAACCACGTAACCGATAAACATTGTATTTATCAACAGAGAGACACTCCTTTTACATGGAAATGGAGATTTATTCTGTATAAACCCAAGAAAAAGTTTAACTGGCTGAAGTTTGTAATATTTTATTTTGCTGCAACTGTCTTGTTACGATTGATTGTAGCGAATCTCGGACTATCCACTTCCGATATTGGTGGTTTAATAATCATAGGAATGTTTGCGTTCTGGGGATTTGCCATAATATGGGCGCTCTTAAAAAAAACTGATCGTCGATTTAATGAGTTTGAAAATCACATTAGAAAAATCATCCATGACTTTCGTGAACAGCTTAAAATAAGTTAAACAACCTCCTCAGGTAAAATTAAGTAATCTTACTATAATTACCATATATATGTGGTAAAAAACTCATTACTTGAGTGGTAGACTGTTGAAGATATAGCTAGTCTGCATTGAAGTGACTGAAATAAACATCCATCCATCATGAAAACATATACTATGCTAAAAAAATCTCAAAAGTTGGCGGCTCTAATTAGCACCCCTTCAATAGCTATGCTTGTCTTTTTTTTCAGTAATCCCGCAGTAGCAGAACGAGCCTGTGTCAAGACAGATGCGGGAAAAGTTGTCTGTGGTGAATTAGTAGAGGATGGTAATAATAGAACTGCTCCAAAGCCAAACTCTTCAATACCCCTTGATGGCAAATATTCTTTTTCATGGACTCAAGACGCAAACCAAACAAGTGGGTGTGTGCCAAGTGCTGCGTTAGACGAATTAATAATTTTTCCTAATGGTTTAATGAATGGTCATTATAGCGGAAAAAATAGTAGTACTGATTTTGATTTTAATGGGAAAATTAATCCCGATGGCACTTGGTCAGGTAATATACCTGCAACTGGGTATCGATTTGAGGGAAATATTCGTGATGGTAAAGTATCAGGAACATACACTGCACAATCAGAGATTACCATGTCACAACAACAATGTATAGGAACAGTTACAGGTTTTAAAAAGCCTAAATGATACTATTAATCAATTAGTCAATGTCAATTTTTAAAACCTATTTCCTGACTCAATTGGGTGCATCTATACTTTACAAAAATAATACAGCAATAAATCGAATTACTGGCATTGAATTCGACAAACCTCACCCACCCAACCTCCCTCTCCTTTTAGAGAGGGAGGAGTAACAAAAAATTAGCCTTTTTGCACCCCTGTCTTGTTAGAAGAGGGGCTGGGGGTGAGGTCAGAATTTTGTGTATAGAACTCGCGTTAAAGATGTAGAGAAATTAATCAGAAGAATCACTGACAACGTACCTGAGAGAAATTCGTAGAACTCGATTACTGAGTGGATACGAAGAGATTGAACTTTATTAAAATCTCCTATCAATCAGCAACGCCAAAATACCAATATATCAATGGGTAGTACCTTGAGTATTTGATTTTTCCTGATTTAGCTGATTATTCTTATTATATTTATCTACAGTATTTCGTCCCTGTTTAGCTAAATTATCCGCAGCTTGTTTGAATAATGGTGCTAATTTATCTTGCCAGTATTTAATGTTAGGCAATTTTTCGGGATGTTTTTTATAATCTAAAACTTTATCCCATTGACCTTTATCTATTGCCGCATTAATTTCATTAAATAAAGCATCTGCCTTCGCCCAATCTTGTTGCCACTGAGCAATCATTACCCCAGTTTCTTTAAAATCAGCAGCAGCTGTTTGCGGTACAGATTTCAGCAGTGCGATCGCTCCGATTAAATCCCCTGATTCATACTTCTTCCTGGCTGATTCCAAAACTTGAGCGCTGTTATCCTTAGACTGCGACTCGGATTTTTCTGTGCCACCGGTAAACGGTTCGGAACGAAATGGATCTGATTTACTAGATGATGAAGTTTCTACCTTAGTAGATTTAGGTTCTGGTTTCGGCAGCGGTCGAGCCGCAATTAAAGTATTATCATCTACTGTCTTAATTGCAATTCCTTTATCTCGCAAACAAGCAAGCCATTGTTCATTATTTGTGATCACATCCGAGTGCGCCCAAGCTGATTGTCCGGAGTTAAGTTTCACTTCTATCCAACCCCGTTGGGTGCGTTTACCAGTCACTTCAAACTTACTATTACTGATAACTGTTTGCACAACATTATCTGAATTAATCCCACTCGGTTCAGAACGAATATTAGAATTACCCTCGACAACAGCTAAGCACTTGTTGCCTACATTAGTATCATTACCTGTTAAATTAGCAGCTACATTTTTGATACTGGGATAGACATTTGTCACCAAAGCCGCCGCCCCACCCGCCAACATCAGTCCCACTATTAAAGGTAAGGGGTCAGGTTTGCTATAATCTTGACGGACTGGTTTAGCAGCTACTTTATTAGCTGGTGCAACTGCAATAGTGTGCTGCTGTGTTCCTTGGGTGGGAGTGTGATTTGCTTGAGTGCTAGAATTTAGCTGCAATTCCTTTAATTTCGCAGCTACAGCCACAGGAGTCATCAACCCTCTACATGCTTGCAGTGCTTCTGTAGCACTTTGGTAGCGGTCTTTAAAGTGATAACGCACCATTTTAGTCAACACCGCTGCTAACTCGGAATTGACACTCACTAAATCTTGCCACAGGAGTTCGCCTGTATTCGGGTCTTCTTGCAATGCTGAGGCTGCTACTCCTGTTAAAGCTTGAATAGCAATGATTCCTAAAGAATAAATATCGCTATTGGCACGGGGTTTACCTTGCCCTTGTTCTGTAGGCATATAACCAGGAGTACCAATGACTATCGTCGCACTAGGTTGCGCCCCAGGCACAACTAACTGTGTACGTAGTTGTTTAACAGCACCGAAGTCTACTAAAACTAATTTATTGTCAGAACTCCGACGGATAATGTTATCTGGCTTGATATCGCGGTGAATCACGCCTTGACTGTGGACATATTCTAAAATGCTCAACACTTCCAACAACAGTTGGACTACCTGAGTTTCGCTCCAGCGCTTACCAGGTAACAGTTCCTCACTTAAAGTATTTCCTTCAATAAATTCTTGTACTAAGTAGAATTGCTGATTTTCGTCAAAGTAAGCCAAAAGCCTGGGTATTTGATCGTGTTTGCCCAAAATTTCCAAAGTTTCAGCTTCAATGTTAAATAAACGCTTGGCTGTGTCAAAAACTCTGGGGTCGGAACTAGTAGGCTGAAGATGCTTGACAACGCAGATGGGGTTACCTGGCCGTCTAGTATCTTGAGCAATGTAAGTTTGACCAAATCCGCCCGTCGCTAGGACTTTAATTACTTGATAACGATGGTCTAGTAGTTTACCGATCATATTGCCTCCCCAGAGTTAACACCCAAATTTCCAGATGCTAATCAATATCTCCAAATTTTCTTCCATGAAATCCGCTATCTTGAGAAAAGATTTGAATTAAAAATGTAATTTTTTTCATAAACACACTTTGTTAATTTTTGTTTCAATATCCTTTTGTGATTAGCAATGCCACCCAAAATCAACAACTCTGTTACATGGCAGCAAGCTGAAATGCTTATGCAGCCTGCTTTCATCCGCGTAGTTGATAATATTCGCAAGCAACTAGATGTATCTTCCTGGACTGGAACTTATCATGATGTCTTGATTTGGCCGGCCAGTATCACCGATGAAACCAAAGCAATTGTGACCAATCTGTTGCAGGAAATGGAAACTGCGACACCAGAACAAGCAGATGACATCAGAAAAACCCTTTCTGGTCTGCCAATGCCCCATCCAGGATATCATCTACGTTTACAGCGTCAAGAGCAGCAAGTAACTATAGACTTGTGGGATCTATGTTATCAAGTGTGTTTTCTAAATTACAGCCCAGAAGCGCCAGATGCGGAAGCTTCGATGATTGACACTAGTTTATTTGATGAAATGGGAGAAGTGGATTGGCAGCATTTAGAAGTGAAGACGAAGGAATTAGTGGAACAGGTATTTGCCAGTTTACCCACATGATAGGGAACTCCAAAAAATAAACAACAGCTTAAAGTTGTTGACGGTTGACGGTTGACGGTTAACAGTCAACCGTCAACAATAACAATGGAATATTTTTTTACTACACTAATTCTTGTGTCACTACTCTACGCAGAATCTCAGTGACTTCAGTTGCCATTCTCGCATCTAGCTCAACTGCATCGCGGTTTTTTGCCTGTTCAATAGCATTAGGATTAGTTTCCTGTAAAGGTTTTGCTCCCCGCAGAGCCAAACCTAACGTTATCAGTTCAGCAGGTTTTTTCCCAGGTTGTGGCAAATCCAGAATAAATTTAACTAATGCTAGGTAAACTATTTCCGTACTTTTGCGTGTATCGCTGTAGCCGTCGCCTAATTTAGAGATAATCACTGGAGAACTAATAAAGCTTTTCAATCCCAATGTCTCAATGGCAATATCAGTATAACGGCAGGCATCTTTGCCCATAGCTTTGATGATCTGTCCTAAACTGTGCCACTGGGCACCTGGTATTCTCGCTTCCGGTGGTAGCTGATGATGCCAACCTAGCATCGAGAGCAACCTGAGTAAATCGTATGCAGTGACGAGATTATCTCCTCTAGTTGTCTCCGGTGCGGCACTCAGCAATACTTTTCGCGTTTTTAAATCAAACAACTCAGGCTGGTTAATAAAAGGATCTTCGCCATAACGCCCACGGAAAACTAAATCTTGGTTACCTGTGATTTTTTTGACCCAGGTTTCTAAGCCTTCCCAAGTCTCGAATCTTTTGCACATAGCAGCTAGTGAATTAGAGCTGGCTATCTGTTTTTTATAACTAATTATGTCAGCTGCTACGTCAAAGAAGGGAACATCTTTCTGACGCTTGGCTGGGTCTCTAATAACGCAGTTTTCTAGGCTTGATTGAAAGAATTTTGTATTGGATTGAGACACAATATTTAACAAAGGAATGATTTTGGTGCCACTCCAAAACTGATTTTTATTCAGGGCATTCCGACCCATCCAATGGGCTTTGATCTTCCCGTCATTTACTCGACCAATGCAGATACAAGCTTCTTTGATATCTGAATGGAGAAACTCTAAACCTTGCCGATCAATTTGCGGCATTTCTCCGACTTTAGGATAAGGTTTAAATATTAATTCCTCTGGATTTTGTGCTTGTTTCAGGCTCTCTGGATAATTATTTATATCTTCTTGATAGGGCGAACTCTCCACCCCTCGATATAATAATGCTAGCTTCTCAGCCGTGGAACCTGCATTAATTCCCACTTTGAGATATTGGTCAAAAATTTTATCCCTATTCTTAGCCTGATCTAGTTGGTCAGTTGTGAGGGCAGAAATAGCAGGGTTATTAGTATTTGCAGAATTGGACATAAGCTAATGATGGCTTAAATATTAGGTTAGTAGCTGCATTGCTGATGGCATTGTATCTTATTTACAACTGACAGAGCTGATTGAAATGTGGCGACAGGATATCAAGGTGTAGAGCATGAAAAACTGGAGCGGAACTTTTTAATAGGCGACTACATCTCGATTTTGAAAAGAAGGAGATTTAGTGCCAATGGCGAATAAATTTGCCGCACTTCTACAGCAATAAATAAACTGGGGAAGATAGAATGACATTTAGTATCTTGCTGAGCACTTTTCTTGCCCCATGCTACCAGTCATCTATTCCGATGAGTTTCTGGAACACAAGACGGGAAACTACCACCCAGAGACACCAGAACGTTTGACAGCGATCGCAAAAGCTCTCAAAGAAGCTGAGTTTGCAGATAAAATTGACTGGCGATCGCCTACACCAGTTTCACAAAACCCATCGCTGATGTCTGTACTGTTGCAAGCCCATACAGCAGATTACATCCACAAAGTTCAGGCGATCGCGACAGCAGGTGGTAGTTACTTAGATGGAGACACACCTGTATCGCCTCGGAGTTATGATGTAGCACTATTGGCTGTGAGTGCTTGGATGGATGGCGTTGATACAGTATTAGCCACAGAAAATCCAGCTTTTGTCCTAGCCCGTCCCCCCGGACATCATGCAGAAACTGATGCGGGAATGGGTTTTTGTTTATTTTCTAATGCAGCGATCGCAGCTTTTTACGCTTTAGAACAACCTGGAATTAACCGTGTCGCCATCTTAGATTGGGATGTACATCATGGTAATGGTACTCAGGCGATCGTGGAAACTCAGCCGCAAATTGCCTACTGTTCTCTACATCAGTACCCTTGCTACCCTGGTACTGGTAGAGCCTCCGAACGCGGCTTTCATAATAATGTCTTAAATTTACCTGTACCGCCTGGTAGCACTATAGACGTTTATCAACCGCTATTTGAGAAGTCCGTAGTCCCCTTTTTAGCTCAATTTCAGCCAGATTTACTGATTATTAGTGCTGGTTACGATGCCAACGCCGCAGATCCTTTAGCTAGTATTAATTTGCAACCAGCAGATTATGGTTTGTTCGTGGATTATTGTTTAAAGCTGACTCGCAAAATTCTTTTTGGCTTGGAAGGTGGCTATGATTTATCAGCCCTTTCCCAATCAGTTGTCGCCACAATCGAACGCTGCTTGCTTTAGCACTCTTAGACTGACAACGCGAAAGTTTAAAGATTTGATTGTAAAGTTTTATTTCAGCCTCCCAATCAGGCTGTAGTTCAAGCAGGCGAAAACAGGGGAGGTTATCACCTGCTGACAGTCGCTAGCGGGATAATTTTGCCATTTTGACAAGCTGGCTACAAAAAATTTTTTCATGTCCAAGCATAAGAATTAAATAATACAATTTTAATATGTAATATTACTAGTAAACTTATTCATTATTTGCTGTAAATGCTTGAAATAAAAGCTATAATCCCAGCAAAATAAAATATAAATTTTTGTATCACAGTCCTATAAAAGACTTATTCGCTATATAAATATACTTAAAAAAATGTTGCTAGATTTTTGACAATAATTGATTTTCAGTATTGAATTGCACAAAATACCAAGAAAATTCATGGAATCTTCAAAAAGAAAAAATTTGAGATGTGTTTTTAAAGAGCTAAAGTTTTGTTAAGATGCAATTGCTAGGAAGTTCGAGAACGAAATACACCCATCGGGGTGTGAAGAGATTAAACAGCACTAGCAACACAGAGTTATAAAGGTGAAGCGTAATGACCACCTACATTTTTTTCAATGATGCCCTGCAAATGCTTGCCAACGCCTATTTGATATCCGCAATAGTGCTAATAGCAGCTTCTGGTATAGGTTTGGTAGTTATAGAAACAATTGAAAAGACTGGAGAACGCTAAATTCTAAGCTGGCGTTTTGCATTTGAGCAAAAAACCGATTGAGTGCTTGTGTTCGCTGTCAAGAAATCTTGGGAACACTAAACCATGAAAGTCTCACAGCGTTGCAGGCTAACCTGGAAGTTATAGAACATACAGGTAACTGTACCGCTATTGAGACCTCAATCAAGGAGCAACTACAATGGGTTTATTAGACACAGTATTGGATACAGAAAGTCAGGCTCATGTGACACTTAGTCCAGCGGAAGCATTTGCGGCTATCACTCTGGCTGCAACGGCTATTGATGGTTATTTGTCAGAAAATGAAGCGCGTTGTATCTCCTCAGTTTTATCACGGTTAAAGCTTTTTAGAAACTATACCAACGAGTTGATGAACAGGCTATTTGAAAAAATCCTGAGCATCCTCCGACGGGATGGGATGAATGTTTTATTCGATGCAGCTAAAGAATCCTTAACCGAAGAACTACGGGAAGCAGCTTTTGCGGTAGCGACAGACTTGCTATTATCTGAGGGTATAGTCAAAGAAGAAGAGAAAAATTTTTTAAACGATCTATATCAAGCCTTGGGGATTTCCAGAGACGTGGCAATCCAAATCGTGCAAGTAATTTTAATCAAAAACCGTGGATAAGGTAGCTGCGTTCAAGCGATCGCGGACTTCCAGATAAAAAAATATTCAATAATATTGGGTGTGTCAGTCAGATAACAGTTGGAAATACCAAATTATTCCTACTGATGCACCCTACTGATTAGTAAAAGCCCAATTTTGCAGTGTGTGTTACGTCGCTGGAAATCTCTAGATTCCATTTGCTCAAATAAAGCGGCGTAACTCACCACCTTTGACAGCGTGCATAACTGATTTTGATCAAAGAATGAGACAGATGCATCTGTAGAGTCGGGGTTTCCTCGCCCTTTGCGACAATCCATATGTCACGATCATTAATTGAATCGGTATAATACAAGAGCGTTAAAAATCTTGGTAGATAGATGATAATAAACTTATTTACCAGTAAACGCACGGTTATGCTTTGTTGCCTCAACCCAGCCTGTCACAACCCGCCTGCACCTGATGGTACGAAATTTTGCTCTAATTGCGGCGTTCCTTTGGTTGTGTTGAGAAATCGTTATCGCCCACTTAAATCGTTGGGTGGTGGGGGATTTGGTAAAACTTATTTAGCAGAAGATATTGACAAATTAAATAAAAAGTGCGTCATTAAGCAATTTGCACCACAAGTTCAAGGAACTCTAGCGCTGCAAAAAGCCACAGAATTATTTGAACAAGAAGCAAGGCGACTAGAACAATTAGGCGAACATCCACAAATTCCGACGCTGTTAGCGTATTTTAAAGAAGATAATCGCTTGTATTTGGTGCAGCAGTTTATTGATGGGCAAAATTTATTAAAGGAATTAGAACAGCAGGGAACTTTCAACGAGAGAAAGATTAGAGATTTATTACAGGATTTATTGAGTATTCTCCAGGTTGTACATCAACAAAACGTTATTCATCGGGATATTAAGCCAGAAAATATTATTCACAGAGGTGATACCTCCGGTAAGGGCGAAGCCCTACGCAAAGTTGTTTTAATTGACTTTGGTGCATCCAAGCAACTCACAAAAACAGTAATGACTGCAAAAGGAACCATGATAGGTTCTTTTGGTTATGCACCTTTGGAACAAATGCAAGGAGGGGAAGCCTATCCAGCAAGTGATTTATATAGTTTGGGTGCAACTTGCTTTCATTTACTAAGTGGAATTCATCCTTGGGAACTTTGGAAAACACAAGCTTACGGCTGGATTAAGAGTTGGAAACAGCATTTACAGCAACCAGTGAGTCGAGAATTGGGGAAGATTATTGATAAGTTACTACAAGAAGATTATCAGCAGCGTTATCAATCTGTAGAGGAAGTTTTAAAGGACTTAAATCCACAGCTAATACTGTCAATTCAGCCTGTTAAACCGATAGTTACTCCGTCAGCACCACAAAGACAACGTAAAGTTTTCACATCATTAACAAATTTACAAAAAGTATTGATAGTTGCGACTTTTATTGTAGCAGCAATCATTACAGATATCTGGGTCAAGTATACTAATATATCAGGTGTTTCTACTGAAAATAACCCAATTTCTCAACCCACAAATACAACTACAACCACAGAAACTATAACTCCAACTAAATCTGCATCTAATAACAGCAGCGAGAGCATTGCTGGCATAGAAAATTTACCACGACTTGAAGGTAAGGCAACAGTAGTAATGACTGTTAAGGGTTCACCAATAACAATTGAAGTAGATGGGCTAAATGCTCCAATTACTGCGGGAAATTTTGTCGATTTAGTACAAAGAGGTGTATATGATGGGTTATCTTTCCATCGAGTTGTGCGCGATCCCCAACCATTTGTAGCCCAAGGTGGAGATCCCCAAAGTAAAGACCCTAGAACTCCGGATAGTAGAGTGGGAAACGGTGGCTATATTGACGAAAAAACGGGGACTGAACGCTTTATACCCTTAGAAATTAAACCCAAGGGTTCTGATGCACCAATTTATGGCAAAACTTTGATAGATACCCCTGTACTGAATCACAAACAGGGGGCTGTGGCAATGGCGCGGGGACAACAGCCAGACTCTGGTTCTTCTCAGTTTTATTTTGCTTTAGCAGATTTGGGATTCTTAGATGGAAATTATGCTGTGTTTGGTTATGTCATCAAAGGCTTTGATGTCGTAAACAAGATTAAGCAGGGCGATCGCATTGATTCAGCAAAAGTTACCAAAGGTGCAGAAAACCTAAAAAATGCTAGTCAATAGGGAGTAAAAGAACCGGGAGAAAGCTTGTGGCAAATTATTTTCTAATTGATGCGATCCTTCTGTCGAGCCAATTTTTGATTCAATAAATAACAGTTTTAACTTAGGCGATCGCTTGTTGACAAGGGTGAGGACAATACCAATAACAAATAAACGGTAAAACTTTTAACGTTTAACAATAAATGTATAGATTCACAAAGAATGCTGGACTTAAGTTACAGAGTATTTTATGGAAATGAATTACACACTTTAGGGCAGAACTTCCTACGATTATCTGTATCTCAGCAAGTTACAATCTGCTGTATAACTCTAAATAAAAAGCCAAAATGGCTACATTTTTTGATTGTTTGGTTATAGGATCATCTGGAAAACATTTAATATTTGAATTTAAAAATCTCAGAGTAAAGCTGTCAGGCTTTAAAAAATACTATTTCGATGGGTGAAAGCTTGTAAACCTTATCTATTTTGAAAGTGGGAGTTTTGAATTATTTATCACGTCAAACTTTATGGGGTAAAGCTTCCCCTGAGAAGATTTGATTGCAATCATAAATGAGCAAATATAAATGCCATTTACATCATCAAGGATGTAGGCAATCAACATATCGCTTGCTTTTTCCTGTAAACTACACGGAGGTTTTTTATGTCTGATACATCACAATCTCGCTCTTTAATCGTCGGTCATGATTTGTTTGACGATGAAGAAACTTATTTGCACGACTTGAGTAAGGAAGAACTTAGTAGCCTTTCTGGTGGAGCGCTGAAAAAGACAGGCCCTATGACTACCGCCATTAATTGTACAGTTCCCGCCCCAACCAAAACAGTTGCAACCACTGCAATTAGTTGTACTTGTCATCCAGGCCCACAACCAACACCACCTGTGGTAATTGATCCTTGTCCGAAACCGATAACCACTGCTTGGTTCTGTACTCTTTACTAACGGGTAAGTAATGTTTGAAAATCTCCTTCTCATGTTGAGAAGGAGATTAAACTTCAACCCAGAATTGAGCCAGGAAAGGGGGATGAATGACCTTTGTTTTGAGCGTTCAAAATGTGGTGGACTATTTGGTAGAGTGCAACCTTTGTGATGTTGTCGATCGCTCATCTATCCAAATTCAACCATTACCTGCCAAGAACTTCAATTTGCTGGTGACATTATCCGACGAGCGACACCTTTTGGTGAAGCAGGAGCGGTTAAATCAACCGGGGAAAACTGCTGGAGAATTCCTCAATGAATGGCAGGTTCACACACTCGTTCAAAGCTTTACTGCGCTCGATCGCATTCGTCGGTGGCTATCGGAAGTAGTGTATTTTGATCCGGTCAATTCGGTCATTGTAATGCGTTATCTCACGGATTATCAAGACCTGTTGACAGTGTTTGCTCAAGACAATTCCTTGACCATTTCCCTGATGAATGGGGTGGGTAAACGGTTAGCTACAATACATCAACTAACCTGGAATCAGAGTAGCTATCAAGAGTGTCTAGTTCGTTCGCTTCCTGCTGTCCATCAGGTGATTGGTACTACTCGCATTCTGGGGCGGATTACGCCGGAAGTTTTTGGGAAAGCGCCGCCTGCGGGTATCAAGTTTCTGTCACTTTGTCAACGATATACGAGTTTGACTGAAGCGATCGCCGAATTGGTGACAACGTTTACTCCTTGTTGTTTGACGCACAATGATTTCAAACTAAACAATATTTTGGTTCACAATGATTGGCAAGCAATCGGCTTAGAGTCTGATGTGTCCCTGAAATTCATTGATTGGGAACGCGCCGCTTGGGGTGATCCGAGTGCGGATCTGGGATTTGCGATCGCCAACATCCTAGAATTTTGGTTACAGAGTTTAATCGTCAATCCGGCAATTGCGATCGCCGATTCTCTGTTGATGGCAATGGTACCACTAGACGAGTTACAACCGGCGATCGCCGCATTTATCACTGGCTATCTTCAGGAATTTCCCGATATTTTGGCACTCGAACCACAATTTCTCAAGAAAGTAGTGCAATTTGTGGGTATTGCTTTGCTGCATCACATCCAAGCAGACATCCAATATAATAAGTCTTTCAATAACACAGGCATTTGTACCCTGCAAGTTGCTAAAAAGTTGCTGTGTTATCCTGAGCAATCTATACCGACAATCCTGGGGAAAACGGAAGCAGACTTGATGCAAATGAGGGCTGTGGGAGTTTAGATGATGATGCAACCCGTTCCTTTCTCCGCTCTTTCTCCCAATCTCCAAGATGCTCTCCAGCATTTGGTGGAAAATATCCACATTCAGTCCGCTTTCTGCATCCACCATCCCAACTATGGTAAAATTGAACTGGTAGGAGCAGTTGCAGAACGATTTGGGCAGCTTCCACAGACCCTGCAAGATCAATATCTGCTCATACAACTGCAAAACTTAATTTACTCCGTCTATTACAACGGTTTAATTAAGATTTCCCAGAATGACTCAACGCCGGATTCCCAAACAGTTATTCAAGGTTATCAAGATTTAGAGAATAATACCTTACTGGGAGTCGATACTCAGTTTTACGATCGCTTGCATGAACACAATACCGGAGTTGGCTACTTTGATCCGGGTTGGGCGGTGATCGGTTGGGAAGATAGCCAGACGCTGATGGTAAAAAAGAAAGAGATTACCCTACACCTCGATCCAGAACGCCATTTGCACCCTGAAAGTCGCGCAGGTATTTTAGCCGTTACTGAACTAGTTCCCGAAAAATATGCAGTTCCTGTCTTAATGCCGAAAAATCGCGTGCAAAATGGATTTTATATGGCGGTTGGTAATGCAGGAATACAGCAACCAGATGAGAATTCAGTCATTGTGAGAATTTATTTTAATATCACGGCTGAAGGTGCGGTAATGTTAATGCAGCACATAACGCAAAACCTGAATCAGCAAATGATACCCTTCAGCTTCAAGGTTTTGTACAATCCCTCAGATTACAAGCGTTATGATGCTGGTGTTCTTTACTTCCATCAGCGGGATTTTGCAGCCATTTGGTCTATCTTACAGTCCATTGATGATGCAACGCGATCGCACTTTCGTTCTCCAGTGCCGCTATTTACAAAGCCATTAGCACCAGGATTGGGATTAGCCCAAGAACCCGATCGCAAGTTTGCTCAAGAAGAGAGTTTTGGAATGCATCGGTGTCGAGCGATCGCTCAGGGTTTATTATCTGCCTATAGAGAAGGAAAAACATCTGTTGAGCAGCGATTGCATAGCATTTTACAACAGTTTGCCGCCAGTGGTGTGGATTTGCGCTATCCCTATTTAAACTCAGGTTCAACCGATTATTATGAAGAAATTTGTCGAGCAATACGCGATCGCACCTGAAGCAGCGCTTGGATCAAAGCCAATTTATCAACCAGGAAACACCTTGGATAAGTCCAATACTAAATCATAAAAATTTGGCAGATTAACTGATTCATTAGGTAGAAAAATTACCTTGCGGCGATAACCCAATTTACTTTGTGAAGCTTGATAAGGCTCGCTGTAGCATTCTAGATAATTATCTACTAAATTAAATATCCAGTAATCAGAAATACCTGCTTCTGCATAAAGGGGTAGCTTTTCTTGTTGGTCATATTTTAAAGAAGAATCAGCAATCTCAATTAACAATAATATATCTGAAGATCTAGGATGTGTATCAAGATAATCGTCGGCGCGATTTTTTATTATGACTAAATCTGGTTCAGGTTCACTGTCTGGAGGTAAAGTAACAGGAGATTGACACCCTAAAATTGCTTGTTCTGCTATCAGCTTAAATAACTCTCGCATCAGTTTAGTTATACAAGCTGAGTGCTTTGGAGTTTTAGCTATTCTATGGGTGACTCTACCGCGAATTAATTCAAATCTGTTATCCTCAGCAAAAAATCCCAGTTCTATAAGGCGGTGATATTCAGCTATGGTAAAGCGTTTAGCACTGCTTAGGCTCATAACAAATATGGAAATGCATAGTTATTTGCATCTTACACTTTTACATGGAAAATAGGCGGACTGGGAGCTTACCCTTTCCACCTGTTAAATTTAATTACCAAATATGTTGACAAATTAAGTTAAGTGATTTTCCAACAGAGAGGCGATCGCTTCTGGATGAACTTTCTTGTATTGCTTTTTACCAATCCTGACAACGCAGTTAGGCGCGCTGCTACAGCGTTTTTGACAGCCTGTATGCTCAATTGTTACTTTGTCGATCAAACCGCGATCGCACAAAGTTTTTTCTAAATCTGACAATAAACCTTTACCACCCCGCTTGATGCAACCAGATTTTTGACAAACCATGATTTTGGCTTTGGTTTGCGGTGGTAAATTTTCAATCGGGCAAACACCAGTTGCTTTTACCCGGAATGCTTTGAATTTTATTTTACCTGTTTGCGGGTTTAATTGGCTGATACCATCAACGCGAATGTGTTCCCCAAGTACTAAGGTTGAACCTAAAGAACTGCGTAACTCTTTGGGAACTTTAACTTGCAAATTCCCGGCGGGAATGGCTAAGCGCAAGTATTTAAATTTCCCTTCATCGCCTACAAAACCCAGGAATTTACCCTCAAGGTTTAATTCCGATAACGTCTGATATTTTTCACCCATGTTCAGTAACTCACAATTCAAAATGAAACTTAGTTCAACCTGAATCTAAACGGGTGCTATCATGTCCTATACAATGCTGATATCATGTCCGATAAATTAACAATAATTAAAACTTTTAACGTTGCCGCCTGAGTCTAAATTATGTATATTTAAACATACATGATATTCGCTAATTCTTGGTTGCTCATCAACGCCAACTGAGCAATGACCAATGACAATTGACCAATGACCAATGACAATTGACCAATGACCAATGACCAATGACAACCAAGTAATTAGTTGGACATGATATAAGAGATAGATGCTTCCCCAATTCCTATCTCCCCCGACAATAAAGTACTTCCAAGTAAAAAAATATTCCATTGCTATTGTTGAACGTCAACACTTCCCTGCGGGACGCTACGCGAATGACTTCGCGGTATTTGAGCGCAGTCCAAACTCAGTGCGGCGCAGTCAACAGTCAACAGTCAACAGTCAACAATCAACAATCAACAATCAACAACTTTAAGCGGAATAATTTATTTTTTGGAATTCCTTAATTTTAGGCGAGCCGTCTAGCTTCTACTGTTAGGGGTAAACTCTTTTCGTCTGGCATCTCACGAAATTCTAATTCCCAACCATTAGCTAAAGTGAGAATCTTCCCCTCAGCGCCGTCTGTTTGTTTGACTACGACTTCTTCTAAATCTTTTTTAGCGACGTAGACAACTAAATGACCAGCATCATTCATCCGTAGCATTACTTTCATTAATTTCCTCAACCAATTCTAGTTCTTTTTTGCGACAACCAATGACGAACCCTGTATCTAAGAAATGCACAGCATAGATATAGGATCTCTGCAAATATGTGCCTATACTAGCAACGTAGCCAACTTCTCCCTTTTTGGCTAAAACTACCCCAATGTCTTGACCGGGAAATGTGCCATCGTTTTTAATCAGCTTACGCAATCGTACTTTTTGGCCCATTTCAAAAGCGGGTGGTGAGTCAAGTTCCATTTCATCGGGTCGCATGAGAATACCTCTGTTCTCTGGCTAAATTCAACAGTTCTTCTGTAGTCAAGCTACGTTTTTTCTGGGTAGATTGCTGGCGGACTGCATCTAAAACAGTTTGGGTTTCTTCTGAGTTGAGAAAAATACCATGCTGTTCTAGGACGCTAGATACTAAGTGACGACCAGAATGTTTACCAACTACTAAACGGCGTTCCCAACCTACTTCTTCCGGTGCAAATGGTTCGTAGGTAACGGGGTTTTGCAACACGCCATGAGCATGAATTCCAGATTCGTGAGCAAAGGTATTTTCACCAACAATTGCTTTCCAAGGTGGAACACTGCTACCTGATGCTGATGCAACTAGTTGAGATAGTTCTAGTAATCTGGGAGTGTCAATACCTAAATCTTGACCGTAAATGCGTTTAACGGCCATGACGACTTCTTCTAAAGCTGCGTTTCCAGCGCGTTCACCCAAACCGTTGACTGTGGTATTTACTGAAGATGCTCCGGCTTTGATACCAGCAAGAGCATTGGCAGTAGCTAAACCAAAATCATTGTGGGTGTGGATTTCCAGCGGAATCATCAAAGCTGATGCTAGCCGCTTGACTTTATTGTAGGTAGTAAATGGGTCAAGAACGCCAACAGTGTCGCAAAAGCGAAACCGCGATGCACCCCATTCTTGAGCATAAAGCGCTACGTCCAAGAGGAAATTTTCATCCGCTCTTGAGGAATCCTCTCCGCCTACTGCTACCCAAAGACCATTATCAACCGCAAAGCTGACACAATCTTTAAGTTTTTGCAGACTTACCCGCCACTGTCCATGAAATTTCGCGGCGATTTGAATACCAGAAACGGGAATGGCGATATGTACTCGCTGTAAACCGCAAACAATAGAAGCCTTAATATCTGACATCACAGCGCGGTTCCAGCCGAGTAATTTGGCTTGCAAACCCAAGTTAGAAATTGCTGAGATTGCGCGTGTTTCTTCCTCACCCATCGCCGGAATACCGACTTCTAATTCAGGAACACCGATGGCATCTAGAAACTTAGCGATCGCAACTTTCTCTTCTAAGTTAAAAGCAACCCCTGCTGCTTGTTCGCCATCACGTAATGTAGTGTCATTAATTATGATTTGACTCATCTCAAACATCTCACTATGGGAATTATTCTTAATATTGTTTCTAGATTGCATTCCTGGTGTTCTGCAATCGTCACTAATGGTAAATGCCTATATATTTTCCAGAAAATGATGGTAAATGCTTAAGAATCTTAAAAGGCATGATTCATGACTCTTCATTATGCTCCATTAAAACTCAACACATCTGTATGACAGAGAACCAAATTACGGTATCATTTACAAATTCTTTTTACGTTGATGGTTGACTGTTGACGGTTGACTGTTGACTGTTGACTGTTGACAAATGACCAATGACTATTGACTATTGACTAATTTAACTTTGCTCGTATAGCCAATCAAAAATCCGTTCAAGTTGCTCTAAATCAACTAGTCCGTATTGCCAAAGCAGCATTGGTAACGGCCCGTTATCCATTTGTTGGTGTCGCAGTGCGACAGAAATATCCGCACTGGAAAGTTCAAGTTCATTATGCAAAAAATTAAGGAATTGTTTATCGCTGTTGCGAATGACCATAATCAGACTGTACACTTTTAGATAGGGGCAAAACTCAAAAACTTGAAATTACAACTCTGCATATGTAACTTCACTTTTTTATTTGCCAAAATATGTCAAGAAACTTTCAGATTTAGCAGATGGGACAAACCCAAAGTAATTCGTAATTCGTAGTTCGTAATTAAGAGGGGTCAGATTTAATCGGGGTTTGGTGCGGTTGAATCTGTTGCCGGAGATGAGAGAATTGATATTACTTCCTCAGTCTGCAATAAAATGGCTTCGGGAACAGTAACTTCTACTTCTAATTCTCCCAGCAGATTATGCATATCTGCAAAAATTCTCAATTATCCTGACAAATGCAATTTGCAATTTGAGATGGGTCAAGACTCAGGAGTATAATGCCAGCAATGTTCTAACCAGTCCAGCAATTGTTGGCGAGAAGCGAAAAACTGCATCAGAGTACTCCGAACCAGTATTGCGGTTTGTAGACTATCTACTTGTACCCGCAAAGAACCATCAGCCAGACAGGAACAGGGAATCATTAATTCTTGCAAGCGGGAATAGATTCGCCAGCGATCGCTCAGAGGAATTTGCAACACGCGATCGCCTAGAAAGTTAGAACTACTAGGGGGTAACATTTATAATTGTCCTTTGTCAGTGGTCAGTGGTCAGTGGTCAATAGTCAATAGTCAATGGTCAATGGTCAATAGTTAAGAAAATTTCTACTTTTGACTCTGGACTGTTGACTCTGGACTGTTGACGGTTGACTGTTGACGGTTGACTTTTAATTCTTGCAGTTGTTGTTCTAGTTGCTCGATGCGGGAAAGCAAAGAGCGCATGACGCTGGCTTCCACGTCGGGGAGTTTACCATGTTCTAGGGGTTCGCCTTGCTTGCGAGAAATAACGCGGCCAGGAATCCCTACGACAGTGGAATCTTCAGGGACATCGCGTAAGACAACTGAACCAGCGCCAACTCGGACGCGATCGCCAATTTGAATATTACCTAAAACTTTTGCACCTGCACCGACAACTACGTTTGCGCCGATAGTCGGATGGCGTTTACCGCTTTCCTTGCCGGTTCCACCAAGGGTCACACCTTGATAAATTAGTGTATAGTCGCCGACAATTGCCGTTTCGCCAATGACGACACCCATACCGTGGTCGATAAATACACCTTTCCCAATCTCTGCACCTGGATGAATTTCAATACCCGTTAAAAACCGTCCTAGGTGCGAAATCAACCGGGGGAAGAAAACCACCCCGCGACGGTGTAACCAGTGCGCCAGACGATGCAAACAGATAGCGTGCAATCCAGGGTAGCAAAAGACTACCTCTAGCCAATTACGCGCTGCGGGATCGCGCTCAAAAATAATGCAAAAATCGCTCAACAATGGCTCAAGAAAATTGCCAGAGAGTAGATTTTTCAGCAGGGAGTTATTTGCAGAATCCGGCTTAATAGTAGTTTTGGGATTTCTGATACTATTTAATGTCTGTTGCATCGGTACTTTCTGGTTGAAAAAGCCATGTGCTATTTTTCTGCTTATATCAGGCAGCTTCAAATAGGACAGTCTATCCGATGTCTATTGGAATTATTGGATTGATTAAGCTTGTACTCAACCCCTCAAACCCCCATTGCAGAGACATCTAAAATTTATCTTGGGGTAAAGGTACTAGCTTTTTCTGTTGGGGGTACTAGCATTTATGAGGTAGGGGGTTAAGCTTTTCTGTACTCATCACCAAACCCTCAGCCTGTAACACTTCGCAATCATTTCTCTCACTTGTTTTGCGATATATTAAGCTGTACTCAAATGCTGATAAATCGGAAGTAAATGAGGTAACAAATGGAATATCTGTATTCCTAGTTACCTTTCTTATTTTATTATTTTGCTAGGGAAAAAACCTAATTTCTTAATTTTGTTTTAGGATTTGTTGTCTGTAAATATCTATACTTTTTGCGATCGATTTGGTTGTTAATAAAGGGGTTTTAGGTCACGCAGAGGAGGACACTTGCGTGTGGGGGTTCCCCCCGCTTTTGCAAAGTGTCCGTCACGCAGAGGCGCAGAGAGAAATACCAAAATTTATACTAACCTTTGAAATGTATTGCAATACCGTTGCTGATATTTTTGAATTTGCTAGAGATGATCAATATCTCAAAGATGATTTAATTTGCTGTAGTCGATAGCTGGAATGATATTTAATTCCTAGATGTGGGAAGAATAATATTAGTGTTATCTGCTTTTCTATACCCATGCTCAATTTAATATTTGCTTATGGATACTCCAGCCTTGGTTATATACTTTATAATGCTGGCGACTACACAGGAGCTATTGAAAATTGTAATCAGGCTATTTTACTAAATTCGGAAGATTTAACATCTTATCTTATTCGTGGTGCAGCTTATATAATGACAAAGAATTATCAAAATGCGATTGAAGACTTTAATCAAGCTATCCGCATGAGTCCTCAATATAGTCGAGCTTACGCTGAACGTGGTGTTGCTCGTGCAGCAATAGGCGAAAATCAAACTGCAATTGAAGATTGTAATCGTGCAATTGAATTAGAGCCGCAATATGTACGAGCCTATTATGGACGAGGTGCAGCGCGTTTTTACTCTGGTAACTATCAAGGTGCGCTAGAAGACTTCAGTCTGGTAGCTCGTATGGAACGTTCTGCTATTGCTTACTACAATTTGGGGATTCTGCAATATTCTCAGGGGATTAATACTCAAGCCATTAAGCACTTAAGCAACGCTCTTGATAAAGATCCCAACTTAATGGCTGCTTACTATGTGCGGGGTAATGCGTGTTATGAATTAGAAGATGAGCAAGGTGCATTTGCTGATTTTAACGAAGCCCAGCACATTGAAACCATAGGTGCAAGTGAATTTTATTCTGAGGATGAATTTGCTTTCTACGCCAGAGGTTTGGCTCGTTATCGCTTAGGAAATCGAGAAGAAGCGATCGCCGATCTGCAACAGTCAGCCCAAATTGCATTAAAGCATCAAAACACAATACTTCACCAAAAAGCGATCGACTTCATGCATGAAATTCCTTCTTAATCAGGATTTGGGGCGGATGCTGGATAGGTTGTTATAAGAAGAACAGCAGTAGCGTTATCAGTTGGAGGCAGATTTATACAAGATTTAAATCCGCCTCCACCACTTTTAGAAACCGTAAAATTTACCAAAGACACAAGACTATTAATCTATTAATCCTGATTATTATTTTCTTGCTTAACTTTTTGAGCGATCGCTTCTTCAATTATCCGAATATTCTCTTCTATAGGTTTACCATCTTCAGTAAACATCGACGGATATATAATTGCTTCTGAGTCGGGAGTACGCCGACTAAATAGAATTTCCAACGCTTCCATATCTTCCCGATGAGCAAGCACATACGCTCTCAATTCTTTAGTGGACATTTGAGCAAAATTAGGTTTCATTGACAAATCTCCAAGTTCCATCACGAAATACAAGGATTTGCAGTTCTTCACCAGCTAAAATAAACACATCGCCAGTTGTGTCACTAAAACGGAATAGCTGAATTTCCCGGTAAAAATTGGACAAGTATTGGCAAATAATCACACACATAAGTGCTTGCCGAGTTGTAGGATATATAGAATTTTCCTCAATTGTGACATAAATAATATTAAGCCTTACAGTGTTAAAGAATCTCGGTTAACACCGGAATAATTCCCGCGATTGCCTTTATCGCCACAATCAACTCACCCTTGGATTGCATAAAGAGGTTCCAAGCCTCATTAATGGAGTTCTGAGCCTCATTAATGAAGTTATTAGCCTCATTAATGAACTTCTGAGCCTCGTTAACGGAGTTCTGAGCTTCATTAACGGAGTTCTGAGCCTCATTAACGGAGTTCTGAGCTTCATTAACGGAGTTCTGAGCCTCGTTAACGGAGTTCTGAGCTTCATTAACGGAGTTCTGAGCCTCGTTAACGGAGTTCTGAGCCTCATTAACGGAGTTCTGAGCCTCATTAATGAGGTTCTGAGCCTCATTAATGAGGTTTGATTACTCACGAACCAGATGCAACTTTAGCTGATCTACCTTTAATAGCTTTGAAGCGTTCGCCTAATTGTTCAGCGACAGTTTTTAAGCCTGGAGTCTTTTTCGCAGCAGTCTTCACATAGTCATAAACTGTCAAACTGCTGCTCATAGCTTCACTACCGACTGCTAGTAGAGTATCATCTACTTGTTCAGTTAGTTGGCGCATAGAGGTTAAAAGTTCAGTGAGTGCGGAGGCTAATTGATAATCTCGAACAAGTTCCTCAACATCAAAGCTAGCTGGGAGAATTTCCCGGTTCGACTGAGCAGCAGTGACGCTATTGTTCACAAACGCAAGGCTTTTATCACCCATTTTTAACAAGCTACGCCGTTCATCGTTGCTGAGAGTGATTAAAAAGGGTAGCTTTTTTTGGACAGTCTGTAGCGCGGCTTTAATTTCTTGGATATCTTGTGGTGAAAGGGAGCCTGTGATGTTTTGATAAGCCATCGTATTATTACTGGGGTAATTCTAAGTTTGAGTAGCAATACTTGCTAAGTATAGAATGCCCAGAATCAGGATGCGATCGCACATCTGAGAGTAATTTTCAGTAATAAAATTCTTGAGTTAGTAGGGTGTGTTATGCCGTAGGCTAACGCACCTTAAATTGCTAACTATGGTTTGGTGCGTTGCGCTGCGCGACAACACACCCTACAAATACTCTGTACCTGTAGGGGTGAAAATTAATGTAGAATCTGTGGTTTCTGTTTAGATCAAAGCCTATTTTATATAGATTTTGCACAAATAAATTGAGCTTATATTTTGCTAGTTTGACTATGAGTAGGTTATGGTTAAGCAATAATCAATACACTTGCACTTGTCCGTAGAGACAAAGTTATGATCTGCTGCCTAAATCCAGCTTGCCACAATCCACCTCATCCTGATAATACAAACTTTTGTTCTAATTGCGGTGTTCCCTTAATAGTTTTGAGGAACCGCTATCGCCCCATTAAATCATTAGCTGGTGGGGGATTTGGTAAAACTTATTTAGCAGAAGACATTGATAAACTCAATGAACATTGTGCGATCAAACAATTTGCACCACAAGCACAGGGAACTGGCGCACTAAATAAAGCCACAGAACTATTTAAGCAAGAAGCAAAACGACTGCAACAGTTAGACAAACATCCCCAAATTCCTACACTTTTAGCGTATTTTGAGCAAGATAATCGCCTGTATTTGGTACAGGAGTTTATCGAAGGGCAGAATTTATTGGTGGAATTACAACAGCAGGGAATTTTTACCGAACAAAAAGTCAGAGAATTATTGCTTGATTTGTTAGATATTCTCAAAACAGTTCATCAATACAAACTTATTCACCGTGATATCAAACCAGAAAATATCATTCGTCGCAGTGATGGGAAGTTGGTACTCATTGACTTTGGTGCATCCAAACAGCTGACAGCAACAGTGATGACACAACTAGGAACAATCATTGGTTCTTTTGGTTATGCACCATTAGAACAAATCCAGGGTGGAGAAGCTTATCCAGCGAGTGATTTATATAGTGTAGGTGCAACTTGCTTTCACCTATTGAGTGGAATTCATCCTTGGGAATTGTGGAAACGACTTGGTTATGGTTGGGTTGCTAGTTGGAGACAGCATTTGCAACAAAGCGTGAGTCAGAATTTAGGGCGAATGCTCGATAAATTGTTGCAAGAAGAATACCAGAAGCGTTATCAGTCGGCTGAGGAAGTTTTACAAGCATTCAATTCACAACAAATACTAGTAACTCAACCACTTACACCTCCAGTTCCGCCACCACCTTGGCACAACAATTCTCATCCTATATCTAATGTTGTTAATTTTCTAAAAAAAGGATTAGAAAAATACAACAACAAGGATTTTCACGGTGCAATTGAATATTATAACCAAGCCATCAAAATCAATCCCAACTATGCAGAAGCTTACTACAACCGTGGTAATGCTCGTTCTGAATTAGGAGATAAGCAAGCAGCAATTCATGATTACACCCAAGCCCTTAAAATCAATCCCAACTATGCAGAATCTTACTACAACCGTGGTAATGCTCGTTCTGAATTAGGAGATAAGCAAGCAGCAATTCATGATTACGCCCAAGCTATCAGAATCAATCCAAATGATGCCGATGCTTACTTCAGCAGAGGTGTAGCTTTCTATGAATCAGGAGATAAGCAAGCAGCAATTCAAGACTACACCCAAGCCATCAAAATTAATCCCAACTATACAGAAGCTTATTTGAACCGAGGTGTAGCTCACTATGAATTAGGAGATAAGCAAGCAGCGATTCAAGATTACACCCAAGCCATAAAAATTAATCCTAACTATGAACTAATTTACAACAATCGTGGGTTGGCTCGCTATGAAATAGGAGATACTCAAGCAGCAATTGAAGATTACAACCAATCCCTCAAAATTAATCCCTACTTTGAACTAAGTTACTACAATCTTGGGTTAGCTCACTCGGCTTTAGGAGATAATCAAGCAGCGATTGCAGATTACACCCAAGCCATCAACATCGATCCCTACTTTGCGCTAGCTTACAATAACCGGGGTAATGCTCGCTCTGCTTTAGGAGATAATGAAGCAGCAATTGAAGATTACAACCAAGCCCTCAAACTCGATTCCAACTATGCAGATGCTTACTTCAAACGTGGTAATGCTCACTCTACTTTAGGAAATAACCAAGCAGCAATTAAAGATTACAATCAAGCTCTCACAATCAATCCCAACTATGCAGATGCATACTTCAATCGTGGTTTAGCTCGCTATGAGTTAGATGATAATGAAGCAGCAATTGAAGATTACAACCAAGTCCTCAAAATCAATCAAAATGATACACATGCTTATTTCAATCGTGGTTTAGCTCGCTATAAGTTAGGTTATAAACAAGCGGCAATTAAAGATTTTTATAAATCTGCCGATTTGTATAAGCAACAAGGGAAAATAAGTGAATATCAAAATGTTCTTAACTCCATTAAACAACTTGAACAATAACAAAATTGCCAACTTGTTCATCAAGCCAGCAATATTATCCGCAAAAGTGTAAAATTTTGGTAATTAGGAGTTAATCAAGATTATCTGGATCTATGCCAAGCGATCGCAATTTATCAGCTAACCGTTGAATTCTCTCTTGCGGTGTAGGATAGCGTTTTCCTGATTCATCATACCAATAAAGCCATTCTCTAGTTACACCGGAATAATTGCCGCGATCGCAGCCAATTCCTAAGCCTATTTCCGGTAGCCAAACCGGATTTCCTGCTTGCAATTCATACTTGCCATTCACTAATTTATGTACTTCTAAACGAGGTTTACGACGACGGCGAGAAGAATAGATTACATAATAAAGTATGCCCAAGTCTGCATATTCATCTAATTTAGTTGTGTACTCTTTACGATAAGTTTGAGATACCACCTCTAACACTAAACTAGGTAAAACTTTTTCTTCCCACAACACATAACTAGGACGTAATTCTTCATCATAAAACCGTTCTACCCCTAAACTCAAAAACCCATCTGGCACAATCGGTGGTTTCTCAGGGTGATAATAAATACCCATATCTACGCCAAAGAACCAGTCCATGCGTTCCGCCCAAAGTATCAGCAGTATTGCCTTCAGCAAGCCTGGTATTAATTCTTGCAGTTCATTATCCACAGGCGTTTCATCTGAGTCGGGTAGTTCTTCGGCACTTGGCAAGTACCTTGGCAGATTGTACTCTAACATGGCTAGTTTCCCTAAAACTCACCAAAATTATAGCGGTTAACTTTGATGATTATTCTCTTGCTGAATTCTTTGAGCGATCGCTCATTATCATTCATCTGTAATTGAGTAATAATGGTTATTTTATTTCTAGAATTTTGTTGTCATTACCGTGAAAGAAATTTCAATCATCATCATCGTGAAATAGTGATGATAAATCTCGATAACCACTAATCACACGGAAAATCTCGACATCTTCTCCTATGGGCATATATGGGCATATAAAGGATGAGATAATTATCTATATGAAGACTACGGATACCTGGTAAAATTTCATCACGCTGTCGTCCTAATTTTGGGAATTGAGCAAAATTGCTCAATTTAGCATCAAGTTTACTCAAGAACAACTCTGATTGAGTTAAACCAAACTTTTTGGCAATATAATCTGCAATCTGCTCAATATCCTGAATCGCAGGTTCAGTGAGGCGAAATTGTGGGGTCATACTTCGTCTGAGACACCGTAGCGCGATGTCTACGACGGGCTACGCCTACTCAAATTGGCACGGATTTGAGCCATTGCAGTTGAACCATCAACTACTTTACCCTCCTGGGATGCTTCTAATCCAATACATGCTTCCATCTGAAGCTCTCCCAGTCGTCCTTGATATATGTCTTCTTCTTGCTGTTCTAGTAGTTTTATTCCTGCAACAATAACGTCAACGGCATTATGATATTTACCGCTTTTTAGTTGGCGTTGTAGCAGGGCTTCTACCTCTGGGGGCAAAAAGATTTGCATGGAATTTTTTCAGAGTCAGGATTAACTCCATTGTAAGCGGTAAGCAAGGATGATTGTTGACATCGCTCCTTAATCAAGATTATCTGGGTCTATGCCAAGCGATCGCATCTTAATTAACGCGATCGCCATCTAAACTAGAAATAACAGCAAAACCCCATATTTGGAGGTGCAGCAGTGGTACAACAAGTCACACCAGAAGACACCATCGCAGTCATCTACCCAGAAAGCGACGGACAGCCAATGGCGGATAATACAGAACAATTTGCATGGATTGTCAAAATTAAAGAAAATTTAGAAATCTTATTTGCATCGCAAGCTGATGTATTTATCGCCGGAGATTTGTTTTGGTATCCAGTTCAAGGAAACCCGAATATTAAACAAGCGCCAGATACGATGGTAGTCTTTGGTAGACCAAAAGGAAAACGGGGTTCCTATTTACAGTGGGCTGAAGATAATATTCCCCCACAGGTGGTATTTGAAATCCTATCGCCTGGTAACACCCTTAAAGAAATGACCAAAAAATTGCAGTTTTACCAGCGTTACGCCGTGGAAGAATATTATATTTACGATCCAAATAAAAATGATTTAAATGGCTTGCTCCTTTCAGGGGATAGTTTTGAAGTCATCGAAGAAATCAATGGCTGGGTAAGTCCGCGTTTGGGAGTCCAGTTTCAACTGACAGCCGAAACCCTAGAAATTGTTTCTCCTTCTGAACAACAGTGCTTAACACTGGTAGAACTTGAGCAGCTACGGGAACAGGAACGTCAAGCAAAGGAAGTGGTTTTACAAGAATTACAACAAGAGCGCGATCGCTATCAAGCATTGTTAGCTAAACTCAAACAGCAGGGTATTGATACAGATAATTTGTAATTGCTGCTAAGTTAATGCTTGACTAACGAAATTCACAATTAATACTTACTCTTGTAAAATCAATGAACTGGAAACTGGACGAAGCACAACAAAAACTACCAGAGGTAATTGATGCTATTGCATTAGAACCTCAATTAATATTCAAGCAAGACAAATTAGTGGCTGCAATTGTAGAACCAAAACTTTTTCAAGAGTTTCTTGCTTGGCATCAGCAACAAAAAGCCTCTTCCCTCGCAGATGCTTTTACAGAATTACGCCAACTCTGTGCGGAAGAAAATTATATTTTAGAAACTCCTGCACGTTCTAGCGATCGCCCCATTCCATTTGCAGATGAATAATTATGAGTTTTCTCTGCGATACTAACATTATCAGTGAATTAGCTCGTCCATTACCTAATCCTGGTGTCATTGCTTGGAGTCAAAGCATCTCATCAATTTTTATTAGCGCTATCACTTTAGAAGAAATTTACTACGGTTTATCAGCAAAACCCAACCCCAGAATTCAAACTTGGTTTGATAGTTTTTTCGTAACTTACTGTCAAATAATCCCTGTCAGCCTAGAAATTGCTAAACGTGCGGGTGAAGTAAGAGGATATCTACAAACTCAAGGAAAACCCCGCTCTCAAGCTGATATGATAATTGCCGCAACCGCCAAAATCCACAAAATTACTTTAGTAACAAGAAATACAAAGGACTTCGAGGGATGCAGTATTACTATACTTAATCCTTTTACTTGAATTTTTTTTAATCAACTCTAAACCCTATTGAGTAACAGCGATCGCAATTTTCCCGATGGCACGTTCTGTTTCACTTTCTGTATGCGCCGCTGCTAATTCTTTTAAGGGATATGTGCGGTGAATCACAACACGAATTTTATCCGCTTCAATCAACTCTTTTAAATACAGCAAGTCTTTAGTATTGGGTTTTTCTAAGATAAATTTGACTTTTTGACCGGGTAGGAAGGTTGTTAAAATACTCTGCACGAAACTTTCTGCGCTGGGTATAGTTGTGATGTATACACCATTGGATTTGAGAACTCTTTTGCATTCAGCAGGCGATCGCTTACCCACAACATCGAAAATAATGTCATAGGAGTTTGTGTCTTTGGTAAAGTCCTGCTGTGTATAATCAATGACTTTATCTGCTCCCAAAGATTTCACCAAATCCAAGTTTTTAGTACTGCAAACTCCCGTTACCTCAGTCCCTAAAGCTTTGGCTATTTGCACTGCAAAAATCCCTACACCACCAGCAGCGCCATTAATCAAAACACTTTGCCCAGACTGGATATTACCCTGCTCTCGTAGCGCTTGCAAAGCTGTGAGGGCAGCTAAGGGAACAACGCCTGCTTGTTCATAGTTCAAGTTCGTAGGTTTGGGAGCCACTAAATTTGCTGAGACAGCCGCGAATTCTGCATAAGCGCCTCCAGGTAAAGCCGTACTTCCGTAGATAGCATCTCCAGCCTGAAAACCCGTGACACTAGAACCAACCTCTACAACTTCCCCCGCCAAATCAAATCCCAGAATCATCGGGAATTTGTTACCTATAAGCAATCGCAACATTCCCTTGCGGATTTTCCAATCAATAGGATTAACACTACTGGCATGAATTTTCACCAGTAATTGGTCAGGCTTGATTGTTGGTAGCGCTACATCTTCATACTGCAACACCTCAGCGGAACCGTATCTACGAATAACAACAGCTTTCATCTCATTCCCCCTGCTACCCTGTGTTTCTCTATAAATACAGTGTAATGACGGTTGGGGCATTGGGCATTGGGCATTGGGCATTGGATAATTATTATTTCTCCTCGTCCCCTCATCCCCCTTGTCCCCCTTATCCCCCTTGTCCTCCTTGTCCCCCTCATCCCCCTCATCCCTCCCATTCCCCTCACGCTCAAATCAAACTCTCCATCGCCTGTTGTAAATCATTGGTCAAATCTGTTACAGCTTGCTTTGCACCCAAGCGATTAGCTTTATACGCCGGATAACGCTCAGAGACAGATATCGGCTCACCTATGCTGATTTTTACGCATTGCTTACCCAATTGGGGACGGCGCTTTGGGTTATCATTACCTTGAATTTTCTTGACCATATCTCTTAACAATAAGGTAGTTTCCGCAAACCTTTCTACTGTGGGTTTTTCTTTGATATAGTTACCAGAAACAGCCACAAAACTTTCAACTAATCGCATATGCCACATCCGAGAATATGCTTCTTCCGCAATGCGATCGCCTAAGGCGCGTTCAATAGGTGATAATGCTTTTACGTCCTTAAAGTCTTCTCTAAAAATATAATTCCAGCCTGCTTGCTCTAGTCGCCGACAACGGTCATTCCAAGCACCCTTAGGCGGTAAGTCAAAATACTGCTCGGATATTTGTAATGCTACGTGCATCAAGGCTTGTAAGCGAGCTTTTAAAACTTGATTGCGATCGCCTGCTTCGGGAAT
This sequence comes from Calothrix sp. NIES-2100, assembly GCF_002368195.1. GTDB lineage: Bacteria > Cyanobacteriota > Cyanobacteriia > Cyanobacteriales > Nostocaceae > Aulosira. Next base: position 7,953,143 of record NZ_AP018178.1, on the reverse strand, counting down.
TGCGATCGCAGGCTCTTTGAGTTTTTGATGATAAAACCGCTGATAAAATTCTTCCATCAACGTTAATAAACGTTCTGCCAAAGTCAACAATCGCGGATAAAGGGACTCGATAGTTGCACTATTGCCATTTTCCGAGGGATTCACAGGTAAACCGCTAGCCACTTCCAATTTACTGAGAAGATCGGCGATCGCACTCCAAGGAGCAGCAACGTAACTATATTTAATTCCAACTGGTAAAATTAAAACCTGCTCGTCGGCGCGGGAAGCTTTGTGCAAATCTTCAGCGCACCAAAAGCCTAATTGGGCAATACCCGGTTCTAAGGGACTCATAATCTCCGATAAACCATTAGTTGCTCCTTCTGGCGCAGCAGCCATCGGGAATTTCCCATTGGCGAATAGATCGCGTGCTGAACGTAAACCATTCCAGTCAGCCTTACCGCGCTGAATGGGAGTACCGCCTAAATGAGAAGCCAGCCAGCCAATGTGTTCACCTGCCCATAGAGGAATACCGCGATCGTAGATAAAATGAGCATGAATTGGAAGTTGGATTTTTATGTCTTGTTCTCGTGCTACCTTAGGCACGAGTTGGGAAAGCAAGTAGCCTAAACAAAGTGGATCTTCCGTTTTTGGATGGCGAAATGCTAGCAAAAACCGAATCTTACCATCCTGAAACTGACGATAGAGATCCGCTAAAATTTCTACGTTGTCTGCTTCAATCTCGGTAATCGCTGTTTTCCAGTTGATCCAACTTGGGAGTAACAAGTGCGCCAATTGAAGTAATAAGGGGTTAAACCTCGGAGGAATAAATTCTAGAGGTGGTTTTGCTTGGTAAATTCCGTTAGACAAGATATTTTTCTCCTATAAGTAGCGATTAAAAAAGGCAGAAGGATAAAAAATGAAGGATGAAACTTGATACTTTATACTTCATACCTAATGAAGTTAGTCAACAAATTGTAGTAATTGCAGCTTTATACTTCATACTTCATCCTTCATCCTTCATAATTCATTAAGTGTTTTGGTAAAGGGAATAAACGATGCGACTGTCACAAATGTTATTCGTTACACTGCGGGATGATCCAGCTGATGCGGAAATTCCCAGTCATAAATTATTACTGCGTGCAGGTTATATTCGTCGCATCGGTAGCGGTGTTTATGCTTATTTACCACTGATGTGGCGAGTATTGCAGAAGGTTTCCCAGATTGTGCGCGAAGAAATGAACGCCACAGGCGCACAAGAATGTTTGTTACCGCAATTACAACCTGCTGATTTATGGAAAGAGTCAGGACGGTGGGATACTTATACCAAGGCTGAGGGTATCATGTTTTCCCTCATCGACCGACGAGAGCAGCAATTGGGATTAGGCCCAACCCATGAGGAAGTCGTCACCACGATCGCCCGTGATATGATTCGCTCATACCGTCAGCTACCGCTAAATCTTTATCAACTGCAAACGAAATTCCGTGATGAAATTCGTCCCCGCTTTGGTTTGATGCGCGGACGAGAATTTATCATGAAGGACGGTTATTCCTTCCATGTGGATGAAGATAGCCTCAAAGCCACTTACCAAGATATGTACCAGGCTTACAGCAACATGCTGCGACGTTCTGGTTTGGCTTTCCGTGCAGTTGATGCTGACTCTGGCGCTATTGGTGGTTCTGGTTCCACAGAATTCATGGTATTGGCGGAAGCGGGAGAAGACGAAGTTCTCTACACCGAAGATGGGAAATACGCCGCCAATGTGGAAAAAGCTGTTTCTTTACCAGCTGATGCGGTAACCTCACAGTTTACAACTCATGAGAAACGCGATACACCTGGAACAGACACCATTGAAACAGTCTGTAAATTTCTCAACTGTTCTCCTAGCCAAGTGGTGAAGAATGTTCTTTACCAGACAGTTTATGACAATGGCAAAACAGTTTTAGTTTTAATTAGCATTAGAGGCGATCAGGAAGTTAACGAAGTCAAATTACAAAATGAATTGACTAAATTAGCTCCGAATTACGGTGCTAAAACTATTATTTCTTTAACTGTACCCAATGCCGAAGCACAACAAACATGGGCAGCAAAATCTCTACCTTTAGGCTATATTGCACCTGATATCGCCGATGAGTATATTAAAGGCGATAAACAAGTACATCCCAAGTTTTTACGCTTTGTCGATCAAACAGCGGTTGATTTAAACAACTTTGTCACAGGCGCAAACGAAACTGGCTATCACGTAGTTGGAGCTAATTGGGGTGAGCAATTTAAGTTACCTGAGTTAGTAGTAGATATTCGCAAAGCCAGACCAGGCGATCGCGCACAGCACAACCCAGAGCAAACCTTACAAAGTGCTAGAGGAATTGAAGTAGGACACATCTTCCAATTGGGGACAAAGTACTCTGTAGCGATGGGTGCAACTTATACCAATGAACAAGGTGAAGAAAAACCTTTAGTTATGGGTTGTTATGGTGTAGGCGTGTCGCGATTAGCACAATCAGCCGTAGAGCAATCCTATGATAAAGATGGGATTATTTGGCCAGTGGCGATCGCGCCCTATCACGCCATTGTGACAATTCCTAACATCAAAGATGCCCAACAAGTGGAAATTGCCGAAAAACTCTACAGGGAACTCAATCAAGCCGGAATTGAAACCTTACTAGATGACCGTGATGAACGGGCAGGAGTAAAATTCAAAGATGCCGATTTAATTGGCATACCTTACAGAATAGTCACCGGTAGAGCGATCGCTAACGGCAAGGTAGAAGTTGTAGAACGGGCAACTCGTCAATCGCAAGAAATTGACATTCAGGAAGTGACAAGTACGATCAAACAGTGGATTGCAGCCGCGATATAAGATGAGGGGCTAAGGGATAGGGGCTAGACGGGACAAGGCAAGGGGGACAAGGGAGACAAGGGAGACAAGGGGGACAAATAAGAAATGACTTATGTCCAATGCCCCATGCCCCATGCCCAATGCCCCATGCCCAATACCCCAGATAGGTGACGTAGTAAAATTACGAATCTAAAATAAAAGTATTCCCTGCGGAAAGAGACATGGCGGCATTGTTGTTAAAAATAGCCATCCTCTAGGTGTTAGGAAACTCCCGATTTATCAGTATCGTCCTTAATCAGGCTGCTCTTCCCACACATAACATCTCAGCCCTCAGTCAAGCAGGTTTTGAATATGAAAGACCAACAAGGATCTAATCGGAATTCTTCGGGTGTCATAGCAGCTGTCTCAGCAGCGGTCGTAGCAGTCAGTGGCGGTGTTGCTTGGCTTACTTGGCACTCCAACAATCCGCCGACACCATCAGTAGACAACACAATCATAATCAAAAAGCCAGGAAACAAAATAAGCGAACAGCCCCCTCAAGAGCAAACTGCTAATATTTATTGGCTCAAAGACAATGGCAAAAATTTGGAACTGGCTCCGCAGCCGGTTAAAATAGCCGCTGCCCAACCTAACCAGGTCTTAGAAAAGGCTTTAGAAAATTTATTAGCAGGCCCCACAGAAGGTGCAGAATCTACAACCATTCCCAAAGGCACCAAATTACTAGGTGTGAAAGTTAACAATGATGAAGTTCATGTTAATTTATCTGAAGATTTTACCAGTGGTGGCGGTAGTAGCTCGATGACGGGTCGTATTGGACAGATTGTCTATACTGCTACCACAATCAATCCTAATGCCAAAGTGTACATTGATGTCAATGGCAAACAATTGGATGTTTTAGGTGGCGAAGGCGTGGAATTGGAACAGCCACTGACCCGTGAAAGCTTTAAGAAAGATTATCCGCTTTAGTCAATGGTCAATCGTCAAGAGTCAATGGTCATTGGTCATTGGTCATTTGTTTTAAACAAACGACTAATGACAACTGACAACTGACAACTGACAACCGACAACCTATAATTTGCTATTTAACACCCGAAATTTATGGGCTTGCTGTTCTAACCTCGTAGCGAGGCGATCGCAAACCCGATTACATAATTCAAAAATCATCTCATCTTCCACCCGGTAGTAGGCGCAAGTTCCTTCACTGCGGCGGCTAAGAATACCTGCTTGCCACATTACCTTCAGGTGTTTTGAGACGTTTGCCTGGGAAGTCTGTGTTGCCTCTACCAACTCTTGTACGCATTTTTCTTCATCTCGTAGTAAGTGCAACAGCCGAAGGCGCATCGGTTCACTTAACAGACTGAAGTATTCAGCTACTTGTTGCACCACTTCTGGTGGTACAGGCAACACTTGTTTCATCAGGATTAACCCGCTGTACTGACAACTTTAAAATGACTCACGTCATATATAGATTAATACTTAATCAGGGTTAATTCGCATTAAAGGCTGACCATATTCTACAGGTTCACCATTTTGCACCAAAATTTCCATGACCTGACCAGATACTTCAGCCTCAATTTCGTTCATCAGCTTCATCGCTTCAATAATACAGACTGCTTGACCACTGCGGATGCGATCGCCTACTTCCACAAATGGGGCTTCTCCTGGTGCTGGTGCGCGATAAAACGTGCCTACCATTGGGGAAGACACTTCTACTAATCTTTTATCAATCGCTGAGGGAGATCCTGACAATTGCACGTTAGATCCAGCAGCATTATCAACCAGGCGTGTCCCTGTTTCTGCTACGGTCGTTGATACTGTTTGGGGTGCAACAGGTGAAACCGATGTTAATCCCGCACCAACCACACCGCCTGATGCTGCTTGACCTACCGCAAAACTCACAGCTTTACGTACCGTTAGCTCAAAATCATCGCTTTTTAGCGTGACTTCGGCAATATCTGTTTGTGCAATAGTTGCTAGCAGTTGGCGAATTTCATTAAAGTCCAATGGCACAGTTTTTATTACCTCGACCTGTACATAAAAAAATTTTCAGTGTGGCAGGGATTTAATCCCTATAAAGGGATTGAAATCGGAATTGTTCTCAAATGAGATAATAATTATTCCCTGCCTAAATATTTATCATCACGGGTATCAATCTTGATACGTTCACCTTGAGCAATAAACAAGGGAACCATGATAGTTGCACCTGTTTCTAGAATTGCTGGTTTAGTACCACCTGTGGCCGTGTCACCTTTAACACCCGGATCGGTTTGCACGATTTCTAAAACTACAGAATTAGGCAGTTCCACTTCTAGCACTTGGTCACCCCAGCGGATGACGTTAACTTCCATGCCTTCTTTGAGATATTTTACGCGATCGCCAATCTGCGTCGCACTCAATCTGCCTTCTTCGTAATTTTCCATATCCATAAAGACGAATTCATCACCTTCTTTATAGGTATGCTGCATCGTGCTTTTTTCGAGAGTGGCTTGCGGTACTGTTTCCCCCGCCCGGAAAGTTTTTTCTAGAACCTTACCACTCTGGACATTTTTCAGTGTTGTCCGCACAAACGCTGAACCTTTTCCAGGTTTAACGTGGAGGAAGTCTATCACTCGCCATACAGACCCATCTAAAACAATTGAGACACCGGGTCGAAAGTCGTTACTGGAGATCATGAAACTTTCAAATATTGGAAGACAATCGGCATTTATTGTACCCTTCTAGGGTAGTCAATGGTTATTAGTCATTGGGAATTGGGCATGGGGGAGGCAGTGCGTTGCGGAGCCAGTCGCGTGGGCGGGTTTCCCGACTTGAGCGAACTGGCGTGGAGGTCTCCTCCGTTGTAGCAACTGCCGTCATGGGGCATTGGGAGGGGTAGGAAGCTTGTTTATATTCTTCCTTGTCCCCCTGGTCTCGCTTGTCCCCTCTAGCCCCTAACCCTTAATCCCTAATCCCTAGTCACTAATACTGTGGGAAGATAAGTGATGGGTTACGTCCAGTCAACAATTTTAATGCTGCATTTAAGCCATACCATGTTTAATTTATTAAAATCCTGGCTGAAGAACAGCCTCATGGCAATACTGCTGGTAACAATATTTTTAGGCATAAGTACAGCTGGATGGACTCCCTCCAGTAGCGCCGCCCTACCAGCCGGGAATGCAATCACTGATGGCAGATCTCTGTTGCGGTATGCACTCCCGATAAATAATGAACCTGTACGGCAATTGCAAGCCAGTTTAGAAGATATCAAAAACCAACTGCGGGGAAATCGGCGGTGGGGTGCTATCTCCAAAGACATCAGCAAAGCTGCCAAAGTTCTCGATCAACCATCCAAAATCCTAGCAAGCATTCCTGAAGAACGCCAACCCCAAGCTAAAGCTTGGATTGAAGAATTGCAATCTGGCGTTAATGCATTGGCTGAAGTTGCCAAGGCCAAGGATAAAGAAAAAATCAAAGATGAACGCAATCGACTCCTCAATCTCGTGTCTCTTCTAGAAGAGTCAATGGTGACGGGATTTCCTTTTGAAGTCCCTAAGGAGTACAGTAACCTACCCCAACTCAAAGGTCGAGCTACCGTAGATATCAAAACTAACAAAGGCAATCTTACTGTTGTGGTAGATGGTTATAGCGCGCCTATTACTGCTGGTAACTTTGTTGATTTGGTACAACGTGGTTTTTATAACGGTTTAGAATTTACCCGTTCGGAAGAATCTTACTTTCTACAAACTGGCGATCCCGCAGGAAAAGAAGTAGGTTTTATTGACCCCAAAACCGGAAAATACCGTTCTATCCCTTTAGAAGTCCTGGTTCAAGGCGATAAAGCTCCCACCTACGGTATTACACTCGAAGACGCTGGACGTTACCTCGATATGCCAGTTCTGCCGTTTTCTTCCTTTGGTGCTGTGGTCATGGCCCGTCCTGAAAGTCAAGTAAATGGTGCTTCTTCACAATTCTTCTTCTTTCTGTTTGAACCAGAACTTACCCCAGCCGGACGCAACCTGTTAGACGGTCGCTATGCTGTTTTTGGCTATCTGACTGAGGGAGAAGAAATTTTGGATAAACTCAAAGCAGGAGATAAAATTGAGTCTGCTACTGTTGTTCAGGGCATAGAAAATTTAGTTCAACCAGAAGCTGTATAATAGATTTTAGATTTTGGAGTTAATCCAAAATCTAAAATCTATTGATATTTTTACCAAAATGTTTTCTAGACAGTGATTTGATGCTGATTAGTTAAACACATTGCAGTACCTGTCTCGTAATAAGCTGCTTCATTGATAAAAACCGGATAAGTAATTGAGTTACCTTCGTAGGGAATTGTTTGACCATCCAATGTCAAGAACATAGGATCGCCAGGATTTAAAGCCTCATAATCTTTAAACTGAAGCTGTGGATGAATCATGGCTGTAATTTCTCCGTTTTCATTTCTCGGATAATCAATTTTTTCTATGTATTTGTACAAGATAAAAGTATTTGGAAATTCAGGTAATTTATTCACGTTATACAGTTCTAAGTAATTTAAAATTGTGTAAATTATGCTTTGAGTTTTTAAGAAAAAATCTGCATTCAACACTCCTTGAGGTATGCAACCAACCTCAATCCCAATGCCAAATTTACCAAGCGATCGCAGTGCATTTTGGCTACGTCCAGAGTTTCCCGAACTATAAACTTTTATTGCTGGATTAACGTGCCTTAAATAGGCAGCTAATTGCAGATGAAATGGTTCCTCATTATCAATCAGGATAGTTACGCCCATGTTGGACGTTGTACTATGTAAATCTAAAATAAAATCCACAGGCTTTTTACCATTTTGCCCATAAGAATCATTAATTTTTTTAGCCAGTAAATCTTCATAAGTAGACAGCGTTGTATCCTCTAAGTTTTGGCGCAAAAAGCATCTATTTAAATCTTTGTGAATGTACCGCCTTCCGACTGCAAAAGCTTCAGGATTCGCCAACAAAGTCAGGGTTTCAAACTTATCTCTGCGAATTAACTCGGGAAACTGCTCAAACAGTTTAATTAAATATACTCCGGTAAACTCGTTTCCATGAGTTCCACCGACAATCAAGGCGCGATTGATTAGATTATTAAGTTTCATTTCTAGTTTTTCCATGACTATTTGTTTTGGTGTCATTAACTTATCTGGAAAAACAGCGATCATAGTGTCTGAATTAGACAACATTCGATGACGATTTTCGTGAGTTGATTGCTCACCAATGATTTAAAGTTGCTCTATAATGCTCAACAAACAAAAATCTTTAGCCTGTTACTGATGGTTAAATGGGATGGAATAGAATTACTGCAATTGAAGTATGCGATCGCTGTATATGATCACCAGGGACTTACCAGAGCTGCTGAATACCTGAACATCGATAAGGGCTTTTTAAGTAGAAAAATCGAATTACTGGAAAAAAAATTGCAGTTTAAAATATTTAAAAGTAAAAAAAGTCCATTAAAATTAACAATTGCTGGTCATGAATTTTTACAAGCAGCCCGTCAAATTCTGCATCAATTTCAACAAACAGTTGAATTAGGTCAGCGATTAAATCGGGCGGAAAAGGAACAACTAAATATAGGCATTAATACTTCCATTGCTAACAGCATACTACCCGAAATTCTCAGAGCATTTCATCAGCAGTGTCCAGAAGTAGAACTGATGTTATATGAAATGGCTTCCTACGACCAAATTGAAAAATTACGACACCAACAAATAGATTTAGGCTTCTTTCATTTACATAATTTGGAAAGTATCCAGCAAAATAATGATAATGATGTCTTGGCTTTTAAGACCATTCTCAAAGAACAACTAGTGATTGTTTTACCAGAAAACCATCGTTTGGCAAGACGAGCTAGCATTGAAGTGAAAGAATTGAGAAATGAACAATTTATTTTGCCACCCGATCACCTATTACATAACTTACGCGATAAAATTAATGAGCTTTGCGCGATCGCAGGTTTTCAGCCAAATGTCAGACAAGAAGCAGCATGGATATCAACAGTTGTGAGTTTAGTAGCAGGTGGTATGGGGATTTCACTGCTACCGGCTAACGTCCAAAATCTCCAACGCAGTGGTGTAATCTATCGTCCTCTAGAAGGACTATCACCGATATTAGAAATCGTTGCTGTTTGGCGCAGCAATCATGTATCGAGAATTTTGTCAAATTTTTTGCAAGTACTCGATAATTTAAGATACATTTCTTAGCTTACAAATTTCCAGAACTTAACACCAAATCAACTGCGATCGCAATTTCGGGAAAAGTCTGCGATACAATCTGCTGATTACCTGTAAACACTTTTTCCTCATACAGTCCCTCTTCAAGTAATAACACTGTAATTTGTGCAGTTAATGGGTCTACAATCCAATATTCTGCTACTTCCAACGCCGCATATTCAGACCGCTTATACCGATAGTCCCGTTTCACAGAATCTGGACTGACAACTTCGACAATCAACAATGGCGGAGACTGAAATACTGCTGACTTATCGATCAATTCTTTTGCTTGTTCTAAAGTCACCACAGATAAATCAGTCAACCGAGATTTATTTCTCCCTGTTCTCACCCCACTTTCACGAAAGCACAGCCAATGTAAACTCAGCCGTTTAATTTCTGCTTTCAACAGAGTATCCAAGAAATCTACAATCAGAAAATGTTCAATTGTCGGTGGGTTCATGAGTTCTAACCTACCATCCACCAGTTCGTAATGAAAACCTGTACCATCATCATAGGTTAAGTACTCTTCAAAAGTGATACTGGTAACTGGTGTAGTGACCATAAGTAGTGTTGAGTAAAAAAAACTAGTAGTAAGGACTTCAGTCCTGATTTTTCAAGCACGCTTTGTGCTAACTACAAATCTATCAAAACTTTGGCGATGGAAAAGGCTATAAATTTGGAGGATAGCGATTGTGAATAATGAGTTATCTTCCATGCTCGTGAAAGATATTGGCGAACAAGGATTGTTAGCCAGATTACAACGCTTTTGTCCTCAAGACATTATTGGGGATGACGCAGCGGTGCTTGTCACGACACCAGAAAAATCTTTGGTAGTGACGACAGATGTCTTGGTTGATGGTGTGCATTTTAGTAATGTTACCACCTCCCCAGAAGATGCAGGTTGGCGGGCTGCTGCTGCTAATTTATCAGATTTGGCGGCGATGGGTGCGACACCTTTGGGAATCACCGTCGGATTAGGACTTCCTGGGGATGTTAGTGTCAGTTGGGTTGAGCGTTTGTACCAGGGAATGACAGAATGCCTACAAAAGTACAATACGCCAATTGTCGGTGGTGATATTGTGCGATCGCCTGTCACTACTTTATCAATCACCGCCTTTGGTCAAGTTCACCCCAATCAAATTATCCGACGTTCTGCTGCACGGGTGGGAGATGCGATCGCAATCACAGGTATACATGGAGCCTCCCGTGCTGGCTTAGAATTGCTCTTACATCCAGAAATAGGACAAACCCTCAAAGATGCAGACAAGGCGGCTTTAATCACCGCACACCAGCGTCCCCAGCCACGATTAGATGTCTTACCGATACTTTGGAAAATCTTAAATTCCGCTTCTCCCATTCTCTCCTTTCCTCCCATTGCTGGGATGGACAGCAGCGATGGTTTAGCAGATGCTGTTGTGCAAATCTGCCGTGCTAGTAATGTTGGCGCTATGCTAGAAGCTAAGCAAATTCCTTTACCAGCAGTTTGCGATCGTTGGTTAACTAAAGAACAAGCTCTAAATTATGCCCTCTACGGCGGCGAAGACTTTGAATTAGTGCTGTGTTTGCCACAATATGCAGCATCAGCTTTAGTAGAACAACTAGGTCAAGATGCAACAATTATCGGCACGATTACATCGGGAACAAATGTACTATTACATACAGACAAAGCAGAAATCCCTGACCAAGTTTTAAATCTTACTCAGGGATTTCAACATTTTTAGTCAATTGTCATTTGTTAGTTGTCAGTTGTTTAATACCAATGACTAATGACTAATGACTAATGACTAATGACCAATTTATTGCCATTTTTCAGCTACTAGTTCTGCCAAATCTAGAACGCGCTGGCTGTAACCCCACTCGTTGTCATACCAAGCCATGACTTTCACTAGGTCATTGCCCATAACCAGAGTCAAGCTAGCATCAACAATCGAAGAAGCATCAGTACCTTGATAGTCTGATGATACAAGTTGTAGTTCGCTGTAATCTAAAATTCCTTTGAGTGGCCCTTCGGAAGCATCTTTTAAGGCTTGATTAACTTCTTCCGTAATAGTACGCTTCTCAACCTGAACTACGAAATCTACCATTGAGACGTTTGGGGTAGGTACACGTAAGGCAACGCCATTTAGTTTGCCTTTCAGGTCAGGGATCACTAGTGCTACTGCCTTTGCTGCACCAGTAGAGGTAGGTACAATGTTAATGGCTGCTGCCCTAGCACGGCGTAAATCGCGGTGAGAAGCGTCTAGCAAACGCTGGTCACCTGTGTAGCTGTGAGTGGTGGTCATCGTACCTTTGATGATGCCAAATTTGTCATTCAAAACTTTGGCGATCGGCGCTAAGCAGTTGGTGGTACAGCTAGCATTACTGATGATGTGGTGTGTGTTGTGGTCGTAATCATGATGATTTACTCCCATTACAAAAGTACCATCTTCATTTTTACCGGGAGCGGTGATCAGAACCTTCTTAGCTCCAGCATTCACATGCTTGAGTGCTCCTTCTTTGCTGGTAAAAACACCTGTTGCTTCGATAATTAGGTCAATTCCCCAATCTTTCCAGGGCAAGTTTTCTGGATTGCGATCGGATACGCACTTAACGGTCTTACCGTTAATGATGATGGAGTTATCATCTGCTGTAATGTCAACATCCTTTAACTTCCCTAGCATTGAGTCATACTTCAGCAGGTGAGCGTTAGTTCTAGGGTCAGATGTGTCATTAATAGCGACAAGGTCGATGTTGCTGTTCTGTCTACCGACCCAGCAACGTGCAAAGTTACGCCCAATCCGCCCAAAACCGTTGATTGCGACTCTAATCACAGTGTCTTGCCCTCTGTATTTATGCCTATAAGTTTATATCGTTGACCCCAATCATATCGCAAAGGGGGGGAGCTTTAATAACCATAAAGTGTTAGATCCAGAAAAAAAACACATAATTTATTCAGATTTATTTTGAGTAAAGGTTGTGGGCGGTGATGTACAACCTCACCGGTTCAACAACTAAATAGCGAATAGACTGGCGTTCGCGAATTAATTGACGAATTAGGCTTGACGAAACTCCTACTAATGGTATATGCAGTAATTGCCACTTAATACTGACTGACTGATTTTTTAATTGTTGCTCTACTTGCTTGCAGATTAACTGACTTTGCGCTATAGTCTCACCACCTAGGAGTCGGGGTGCAATTAACCAATCACACATCTGGGCTAGTTCGTGTCCACAGTACCAACGGGGTAAGGTTTGGAATGCGTCCAAGCCGACAATCCAGTACCAGTGAGTATTAGGGTAAGCAGCAGATAAATTGATCAGGGTATTGATAGCATAGGATGTTCCAGGGCGATTTAGCTCAACTAGTGAAACCGTAAATCGAGGATGATCATTTGTAGCTAGTTTCAGCATTTCTAAGCGATGCTCAAACGCAGCTGCTTGTTTATGTGGAGGATTTAGCGATGGCACCCAAATTATCTGTTCTACAGGTACTTGATGCAAAGCTGTCTCGGCTATGAGTAAGTGTCCCCAATGAATTGGATCAAATGTGCCACCAAAAATTGCTAGTTGCTGCATCCAGTTAGATCAAGCTCATATTCAACTTCAAAGAAGTTGGACTATCAATGTACTATTGTAGTCAATTTGCCCCTAAACTTTATCTAATTAAAAGCAGTTTCACTGCAAACGTTGTACTGTAGCCAATTCCAGTCAGGACAAGGAAAATATGTGTTTTTCATTACAAGAATTTCTTTCCCGATGTGGCGGAAATTTTCAGAATAATCATAAGATACAGTTCAGAAATAGCAAAAACCTCTAACAAAGGTAAAATCATTCTCAGGCAAAAAAAACAGAGGAGAAAAATCCACGAACCTACAAAAATTAAATATATACAGGAGCAGTTACAGTAAAAATCCAATTCCTGTTATGATACGCGTGTCATTTGAGATTATGGTGTGGTGTGGTGTAAGAGGAGTAATCAATGAATAATTCTGTAGATTTTAGCGGTAAACCATTTCATTTCATTGGTATCGGCGGCATAGGTATGTCAGCGCTGGCATATGTTCTGGCCAAACGTCAATTGCCAGTATCAGGTTCGGATCTACGTCCAAACCACATTACAAGAAAGTTAGAATCTATCGGGACTCATATTTTTAGTAGACAAGAAGCCAGCAATCTGGAATTCTTTCGCCCGCGAGTTACCGCAGGAGTAGCATCAAACTCGCAAGCAGAATTGCCTACAGCGGCTAACACAACACTGCCTCAAGTTATTTGTTCAACTGCAATTAACACCAATAATTTAGAATACAAAGCAGCACTAGAATTGGGTTGCCCAATTTTACATCGTTCAGATGTACTAGCTGCGTTAATTGCCGATTATTACAGCATTGCAGTTGCCGGTACCCACGGCAAAACTACAACCAGTAGTATGATTGGCTATATGCTGTTAAAAGCAGGTTTAGATCCAACTATTCTCGTAGGTGGTGAAGTTAATGCTTGGGAAGGTAATGCCAGATTAGGAGAAAGTAGGTATCTCGTAGCTGAAGCTGATGAATCAGATGGTTCTTTGGTAAAACACGCTCCAGCAATTGGCGTGATTACCAATATTGAACTAGATCATCCCGATCACTATGAAACATTAGAAGAAGTCGTTGATATTTTCCAAGAGTTTGCTCAAAGTTGTCAGACTTTGGTAGGTAGCATCGATTGTGCAACAGTACGCGATCGCCTCAAACCAACCATCACCTACAGCCTACACCCAGATACTAACGCTGACTATACTGTCACTAATATTGACTATCGTGCTGATGGTACCACAGCTCTTGTTTGGGAAAAAGGTAAAGCCTTAGGCATGTTGAATGTGCGCCTACTAAGTCGGCATAATCTCAGCAATGCCCTAGCAGCCGTAGCAGTAGGTAGAGCATTAGGCTTAGAATTTGGAGAAATTGCCAAGGGTATTGCTACCTTTGAAGGCGCAAGACGGCGCTTTGAGTTTCGTGGTGAAGTCGATGGTATTACCTTCATTGATGACTATGCCCATCATCCGAGTGAGATTCGCGCTACTTTAGCAGCAGCACGCCTCCAAGCAAGACCAGGGCAAAGAGTTGTGGCAATTTTCCAACCCCATCGCTATAGTCGGACACTGACCTTTTTAGAAGAATTTGCTGAATCTTTTACTCATGCTGATTTAGTGGTACTGACTGATATTTACAGTGCCGGAGAACCCAATTTAGGGCAAATCAGTGGTGAATTATTAGCAGCAGCAATTACTAAACAGCACCCACAGGTTGTTTATCAACCAACATTGGAATCAGTGTGCGAATTTTTACTCAAAACCTTGCGTCATGGAGATTTAGCACTATTTCTCGGTGCGGGAAACTTGAATCAAGCGATTCCCGAAATCATTGCGACACTTTGCCAACCAGCAAAGGCTACATCTTAATTTCATTTTAGAGACAAATGTCTACCGCATTTGTCAGAGTTTCATAAAAATTTCATAGTACAGCCGTCTGATTACGGCAGATAAATGTAAAAATTTCACTAAATTGACCTAAAGATGACAATCTCTCAGGCAGATGCCAACGTCTGCACAGTTTCTACATTGACGACAGAGAAACCAGAAATCGGAAATGCCGTTGAAAGTTCGGTAATTTATTTGCCTGGGACTGATTGTGTAATCAAGTCCCAGGCTTCTTTGTCTGCATACACATCCTATAGGGTCGGTGGAGCAGCACAATGGTATACCGCCCCCCGCAACTTAACAGCACTGCAAGCAGGGTTGAAGTATGCAAAAGAACGTGATATCCCAGTAACAGTAGTGGGTGCAGGTTCTAATTTGTTAGTGAGCGATCGCGGTTTACCGGGCTTAGTGATTGCGACTCGTCATCTGAGATATAGTTACTTTGACCCCGAAACCGGTCAATTAACCGTAGCCGCAGGTGAATCGATTCCTAGCTTGGCATGGCAAGCAGCAGATTTAGGCTGGGAAGGACTAGAATGGGCTGTTGGTATCCCCGGAACTGTCGGGGGTGCAGTTGTCATGAATGCAGGAGCACACAGTAGCTGTACCGCAGAGATGTTAGTCAGCGCCCAGGTACTATCACCCGATGGCACCCTGGAAACTGTGACGGCGGCGGATTTAAATTACAGCTACCGGACTTCAAAATTACAGGGTAGCGATCGCATCGTTACCCAAGCAACCTTCCAACTGCGTCCTGGTGCAGACCCCGCAAAGGTTTTTGCTGCAACCAAGCAACACAAACAACATCGGCTCAGCACCCAGCCATACAACTTTCCTAGCTGTGGCAGTGTTTTCCGCAATCCCAAACCTCACTCAGCTGGATGGTTGATTGAACAAACCGGATTAAAAGGCTTCCAAATTGGTGGTGCCCAAGTAGCACAACTCCATGCCAATTTTATCGTTAACCGTGGCGGCGCAAAAGCTAGCGATATCTTTTGTCTGATCCGTCATATTCAGCACCAGGTGCAAGACCGTTGGTCAATTCTCTTAGAGCCAGAAGTCAAAATGCTCGGAGAGTTTCAGGCGGCTTGTGGATAAGGACTTCACTGTTAAGCAGACAAGGGGAATACAGAGGACAAGGGAGATGAGGGAGTGTGGGGAGTGTGGGGAGTTTTCTTCCCTATCTCCCCCATCTCTTACCAATGCCCCATGCCCCATGCATTAATTAGAAGTAAAAAAAGAGGCAATTTGCCTACCGCATCTATAATTGAATTTGATTTGTTATTGAACGCACACGCGGACTATTAATTATGACAGGAAAAGGACAGGGTTTTGGCTTTGGCTTGGGAAAAATGAAAGAACTAGCCGAAGCTTTCAAAAAAGCACAACAAGTTCAAGAAGGTGCAAAGCGTCTCCAAGAAGAATTGGAGCAAATGGAGATTCAAGGAGAGTCTGGCGGTGGTATGGTCAAAGTAATTGTCACCGGCAACCAAGAACCCAAGCGTGTGGAAATTTCCCCACAAGCCCTAGGAGAAGGTGCAGAAGTACTGTCCGACCTGGTGACAGTGGCAATGAAAGATGCCTACAACAAGTCCACAGCTACAATGCGGGAACGCATGGAAGATTTAACCAGTGGGCTGGAATTGCCTGGATTTTAGTCAATGGTCATTTGTCAATGGTCAACCCTTCGACTTCGCTCAGGGTAAATGGTCAATGGTTATTAGTCATTAGTCAAAGGACAAATGACTAATGACAAACGACAAAGGACAACTGACTAAGCACAAAAGATACTTATGCCCTACAAACTACTTTTTGTCTGCCTGGGTAATATCTGTCGGTCACCATCGGCAGAAAACATTATGAATCATCTGATTGAACAGGCTGGCTTAAGCAATAGTATTGTCTGCGACTCTGCTGGTACATCCAGTTATCACATCGGTAGCCCACCTGACCGACGTATGAGTGCCGCAGCTGCTAAAAAGTTGGGAATTAAACTGCGCGGTCAAGCCCGTCAATTTCGGAAATCGGACTTTCAAGACTTTGACTTAATTTTGGCGATGGATCGGGAAAATTATGAAAATATCCTGGCCCTTGACCCAACCAAGTCCCATCAGGATAAAGTTCGGTTAATGTGTGATTTTTGTACTCAGTATAACATTAAAGAAGTTCCAGATCCTTACTACGGTGGCCCAGAAGGATTTGCTCAAGTGATCGATCTGTTAGTCGATGCTTGTGAAGGTCTGCTGAAAAATATTGTGAGTCAGCAACTTAAAACGTGAGTGCTGAGTGTTGAGTAAAGTCCCTGGGAAAAACTCATTACTCAGCACTCTGTTGTACTATTCCACTAGACCATGCTTGATCGCAAAACGCACCAGTTCAGCTCGGTTACTGGTTGCGGTTTTTCTCAATAAGCTACTAACGTACTTTTCTACTGTACGCGCACTTAGATGTAGCTGGTGACCCATGTCAGCATTAGACAAACCATGTGTTAACAGTTCTAGCACTTCCTGTTCTCTGGGAGTCAATGATGAGAGCATTTGAGATTTTTGAGTTTGAATAATTTCGGCAGAATGGGCATCCACCGCTTTTATTTGGTTGGAACTGCCCAAATTTTCTTGATGAGAAAAGCGATACTCAGATTGAATAATTTGCGATCGCTCCAGTAAATTCCGAATAGCTGCTGCTAACTCTTCTAGCTCAAAAGGTTTGGGCAAATATAAATCGCACCCTGATTGGTAGCCCAGAATTCGTTCTTGGGTCTTAGTTCGGGCTGTTAATAAAATTACAGGTAATAAACGGAACTCTGATTTTTGACGCACCCGGCGCACCAATTCATAGCCATTCATTCTTGGCATGACAATATCAGTGACAATCAAATCAGGATGGAACTCCTCTACCATTACCAAAGCTTCTTGACCATCATTCGCCGTAATCACTAAGTAGCCAGACAGTTCAAGATAATCGCTAATCGACAGACGAGTGCCCAGATCGTCATCCACCACAAGGATCGTCAAGGGCATGGACAGTACACCCCTAGCATTGTTTTTACTAACAAATTGGCTTGTTTGAGCACTATTAGTGAACACAGGCATGAATGATGTGCTCTTATGTTTCATACTATGACAGGATTACTAGCTAATTACTGCCTTTGGACTGATTTATAAAGAAAATCTTAATTCTTTAGAAATTGTTAATAAATTTTAACGCACTGTTCCATCTTAGTGCTTGGCAAAGATAAATAATGTAGCACTTCATAACAAATAACCAACACGATAGAGTAATCTTTTACCCTACTGTAAATTAAATTCACTCGATCAGCTGTCTAGTTGAGACAAAATTTGCTTTGAAATTTTTGATTGAGAACATCAATTACCCTACCTAACTCTGTCGAATTTTGGGGAAAAAGCTAAATTAAGTAATATGAGACTCCTACCTAGAGTAAGCATTGATCGTGGTTTAATATAGGCTCAATGAATTTTTCTACCTACTCCAACCATTTTTTAGACACATTTTCAGTACGCATAATTTTCCATGAGCGATAAAAGTGACGGTTACAAAGTAATTAGCGACAATCGACAAGCCCGTTATTTGTATGAAATCCTGGAAACCTACGAAGCCGGAATTCAGTTGACAGGAACAGAGGTCAAGTCGATTCGGCAGGGAAAAGTCAATCTCCAAGATGGGTATGCTTTGATTCGCGATGGCGAAGCATGGTTAATCAACGCCCATATTTCACCTTACACTGCTAGCGGTCAATATTTTAATCATGAACCACGTCGAACGCGCAAGCTTTTACTGCATAAGCAGGAAATCCGCAAGCTAATTGGTAAAGTCGAACAACAGGGTTTGACTTTAGTACCTTTAAAGTTGTACTTCAAACGTGGCCGGGTGAAGGTGAGTATAGCCCTTGGCAAAGGTAAAAAGCTCCACGATAAGCGAGAAGACTTGAAAAAACGCCAGGATAAACGGGATATGGAACGGGCGATGAAAAATTATTAGCGATAATTTTCGTTCTCATCAGCACACAAATTTTAGCCCGTCCCAAGGATAAGATTTTCATCCCCATCTACTAAAGGGATGAGGGCGATGATGGGGATGAGGTGACGAGGTGAATCACAAATGACAAATGACAAATGACAACTGACAAATGACTCTTTCAAGCTAGTTGTATATCCTCAGTCAGAGTTAAGCAAAAGCCGAGTTTATCGCCGCAGATTGATTTTGTTCTGTCTTGGACTGTGTAAAGTGGTGAGTAACTTTGGAAGGGATGAGATTTTTCACCATGACAAGCAATTTCACTAAAGTGATAAGCACTGGCGTTCTCACCTTGAGTATGGCAATTTTGTCCTTAACTCTACCCGTACAAGCCCAAACTTCTACCACTGACCCTGGAACCACCACTAGCCCAAGCACAACAACTTACGATCGCAATGATTTTGATTGGGGTTGGTTAGGATTAATTGGTCTATTAGGTCTAGCGGGTTTGACAGGTAGAAAACGTGACGACGAACCAACCCGTTATCGCGATCCCAATACGCCAGGGGCTACTACCTATAGAGAATAAGTCATTAACAATTTTCCCCTGATAGTTGTCAGTTGTTTGTTGACTGTTAACTGTGAACAGTCAACAAGTTTCACCGGAATAATTTATGTTTTGGAGTTCCCTAACAAACAACTGACAACTAACCGATTTTAGTTTGCTGCTGGTTCAGAGTTAGCTGAAGCTAGCTCTTGAGTATTGTTTTGACTTAAAGGTGTCCAGTAGCTAGCAATCAAAGCAACTAATAGCCACCAAAGACTATTAACTTCAGGACGAAACCAGACGGTATCAACAGTCCCATGAGCAAGTATACCTACCATAGAAGCGATCGCCCCGATTAACCAAAATGCTTCTTTGTTTCCCAATTGTCGCAATCGTCGCAATTGTAGGTAACCTGTATTAAATGTGACAATCAATAGCCACAAGAAACAGGACAAACCAATAAAGCCTGTTTCCACAGCAATTTCTAGCAAAATCGAATAAGCACTCAAGGCAGTATAACGGGGACGCTGGTAAAGGGGATAGATTTTATTAAAAGCATTGTGACCAGGCCCAATACCTAAAATTGGGCGATCGCGAATCATCTCAAATACAGCATCCCAAACATTCCGGCGAAAGTTATTACTGCTATCCTGGCGGTCAGCAAAAATACTTAAAACCCGCAACCGGACAGGCTCAATGAAAATTACCGCTAGCACCAATACCCCAATTAAACCTCCCAAGATAATTGGCAGTGACCAAGTCCGCCAGAAAGGAGGCATTTGCACACTCCACCAATAAATTAGCAATGCCATGACTGTCAATATTGCCGCTACTAAGCCAATCCAACCGCCACGACTAAAGGTGAGAACTAGACAGGCACTATTGACAATAAACGCCGTTAATGCTAAAGCTTTTTTATACCAACTTTGCCAAGCAAAAATTGCCACCAAACTAAAAACTACTGCGGGGATAAGATACCCAGCCAATAAATTGGGATTACCCAAATAACTGTAAACTCTTGTAGTTTTAGACAAAGGCGATTCTGGGTCAACCCAAGTTGCTAACGCCGCTGCGCCAAAAAACCATTGCCGTAAACCATATACACTGACAATGAGCGATACATGGAGGTAGAGGACGATCAACCAAGATCGTAAGCGGGAAGACCTCAGCACCCTAGCACAAAGAGCAAACAGCAGCAAATATAGCGTTAAAGTGACAAAATCGCTCAATGCTGCCTTTTTGACAGGTGAGAATGCTGTAGCTACTGCGGCAATTGCCCAATAGAGTAATACCAGCAGATGAATCGGGGTAAATGATGAAGTAGTTGATGTTGCTTCATCCGATAAAGTCAGTAATAGCCAAAATCCCACACAAGCTGTCAGCAACAACCCTAACAAGGTAGTTGAAACAAAAGGTGCTAGAACATACACTAGGCTAAGTAAAGCGATCGCTATAGTATCTCCCCACTGCATCAATATACTACTTTGCCGCCAAGACGATAACAGCCCCACCAAAGAACGGTGGAGGTAGCTGGTAGCAAAATATTCTTGGACTCGGAAATAAGATAACGTGAATGTTTGCCAGACTAAATTCATAAAACACGCTGTGACTGATTAGCACGCCCGCTGAGAACTTGGACTCGATCATAATGCATGTCGTCGTGTCTACAACTATGCTTTGGCAGAGTGCAAGGACTAGTTTAAATCTTGTACAGGGGCAGAACGTTTAGTTCAGGACAGCAAGACACTAAGTGTGAATGAGCAAGTGGTGAATGAAGCCGGAATCCCAAATAGCCCTGTTGACAATCCCACCCTTGAAGGGGTGGCTGGATGTAAAGGGAAGGTGTAAGCAATTCATGATGGCTATTTAGGAAGCTGACTTAAACATCACTCATTGCTTCTGGAGAAACTACGACTTGCAATGGCAAAGACAGCACGTAGCGATATCCTGATTCTGGAGAACCTTGGATCGAGATTTGTCCGCCGTGTAATTCTGCTAGCTGACAGCTAAGTAATAGACCTAAGCTTTCGCGAGACAAACTACTCTGTGGCTGAGCTGCAGTAGCTGGATTGATAGTCATGACCTCTGAGTGGGAAGCACTCGCGTTGTTTGATTTTTCCACTACTAGTGGGAAATTTCCTGCTTGTTCATGGTTATCTAAATGGATATTATAATTTGCTGCCTCAGTGGTCAGCTCCAGCAAAGACAAGGGGCTAAGACGAAAATAAGGGTCAACCTCAGTTAAACCGTCTCCCAGCCAAGGATGTGAAACCCAAACTGTAATATTTAGCGTGTTTTCTTTATAAGAAACATGAATGCGCACTACACTACCTGTAGCGGAGAGTTGAATCACACTAAAAATTAAGTGATACAGCATTTGTCGGACTTTATCTTTATCCAAAGGACAAATGCGGCTGTGTCCAGGTTCGATAGATAGACGAATATCTTGCTCGCGACGATTAGCAGCTTCCTCTAGAGTATTGATAGCCTGTTGACAGACCATTTCAATATCTACAGGAGCGATATTCAATTCAGTTGAGCCTTCATCCATTGCTCCTAGTTCAGTAATTTCATTGACCAAAGAGAGTAAATATCGACCACTGTGTTGGATAATATCCAGATATTCTCTTTGCTTAGTTGTCAAAGGGCCATAAATCTCACGTCCTAAAACGCTAGCCATTCCTAGTACTGAGGTTAAGGGCGTACGTAACTCCTGAGTTAGCTGCCCTAATAGTTCTAGTTTTAGTTGCTTAGTAGAACCAGAATCTGGTTCTAAAGCAGGTGCGGTGATTTTGATCTCAGTGCTAGTCTGCTCAGAGAATGATAAGCTCAGTGCATTTTCAGGAATACTGACTTCTGACTTTGCTTTGAGCAATCGATTACGCTCAAACTCACTCATGCTCCAACGAGCTATGATTTGTAAAAATTCAATATCGCGATTAGTAAAATTACGCGGTACTAAATCCATCACTGCCAATGCTCCTAGACAATGGCCAGAAGCATCAATTAATGGCGCTCCCAAGTAAGCGCGAATGCCATAATCCTGTATCAACTTGCTAGAAGCAAGAACTGGATCAGTAATTTTGTGCGTATCATTTATTACTAAAATTTGAAAACTGTCTACTACTTGGGTACAAAAAGATTCTCGGCGTAATAATTGCCGACTTTGTGCCAAATGATTCATTAGCCCCAGTCTAGATAAACCTACTGCTGACTTGAACCAATGACGTTCTTGATCTACAAATCCCAAAATGGAAATAGGTGCTTCCAAAAAATGGGCAGCAGTTTGAGTGGCTTCTTCAAAGACAGGAATTGTTTCTGATTGCCGCAAACCTAAATCGGACAAGGCTTGGAGGCGTTGTTTTTCTCTTGTTTCCTGGGAAGACCAACCATCCTTGAGGGCAAATAATTTGTTTTCAGGCTCTACCATTCCCACCCTTACCTTGATAATTGCTCGATACTGTAGTTTATATAACCAATGTTTGTAGGTTATTATTTTCTATTTTTAAGCATTCCCCAATTTCACCTCCGATAAACAACTTGAGCGCAAAAATTTTTATCTTCTTTTCTGAGTTGCTAGGAAATATCAGTAAATATTCTAGTTTGCACGAAAAAAAATCAGATTGTTGCTTTAGCTTGACTACACAGCGTTAGTTTTTGTTTCAAGCTGGGTAATATAACAATTAGCAGAGAAAATAAAGTCTATGTCATGCTGATGTATAGTAAATATTTTTTCTGTATATACACAGTTCTCGTTCTGTTTGTAATTTAGTTAGATTTTGAGTTTCCGAAGGCCATGTTTGGAAGCATGAATAATATTTGGGAAAATTTATCAATGATTTACTGGTGCTGACATTTCATAAATTTAAAACATAGTATTTTCCTAAAAATTTTATAACAGAGTATCATTTTTCCTACCGAAAACAATAAAAACAAATTAAAGTTACAAATTTAAATAAGAAAAAATTATTTATCTGGTTCATCATTTGTACTAAAAGAGGAGAAATCAAGTATGAAGAAGACAAGGATTTTAATGTCGATTAATAGAAAACTTTAAAGAGATAGTTTTTCTAGGTTTAAAAAAATTATCAAAATCAAAATATTGTTGAAAATATTATGATGTACATAAATATGTAACCAAATTTTTAATTAGTTATAAAAAGATATTTATATTTTTAAATAAAGAGGTAATTTGCCAATGAATAACAACACTATGAGAATTCCTTTTGTAGACCTGAATTTACAACACAAATCGATTCAAATTCAACTAGAGCAAGCCATCCAGGCTGTATTAGCACAGGGAGATTTTATTTTAGGGCAAGCACTTTCAGATTTTGAGGTGGCATTTGCTGCCGCTTCTGGAACAGAATATGGTGTTGGTGTGGCATCAGGTACGGATGCGATCGCTCTCGGTTTACAAGCCTGTAATATTGGCAATGGTGATGAAGTTTTATTACCTGTGAATACCTTTGTTGCCACCTTGATTGGCGTGCTACGTGCTGGGGCAAAGCCGATTTTTGTAGATTGCGATCGCCAAACAGCTTTAATTGATTTAGAAGCCGCAGCCAAAGTAATTACACCTCGGACTAAAGCCATTATTCCTGTACATCTATATGGTCAAATGGTATCACCCCGACAGCTGTTAGATTTTGCTCAGACATACAACCTGCTAATTTTTGAAGATGCAGCCCAAGCACATTTAGCAGAACGAGATGGATATCGTGCAGGTTCAGTAGGAATTGCAGCCGCTTTTAGTTTCTATCCTAGTAAAAATTTGGGTGCATTTGGAGATGGCGGGATGCTGTTAACGCGAGATCCAGATGTAGCCAAAAAAATGGTGCGTTTGCGGAATTATGGCGCATCACAAAAGTATTTTCATATCGAAGTGGGGACAAATAGTCGCTTAGATACCTTGCAAGCAGCAGTATTACGGGAGAAGCTACCATATTTACCCAAATGGAACTGCGATCGCAATCATATCGCCCAACAGTACGATCGAGAACTATTACCCTTAGCATCTGCTGGGATTCTTCCTCTACAAAATCACAGCGATGTAGGGCATGTATATCATCTTTATGTAATTAAAATTGATAATGCTTGTCCTTTAACACGCCAGCAAATTCAAGAAAAACTCGCAGAATTGGGAATCCAGACAGGAATTCATTACCCAATTCCCTGTCATCTCCAGCCAGCATTTACTAATTTAGGCTATCAACCCGGAGATTTTCCCCAAGCAGAAAAATTAGCAACGCAAATATTATCTTTACCCATGTACCCAGGTTTAAGCAGTAGTGAAATTACAGAAGTTGTGAAATCAATTACATCAATTCTTAGCGTTGAACCACAACAATTACTATGCCTTTAATTATTTCCTAGACACCTAAAAACCACCCACTTTTGGGTTGTGGTCTTAGACTTCTTCCAAAAACAACTGACAACTGACACGCGAAGCGCAATAAATTTTGCATTGCTTAAAATTATGGCAATCCAACAATATCTGAAATATAGAAATACTGCACAATTAGTCAGTCTAGCAATTTTAGGTGTTTTAATACTGCTTTATGCGCCTATATTGCTACACTGGGTGGATGGTTGGCTGCACAAAAATATTAGTACAGAACACGAATATTTTAGCCACGGTTTAATTGGTTTACCCTTTGCTGCTTACCTAGTTTGGCTACAACGCAAACAATGGCAAAGACTACCAGATATGATCCATCCTCTAGGTGCTGTTTTATTGTTAGTTGGGGGAGTGTTTTATTTAAGTGGTGTAGCTGAGTGGGTTAACCTTTCTTTCCCCGCAATTTTAGCCGGATTGTGCCTATGGTTCAAAGGTATACCAGGTTTCCAACTACAAGGATTTCCGCTATTACTAATATTTTTAGCAACTCCAACGTCACTACCTTACCTGATTGCACCTTACACCTTACCCTTGCAAAGTTTCATTGCTGGTACGGCTGGGTTCATACTAAATCAGTTTGGTATGGATGTAACTGTTGAAGGAATAAATCTTTTCGTAGGTGGGCGGATTGTAGAAGTTGCGCCTTATTGTGCAGGGTTGAAAATGTTGTTTACTACTATATACGTCAGCTTAATGTTACTTTATTGGACAGATGCTTTGTCTTCACGCCGCACAACAAATTGGTTTTTAATAATTGCTGTTGTTATTAGTATTAGTGCCAATATTATTCGCAACACTGCACTGACCTTTTTTCATGGTACAGGTCAAGAAGCAGCTTTTAAATGGTTGCATGATGATTGGGGTGGTGACCTCTATTCTGCTTGTCTGCTGCTGTTACTAGTGCCTTTGTTGAATAAAATTAATAGTTATTTTTCAACAGTAGTAGAGATGGAATCAGAAGCAGATAGTTAGAAAAGAATTTAATTTATCTAAACAAAAGTTGCTCTTTATCGATTTCTCAATATGTCTGGTAACTCCGACGAGTTTCCAATTTAGATAAAAACTCACTAAAGTAATATTCAACTCGCGCTAAATTCATTTCATCTAACAACATAATTACTATTCTGTCTTGCATTGCTGAATCGTGATTATATTGATACAGTCCGCGCATTAAATCAGTTGGCTTAAATTTTTTCTCTACATAGTTATAAAAGCCTTGCAAATCTTGAGGGGAATTACAGCGCGGCTGCACAGCTAAAGTTAATAACTGTGCCCCAATATAATTAGCATATTTTTGTGGTAATTCGCTTTTACCTGTGCTTTTAGGCTCGTCAATTGTTGATTTAACTTTTTCCACTCCTCTTGTTTAACTACCTGCTGTCGCAACACCTTAATCTCAATTTCTGTTTTTCGTTGTTTATGACTGGAAATAGCTACTCCTAAAACCACGCCTGTGCTACTTCCTAGTAATGCTCCACTGGCTCCACCAGCGCCACCTGCAAAGGATGCTGTTGCACTTACCACTAATGCTATTGAACCTACTATTACCCAGTCTGATAAATTTTGCACCCTTTAACCTCAGAAATCTTGACGCTAGGTTTATTTTTACATTCTAAATGAATCTTTTTTTACAACGCTCCAGTAAATTTACTGTTAAAGCAAATTTAGATATTTTAAATTGCAGTATTTTATGAAAATCGAGAGACTCATATACCCAGGCTCAGATACCCGACTTTTTTAAGAAGTCGGGTATCTTTTTTTTCAAAAATTATTTATAATGCTTATATCAAGATTTAATGGTACTATTTGAAAATCTTTTATTGAATATAATTTATGTGAAATAAAGATAATTTATATGTGCTTGCATCCAATCAATAAATAGGTGCTATATATATCATCGAAATAATTCATACTTGCCCCAATTATCTATAATTTTAGCATTGATAAAACCATACAGAGGTTGCAGTTAGGAATAAACTTTTATTATCGCTATCAATAAATTGAGTTGTTACACCCTTTAATGACGAATTACGAATTACGAATTAATTGGTCAATCTTACTGAACTCATAACGCCATCTGACAAAGTAAACTTTGCCTAAGTATTGCAAAGTTTATGAATGATTTCCTTATCTAAATTTCTCAAAGAAAGCCAATGGAATCAAGTAGTAGCGCTTTTCTTATTACTACTACTGTTTGCTATTGGAGGTGTTCCCGGATACCTAACAGGACACTGGCAATGGAAACAGCCGCCACCGATAACCAGCCTGAAAGCATTGAAACATATACGCAATTCTGGGTTAACTGTTCCAGGTTGGCAAACTATTGAGCAGGTGCAACAACAAATTGGTGAGCAAAAATGGTCGCTACAGGTAATTCAGAAACAAGACTCGCAAACTCAAGCGATACTACTGTTGTTACCGCAAAATGGGCCGATGGATCAACCTGAGGTTGAATGGACAGAAATTAACGGTTGGGCAAAGTCGCGTTGGCGAAAGTGGGACATAGCTCAATATCGTGCGGCTAAATTTACTGTGAAACAGCCTAGAGAAACCCAGGTAGAAGCAAGATTCTTTCGCGCTAATACAAAACAGGAAACTTTTGGTGTGTTGCAGTGGTATGCTTTACCAAATCGGGGAAACCCATCACCGTTACGCTGGTTTGTAGCGGATCAATTAGCACAGTGGCGTAAGCAGCGAGTTCCTTGGGTTGGTGTGAGTATTCTCCTGCCTATGGAACCTTTAGGTAAGGTGGAAAAAATTTGGCCTTTAGCTGAATCTATTGGCCAGACTGTACAAGCGGCTTTAATGGCAGACTCATTACAGAGCGATTAAGTAGTTGTTGTTGCAGAGATATGGTTGTCTGGTGTTAAGGAATACCAAAAAATAAATTACCCCAAATTGTAGGAGAGGGGTTTCCCCGCCCCTATGAGCGATCGCATAGGCAAATTTATGATTGGGATTGTTTTTTTATAGTAATTCTCGGTTACGTGAGGTACACCATGAGGGCATTGCCGTGCCCCTACATTTGGCGATATAATTTTTTACCGCATCTGAATGGGAATCGCTATATTTGTCCCGATCGCAAATTGTTGCTGAAATATGGTTGCGATCGCTCTCTTAAATCTCAATTCCATCATAAAGGGCGGGGAGACCCCACCCCTACGTTATGTATGCCATATTTTATCCTGATGACATCTGGTAATTTCTCGGAGAAATCAGAGACAGTTTAGGTATTTACAGAGTAAAATAGCGGCTCGACAAGACCCATTCTGAGTCTAGCTTTACTGCACAAATGCTTATATTTTACAATTCTCATATGCGTGCAATCAGCGCTCTGTGTTTTGTGAGCCTTCAGATAGGTGTTTTCTGGACAACAGCGTTTCAAGTGGTTGTTGCTCAGTCTGTACCATTTCCAGAACAACCCTCAGGTCAATCTCCTTCGTTATCCTCACCCACTGAGGTTGCACCTGGGGGTTTAAATAACGAAGTTTCTCCCCAACTCAACCGATATCTTTTAGGGCCAGGAGATACTCTTAGTGTGGTGGTTCAGCGTCCCCCTGGCCCCTATCGCTTAGGGCCAGGAGATACTATTAGTGTTGTGGTTCAACGCTTTCCAGATTTGAGTTTCCAAGCTGCAATTAATCCCGAAGGCAACATCATCGTACCCCTGATTAAAAAGGTGTCGCTACAAGGTTTAACTTTGGAACAAGCACAAGAAAAAATTCGCTTGTTACTCAATCGTTACGTAGTCGAACCGATAGTAGTTTTATCATTAGCAGGACAGCGTCCAGATTTGAACTTTCAAGCCGGAATTAATCCTGAAGGTAACATTTTAGTGCCGCTTGTAGGAACAGTATCCCTACAAGGCTTAAGTGTGGAAGAAGCACAAGAAAAAATTCGCTTAGCTTTAAGTAGCGTTTTGGTAAATCCGATTGTGGTAGCCTCATTGACAGCGCCACGACCAGTGCAAGTGACTATTAGTGGGGAAGTGTTTCGTCCGGGGATTTATCCAATTGCTTCAGCTACACCCCGTGTCGGGGATGCTTTGCTGACATCTGGTGGGACGACAAGCAACGCAGATTTAAGGCAAGTGCAAGTGCGTAGGCGGTTGCTTGATGGTTCTGTGATTTCCCAAACTGTTGACCTGTACACAGCATTACAAAATGGCAGTTCCCTGCCTAATTTAAGGCTACAAGACGGCGATGCTATCATTGTGCCCCGTCGTGAAATCGGCACTGAAGATGGCTATGATCGCAATCTGATTGCGCGTTCTACTTTAGCTATACCACAAATTAGAATCAGGGTTTTAAACTATACTGCCGGTGGTATTGCTAATCAAGTCCTTCCTAATGGCAGCACATTTATAGATGCATTAGGAGGTATCAGTCTTGACACTGCTAATCTCCGGGATATTGCCTTAGTACGCTTCGACCCCGAAAGAGGTCAAGCTGTTACCCAGAGACTGGATGCGAAAAAAGCTTTAGGTGGTGATATGTCTCAAAACGTGCCCCTACAAGATAATGATGTTATTGTGGTTGGTCGTAACCTCATCGGTAGAATTACTAATGCTCTCAATACAATTACACAACCATTCTTTAATTTTCAGAGCTTTATTCGCTTCTTTGACTTCTTTACAGGCGGATCGAAGTAATTGCAAATTGGGGAATGGAGGGATGAGGGAGATGAGGGGGATGAGGGAGTGTGGGTAGAGACGCGATAACCCTTGTCTGTACAAGTGTGGGGAGTGTGGGGAGAAGGAGAATGCCAAATGCCAAATGCCAAATGCCAAATGCCAAATGACTAATGACTAATGACTAATGACTAATGACTAATGACTAATGACTAATGACTAATGACTAATTTCTTATGACCCCACCAATTGTTAAGCGCTATTTTATTGCTTTTGAAAAGTATAAATGGATTGGATTAGCTAGTTTTGTCTTAGTTGTAGCAGGTTCAACGGTGGTGGCTATACAACCTGAACCGCCAGCTAACTACATAGCAAATGCTGCTCTTACTTACAATCGTCCGCCAGTTTCATTTTCTACCACTGGTAGTGAAATTCAACAACAAGGGCAGGAATTGAATGAACAAGTTTTGCTATCAGATCAGGTGATCGAAACTGTGGCAAAAAAATTGAATATCAATCCAAAAAAAATTGGGATGAATGTTGTCATCACAGTACCTAAAAAAAATCCCCGGACGGGACAATTAGATTCGACGATTATTGAGCTTAAATATAAAGATAATGACCCTAAGCGATCTGTAGAGGTATTGCGATCGTTAATGCAAGCCATGATTAAGCTCAGTGGTGATATTAATAGTGGGCGATTAAAAGCAATTATTGAAAAAATTAATCAGCGTTTACCACAGTCTAAGTTGGAATTGCAAGCTGCTGAGAAGAAGCTAGAACAGTACGATCGCACACAGCGTCCAGCTATATTAGCATCGGAGAATGGTAGTTTACTGGCTGCGGTGACTAGCAGTCAAAATCAGCAACGGCAAATTCAACTGACTATTGCGGGGATTAATGCCCAAATTAGCAGTTTACAGGATAAGTTGGGATTAAATGTCAGTCAAGCTTACGTTTCCTCAGCTTTGAGTGCCGATCCGATTCTGATCGGCTTGCGATCGCAAATTTATCAAGTTGAGTCACAAATTGCTGTTCTCCGTAAGGATTTGCGTCCCGAACATCCGACAATGATTCAATTGCAACGTCAAAAACAAGCAGCTCTGGAATTACTGCAACAACGTGCGGTTGAGGTAGTCGGTGGTGGTGGAGCAGCAGCACCTCTGACTGGTAATGTCTCTAATATTCGCGCTCAAAGTAACTTAGATCCAGCACGACAACAATTAGCAAACCAGATGGTGGCTTTGCAAACCCAAAGGGAAACGCTGCAACAACAATTAGCACAACAAGTTCAAGAAGAAACACGATTGCGGCAGGTATATTCTTTAATACCTAATAAACAATTAGAGCGATCGCGTTTAGAACAAGAGGTTGCACTCAAAAAAGCTATCTATGATAAGATGCAAGCGAAGCTAGCCGATGCTAGAACCGCAGAAGCAGAAACTGTCACTAGCCTAACTCTTGCTAGATTGCCGATGGTAGTTGCCGATGCTGTCAAACCAAAGAAAATGTCTGTGACATTGGCTGTCGGTGGCTTCATGGGATTGGTAATTGGTGGTGGTGTCATCTTCTTATTGGGTTCACTAGAAGGTACTTTCAAAACTAGAGAAGATATCCGCGAAAGCTTGAAGCAACGAGAAGTTGCGCTGCTAGGAGAAATACCTTTAATGCCAATTGATGATTTGGATCAAGCAGTCATACCCGCTTTACTTTCCTCAGATTCTCCCTATTTAGAGTTTTATGAAAAATTCCGCAGTAATTTGCGACGACTTGGCGGGAAAAATTTCAAAATAGTTTTGATGACTAGTGTGAGTAAAACTGAGGGTAAGACTACAAGTGCTTATAACTTAGGCATCGCATCTGCCCGTGCTGGTAAAAGAACTTTAATTATTGAAACAGATTTGCGATCGCCTTCGGGTTGTTCATCCTTAAAAGTTACTCCCGATCCAGATGCGAATATTGAACCTCTGCACTATTATGGCAACCTCAGCGAATGTATACGCTTAGTACCTGATGTAGAAAATTTATACATTATTCCTAGCCCTGGTCCTGTGCGCCAATCTGCGGCAATTCTTGAGTCTAGTGAAATGCGACGACTCTTGGAGGATGTTCGGGAGCGTTATGATTTAGTTATTTTAGATACTAGCCCACTCAGTTTATCTAACGATGCCTTATTAATCCAACCTTACAGTGACGGTATAGTAATTGTGACACGACCAAGCTATACGCAAGAAAATTTATTAGGTGAAGCGATTGATCAATTAGTTGATTCAGAACTGGGACTGATCGGAACTGTGATTAATGGTGCTGATATTCTCGTCTCTTGGCCTGATTCAGTAGAACCATCACCAGCCTCTTCACCACAAGAAGAACTCTCAGTAGGTGCAAAGAATAACTAAAAAAATCCCAAAAAATAAGTATAAATTCGTAGTCATGACTTTAGTCCTGAATTTTTCAGCACTTACAGCAGATTGCAAGTTGGTGCAGTACAGATAATTGTAAGGGCAAGGCAGTGCCCATTGGTGTCAACTTAAGCTTGAAGGAACAATTAGATGTCATCTCAGAACATCTTGATTGATGTTGTTAGTGATACATCATGAGTAAAAAACGTCCAGCGCGAACAGGAAACTCTGATCTGCGGCAGCAAAAGCATGTACCAGCACCGCCAATAGAGGAAATGTTTATACCATTTTTCTCCAGCTTTTCTCCGTGGTGATGCCAATGAAGTTGTGACCTATCTTGTCGAACATCAAAAGCTATGCAGGATTAGTCAAAGCCAGGCGTAAGCGCCATCGAGAGATTGACGCTTACACTCAACAAATTTGGGCTTTACCTTCTTAAGTTGACACCAATGTTCATGAATCACCCCTACATTTATGTCAAATTCTTTTTTCAAATTTGGTATAAGTTGATTACGCTGTATTTTGGATACAGGACTAAATCTTCCTTTTCCGTTCCCCGTTAAAAGTTCCCACCCCACAGGGCTTAGTCAAACAATTAAGGTTGAGTGGACTTTTCTAGAAGCTCTTTTTGTTGCAACCAATCTTTACCTACTTGAATACTAATATCGGAAGCGATATTACCAGTACTTTCCACGCGGACTTCACCAAATCCCAAAATATCGCGAATTGAGCCGGCGCTATTACCATCACCTTGTTGAGCGACAATGTGAGTCACATCCAAAGGTTCACTCCAAGGTTTAGACACATAAATATTGCGATATCCAGCTTTTTCCAAAGATCTAATTAAAGGACGCAAAGTATTAAAATCGCTACCTGTGCTGTCTTGAATTGCTACACGCACAGAACTAGGTTCAGTTGTTTGTTGTTCTTGTACTTGTGTTGATTCCACTCCATAGTGTTGTGCCATCAGCTTGGCAATTCCATCTTTATTTGGTAACCAATAGCTAGCATCATACTCATTCTTTTCGCTAAAGCGACCAGGTACCATTAACATCTGCATATTGGAGCGATTGGTGCGGACACCAAAACCCACTAAAGCCACCAATTCTTCGACATTTAAGTTAGTATCAATATGTTCTTTAACTACATCAAGCACTTTCGGGAATTGAGCCACAGTTGCGGGGTTAAGTGACTGATCCATCAAAGCACGAAGCACCATTTGTTGCCGTTGAATTCGCCCAATATCGCCTAATTCATCGTGGCGGAACCGTAATAGTTGCAGCGCCTGATCGCCATTAAGATGTTGTTTACCTGCTTTTAAATTGATGTATAAATGCTGGGCTTCATCTTGGTACTTCATATCTTTCGGGACGTAGACTGTGACACCGCCCAAGGCATCAATTAGTTTAGCAACTCCCAAAACGTTAATCCGGACATAACGATCAATTGCTACCCCATCTAAGAGATTGCTGACGGTTTTAGCTGTTAAAGCAGGCCCACCTTCAAGATTGGCATGATTAATTTTTTTTACGCCATGTCCTTCTATTTCTGTGCGGGTATCTCTAGGAATAGAAAGCATGGTCATTTTTTTGGACTGCGGATCAAATTTGATCAAGAGCATGACATCAGAAAGACCATCAAAGGAGTTTACCTGGGGGAGGTAACGCAAATTTTTGGTTTCCTCGGGAGGATTATCCACATCTGGTGGGAGTACGCTCATTCCCATCACTAATATATTGACAGGACGCGTTAATTCCGAAAATCGCAATCCACCGCCAGAAATGCGATCGCCATCAAATACAGCCTCTTCTTGGGGGCTAAGCTGAGCTTGCTGCAAAGGCGTACTGGTTAAAGACACTGCCAACAGCGCACCTGCTGTAGCTGAAACCATTGCAATACCGCTCATACCTACCCAAAACCACAACCAACGCCCAGATTTAGAGTTTTGGTGCTTTTTTTTGCTCTTGTTAGCAACGTTTCCCAACTGGTTTTCTTCCGTCGAAGTTCTTTGAATGGTCACAGACATCCTCACACTTACTGATCAAATTCGGTACATTTGCAGACTAATAAATATGCAGACAAATCAAAGCATAATAGCTAATTCTTAATTATTAGTGCTAACGTTTTCATTGTTGTGTCAACCACAACACTTATAGCAGTCTTTTTCTTTTTTTTCGACAAATTGGATGATGTGTTATTGCAGTATGACAACAATAAACGAATTTGACCAGATCCCTGAAGATATAATCTTGAATTTGAGATAAAATTAAGTAGAATTACTGGACTAAAGATTCACCAAAAATTTAAGATAAATATTTGCCCAGCACTCGGTCAGCAAAACGACTAAACCCCGGTAAACGGTGAGACTTTCCCTGAATCAGGCGCAACATCAGCCAGACACTCACCAAAAAGTAACCAGAAGTGAGAAAACTATTGAGGATTAATAGGCGAAGTCCGAAAAATTCTGAAGTCTGGGCCCCGGTTGCTAATAATAAGTATCCCAGAAACCAGGTAAATGCCAAAGTAATAGACAGGCGGCTAGCAGCTATTTGTTCCCGACTTCCCTGACGGCGATAGAGAGTCCACAGGGATGGGAAAAAGCCAATCACTGGAATCAAGTACACAAGCAGCTGGGTGTTAGGGGTGGCTGAGTCTTGATCGGAAGTGAGGAATTGGGAAGATGAAAAAGACGCGGTGACGCGGTGACGCGGTGACGCGGTGAAACGATTCTCCGTGTCTCCCTGTCCCTGCGTCTCCGTGTCTGTTGACTCAGACGGGGGCGAATTGTGATTTGGTTGAAAATTTTCCATTTGGTTGATTCTAATCCTAAACTAGGAGGATGAATGAGAGTTATGTAGTTAGAGATAATAAGCTGTAAAGAAGGATTTTATTTAGTTCTATCCTGTAATCGGCTAAAGATGCAGACACGTAAGCTACTCGACTGGTGGGAGACACTAACGCCCATAGCGCGGATCGGAGCGATCGCGTTATTCATTCCGCTGTTAGTGCTAAATGGTTGGGCTATTTCATCGATTTTTAATTATTTCCACTCCTTAATAGTCATTTTAGTCGGAGCCTCGGTGCTAGCATTTCTGCTCAACTACCCCGTTAGCTGGATGGAGCATCATGGTGCTAGGCGAGAGCCAGTTGCTATTTTAGTTTTTCTCTTGGCCTTATCAATTTTATTAGCCTTGGGTGTGACTCTATTTCCCCTAGCCCTTACCCAAGCTCAGCAACTAGTGGCTCGCATACCGGAGTTGATCGACTCTGGACGTTCCCAGTTAATGATGTTAAACGAAAAAGCAGAGGTTCTTGGCTTACCGATCAATCTTGATGCCCTAGTCGTGCAAATTAACGATCGCGTCAAGGGACAATTGCAAGCGATCGCCGGACAAGTGTTAAATTTAGCTGTAGTCACAGTCACTAGCTTGCTAGATTTCGTCTTGACGATGATTTTGACTTTCTATCTTTTGCAACATGGCGGTGAACTCTGGCAAAGTTTGGTAGAATGGCTACCCGCAAAAGTTCGTGAGCCTTTTTCCCAAACAGTACGCCTCAGCTTTCAAAATTTCTTTATCACCCAGCTGATTTTATCTACCTGTATGGCATCAGCTCTGATTCCAGCATTTTTGTGGCTGAAAGTCCCATTTGGTCTGTTATTTGGCTTAACTATTGGTATCATGGCTCTCGTTCCCTTTGGTGGTTCTGTAGGTATAGCCCTGACTACCTTATTGGTGTCGCTGCAAGATTTCTGGATGGGCGCAAGAGTTTTGATGGCCGCAGTCATCGTCCAGCAAATTCTGGAAAATTTAATCGCCCCCCGCATTTTAGGGAGTTTTACAGGTTTAAACCCAGCTTTAGTAGTTATTTCTGTGTTGACAGGGGCGAGAATTGGGGGACTTCTCGGTGTAATTGTGGCAGTACCCAGTGCTGTTGTGATTAAAACTGCTATCAGTGTCATACGTCCGGCGACACTAAGCGGTGATACTGAAGAATATTCCCATTCTGGGGAATTAGCTGCACCTATTACACCCGAAGTCTCCCCAAAACCTGAAGCGCAAAATCCCCTGAGCGTATCAGAAGCTACATCACCCTAATATAAGAAAGCATGGGGGCTGGGGAGCAGGGGAGCAGAGGGGACAAGGGAGACAAGGGAGACAACTGACAACTGACAACTGACAACTGACAAATGACAAATGACCAATGACAAATGCCCTATTGTGGTTCCATAATTGAACCCATAAACAAAACGCTTCCTGTCTGATTATCCCGAATAGCGCAAAAGAAGGGACGGTCAACAATCATTTTGAATGGTTCTGGTTTTTGCATGGCAGATGTTGCCACTATTGATACTGAAGTTGATGCTGCGGCTTCAGTTCCTTCTTCATTAACTTCTACAAAGGTTTTATGCTTCACCTGGCTAATCGTCAGGTTTTTACCGATTCCAGAGAAATTCGCTTTGGTGCTAAAAGCTTCTTCCATACCTAAAGCTTTTAGTGCATCGTTGAGGGTAACTTCATAGTCTGTTTTAAACCGAGGTAACTTAATTGAGCCTTCCCGCTTGCGAAACTGAGTCATCCATTGTTCCCAGTTCTCAGCATTCAAGTTTTGATATAAGGCTTGCAAATTTGAGTTTGGTTTAGGCAAAAAGATATAAAGGCTGACTTTACCATCTTTACCGTAAGGTAAACTTATTGCCTGAAATTGTTCATTTTCTTGGTATTTGTAATCGCCATCTTGCGACATAATTGGGTGATTTTTTTGTTTGCCAGATGCTAGGTTAAAGGGCAATGTAGCCGTTTTACTTTTATCAAATTCGTTGCTCCATTGTCCTTTAAAATATATGGCATTTATCAGAAATAACATTTGATTTGGATCAAGATTATCAACTATTTTGTTGATTTTGCCTTGGGTATTATCCTTGACCCAGCTATTGATAATATTTGGTGCTGATGCATCCTTAAAATTTAAATTAGTCACCTGAGCTTGATAGAAATCCTGGTTTCTCTGGAGAAAATCTGACTGTAAGCTAGCATCTTTATTAGCCCAAAGCGAGTTAGCGATAGTCAGTTTTACATCGTTATCAGGATTTTCTAATAGCTTCTTTAATGCTGCGTAAGATGAGTTAATTTCTGACAAATTCATCCCCTGTAATTCCAGGGTTTTTGCCATCGATTTTTGTGTAGAACCGCTAGCTCCATTGTAGGTCATGGCTAAGGCGATCGCGACACTCGAAGGCGAAACAAAAACGTTCTTTTCACTACTTTCGGTTTTCAGAATTTCTGAAAACAGTTTAAAGCCAAATTTATTGTTAGCATTAACTAATTTTGTATCAGGCTTAACTGTTTTTTTTTGCACAGGAGACTCTGAACTAGGCAAAGAAGATTGGGCTAGTACGCTCGTATCGCCATTAACCTGAGAACAGCCTAATACACCCAAAAGTACAACGCCAGCCGCCGCCAGCACGTAACGTCTTCCTAACCGAACACCGTAACGTCTTTGCAAGAAATTTTCTTTCACACCACTACCACTAAATTTCTGCCGATTCATTCTGCCACCTCGTTCGCCATAGATTTTTAGCCGTCTTTCAAGTTGGACGCTAATGACCTGTTAATTGTTAACTATGGCATTTACAGCAGCCGAAGAAGTTGGCTGTTACAGTTTTGGTAACAGTAAATAATTTCCAGAATTCAATAAAAGTTATGCCAGCTACTATTTGCTAATTGAGACAACAATATACATGGATAATTCGCCAGTATTTCCTGGTTTTTGAATAATCGTATGTTAGGCTACAAAAGCGCAGAAAATTAGAATTTTTTTGAAGGATGAAAAGGGCATTGGGCATTGGTCAATAGTCAATAGTCAATAGTCAATGGTTGTTTGTCTCCCCACACTCCCTCATCCCCCGGTTGGTGAGCGTTCGCGTAGCGTCTCGCAGAGAAGTCGAACCACATCCCCCTCATCCCCCTCATCCCCTAGTCTCTAGCCCCTAGGTACAGTCCACCAAGCTAAACCATAGCTTTCCGTGGCTTCGTTAACTTGTTGGCGCATCTGGACACGAATTTTGTAATTTCCATCCGCAGGAATAGGACAAAAAATGTGTTCTACGCTATCAATTGGGCTGATAGATGAGCAAACAGTACCAGCATCTGTATTTTGAGCATCAGCTTTTACTAGATACAGGTCGAGGTTATTCAAACCGCGATCGCGAAAACTATCTCCAACATCATAAAGTTCATTTTTATTGCGATCGTTGAGTTCTACCAATCTGTCCCAAGTTAAAGTAATCGCCACAAAACTTCCCCCTTTTAAGGGTTTTGCTAGCACATATTCTACAGGGGCAAGCATATCTACTGTCCGGTAATCCCAACCAATCGCAGGTACGGGAGTTGATGGCTGCCATTGACCGACGCTAAATTGTTGATAAGCGCGGAATGCATTCAAATGACCTGTTCCCATTTGAGAATCCAAGGGAATTTTTGGATCTTGATAAGCATCAGAAGCCAGCCAGTCTTGATTTTGTTTATCAATCAGTGTCCGAGTCATTCCTAAGCGCAAGCCATCACCGCTATCTTTGAGCTTATCGGCAGAATTGAGCAATACAGCTTTCATTACTTGATGACGGCGAGAATCGATACTCCAATTAGGTTGTTTTGTCCGTAACTGGCGATCGCCAAATTCCTGCAACAAAGCCACGGTAGCTGTAACGTGAGGTGCTGCAAAACTTGTACCTGTGACCTTATTCACTTTACCATCGGGATTGAGCAGAACAATATTACTGCCCGGTGCAACTAAATTGATCGCACGACGATTACCAATATTAAACTCCTTCCCCGCTAGCCTACCAGTGACTCCTTGGGAAGCACCCGCCAGATTAGAAACGTCAACTTTATTAAAAATCCCTTCTCGGCGGGATGAAAAAGCCACGTTCACTCCATTAAAATTATCTGTAGGAATGGGAATACCACCTTTGCCCTGGTTACCTGCGATCGCATACACAACATCATGAACACGGCTCGACCAGTCAATACACAGAGTCAGTAAAGCATTGCCATCTAAAATAGCTTCTGGGCGCGGATCGCGGTTTAAAGGTTCACCAAAACTAAAATTGATGGCGCGAACATCACCACCATTTTGCAGTGCAATGTGTTGTGCTGACAAACATTCCTCCGGTTGTCCCATATTTTTAGTCGAGCCAACAGCCGAAGAATACAGCCGCGCCTCTGGAGCAACTCCCGGCCAAGCCTTGTCATTACTAACCATCACACCAGCAACATTATAGGCATGGGGGTCAACGCCACTATTTGATTTCGCTGGGCCATTACGTAAAAAAATGCCTGCTAGGGATATAGCACGATTTTTAGATACCGCTTTATCCCAACCAAACATTCCCGGACGCCCGATTTCTACCTGACCAATAGCAATTTTACGACCGCTTAAATTATAAGGAGGTAGGTGTAGCCTCAGAGCATCAATACCATTAGTTCCTAAAGATGTTTGTAAAGCTGAAGCCAGTACTGGCACACTCAAACAAGAAGCACTCAGTCCCCAAAATAGCCAAGTTAGTTTTTTAGTCATTTGTCAGTTGTCAGTTGTCATTTGTCATTTGTCATTTGTCTCCCTCATCCCCCTCATCTCCCTCATCCCCCTAGCCCCTACAAAGCCGGGGATCAAATTTATGAGCGATCGCTAAATATTTTGTTACAATACTTACAGACGAGGATGCTTCAAAACCCACTAGCCATGACCCAAAACCTATCTCAAAAGCCCATTGTTATTGCTCCATCTATCCTATCAGCCGATTTTAGCCGTCTAGGTGACGAAATTCGCGCAGTAGACGCAGCTGGAGCAGATTGGATTCATGTTGATGTAATGGACGGTCGTTTTGTACCTAATATTACGATAGGTCCTCTGGTTGTGGAGGCGATTCGTCCGGTGACAACCAAACCACTTGATGTCCACTTAATGATTGTGGAACCAGAAAAGTATGTAGAGGGCTTTGCGAAAGCGGGTGCTGACATTATCTCCGTACACGCCGAACATAATGCTTCGCCCCACCTACACCGCACTCTGGGACAAATCAAAGAACTTGGTAAAAAAGCAGGAGTTGTACTTAATCCTTCCACACCTTTGGAATTTATTGAGTATGTATTGGAACTCTGCGATTTAATCCTGATTATGAGCGTCAACCCTGGTTTTGGCGGTCAAAGTTTTATTCCCGGTGTAGTACCCAAGATCCAAAAGCTACGTCAAATGTGTGATGAACGCGGACTCGATCCTTGGATTGAAGTCGATGGCGGACTCAAAGCCAATAATACTTGGCAGGTTTTGGAAGCTGGCGCTAATGCGATCGTTGCTGGTTCAGCTGTATTTAACGCTCCAGATTATGCGCAAGCGATTACAGCAATTCGTAACAGCAAGCGTCCAGCGCCGGAATTAGCTAAGGTTTAATCCTTTTTGGATTAAATATTCGGTCAAAAATGAAAGTAGGCTGAACAATGTTCATCCTACTTTTTTTGCTCGTAATTTTGCACTTGATGGTCTATCTCATTAATTTTGAGGAGTTTGTATTCATCTATTCAGTGCTTCTCAATCCACTGAATAAATTCCTGAATACGAACTTATGCAGTATTTTCTCAGCTTTTATCTACTAATTCTTGCCCATTGGGTTGCTTTCCAAAAACTGAAAAATAAAGCTGCTGAAACCAGAGCACCAAGATTCCATTTCACAGAATTCTTGACTAAGTTTAGACGCTGAGAAGATTCAGTAGCCTGTGCTTGGTTCTTAATTTGTGATTTAGCTTTAGTAACTTCTGTCAAAATTTGATTTTTTACTTCATCAGGACTTTTACCATCTAATGAGCGCCCTTGTCCCTTTAAAAAATTACCTATTTGTTCTGGTGTAGCTTTGCTTAGCTGCTGTTCTACCTGTTCTGCTTGGGTTAGTTGTTGTTTGGATATATTGGTAATCTGCGCTGCACTTTGTTTACTGAGACGAACAGTGTTACCAATTCCTAAAGGTATGAGTAATAAAAAGATGACGGCTAACAATAAAGTTAACCAAGATATCAGCTTCAGACTCAGGAATTCCCATTTGCTTCGGGAATACAGTTCTCCATAAAATATCAGCGCTAAACCGATTAAAGGTACTGGTACTCGTTCCACAAGTGCGCCAAAAGTTTGAAATTCCCAAGCAGGATTCATAAAGTTTGGTGGAACGAACATCTCAACAACATCGAACAAAGCCAATATTAGTAAGCCGTAGCCCAGTATTCGCAAAATCTTCGTTGAGCCTGTTTGGCTGAAAGCAAACTCTTGTAACTCTTGTACTAAAGCGGGAATGAATTTATCACTACTTGATTTAGTCATGTTCCTTATACAGTAAAAAAGAAAGATCCCAAATGAGGAGAATCTAAGGTTTTTTTATTCAGGTTTTGCCACTATTAATTCCCATAACACCTTTGAGTTAGAGAAATTGGCAATATACCTTTTACTTGCAACCATTGTCTAGTTCTTACCTCTATCTGCTCCTAGCTCTAGCTAGGAGAAAAAGCATTATCGTCTGTCTTTTGGTGTGAGGCTATGCATATGTGGTCTTTACACAACGCAACATTATAAGATTCGCGTTGAGACTGTTCTGGTTTTGGCTTCTTGATAGTTGTCGTCAAAAAAACTTTCACTAAAACAAAGAGGACGCTACCTAAAGTTATAGCCAAAAACACTATTCGCAGTTGTTTCCACAGAGTCATCACCTTTAAAACTCCGCAACATCATCAATTTGTTCATTCCTGCTCTTGTAGCAGGAACAGGTAGTATGACACCAAAATCAGCACTGCGTAGGCGTAGCCCGTCGTAGACATCGCCACTAAGGAAAAGTATAAAAGCTAATGACAGTTTTTACTCATCAATAAAAGTTTTACCGTCTCAAACCCCTGACAAACCATCATTCTGTTTCTTGAGGATACAGCCATCGATCACAATCAGTGAAGTATTTCATCTTTGTTTTATCTTAGCTGTAGTAATTATTTTACGTATTTATCCTGAAGAATACGTAGCTATTATTACGTAGTTTTGTATTTTTAATCAAGAATTTTGCTTTATCTTAATACAATCTTTAATTTCATTTGTTTTTGGAAATTAACTTTATGTAGTGTCTAAAGTCAGTTTACATAAGGTTTACATCGAAAAAAAAAGATGCTTTTTAGATAAATTTTACATAAAATTATCTAAACTTTGCATAAAATTGTCTAAAACGCAGTTAAAAAGTATGTTTTTATACTAGCAATTTGCTAGTATTAATCACTGTGCTGAAAAAAATGCATGGGTGGGAATATTAGATACACAAATATTTAATTTATACATAAATACTTAAATTCCCAAAACCCATCACATACTTGATTTAAATGCAACTATGTATTAGTTGTAGCTTTTTGTTGCTGCTTTTGTTTGCGACGCAAAGCCACACCAAAAGCGCCCGCTGTCAATGTACCAAAAATAGTCAAAGGTTCCGGGACAGAGTTGGAGGGTTCCACTACTGGAGCCTGAGTAACTTTAATGATGCTAGATTTAATTCCCTGTTTAAAGTCATAATAGTTGTCGTTAGGGTCTACATCATCAAGTTGGTAAACAACTTCTTGGGTATTCACAAGGCTGGTATAAAAGTTATCAAGATTTGATTTATCAGTGACATGGAACCAGCCTGTATCCAAAGTATTACTGCGGAAACCACCACCGCTCACACCAGCAGCAGCTTCATTTCCTAGAGCATCCGTATTTTGAGTAATTACACTGCCCCAGTTACCAAAGTTAATGTTATTTACCAGCAGTGTATTGTCATTATGATCAAAGTTGCCTACCCCTGTGTCACCATCAAAAAGGGTAAAACGAACAGCCAGTTCTTTAATACCACCCCCAAGTGCATCTATGATTGTCGAGGTAAAACCGCTTTGGATACCGATAGTCCCAGGATTACCTTCATAATCAGCTGGCTTACCATTATTGAAACGGCCTTTGAATAACTTATTGCTTCCCAATTGGCTAGTTACCCGTGAATTGTTCTGACCAATAAGATCCAAAACAATTCCACCTACTGGAGTGATTTCAGTGGGTAAAACTCCTTTAGCTGTAGGCGAGGTACTCGTTAAACTTGCAGCCTGCGCTGACTCTGCTGCTGAGAAAGTTGCCAAACTGAGAACAGTTACTGTTGCTACTTTCCACAATTTTTTTCTGATTTTAAATCTAGTCATTGCACTTCTGCTCATTACTAATAATCAAGTTGGATGCTCAATGTACCCACGGTAAAATTTGCTAGTACCGCAAAACACTTTGCACAAGTAATCGATTAGCTGGCGACAGTCAGAGGATGTATTAAAAATCTTCTTGTCGGTAGCAAAATCTTCTATATCCCCTTGTCCAAGGGAACTTTGATTCTGATCTATTTCCAAAGGATGCTAGGAATCAATAAGTACAAAAATACAGCCAAGCACTTTTCAAACAACCTCTAAAGAAGGCTCTTCGATTGGTACACAATTTTTCAACAGTCAAACCAAACTTCTACATCTCAGCAGTAATCAGTAATTTTTAATATAAAGAACTCAGTAAAATCAACTAATTAGCCCGAAGTTCATGAAAACTTTAGGGTAATTTTTTTGCAAAAAATATTACAAGCCTTAATCTGTAAAGATTAAGAACTGGTTAATTTAAAAAATTGGATATAAAATTTACATAAATTTAGAGGAATTTATCCAGAAATTTACTATTTCCGGAGTAAATTTTTTACATAAACTTGCCTATATATCAAAAATCAAGGTGAGTATTACTCACCTTGATTTTAAGTATTAATAGATACGCAAATCAAAACCCAGTATTTACTTGTGTCTGCCTAACCACTTAGCTGCGGCGATACCAATAATACCTGCAACTACAGGATTGCTGAGAAATTTAATAATACCTGGTTGCTCAGCCAACACCTCACGGAAAATATCCGGGTGGTTGTGATAGACGAAGGAAGCTAGTTTGCTGACATCATCAGCACTCATGCGACTGGCGTGATGAGTGGAAAGACCTAGTTGTTGCTCTAGATGACGTTCATCTAGTCCTCTTTCCTTGAGGTTTTTGAAAAAGGCGCGTGCGACATCATCCCGTTCATTGGGTTTGATTTGGGCGATCGCCTGTTGTAATTCCGGTTCCATTTGGCTGGGGGGAATTTTCTCTGGATGTAAAGACCGACTAAATAATTGACGACGCTGATCTGTTGTGGTGCGTTGAGCAAAATCGTCAAAGTTTTCGTATTGGGTGCTTGAATCTGTCGTTACATCATCTAAAGATTCGACATTTCCCTGTGCCAAATCTTTCATAATTTCACGCTTGTATTGTTCGCTGCTTGTCACTTTGGTTCTCTCCTTTTTCAGGTTTATTTTTTAATCACCTGATATCCTGGGAATTTTCATCATCCACAGAGATAAATCTGGGGGATTGGATTGCTAACTCAGTAATTAGCTGTACTGAACTTGCCTACTTTGAGTGTCGTACTTAGCAGTTAAAATCAGTTTTTTGTCGGGAGCATAAACTAAAACTGTTAGGTCTTGATTGGGGAAATTCTTGCGAAATCCTTGTACTAAGGATTGTGTTAAAGGTCGCACTTCATTAGGACGCACCTGTTGGGAAATTACAACGCCTAATTTGTTGTTATCACGTACATAGGCATCTTTAATTAACCCTTTAGATGTTTGCACAACCCAGTTACCAAAATTTTGTCCGGAGGAAGTATTACCCCGTTCTAATTCTGTATAGGTTACAT
The DNA here is from genome assembly GCF_002368195.1 of Calothrix sp. NIES-2100. Classification (GTDB taxonomy): domain Bacteria; phylum Cyanobacteriota; class Cyanobacteriia; order Cyanobacteriales; family Nostocaceae; genus Aulosira. The sequence goes on along the minus strand of NZ_AP018178.1, from coordinate 7,908,931 downwards.
CTCGACCAATTGCTGGAGTGCTGGTTGTGCGGTCAAGTTGGGCAACGTTGCTACCACCGCAGGCAGTGGTGATTGTCAGAATCAAAATCAAGATGCCAGCCATCAAGATTCTCCGACTCTGCTGAAGCAGAATCATTTTTACACCTCCTAAAAAACAGAGAATAATAATTAAATAGCTTCTCAAGGCGAGCTATTTTAATTTATATTTTTATATCTATATTTATAAATATTTTTACTGCAATTTTTCAAAAAAAATGCTACAGAAGGGCTACAATACCTCTACTATTCCTCTGAAGATAGAGGGAATAATAGAGGTATAAACTGATTAAACTTCTTGGGGGAGTGGGGAAAGGCTAAGGGGTACGGGATAAAGGGGAAGAGGCTAAGAAAAACCCTTTCCCTTTAACCTTTTTCCTTTCCCCAAGAGGTCTATTGTTTATCCGCCGCTATTTTTGCAGAAGTAGTTCGCATCTAGGTCAGTTTTCTAGAACTTCTGCAAAAATATATTGGCTTTAGTCAAGTTTTTTCTTGACGTTGTCTTTCACGTCTTCTATGCCATGACGGACTTCACTTTCAGCTTGTTTTGCTTTACCTTTAGCTTTATCTTCTGGATCACCAGTAACGTTACCTAAAGCTTCTTGAGCTTTACCTTCAATATTTTTAGCTGCGGCTTTTGCGCGATCTTCTATACTCATTTTGTACTCCTTCATTTAATAGAGATTTTGTTGCAAAGTTATGTTGTAACTTTGAACTTTTTCTGATTACTTTTACACAGTAGCTTAAAGTTTTCTCCATAGACTTCTGCCACAAGATATATTAACTATCTATGCTAAGAGACAGATAAGATAGCAGTTTTAAATCATTCTAGGACTAAAGCTGCGTATCATATTTTTTCAGTCAAAACCGTCCTGAGCGGAGCCGGAGACGCTCCGCCTCCGGTCAAGAGTCAAATGTCCAAAAAACCTTGACAATTGACTATTGACCATTGACTATTGACCAGAATATATGTGCCAGTTGCGTAAGTCCTGATATTTGACCAACAAAATTATTCTTCACTAAATTTTAGAAATAAAATTATTAGGTATTCGCTATTTTTTTTGATAAATACTTGATATAAATAACCCGCCTTCTGTATAGAGGACGGGTTGATAAAGTTATGAAAATGATTCTTATATTTAATCTAGAAAACCCATCAGGTTTTCAGAATTATCAATCTCATTTGATGCTATTGGACGGTTGCCGAATATTGAATAGCTTTCAGAAATTACCAACGAACTTGAGCTAACTGGGCGAATACCAGAGAGATTGATGCTTTCAACAACTTGGAATGTGTTCGCACCAATTGGGCGAATACCCATTGCGTTATAAGTTTCAACGACTTCTAATGCACTTGTGCTAACAGGACGCACCCCAGCAATTGAGAGTTTTTCAGCCACTTCTAAGTCGCTAGCGCCTATGGGACGTATTCCAGAGATCGCCAGTGTTCCTTGATTTTCTTTCTGCACTGGCTGTTCTTTACCTTGTTCGACTTTATCTGTATTCAAGCTATTACCCTGATTGTTTTCAACTTCCACTGTACTTTCTCCTTTGAGCTTGGCTCCCCTTTGGCGGGGACTGACAGCTTTGCCAGTGCTACTGATGCTCATGACTTAACTCCTCCGATATGTTAACTGGTTTTTACAATAATTAAACTGACGTGAATTTTTATCTATATATGAGAGTTTAACCTTAAAAAACCTGACATAGATATAATTATCTTCAAGATCTACACATAAGTAAATGCAATACGTAAAATTTTCTAAATAAAGATTGCTATTTATGCATTTGACTCATTTGGTGCCACGAGTTGATGTCAGATCGCTACTATGGGAGAGGGTATTTCTGGCACAACTGTATGACAGAATTTGGTCTGCAAGCTCCCTTTAGTCCAACAGGCGATCAACCACAAGCGATCGCCCAACTAGTAGCCAGTATTCAAGCTGGGAATCGTTACCAAACTTTACTGGGTGCTACGGGAACCGGTAAGACATTTTCAGTAGCAGCGGTAATTGAGAAAGTTGGTAAACCTACCTTGGTACTGGCTCATAATAAAACTCTGGCGGCACAGCTTTGTAATGAGTTGCGGGAGTTCTTTCCCCATAACGCTGTTGAATATTTCGTGAGTTATTACGACTATTATCAGCCAGAAGCGTATATTCCTGTGACGGATACTTATATTGAGAAAACAGCGGCGATTAATGATGAAATAGATATGTTGCGCCATTCAGCGACGCGATCGCTTTTTGAACGTCGTGATGTGATTGTCGTTGCTTCCATCAGCTGTATCTACGGTTTAGGGATTCCCTCAGAATATCTCAAAGCTGCCATCCCCCTAAAGATAGGTATGGAAGTAAATCAACGCCAAATTTTGCGCGAACTAGCATCTGTGCAGTATAGCCGCAACGATTTAGAAATGGGTCGGGGAAAATTTCGCGTCCGGGGGGATGTGTTAGAAATTGGCCCCGCCTACGAAGATAGAATTATTCGGGTAGAATTTTTTGGGGATGAAATTGACGCGATTCGCTATATTGACCCAGTGACAGGTGAAATTATTAATAGCCTACAAGGGGTAAATATCTATCCAGCGCGTCACTTTGTCACCCCAGAAGAACGCTTAGAAGTAGCTTGTGATGATATTGCAGCTGAATTAAAACAACAAAAAGCCGACTTAGAAGCGGCGGGGAAATTATTAGAAGCGCAACGGATAGATCAGCGTACAAGATATGACTTAGAAATGTTGCGCGAAGTTGGTTACTGTAACGGCGTAGAAAACTATTCGCGCCACCTCGCAGGAAGAAAAGCCGGGGAACCACCAGAATGTTTAATTGATTATTTTCCCAAAGATTGGCTGTTGGTGATTGATGAATCTCACGTTACTGTACCGCAAATTCGCGGTATGTATAACGGTGACCAAGCAAGGAAGAAAGTGTTAATTGAACATGGATTTAGACTTCCCAGCGCGGCTGATAACCGTCCTTTAAAAGCTGAGGAATTTTGGGAGAAAGTAAATCAGTGTATTTTTGTTTCTGCTACTCCAGGAAATTGGGAATTAGAAATTTCTGAAAATCATATAGTTGAGCAAGTAATTCGCCCAACCGGGGTAATCGATCCAGAAATTTCGGTGCGTCCAACAGAAGGACAAATTGATGATTTATTAGGAGAAATAAAAGACCGAGTTGACCGCCAAGAAAGAGTTTTAATTACGACATTAACTAAGCGCATGGCGGAAGATTTAACAGAATATCTGGAAGATCACGGCATTCGCGTGCGCTATTTGCATTCAGAGATTAATTCCATTGAACGCATTGAAATTTTGCAAGATTTACGTGCAGGTAAATTTGATGTATTAGTGGGAGTCAACTTACTGCGGGAAGGTTTGGATTTACCAGAAGTTTCCCTAGTCGCAATTATGGACGCAGATAAAGAAGGATTCCTACGCGCCGAACGTTCCTTAATTCAAACTATTGGGAGAGCCGCCCGACATATCCAAGGACAAGCAATCATGTATGCTGATAATCTCACAGATAGCATGATTAAAGCCATTGATGAAACCGACAGAAGGCGAGGAATTCAAATGGCGTATAACAAAATGCATGGAATTACGCCGCAATCGATTGTTAAGAAATCAAGTAATGCGATTTTGTCCTTTTTAGACATTTCCCGACGGTTAAATGCAACAGACTTGAAAGTTGTAGATGAACATATAGATGAACTACCTCTAGAAGACATTCCCGACTTGATTGTGAAACTCGAAGCGCAGATGAAAGAAGCCGCCAAGCAACTAGAATTTGAAGAAGCGGCAAAATTCCGCGATCGCATTAAGCACCTGCGGGATAAAATGCTCGGACGTTAGTATTTAGGCGATTTCTGAAAAATAATCTCCCCGCCCAGTGTTGGCTTCTCTGCGAGACGCTACGCGAACGACTTCCAATAGCCAACACCGCACCCTGAGCGAAGTCGAAGGGTGCGGTGTCGTTGGCGCAGCCTCTCCGTTCGCGCAGCGTCCCGTAGGGAAGGAGAAGGGCACAATCACGATTGGTAGAATATTTTCTAGAAATCTCCTGAGTCAGGATAGCAATTAAGAGAACGCTCTTTTTTCGCTATCCTATAACAGTAAATCATTTCCCGATCGCGCCGATGGTTGCTTTACCCGATCGCATTTTGATGAGTGCAGAAGCATATCTCGTTTGGGAACCCACCCAAGAACAACGCTATGAGTATTGGGATGGGGAAGTGGTGGCGATGAGTGGTGGTACACGCAACCATAATCGGATTTCTTTCAATTTCTCGAAGCTTTTAGATGATGCTTTAGGCGATCGCACTTGTGAAGTATACATTGTAGATGTCAAGGTGCAGGTTGAACCGGGGCAAAAGTATTTTTATCCCGATGTGGTGGTAACTTGCGACGAACGCGATACCGATCCGCAATTGGTGCAATTTCCCTGCTTAATTATCGAAGTGCTATCACCTTCAACAGAAGCAGCCGATCGGGGGAAAAAGTTTGCCAAATATCGCCAGTCTCCCACCTTGCAAGAATATGTTTTAGTCCAAGTAGCGCAACCGGTTGTGGAAGTATTTCGGCGCAACGAACAGGGTAAATGGGTGCTGTCGGAGTATAATTTGGATGAGAAATTGCGGCTGGAATCGGTAAATGTAGAAATAGCGATCGCTGATTTGTATCGCCAAGTGCAGTTTGAACCTGAAACAAGCGATAATTCGGTTTAGGTATCACCAAAAGTTTTCTGTAAAAGGCGATCGCATTCAGCATCTGTAGGATTTATTAGGACATTAGCTGAGTCTGATACTTGTCAACGAGGCTTTTAGCTTCATTAACGAGGCTTTTAACTCCATTAACGAGGCTTTTAACTTCATTAATGAGGCTTTTAGCTCCGTTAACCAGGCTTTTAGCTCCATTAACGAATATCCAATGTTAACTGTGGATACAAACTTGTCATTGCGAGTGGAACGAAGCAATCCCAACCCTTGCGATTGCTTCCCTTCGGTCGCAATGACGATTACTTAAATGGATATGATATGAAGCGATCGCAATCACCGTAAATATTTTTGCGCCTGTGTGCGGCTCACAGTGGGAAAATCTGCGAGAAATTCATCCAGGCGATCGCATTTCCCCTAATAAGCTTGAGTTAAAGTTTATTCGTGCGGCTTTAGATCCCCGACTTCTTCAAGAAGTCGGGGATCTGGATACCTGAATGTTTAACGTTCATCCTGAGAAACTGCATCGATAACAGGCTAAACCTGACTACGATCAAACACCCAGCCATCGCCAACAATCTCCTCTAGGCGTTGATTGAGTCGGGGGAGGAAATATTCTGGATCATTTAGCCTTTGCTGGACAAACCAATTATCAAAGGCTTCTCGTGTCTCAATTCCTTGTCTACCCGCCGCACCTGCTATCATCTTCCAACTACTCTCTTGCTTTACCTTGGACATCACCAATCTGCTCAATTATTTCCAAGGATTGCGGCCAAAGTGTGATCGCTCTTGGGATGTCCCCTTGTTGGGCGATTACCCCTGCCATATTACTGAGGGTAGCAGCTTTGCCTTGGACATCACCAATCTGCTCAATTATTTCCAAGGATTGCTGCCAAAGTGCGATCGCTCTTGGGATGTCCCCTTGTTGGGCGATTACCCCTGCCATGTTGTTGAGGGTGGTGGCTTTGCCTTTGACATCACCAATCTGCTCAATTATTTCCAAGGATTGCTGCCAAAGTGCGATCGCTCTTGGGATGTCCCCTTGTTGGGCGATTACCCCTGCCATGTTGTTGAGGGTGGTGGCTTTGCCTTTGACATCACCAATCTGCTCAATTATTTCCAAGGATTGCTGCCAAAGTGCGATCGCTCTTGGGATGTCCCCTTGTTGGGCGATTACCCCTGCCATGTTGTTGAGGGTGGTGGTTTTGCCTTTGACATCACCAATCTGCTCAATTATTTCCAAGGATTGCGGCCAAAGTGCGATCGCTCTTGGGATGGGGAGCAACGTGATTTGGTGAGGTCGGATAAAAAACGTGCGTTCACGCAGTGTGCCGTAGGTATCGCTAAAAACTCATTTCGGTATAAATAGGATATTTATTACAGCTAATTACGTATTAATACTAATTAAAATTGGCTGATAATTTTAGAATATGAAGATGAGTTGTTTTTTTGGGACAAAAAAAAGGTAGGATTCCCGAATAGTAAAGGTTTTGATATCTGACATCAAAACAGGGAATGCCTACACTGAATGAAAAATAACATATATTCTACCTGGGATTTAAGCAAATCATTGTTACATTTTCAAGAAAAAGTTACCAAACTTTTAGAATCAACAAATATATCAGAATTTGATGGAATACTTTTAAAACTATGTGAGAAAGAAATTAGGGAATCTGCATTAATTTTAGCAGGAGAATGTATTGCTTTATTGCTTAATAATCTGTCTAAATCTCAAGAATTTTTAGATAAAGCAATGCACCAAACACAGGGATGGTGGCATAATAAAACACAAAAACATGGTTGTAAAAAGCGACGAATATTAACAATTGGCAATGTCGAAGTAACTCTAAAAATGAAGATATCATGCAAGAACAATCTTCAGATAGAGATTATAACGACATTATCTTTACAGTCAAAGGTGCAACTACAACAGTACCATCTCTGGGGAAATTAATGGTTCCCACCAAAGAATGGCGGCATACAGAATTAGGCAAAATATTAATTAATAATGCTTTAACTGTGGCTAACTTTGACACAGAAGCGCCTAAAGTTACAGCAAACTTAATTAAAGATACAGGTTCTGCGATCGCCAGCCTTAGCTATCATTTCCATGATGCTAATGAAATCCCTGTCACTATTAATAGTGATAGAGTATTTGATCAAGAATTAGCGGATATGCAATGCGATCGCCAAATTAACCTGGAGGGTGGTTGTAAACCGATAGAGCATACTTGAGCATAAATCCAGAGAGTAATGCTAGATAGGGTAAAAGCAAACACACCACACAATAAAGGTGGAAAAGCTGTTAATGCAACTTTGCTAGCAACCTGATTTCCGCCAAAGAGGATACAGAGGCCAAGGGCAATTAAAATTGCGATCGCTGGCATGGGAGACTTATCGTTGGCGGGTAGTTCATCTGGCATGATAACACTCTGTTTATATATGTAGATATACTCACAAGTTCCTCACATTTTTTTTCTAAATTGAATGTAAATTCATAAAAGATGCTCAGGTGGATGGTGAATATTCACTTGCAAGTTTTCATGCTTGAGCAGTGGTAATTGAATGTGAAATAAAGGTGAAAATTATTATGGATAATATCAAAGTTTTGTTTCTAAATCAGTCTAATGCTAGCGATCCATTTAGCCCAGAGCGTGACAATGTTTTGGCCTATATACGATCTAAATTCTCATTACAAGAATCAGATTCCATAAAAGATGCTCAAGCACAACTAGCAGAAATTGACATTTTGATTATGTGGGTTGATCTAAAGAGGTCTGGAAATTGGGAAAAACTAGATATTTTTATGAAAGAACAAGATATATCTTATGTAGGATTTATTATTATTTTTGGCTTTGGCGGGGATGAGTTACTTACTAAAGTGCATGAAGCATTATTGCAGAAAAAACGCACTTTTGTATGCCCCATTAATCTATGTGCAATTGAAGCATCTATTAACGCCTTGGCAGAGGAGATGAAGTATAAAAAATCTCTGGAAAATTTCAAAAGTGAGCTATTTAAAGCAGATAGTTTAAATTCTATAGTAGACAAAGCACTTAAGCAATTAAAAACGCATAAATTGGTTGGATATGAAAGAGCCACTATATCCTTAGTTGATAGAAATACTGAAACTTTGGCAAGATATTTATTGAAGTTTGACTCAGAACCAAAAAATAATCAGCCAAAGCGGAGACTTCAGAAAGATATCAGACCTGACAAAATTCTTTTGATTTTCTTATGGCAACTTTATTTAATAGACAGTAGCAAACGGAATATCGCTACACAGTTTACACTATGGTTTATAAAATTTGTATGTATAATAGCTGGCGATAAGCTAATCATGAGAGTTGATAAAGAAACAGTATTTATCATACAAAATCTTGAAGATAAGCGTAAAGATAAATCAGGCAGACAATTAGCTGATTTGGGTTGGGATGAGGACGAAACTACAACAAAAGATATCAAATCTTGGATTGGATTAGCTGCAAAACATCAAAATCAGACTGTAGCAATTATTACTCTTGATTATACAACTGAAGACAAGTATCAAGAAAACAATCATAAACTTGTAGATTTTTTGAGAGATTTTGGTGAAATTTTTGCAAATGCTATCATAGACTTCTTCTCGCAAAGAAATAAAAGAGTAATCAAAAGTATTTTCAGTGAAATGGGAAATCATTTAGAAAGTAAAGAACTGGTAAGAACAATACTCACAAAATTGAAAAATGAACTTGGCTGTGATAACTGCACCTATTTTTTAGTTTCATCTGATCCTGACTCTAATCCTGATAAGGAAGAAGTCTTTCTCGAAGAATGGACTTCAGCCAAAGACGATCCTCATAAACCAGTAGAAAAAAGTAACCACAAATTTAAAAAAGGTGTGGGGATTGTAGGTACTGTTTTAGAAAGTGGTCAAAGTAGAATTGTACCTCATGCAATTGAAGATAATAAATTTATTCCGTCTTTGAGGCATCCAGGCGATAATCTTTCTTTATTAGCAGTACCTGTAATACCAATATTTAACGAAAACTCAGTGGAAACTAATCGGATCATTGGTGTTATTTCCTGTTATAAGGAAAAACAGATGGATTATTTTACAGTTTACGATCGAGATTTAGTTAAAGATATTGCGCTCAGTGTCGCTACTGTCATTGAACGCACAATAACTTTAGAATTCTTAAATGATATCAGTTCAAAAATGGCTGAACTTGTTCTTAATCCAGACAAGAAACAACTGCTTGAGCAAATTTGTCAACACGCATTGAAAATGACAAGTGCAGGGTCAGCTAGTATTCATCTTCTCGAGTATTTAGATGGAAAATATAGAGCTATAGAATCTCCTCAATATACTTATCCTCCTGGTAAAAAAGAATTACCTCCTCGTTTAGATGGTACAGGCACTACTGATTTAGTAATAGTAGATAAGGAAATTAAAGAGTTCTCAGAAAAGCTTGGAAATTCTGATCGTATTAGGGATAAAGGCGTTAAAAGTAAGATTGTAGTCCCTCTGATCATCACTAAAGATAATCAGCAATCTCTTATCGGAGCTTTATATTTAAATAAATATTCAGAGGAGCCATTTTCTAAAGTTGAAAAGTTTGCGCTGGAGTTGTTTGCAAAACAAGCAGCTAGCATTATTAATGATCAAAATACTTTATCGGAAAAACAATTTAGAGCTGATGCTCACCAAAAATTTAGTAGTGCTATTGCAGAAATAGCCGATAAAGATGATATAGGCTTATTATTGCGAGACGTGGCAAGATATTCATGTGAACTTTCAAAGGCAAAATTCAGTTTTGTAGATATGTATAATCATGAAGATAAGCCTGAGGTCAAAGCTGCGTGGCCTGAGTATAGATTGATAGACGTAAAGAACAAGTCTTGTGAAGATGACAAGATAGGGATTATAGGTCTTGCTAAAAAAGATAAAAAACCATATCGTATTGATGATATTAATGAGGAAAAAAAGAAAAATAGTGAAAAGTGGCAACAGTATATTGAGTATGATAAAGAAACTATTTCAGAATTAGCTGTGCCTATTATAGACCAGAAAAATCACAAAGTAATTGGCATGATTAATCTTGAGCATAGTAAACCTTATGCTTTCACTAGACTACATCAAGAAGTTATCGAACATTTTGCAGCACAAGTCGCCATTGCATATCAAAAGAAAAAACTGATTGATTTTATTAACAATAATAATGGGATGTTGACTAGTCTACATCAATCCTTACCTAACATCATGTCAGAGACACCTCAAAATATGTTGTATAAAGCAGTGTCAGCGACTCGTGAATTATTAGAAGCAGACGAAGTTATTGTTATTCCATTTAAAGATAAAAAAAATCTTCTTTTAAATCAGAATCCAATTGTTTTGAAGGATGAAATTGTTCCTCAAAAAGCTGATAATATCATACAGATTCTAGAAGAAACTTCTCAAAAAGTTTATTGCGATCGGAAAGATAATCAGCTAAAGAATTTTTATTTTGGAGGGCTAAAAATATCTTATGGATTATGCCTACCTTTCTCTGCTGGATTAAAAAAAATTGGAGTGATGTGGATACTTTTCTCCAAATCAATAGATGTATTACAGTTAGAAAAAAATAAGGATGTATATAAAGCTTATGCCAATCAAATTGCTTTAGCTTATGAAAATGCCAAGCGATTTGAAGAGTTAAAAAATAAGGAAGCTGAAGATTTATCTAAAGAAATTAAAACCTATTCTAATGATGTAAGAAATGAGGCGAAAACTTGGTTTTTGGCTTCACTCATTTCTGCAAGCCTTGGTTTTGTTTTTATTTGTTTTGGTGTCTATTTATTATATATTGGTGTCAATGCAAACCCGTATTTAGTTAACGACTCTAAAAATACTATAAATACAGAGTTAACAATTGATAACAAAAAACCTGCAACTGGAGAAAATCTTCTAAATCATCTAAATAAAGGAGGTATTGCTTCTACTATAGCAGGTATTATATTAGAAGCCGTTACTGTACTCTTCTTTAAGAGTATGAAGGAATCAAACAAGCGATTAGATCGATATCATGAAGAACGTGTTGATATTGGTAAACTAAGTATTCTACTTGCTGCTACAGGACAAATTGCTCCAGATATGATACTTGCAGAAAAGCAAAAAATTATTCAGCTTACTGCTAATAAGTGGTTAAAATCAACTAATGAAGTAAAAAATACAGACAAAGTTGATGAATTTAACAACACGGGTAGATAGGTGATTATTATAAATAAAAGTGGAGATATTTTTAGTTGGGGTCGCTCATATTATGTGGCAATCCCAATTGAGTTATGAGAAAACACGTAGAGTTTAAATCAAAACTAAGAGTTATATTTTATTCAGCCTTGGCGATTAGAAATCGCAGCTATACAGACAAAACCCGCCTGCGCGGGTTATTGTATTAAGTCCCCGCACCATCTCGACTTTATTTGTGTAGTAGCGAATTATATTCGCGTAATTAGTTCTCAATTTCTTATAAACGATTTAGGATTGCTATAGATGAGTTCGATACTAGGTAAGTAAATGTCTTTTTCACTTACATTCTTAACTGCTTCTGCCATCAGAATAATTTACTATCGATTTTCGCAGTGAATACTTCATACTGATGCTTATAGCTTAAGATTACCAATAATAGACTTAGCCATTTCTTTCAATTCATCTGCATATAACTCACACAAAACCCTTTCAGGTGTAAGTGGAGATGTAAAGGCTAATTCTCCCTGATAATGAAACGCTTGCATCGCTTGACGTATCGCAAAAAATACTCCAACCCCATACATTAACGGCGGTTCTCCTATGGCTTTAGAACCATAGGGTGCAGGAGAGTTATCAGCATTCTCTAAAAATTTAATCTCTATTTGCTTTGGTACAAAGTAAATATCAGGAACTTTATAATTTGCCAGATTATTAGATAGTAATTGCCCCTTTTCATTAAACTGTAAATCTTCAATTGTCATCCAACCCAAACCCTGAGCAAGTCCGCCTTCTACTTGCCCAATGTCAACCAGCTTATTTACCGATCGCCCTAAATCATGTACTATCTTCACCGCATCTATCTGATAAATTCCCCGCAAACAATCTAGTGTCACCTCAACAATTGCTGTACCGCAGACATGGTAAGCAAAGGGGTGTCCTTTTTCTGTGATGCGCTCAAATTCCAGCCCAGGAGTGGCGTAAAATCCATGAGCAGAAATATTCTTGCGAGATAGATAAGCTGTTGTTACCAACTTCTCCCAAGTTAAGTCTGTGGGTTCTCCAGCGTACAGGACTTGTTCATGGGCGATCGCTATTTTATCAACTTCATCTACTCCCAGTTCTTTTGCTGCTACTAATTTCAATCTGTCTAAAATTTGACCAATAGCCGCCAAGGTTGCATTCCCATTTAAATCAGCAGTCACACTAGCAGCGCTGGCAGACATATTCGCAATTCTTGTTGTGTTAGTGGTTTCTATATTAATGCGGTTTTCATCAATACCAAGCGCTTTCACTGCGATTTCGGCAAGCTTGGTACTCAATCCTTGCCCCATCTCTACCCCACCTGTGGAGATGCTGACATTACCATCTGTATAAATCTCAACTAAGGCACTGGCTTGATTGAGAAAAGTCTGGGCAAAGGAAATACCAAAACACACAGGCATGATTGCATAGCCCTTTTTTGTATCAAAATGACTGGCGTTGAATTGGGCAATACTATTTCTGATTTCTGATAACTTATAGGTTGTTTCTGCTTCCTGCCAACACAAGCGGACATTATTCGTGGCTAACTCTTGACCATAGGGTAAGATATCACCTTGCTGCAACAAATTTTTCGCTTGAATCTCCTCACGGGGGATCGCTAAAGTTTCTGCTACCTTTGCGATCGCACTTTCAATGACAAACATCCCCTGCGGCCCGCCAAAACCCCGCAAAGCAGTACTTGGAGGCAAATTAGTCCGACAGGAAGCACCAAAAATCCTGACGTTGGGGATAAAGTAAGCGTTTGTACTGTGAAACAAAGTTCTTTCTAATACTGCTGGTGATAAATCCGCATAAGCCCCAGCATTTTGATAGTGCTTAACTTCATAGGCGAGAATCTTACCTAGGTTTGTCACGCCAATTTTGAAGTCTGAAGAATAGGGGTGGCGTTTCCCAGTCATTTTCAAGTCGTCTAAACGTGACAACACCAACTCTACTGGCTTTTGTAGATGCCAAGCAGCCAGCGCAGCCATACACGCCCAAGGTGTCGCCTGTTCTTCCTTCCCGCCAAAAGCACCACCCAGACGCTTAACATCCACTTCTACGGCGTGGCAGGGTAAGCCTAAAATTTGGGCAATGGTTTTTTGCGTACCGTGGGGATTTTGGGTGGATGAGTAGACACGCATCGCCTTACCTTCTAGAGGAATAGCACGCGATCGCTGAGTTTCTAAGTATAAATGCTCTTGTCCGCCAATTTCGCACGTCCCCTCGACAACCAAATCACACTGTTCCCAGCTACTATCCACGTTCCCCAAAACAAAGGTTCTGGGCTTACCAATTATTTGTCCTTTGGCAAATGCTTCTCGTGGTTCAAGAATAAGGGGAAGTTCTTCTATATCAATAGTGATGTGTTTCGCAGCTTTTTGGGCGATTTGCTGAGTTTTCGCCACTACCACAGCTACAGGTTGCCCTACATACTGCACTTCATTAATAGCCAGCAAGGGTTGATCGGCAATGATTGTACCCCATTGATTGCATCCAGGGATATCAGCTGCGGTGAAAACTGCGATCGCCCCATCCACAGTCAGCGCTGCTTGCGTGTCTAAGGCTAAGATTTTTCCATGTGCGACTGGGGAAGCAAACACAGTCGCATACAGCATTTGGGCTGGTGGAGGTATATCATCTACGAATTGTGATTCCCCTCGGACGTGGTAAACAGCATCAATTCGTTGCATACAAATCTCTCACTTTTCTCTATCGGCTATTCACACCAGGTTTTTGCACAACATTGATAGTCAATCATTCACAAATGCCAGATTGACTAACTTGATGAAAAGTACTTGTAGATGCGATCGCACTTTTGTATCTAACTTAAACTCAACCTATTAGCCATTGCCTGAAACCCTTAGTATACAGAATTGCGACAGATTGTAGGGGCATGGCACTGCCCATTGGTGTCAACTTAAGTTAAAACGCTTATCCCACAAGTCTTTCACCCCACCCCTTAATCCCCTCCCCGTAAACTCTGAGGGGACGTTTTGGCTTTAGACAAAACTGGGGTGGGGTAACGCGGATCTTGATGTTAAGCGATTTAATTCAAAATCAAGCTTTGGCAAGGGTTTCATGTTAAGTTGACACGTATGGGCACTGCCATGCCCTCTAGAATATATTGATGTGTCGCCAACATGATTTGATTTGGTATAATTTGCGATCGCACCATCCACAGCCAACCCATCGCACAGAACTACTCAAATTATCCATGCAATTGCTCTGCCATATTTAGTTCTGCGATCGCTTCTTGTTCATTACCCTGTGCAGCTAAAGCCAATCCTAAATTGTTGTGAGTTTCTGCGAGATAAGGATCGAGCGGAACGGCTTTGCGAAATTCAGCGATCGCCTCATCTACTTTACCTTGCTGATACAAGACTACTCCTAAATTGTCGTGTGCATCGGCTAATCCTGGATTGAGGCGAATCGCTTGACGGAATGCAACTGCTGCTTCCTCCCATTTATCTTGTTGACACAGGACGACACCTAAATTGTAGTGAGCATCAACACAATTAGAGTTAAGTTGGATTGCTTGCTCAAATGCCGTCACTGCTGCTTCCAGATCACCCTGGCGGTAAAGGGCAAGCCCCAGATTAGAATGCACTTCAGCTATCTCTGGATCGAGGCTGATTGCCCGTTTGAATTCTAGGATCGCCTCCTGGAATTGCCCTTGTTGATACAACACCGTTCCTAAATTAGACTGTGCTGCTGCCAGTGGAGGGTTGGGATAAATGGGTTGTTGGACTTTCATACCATACTCCTTCTTTAATCAGGCCTGTGTAACTTTTGCTGATTCAATGGCTAATCTCGAAAGTTAATCGCTGTCAGTTCCAAAGCTAAAGTCTCAGCTGATATCGTCAGATATGCTGAACTGCCAGTGGTTGAGTCAATTGGCTGTAGTATTGTGCTAAGACCATTGGGAATTGATCTACCACCTGTCTAACTTTAGTTGCAGGGGTTGGTTGAGCTATTTGTCCGGCGATGCGGTTAATCTGACAAGCCATGACAGCCGCTTCTTTGTGGCTAATTCCAGCATAGACGAGCGCTGAAACTAAACCCGTAATGGTATCTCCTGTTCCCCCAATTGGTTCTAAGGTGGGAACATTAGGTTGATCAATTGTGGCAACAATCTGCCCATCGATCGCTACATAGTCTGTTTTACCTTTAACCAGCAAAAGTTTTGCGGCACTGTTGAGTTGGAATGCAGTCTTAATTTGCTCAGGAACAGCACTGGCATCCGAAGCTAACAGGTGATGGGAAATATAAGCTGGATGGGTGGCTTGTGGATCAGCCAGAAACGCGATTTCGCAGGTATCTGGTGTGAAAATGTCAAACTCTTGAGCTAACCCAGCTCCTTTAGCCGCATACATTCCCCCAGCATCAGCAATCAGAATGGGTCGTTGAGGACAGCCCCCAATGGCTTCACAGAGTTTTTTCAACAGTCCCATGATCGGTAGACAATAGTGCAGGGTCAGCACTTGCGGCGAGAGGATAACAATGTTTTGGGTCAAATATTGAAACAATGCCTTGGTGCCCTTGCCATCCCCAATATCACCTGCAACTAAAACATAGGGTGGATCTAAACCTAAACTTGTGGTGACAGCTAAAGCGGCACTGATCATAGCACCCGTTCCTTGAGTGCGAGAGAAACTACGTCCTTCTGCCACCAGTACATCTCCATCCCGTTGAACTGCACCCATCGTCAGCGGTAAGGATGGATCGGGGACACTACCAAACAGGAGTAGCATAATTAGATTCCTCCTTGTTCAAGGTGAAGGGACTCTTCGTAAGCACGTTGCAGCATTGTGGCACAGAGGGTATAGCCCAAGTCTCGCGGATGAGGAGCTTGATTGAGAGGTTTGTCTACCATTTCGGCATGGAGATACGGAATATCCGGACACCCTCCACCAGATATGTTAACGATCGCTCCTGTATCTTTTTCATAAGAAAGTTTCATATTCCCGGCTTTCACCATCACCCACTGACCAAAATCAGTGACTTTGACGATTTCGCACATCCGGGTACTTCCTTTGCTGATCGGCAGGATTTTGACATAGGTGAGGCTTTGCTCCTGCAATAACCGTTCAATGCCATGCTGCTGCACTAAACTGATTTCCAGTGCTAGATCGCAACCCATTCGCAGTTCGGGTGGAGGCGCTACTAGCTTCACATCATACCCAGTTGTTTGAATTGCCTTTTCTGTTTTCATAGCCGAGGCAACATCAGGGAAGATAATTATGCCATCTCCTGCAAACATCTGTTTCTCTTGTTGAGCTTGAGGTTGCATACTTCTCAGTTGTAGGAACCCCAAAACCAGACAGAAGCCAAGCCCTAAGAGGACAGCCATTGGCCCCCAACTGCCCAAACCTGCGGAACTGGAAGCAATGGGTAGACGATGGGTGATCGCAGCTCCTGCAAAATAGCCGAGGATTGTCACCGTAGCATCGGTATCACCTTCACCAGCGCGGATTAAATTTCGCAGTGGACAACCTTCCAGAAAAGTTCCTGCTAAACCCACTAAAGCCAGACTTAGGAACGTCCAGACATATTCAGTCCAGTGCGTCATCGGCAGTGCGATCGGTTGGTGAGTGAAGCCCCAGTGATAGCCAATTCCAGTTGGGCTGAAATTGCCAGCTATATAATTAGTTAACACAGCCGCCATTAGGAAAGCTGCAACGCCACTGAACAATTGGAAATCTTTGACCAAAAAGATATCCCGCCATGCTCCGATCGAACAAAATCGAGTCCGCTGTACCATCACACCAACCAACAGCCCCAATCCCAGACCAAAAAGTATTGGTGTATGTTGAGCGCCAGCCCCCGTTGTACTGAAGGCAATGAAAGCAGGATGCCTTACCAGTAGAACAAGCAAGCCCACTGTCATTAAGGGCGCGATTAGTCCCACCACTGGGGCTTGGTTAGCGTTAGTCCCCAGAGAGAAACCTTGCTTCAAGAAGAATGTCCCAGTTCCGATTCCAGCCACGAATCCTGCTAGCGCGATCGCACCATTGAGATCGCCCCCAGCAATGCGAAGTATGACTCGAATGGGACACCCTAAAAACACCAGCACGCCAATCATGACGAACGCACCCAAGATAAAGCGGAGAATGGGAGAAGAACCCCCACGCGATCGCCATTCTCCCATCGCTAGAGAAATGCCAAATGCCCCCAGAACAAATCCAATTATCTCAGGTCGGATGTATTGTGCTAGAGGGTTGTGGTGCAGTTGCAACGCACCAGCCGTATCCCGCAAAAAACAGGCTGCACAAATGCCCATATTCGGTGGATTTCCCCAGTTGACGGCTAGCGCCCCCAATGTACCAAACAGAATTCCTGTTAGGATAATCCACCTATTTGAGGTCAAGAATTGTTTATTATTCACCTTCTCTTCCTCCTTCAACTATTAATGAAGAGTTTACCTGTGGGGAGAAAAAACCATCGAGCAGATTTTTTACCTCATTTTGAGAGGTTTATATAAGTAGAGCTAAACAGTCAGGATGGTCAGTGATTTTATTTACATACTAAATTTATAATAAAGATGTTGAGGAAGTTGTGAGGAAATAAAAAAAGGCGATCGCCTTTTTTTTGGTTCTAGTTGTTATGGTGCAGGATGGGTGATGAATCACCATTAAGCTAAGGGAAAATCAGGGGCGATTTCCTCGGTCATAACACACCTGACATCTACTGAACAGTGTGCTTATGATAGGGGATTCCAGTTAAGAGCTTTCCGAACTTCGTTAATGTCTTCAATAATAGAGTTCTGTTCAAGTTGAACTCGAGGACTTGAAGAGCGGTATGTATCATAACTACCTCCATAAAGCAAGCTAAGATTAACAACTGCCTGCTTCACACAATCACGAAGGTGTTTTGGTAAGTTAAGAAACTCTTTTTTCCCGCTCCTTATGTCTTCAGCCACTACTGAGACTAGGCTACCTAGGCTCTCTACTTGCAGGGATGCAAACACAAAATTATTATGGTAGCAGCTAAGAGAGTGTACATGAGTTTCTGGTGGTTGAGTAAATAACGCTGGGAACCAAATTGCTCGACTCCTTGGACGTTCATATATGATGTGACTATCAGGAGATATCTTTCTAATTGCTAACTTTGTCTCATCGATACCTAAGAGATGTGCAAATTTATAATCTTGGTTCCATTCAGTCACTGCTTGCAGTGCACGATGGACTTCATCTGTAATTAATCTAGTAGTTGGGTCTACCCCCTCCCCTCTGATAACAGTAAAGATTGTAAAAGGTTCAACTGATTGTGTTTTACGTTGTAGAATACCTGCGCGAAAAGCTGTGAAACATTTCTCAGCAAAAGTGCAAAGAGTTAAGTTTTCTGAAACTCCTGGATTCCATTCCACCTCCAATGTTTTTCCCCTTCTAACTTGAAAGGCTACATCAACAGCTTTATCCAAGGGAAGTTGGCTGCGACATCTTGCTGTTACAACTAAAGCAATACCATGAGGATAAAAAAATGATTCTAATTTGAGGTAGCCTTTTTCCCCGAAGCACTGCGGAGACTCTACCACAACAGGAACATTACAGCGAAACGGAACGAGTGCTTGCCAAGCTTTCTCACCATTGATATCTATGTGCCCTTTCTTACCGAATAAGTAGTATACCCAAAAATGTTGTCCTGCTAGCTTTTGATCTTTCCAAGGCAGTTTGAGGTAAAGTTCCTTGTTCATCCCCAGCCAAGGTAACTTTAGACACAAAGGTTCTTTGTTTTGCTTTAGAGCTTCAAACTGTTTCTTGTATTCGTAGTCACGACCAAGAAAAAATAAAGGTGAAGAAGGAGGGTTTTCTTCAAGAAGGTCGAGAATTGTCTCAGCCCAGATCAAAGATAACTGGAAATCGTGGATTTTAATTTCTAAGGTCACTTGTAAAATTACTCCATTTATGATATTTTTTTTGTTCATGTTATAATATAGTTAACTAAGGGTAGACCTAGTATTTCAGTAGAAGTATGAGGATGGTTTATCAGGTGGTTTGACAAGGGATTACCACAAATAAAATCTGTAAATTTTGTTTGGAGGTTAAAACTGTGAGTATCAAAAACTAGGTAATCTGAAAGGATGATACGGCTCTTACCTAGTAGCGGCTCTAAAATGACACGACATCAAACTTATTCCACAGTCGCGGCTCTTAAATGACCGCCACATAAACCCCTTTTTCAAAAGAGAAA
This sequence comes from Calothrix sp. NIES-2100, assembly GCF_002368195.1. Lineage (GTDB taxonomy): Bacteria > Cyanobacteriota > Cyanobacteriia > Cyanobacteriales > Nostocaceae > Aulosira. The sequence continues at coordinate 7,889,757 of NZ_AP018178.1, read as the reverse complement.
GGGGTTTGAAGTAGGACAATATATTGTGATGCCATAATCCTGTTCTCCTTAGATATGTTCATTTTTCTTTGACAAAAATATCCTTTGAATAATTTGTAATATCTATACTCTTCACTTGCTTAGGTTTAAGGATATTACTTCCAGTTTGCCAATCTACTCGCAGTGCCTTAATTTTTTCACCTTTTTTGAGTAAATTTGCCAAAGTCTTAGCCTTACCTTGGAGAGTAAGTTGGTTGCTCACATCTTCCCGCAGTGTCTTACACTCACTTCCTTTAAGCCATTCCAAGATAATAGGAGGAGCTACCCAAAGCTTTTCTTTGTCATCTTTTGTGGATTCAAGTAAAAATACAGGTTGTTCTATCCCTTTCAAATTCACACACTCTAGAGCAACCCCTAAACCTTGCTTATCTAGCTTGTACAGTATTGTTACAGGGTCATCTTCTGGTGAAGGAGCATCTTGTTTTATTCTCCATATTTTATATAAATTAATTGAACCTATACTTATTAAGTATAATGCAGCAGCAAGAAGTATTGAAGATACCCAAACTAGTAATACATCGGTGGGTCCATAGGTTTCTAGATAGCTACGACGGATTTTTAAAACCCGCTCAGTAATAATAGGATAAAGAAATATCATAGGTATTGATAATGTTATGGCTATGAACCAGAATTCCGGGCTGATAGTTTTTAGTGGAAATGTGTTATTTTTGTCTTTAGTATTATTAAGTTCCCAAAATATTTTTACTGTCACTAGCATTAGAAATCCTGGAAGAACTAGAAGAGATGGTACTCCCAGAAGCTTGAGAATCTCTGATTCACCTATAACCCCAACGTTAATTTCTTTAAAAGAAACTAGATTTATTATTTTAACTTTACCTAAATCTTTCCATTGAAAAAAAATGTTAAATAAAAAAAGATGCTTTCCAGGTAAAACTTGACCTTGAGTTTTGATTTCAATTGCAAGAATTTGGGTTTGATGAGGAGAAATAGTTATCTTATCTTTTGAATAAACAAAATCTATAAAATCAGGACCAATCGGACAAACTTGACTTATCAAAATATCTTTATTAAATTTATTTTTTATTAAAAGATATATTTTCCCTGGATGATACTCGTCAAGTGATGAAATAGTAGTTTTTATATTGACATCTACCACTTGTTCAATCGTCTCAGTTGCATTAGTGGATTTGGCATAGACAATCGGAGGCTTTAACAGTTGATTTTGAGCCGGATACATAATTGAAGCAAGCACTGTCACTACTGTTAGTATCAGCAGTTTGATTAGACTTCTATTTAATCTTTTTGGATAATTAAGATAATTTTTCATGTCAAAATTTTCTGTGTATATAATACAGCAAATTGCAATCAAACGTACCACAGATAGAAATATTAAAACCAATCCTGGACTTAGTTTCCCAATTATTTTTGTGGCGGGTTTGCTCGAAAACTGCTGTAATTCTGTTGTTGCCCAGCCGCAGGTCCCTGATTTAACTCTGCAAAATCCTTTCCAAATCTTTCTGTTACTTCCCAATAATCAGCCTCATTTTCCTGATGAAGAAAACACAGATGCGTAAAGCATTTCGGCTGGTGGGAGCATATCATCTACAAATTCTGACTCCCCTCGAACGTGGTAAACAGAATCAATTCGTTGCATAAACATCTCTCACTTGCAAAAATTCTGGAAACAGCTTGGTAAAGTGAGCAATTAATACCTGACGCGCTAGCAGTCGCTTATACTCCTCAGAACCATGTACATCGCTTATGGTAGAAATTTCCTGTTGTAAGAAAGGTAAAACACCCTGAATCGTTTTGGATGTGATTCTTTTCCCAAGGAAATAAGCACTAGTTTCTTTTAATAACAGAGGAATGGCAGAAACACCTCCCATAGAAACTGCAATTTCACGAATGACATCCCCTTCACAGCGTATTTTGATCGCACTATTAACTACAGCACAATCTAAATATTGACGTTTCGATATTTTTTCAAAATTAAACTTTGTCAGTGCAGAGGGGAGAGGAATCACAATCTCGGTTAAAATTTCGCCGGATTTTTTCGCTGTTTCCTTGTATCCCTGGAAGAAATCTGTCATTGGTAGGATGCGGTTTTGTACTCCGTAGTCGAGTACTAACTGTGACTCTAGGGCTAACAGCATGATACTCCCATCTGCCAAGGGAGAAGCAGCAACGATATTACCGCCCAAGGTCGCACGGTTGCGAATCTGCCAAGAGGCTATTCGCTGCACGTAGGTTTGGATATCGGGAATCAGTTTGATAATTTCTGGATGGGTAGCAAACTCTGCAAAAGTCGTGAGTGCGCCAATGTGAATCTGATTGTCATAGCTGGAAATTCCCTTCATTTCTGCAACTGAAGTTTGGTTTAATAACGTCACTTGAGAATCTGGGATGACATCGTCTTGTTCTACATAAATATCAGTACCTCCGGCAATCACAAAATCTGGCGTTGCTTTTCCATTTTCTAAAGTTGTTGGGGCTAACTGGGATAGACGCGATCGCACATCTTGGAAATATTCGGGAATGATTTTCTGGGCGATTAAATCTGCAATAGTTAATTTTGTTCTATTGCCAAATAGCTTCACTAAGAAACTACCCACCCGCTTCAGGGATGCGTAACCTGTACAGCGACAAAGATTACCACTTAAAGCATTTTTTACACCTTCATCACTGACTTCTGTCTCATTTGCCAACAAGTAGCCAGTCAGAGACATGACAATACCTGGCGTACAAAAGCCGCATTGGGTTGCACCAAAATCAGCGATCGCTTGTTGCACGGGAGAAAGCTTTTGTTGATTTAATCCTTCTATGGTGACGAGATGTTTCCCTGATATTTCACCCAGAGGTAACAAACAGGAGAGGACAGATTTGTAAACCAGGTTTCCGCCTTGTAATTCTCCTAAAAGTACCGTACAAGCACCACATCCTCCTTCCCGGCAACCCTCTTTAGTTCCTGTGAGTCGTTCTAATGAGCGCAGATAGTCTAGCACAGTACTACCTGGAGATTGAGAGGTACAGACCGTGCGATCGTTGAGGATGAAGTGGATTTGAGCCGTCATAATTACAGCGAGCAAGCTTTAGATCTGTTTTTAACCTGCTTTTAATTTCTATTCTTGATCGTGGTTTGTGGAACTGAGGCGATCGCTTTTCAAAAATTTATACCACAGTTACTGGCGAGGAATACAGATCAATCCATTTGCCACCAGCCCCTTGCTTGGCTATAAGTCAAACTAATTATTCCCTATTCCTACAAATGTAAGTCGGTTGTGTGCGATTGGCAGGGAGTAATATAGCTCAATAAAGAAGTGTTTCAATAATTACATTTTATCAGAGAACTTCCTTAAAATAAAAATAGAAATAATAATTAAGTCCTTGCAAAAACCTCAGGAGGCGAGTAGTATGCAAAGGGCTGTAAATAGACATATTTACAAGAAAATACTTGTTTATACTTTAGCAAGTTTTTTAGTGATTTTTTCTGCTCTTCATCCGTTAAATTTAGCTGTAGCCCAAAACATCAACTCAGCTATTGAAAAAATAGAACAGGCTTTAAAACAAAACCCCAATGACCCAGAGGTAAACCTAGCCTTAGCTACTGCCTATTTCCAAAAATACCAGGAGACTGGTAAGATTAAAGACTTGGATACAGCGATTCAAACTGTGCAAAACGGAATTAGTTTAGAATCAGAATTTGCTCCTGCTCATTTGGTTTTATATAGGTTGTTAACTGAAAAAGCAATACAGCAGAGTAATATCAATTTATTGAATGAAATCAATCATGAATATCAGGAAGTTTTGCGGACTTTTCCTGATTCCGAAAGTCTCAAAGTAATTCCTCATCCTAACCTGATAGCGGGAATGTTGTACTACAATCTTAGCCACAAGGAAGCAGGAAATAATGAACAAGCTAGATATGAAGAAAAAGCTATTATTGAACTCCAGAAAGCTATTAATGCTCAACCCAATAATGCCAACAATCATCAGTTATTGTCAATAATTTACTTTGACAGAGACAAAAATGATTTAGCTTTATTGGAAGCGAAGGAAGCGAACAGATTAGCTCCGAATGATGCCGAAAACTACAAGTTAATTGGTAGCATCTACGGTGACAATATTCATCGTTCAAAGGATTGCTGGGATGCTGATGCAATTACACAGGGAATTAAAGCATTTAAAGATGCAATTCGGCTTGCACCAGAAGATGCTGATACACATATGGGTTTAAGTGATTTTTATATTCATCAGGGAGCTTATAATTTGGCTGTAGCAGAGAGCAAAATAGCTGTTAGACTTTCTGCTAGTCCGCAGCACCATAGAAAATTAGGAGACGCGTTGTTATTTGTTGGAGATTACGAACAGGCATTTAAAGAATATAACGAAGTTCTGAAAAGAAATAGCTCCTACGTAATAGCACATGCAGATTTAGCTTTTGCTTACTTCCTACAAAATAAATTTGAGGATGCCGCTAAGGAATATCAAAAGTATACCAAGCTTGTGAAAGCACCAGGTGCCTATGCAGTCTCATATTATAGTATTGCTTTACGGCATCTCGGTAAGAATGCAGAAGCGCAGCAACTACTAGAAAAATATGTGAAAAACTATCACGAAGGAGAATGGCAATTACAATTATTGAATTTTAATTTAGGCAAGCTCACGGACGCAGAATTGATTGGTAGAGCTAGAAATAAATGCCAAACAAGTGATGCCTTGTTCTTGATCGGGTATAAGTATTTGCTTGCGGGTGATAAGTACAAGGCACGGGAATATTTCCAAAAAACTGTAGATACACAAGTTTTTTGCTCCTATCGCTATATAAATGCTAATGCCAGATTGAAAGATTTAATACTTCATTGAGGAATAGAAAATCAAGAATAAATAAATGTCATTGTAGTAAGTACAAAGTGTGCTTACTACAAATGAATAATGTTTTAGTTAATTTTACCAACGAGATTCTCAACAATAATTAATAACTGTGAGAGGAAATATGTACCCAAAACAGTTTAACATCAACTTTCTTTGCAATATCATCAGGAGTCAAAGACAAATTTTGCAAAGAACGACTGCAACAATATTGTCAGCAGTGTTACTGATGGGTGCAGAAACTCGCATGGCTCCAACGAAAACTCTGCAACCAACCAAGCAAAATACCTCACAAGAATTACTCTTTAACAATGCAGACAATTCTTACAGTTTAATCAGTAATAAAAACAGTATTGAAATTACTTCACCGTCTCTAACGGCTCAAGTCCGCAGAACTGTTTTAGCAAATGGACTCACGGTTCTGACTAAGGAAGTTCATACAGCACCAGTCGTAAGCTTACAAGTTTGTTATCAAGTTGGTTTAGCTTATGAAGCACCATCCGAGAAGGGGATTGCTCATTTAGTCGAACACATGTTGTTCCGAAAAACCCAAGTCCGCCCAGTTGATTTTCGACATTTGTTAACTGCTCTTGGTAGTGAGTTTAACGCCTGGGTCGCTAATGATTATACATGCTACGTTGATAATGTCGAGTCAAATAAACTTAACGCACTGCTGACTCTAGAAGCTGACCGCATGCAGAATAGCGTGTTTGATGATAACGGCATCACTCAAGAAAAACAAGTTCTGATCGCTGAACTGCAAGCTACAGAAAATATCCCCAACTACCGCCTTTACAGTGCTGTAATGCAATCAGCCTTTGCTAATCATCCTTACGGTCAAGTTCTCACAAAAGCTGATTTTGAAAAGATTACAGTCGAGCAAGCGCGGAACTTTTACCGCAAAAATTACAGACCAGATAACGCCTTGATTGTAATTGTGGGAGATTTTTCAACTGAACCAACTCTCAAAACAATTCAAGAAAGCTTTGGTAAGATTCCCAAAGGTAAGGGGATGACAAGCCGAGAAGAAAACGCGAACAAATTGGCTTTTTCTCCCAACCCATCACTTCGTAAATCTGTTGTGATCAACCAACCAGGAAAGCTTCCTTTGCTGGCACTAGTATATCCTTTACCCGATCGCAATCACCCCGATATATCTGCTTTAGTGGTAATGGATTATATTCTGACTTCTGGGGCAACTTCTAAGCTTCATCAAGCTTTGGTCTGGTCTGGTTTGGCTAGTGAGGTGGTAGGAAATACAAATTTATATAGTGATGGCGGATGGTACTTTTTAGGGGTGACCGCCAATCTAGATCGGAAATTGGAAAACGTTGAGCGGACTATTGAACAAGTCATCGCCAATTTACAAACTCAAGGTGTAACGGATGAACAGTTAAACCGGGCGAAGAAACAAATCCAAGCTGGGACAATTTTTAGCAGCCGCAATCTTAATAGCCAAGCAAGTCTATTAGCTTACGACCAAAGTACGACCGGAGATTATCGTCAGACAGACCGTTTTTTAGAAGCTGTTGCTCAAGTGACTGCTGCTGACGTGCAACGGGTTGCCAATCAATACTTGAAAACAGAGAACCGTACTTTAGGATGGTTAAAACCAACTAAACAGACACAAGTTTCTGGCAGTCTTAACATTACAGATTTTAGCCGCATTACCGCAGACTTTCGTCCCACAAAACCTTTCTCATTTCCAGAGGTCGCTAAGTATTTGCCGCCGTTCCCACCATCAACTGCTAAATCCCAGCAAGCCATACCACAGCAGTTAACTTTATCTAATGGCTTGCAAATTTTACTCCTACCTGACTCCAGCAATCCATCTGTTTCCCTTAGGGGTTTTGTTCGCGCTGGCCAAGAGTTTGACCCGAAAGAAAAAATAGGTCTGTCTACCCTTACCGCTATGAACTTATTCAACCAATCCATCTGGCTTGTTGAAGAGTTTGAAAATAGGGGGGGATTTGGACTCGCAGTGCAGCCAGACAGGGAAGGTACTTATATTTCCGGGATAAGCTTAAAAGCCGATTTACCCTTCTTGCTCGAAACGCTCGCAGATGTGATGCAATATGCTTCTTTTCCAGCAGAATCTTTAGAATCTAGCCGTCAATCTTATCTAAATGCTTTAAATGCGGGTGCAGAAAATCCAGTTGATGCTGCCAAGCAATTGTTTCTACAAGCAATTTATCCCGCCAATCATCCCTTGTCTGCGCCTCCCACTCAAGCAACTCTCAAAGCAATTAGTCGAGAAGACGTTGTAGATTTTTACCGAAAATACTACCGCCCTGACACAACCGTACTAGCTTTAGTCGGAGACTTTAATCCAACTGTTGTGCGATCGCAACTAGAAGCCATACTCGGCAGTTGGCAAGCTAGTAACAATGCTCCTTCTGCCTCTAATTTGCCATCGGTTTCACCTCCTAATCAAATCGTGCGTTTGCGAAAAAGACTGCCAAGCCAAACCCAATCACTGATTGTCATGGGTTATCCAATTTCTAACTTGACAGAATCTAAATTCTATGAGTTAAAAATCCTCAACGAAATTCTGGGCGGTAGTTCATTATCCAGCCGTTTAGGAAATGAACTTCGCTACCATCAAGGATTGACTTATACAATTGGCTGTAATCTCCAGACTGGGCACAATTTCGGTTTATTTACTATCCTCATGCAGACTGCACCAGAAAATACCGAAAAAGCAATTGATATTACTCTGGCTGTTCTCAAGCAGTTACAAGAGCAAGGGGTGAGTAAGTCTGAAGTTGAGATAGCGAAACAGAGTTTAGTCAGCAGATATCAACTGGCTTTAGCCGATCAAGATGTTTTAGCTGAGATGATTCTCAACAACCAAGTCTATGGATACAAACCGGAGGAACTGCATCAACAACCTCGTCAAATTCAAGCTGTTACTTTGAATCAAGTTAACCAGGCTGTCAAGGATTTCATTCACCCAGACAAAATTATTGTCATCAGTGTAGGTGCGAACTGAATCGCTGTTTTAGGGTGTCCTTACCCCCATCCCCTCTCAAATTTGGGAAAGCAGGGTGGTTTCATACAACCGTAGAAAAATCAAAATCTCGATAAGGGTGTTTAAGCATATACGGTTGGAACTGGACTTGAGACTAGATTTTGAATATCTACAAAGTTAGATTAAATTTTCTTTGCATTGACAGGAGGTTTATAACCGTGAAAACGAGTACCTATTTTATTGCTTCAATGGCTGGGTTAATCGTGCTTCTGAGCGGCTTGCCGGGATTTAGCGGTTCAGATCTTGTAGCAAAGCAATCAAATACAACCCCTGAAAGCCCCAGTCGGATCTCTGAAGTATTTGAAAAGCTAGAGAGCGGCATGACCTACGAACAAGTCGTCTCTAAATTAGGAAAACCCGGACAGAATATTCCACTTGATGGATTCGTCGCACGTTGGTCACGTAAAAATAATACTGAGCAAGTCACACTAATTATTGAAGGGGGAAAAATTAACACCAGAGAAATATTGGGAAACTGGGGGCTGGAGGTTGAACAAGCTAAGACCTATGCTGAGATGCTGAAGCTTTTAGGTGAACCCATTGGCAAGAGAGAGATTTATACCTACATTTGGCAAGATGATCGAGGATGCCAAATGAATGCTAAGTTTGTCAAAAATCAGGCTATTGAAGTTCAATATATGTGCATAGACGGCAAGTTTGGCTTCATTCATAGTGCGCTGGGAAATATTGAACTCCAACCTCTACCCTCTATTCCAAAAAAGGGCGTTGCTAAATAATGGGATGATTAAGGCTGACACGGTGACGCTGTGAATAGTTGTTGATAAAAATTTCAAAATCATCCCGCAATAATGCAACGCCCAAAAAAGTAATTACAGTCCATAGAGATACTGTATCGTCTCATCATCTTTGCGATCTCCAAACTTCGCCAAAAGCCTCTTAATCAGAGTCTGCAAAGCGGGATCATCATCTCAGCATTTTCAAAGCTGAGTGATGTTGTAATTGACACCAGTTTCAAACTTACCTAATAATTTGAATGCATCCTGATAGGCGACTTCTTTACCTGGTTCGTTGAAAAGCCCATCTCCATCCAAGTCTATATTAATGCTGCCGAAGTTAAAGGTTCCACCAAAACTAAGTTCATGGTACCCCGGATCTAACACCAGATTTATCCAAATCCCATCTGACATCCCGCCTTGAATCAGCCCACGACCATTGTCAGTTGCTTCCAAGGGAAGACCTAACACGTTGTTTTCCGGGATGGTATAGTTAAATCCCTTCGGAGTCGGAGTGACTTGCCGATAACCCATTAACCCATCATCGCCCCAGTCTGCATCGGCAAACAGGGTATCTCCGTCAATCTTGAAAAACATGTCCGTTGCCGTTTGCATGTTATTTTCGTTCAAGTTACGGAGTTCTTTGGGGGTCAAGATGCCATTATCAGGCAAATCTCTGAAAAAATTGCCAAAAAAAGCCTGTAATTGAGCATTATCCCATTCCACATTGAGTATCGGCAAGAAAATTTCTTTACCGCGAGGCACTTCAATGTCACGGGTTGTACCCGGTTCTGCTGGATCAGCTCCTCCTGGTACAAAGAGCGCCCCTGTCAAGAAGAAGACAGAACCGGATTGATTGACATCAGCAAATTCTCCAGTTGTATCATTAAAGGGGCTTTGATCCGCCGGAATGGAATAAGACCATTTCCAGAAGTCTGTAGTCAGCTTCGCTTGGGATCGTCCAGTTCCTGGCTCATCCGGAATGATTCTGAATGACGAGGGTTGATGACCTGAAAGTCCAGAAACTGAAGAAGTTTGAGGAATTTCGGAGGAGGCCCAGGTATAGTTTGAACGATTGAGGTAACGATCAACCTCTTGCAATGGACTGTGGGGAATAAGACGGCTGTCCTCTGAATTGGGTAAAAAACCAGCAGAATAAAAATCTTGTCGTAAACTCATAACTGTTATCTCCAATTTCTTCTAGACGATGAACCCAATGCTCCATCCCTGAATGGAACCATTACAAGCATTTCGCCTGCCTGAATCGATCAAAAAATGAATGGCACAATGCATTCAATATCTGCATTGTTCAGATGCCCATCTAGATGCTCTCTTTTGCGATATAGGGAATTCATCGAGTATGCCTCCTTCAGTCCTGCTATTTGAGGACATGGTTAGACCAGCTTTCATATCGATAACCGAGCAGCTCAGGCGATTACTCCGATTTTTAGACTACAGATCAAAAATGAAGAATTTGTGAGGAATCAAAAATAATATCAAAATTACAGATTCTTAATATGTAAATATATTTTCAGTCAATAACTTTATACTTAAGCTGATACGCACCTAAATCAAATATTCTTGCATTGGGGATGTCCAAGGTCAAAAGGAGCCAGTGCGTTCGGTCGCCAGACCTGAAAAAACTGGCGTTCCAGGGTCAAAGGTTGGCTTGGATTTTCGACTCTTAACTCTTGGCAACCTTAGTGCGAAATATACAATTTAAATGCGTAACATAAAGTAAGCTGCCGTGATTTTCCCGGAGGGTGGGTTATGGCAAAGTCTAGCGTTTCTGGAAACATTGTAGATCTTCTCCACAAAATTATATTTCCGGGAACAGTTGTTATTGTAGACGGCAAGATTCAAGCGATCGCACATGAAAATGGGCAACACTACGACCAATATATCCTTCCTGGTTTTATCGATGCCCACGTTCATATCGAAAGTTCTATGCTCGTACCAACAGAATTTGCTCGTTTGGCAACGGTACATGGTACGGTAGCAGCAGTTTCCGATCCCCATGAAATTGCTAATGTTTTAGGATTAGCAGGTATTCGATTTATGCTGGCCAATGCTGCCCAAACACCATTTACGATTGTTTTTGGTGCGCCTTCCTGCGTTCCTGCAACTGGCTTTGAAACAGCAGGTGCAGAATTATCAGCCAAAGAAATTCGTGAACTTTTTGAGCAGGATGGTATTTCTTACCTCAGCGAAGTGATGAACGTTCCCGGCGTTTTAAATCGCACAACTGAGGTGATGGAAAAAATCCGTATTGCCCAAGAACTAAGACATCCAGTTGATGGACACGCACCAGGATTGTGCGGTGAGGCAGCACGTAACTATGCTAATGCTAAAATTACTACCGACCACGAATGCTGCACCCTGACGGAAGCCTTGGATAAAATTGCATTCGGGATGAAAGTTATTATTCGTGAGGGTTCGGCAGCTAAAAATTTTGATACACTACACAGCTTGATAGATTCCCATTCAGATCAATGTATGTTTTGTAGTGATGACAAGCATCCTGATGATTTAGTCAAAGGACATATCAACGAACTGGTGCGGCGTGCTGTGGCATTAGGTCATGATGTAATGGATGTGCTGCAAATAGCCTGTGTTAATCCTGTCTGGCACTACAAAATGAATGTGGGATTGCTGCAAGTTGGCGATCCTGCCGATTTCATTGTGGTCAACAATTTGCGAGAATTTAAGGTGTTATCTACCTATTGCCAGGGAATTTTAGTTGCTAAAGAAGGTAAAGCATTAATATCATCCTTGCCAGTTGCGCCGATAAATAACTTTAGTGCTACTGAAAAACAAATAACCGAATTTCGCATCCCCGCACAAGGTACAACAGTCCGAGTTATGACAGCATTTGACGGACAATTAATTACAGAAGAAAAACTTTTACCTGCTCAGATTCAAAATGGCGAAGTCATCACAGATATAGAAAATGATGTTCTGAAAATTACCGTTGTCAACCGTTACAAAAATACTCCACCAGCTGTAGCGCTAATTCAAAATTTTGGATTAAAACGAGGTGCGATCGCCTCTAGTGTTGCTCATGATTCCCACAATATCGTTGCTGTGGGTACAACTGATGAGGAACTCTGCGCGGCGGTGAATGCGGTGATTGACGCTAAAGGAGGTATTGCTGTAGTAGAAAGCAACACTATCCAAGTGCTGACTTTACCCGTAGCTGGACTGATGAGTGATGCAGACGGCTACATAGTTGCAAAACAGTATGCTCAAATGGATGCTTGGGCAAAACGTCTGGGTTCTCAACTATTAGCACCATTTATGACGCTTTCGTTTATGGCGCTGTTGGTGATTCCCGATTTAAAATTGAGCGATCGCGGGTTGTTTAGTGGCAAAAATTTCCAGTTTGTTTCTCTGTGGGTTGATTAAGGCCGGGGTTTGATCATAAAGCTAATCGCAACTAGCATAACTTCTAATGAGTGCCTATTCTTCCTCTATGAGTTTTTCTAATTCATCTAACATCTGAGTAATTCGCTCTTGTTAAGTAAGTCGGTGGAAAAAAACCAAACTATGTTAAGAAACGTAAATTGGCTTGAAACCCTTACCAATGACAAATGACAAATGACAGTCCTCGCCAGTTATGTTTAATTGCACCGCCCTACTTACTCCTTTAAAGGAAACCGCCGCATCATCTCCTGCACTTCCACTGCATCCCCCGAAGGCGCATACACGAATCCGCCAGACATTGCGATGCCTGCGGCAACCCCTTCGGGGAACGCAATCCTCTGCTGCCTCGCCCAATCAAACCAAGCACTCACATTCGATGTCACCACATTCTTGCCCTTAGCCCCACTCTTGCAGCTGTTGATAAATAAGCCAGTCGGATTGTCACACCATCCCTCGTGAATTGCTTCTTTTACACGAGCGATCGCCCCCTGTACATTCACCCAATATTTCTTTACCACCCCCAAACATGGCTCTGGGTTTATTCGTAACCGTCGCAACTCTGTACAAACCTCAGCAATTTGCTGCTTATTTGGCTTATCCGAAGTTGAACCTGCTTCGACCTCCGCCTCGGAAAATTCGTCCTCATGAGAGTCTATCCCGCCCGTCGAGTCATCCAGTTCTAATTCATCAACGAAGTGAGTGATCTGGGGTTGCTTTGATTTTGGGGTTTGCTGAGCTGGCTCATATTCGCTTTGTTTTACTCCTTCATCCTTTACTTCCCTAATAGCAGTGTTTTGTTGTGGCTTAGAAGTTTCAGGATGGGATCTGTGATATTGTTCTGCATTGAATCTGGAATGTTCAGTTTTGCACTTACCAAGTTCAAGTAGCTTATTCAGTACATCAAAGTTTAATTTATACTGCCAAGTCTTATCTTGCCCATTTCCAGGATTTTTCTGCTTGGAGAGAATGCCCATCTCCTCAAGCCGAGCGATCGCACTCCTAATGACATGAAGACTATGCTCACCCATTAGGTCAGCATAAATTCGTTTGAGTGGCTGGTAAACCCAAGGAGTGCGGTGATTTTTGAGCTTCCATTTAGTCCAGTGTCGGAAATACTCAATCAGCTTGGCAGCACAGAAGTTGCCAGTAATGTCCAGATACTCTCGCCGCAATATCACCAGCACCGATGCTTTTTCGGTAGAGACAACAGTACTCATTTGTTGCCTCCCACATGCGGACGAAAAGTTAAGTTAATTCGCGTACTAAGTAGGTCAACCAAAAAAAACGTAAGATAGAAAGAGTTCAGAAATTAAGTAATAACTGATGCCAAGTGCGTTAAGAATAATACTAACTGCCGAAGAAGACCGTACACTAAAAGAACTCAGTTGTGCAGATCAAGTCCCACGTAGAACTAAACAAAGAGCGATCGCCTTGCGCCTAAATGCCCACGGATGGAACGTACCGTACTATCGCAGAGTATCTAGATTGGGCACAACAGACAGTAAGGGAGACGATTAAACGCTGGCAATATCAGGGTTTAGGAGGTTTGTGGGAAAAACCAGGACGCGGAAAAAATTCGGGAATCCTACCTTTTTTTTGTCCCAAAAAAACAACTCATCTTCATATTCTAAAATTATCAGCCAATTTTAATTAGTATTAATACGTAATTAACTGTAATAAATATCCTATTTATACCGAAATGAGTTTTTAGCGATACCTACGGCACACTGCGTGAACGCACGTTTTTTATCCGACCTCACCAAATCGCGTTGCTCCCTGTCAACAAACTACGGAAACGATTGGTGGGTTCTTGAAGCGTAACATCAGCAAGAATCGCGTCGCGTAATTTGAGAGCTTCCTGGGTTTGTTGGGCAATAAATTCCTCGCGGGTTAAAACAGTAGCACTAGCAAGAACATGGAATTTAAAGGCAACATCTTCAGGGTCTACGTCGCTCAGAGGAGTTCCTAGTGATTGATAAATCTCAAATAATCCTGGGGAGATTAAATCTAAGTCTTCGGGTTGTTTAATTTTGCCACGAAATTCGGGAAGGCTATCATCAACTATGCGGCGAATACGTTCAAAGTTGTGATCTACCAGTTCTTTTAAACCAGGATAGGTCTGCACCGTAAAGGTTTGTCCGATCCAGTCGCGTGTTGGTAAATCAAAGACATATCCCGGCACAAGAATTTCACCCGTTGTATTCACATTTGAAACTAAGCTAGCCCAAGGAAGCCCTTGAACCGTAGCGTTATCTGGTTTACCACCTAGGTTAGAGCTAAAAGTAGCATATTTAAAGCCATAGATAACTCCATTTTTGCCGAGTTCAGGAATGCCAAACTGGAACTGCACATAGGGAATATCAATATTAGTCTGGCTGCGAACAGATACCCCATAAGTACCTTTTTCTCCGGGCGTAATCACTCTTGGCCCACCTAAACCAACATCCACATCCGGTTCAATGGTTTGTTCCACCAAATAGCGATAGGGCACGATCGCTACCTGCCCATCAGGATTGATGACTTTGACATCATAAAGTCCGTGGGGTGCTGCTGTTAGATCAAAGATGGCAATAATTTTGGTGCTATCCATGACTTGGTAACGCACAGGTTCATATTCGGCAAAACCGGGACGAACCAGTTTAACGATCGCCTCGGGCTGGAATTGCGCCCCTGTAATCGTCGTGGTGACAAAGCGACTATCTCCACTTTTGTCTGTTTCAATAGCAGAAATGCCAAAGGGAAGTACTTGCGCTGTTAACGTGACCGGATTGTTGGTTTGTCCCCGCACCAGAATATAGTAGGAACCTGGTTTAGTTGTGGGAATTAAGGCAGATTGGTTAGGAGCTAAAACACCTTCATCCGCTGCATCATAGATAGTATCTGTAGGCGCAGCACCGTAACGCAGGAACAATTCATTACTGGCATCACTGGCGCTGGAGCTAAGATTGACTCTGAGTGTTTGCCCTAAGTCTACATTCACCTGGAACAGGCGCTCTTGCTTACCAGCGAGCGTTACATTCTGAGGAACACCCAATTGCAATTGGGGCACGGTGATATTCAGGTAATCCGCAGAAGTTGTCCGGTTATTGGATTCAAACCCACTCTCATAAACCTGGTTATAAATGTCTGGGCGAATAATGATGCGATACGAGCCAGGCGTGGCCGGGGGTAAAGTAGCTTGTATTTTGGCAATGTAATTGTCTCCCGGTTTTAAGGTGCCTTGATGCGGAACTCGACCCAGCAGCCGATCGTTGATGTCCCAGATGGCATCACTCGATAGATAAGCAGCATCAGTCCAACTGCCGATTGCATCTTGATTGCTGTGATTGGAGACAGTCCATTCCAGTTGCAGGGAATCTCCGACCTGAGCAGAACTTGGCAGGGTGATTTGATCAACTTGTAAATCGGAAGGCGGCGGCAATTCGATAATTAAGGGTTGAGTGCTGGCCGTTGCATTATTGTTCTCGTTGCTACCCTCAAAGACTTGTCCTTTGACACCAGAATAATCATTGGCTGGGTCAGTGACGACGAAAAGATAAAACGATCCGGTTAAATAATTGGGTAGTTTGAGCGTTTTATTGATGGTGTAATCAGCGCTAGCAGCTAACCCCCCTTGGTGAACAACATAATCCAGATAGACATCGCTTTGCAGATCCAAGAAGCGATCGCGGGATAAATAGATTAAATCTCTCCAGGTTCCCTGTTTAGCTGGTGTATTCCCGTTACTGTCGTTTTTAACGGTATAGTTCAGGTTAAAGCTTTGTCCCACGGTAGCATGTTCGACAACTGTGAAGGGAAAAACTTTCAGATCGGGAGGCGTTGCTAGGGAAATAGATAAAGGCGTAGCAGTAATATTATTTCCCTCATCTTTAAATTCACCCACCCCATTTCCAGCATCAGTAACGGCTAGGATGTAAAAATCTCCGGCGACACCAATGGGTAAATCAACGTTCAATGTTGCTGAATAATTGCCACCTTGGGTCAGTGAACCAGTATGAATTGAAAAACCTAACGCTTGATCGTTCTTATCTAAGGATGGGTCACGGGAAAGATAGATTTGGTCAACCCAGTTTTTTTCTCTTGTATCCCGGCTTCCTTGGTTAGTCACTGTCCAGCTAATGGGAATCGTTTGACCGGAGAAGGGGGTTGGCGTAGGAACAGTTAACTCTGTAATCTTGAGATCTGGTTCACGGTAGGTAACTGGAATAGATGTCACTGACAGGTTGTTAGCGAAATTCTCAAATCCTCCACTGGTATATCTTGCTATTGCTTGTTTGTTATCGCCCCGATCGAGAATTCCACCTTCAATATCAGCGATTATTTATATAGATATACTGTTTGCCATCAATTCCTGCTGGCAGGGTAATTTGTTGGGTTTGCGTGTAACTATTGGCGGCTGGATGGCTAAATGAACCTAAGGCTTTAACTCCTCCCAGTGTTTGATCTCCCGGGTTATAGTTTTGCACCGTTAAGCGGGGGTCTGGCAAAAGATAAACTAAATCAGTCCAATAGCGGGTTCCTGACCAAATTGGCGATCCCTGATTTTCCACTGTCCATTGAATTGTCGTTGTTTCCCCTGAGAAGTTGGTACTATTGGGAACAGTAATGTTGGTTACCCGCAAATCAGCGGGACTGGCAGTAACATTCGTGGCGATCGCTTGAGAACTATTTTCCTGATAAATTCCTTCCCAGGCTCCTCCAGTTTCCACAATTACATATTGTCCTGTAGCAGCTGAGTTGAGATTAAAGATTTGTTCTCCCTCGTAGCTTTGATTGCGGGCTAGTTTTCCATTGTGGGAAATAGCTCCTAAAGTCCAAACTTTGGCTGCTAGATCGGCATAGGGAACAGGAACAACATCAAAGAAGTTAGGAGCGAAGGCCTGGTTATTAGCTTTTAAACCATTTTCAAACACTAATCCCGTTGCATCGGTCTGTACAAACAGATGATAATTCCCCTGGAATCTAGGTGGTAAAAGTACGGTTTGGTTTTGGTTGTAGAATTGACCAACATCTAGTAGCCCAGTATGGATAAAGTCCCCAATTAGTATGTCATCACCGTCACCTGCGATCGCATTACCAGAGACAAACACCCGATCAACCCAGGAAGTGACTGTTCCTGCACCCTTACCGACATTCGCCACCTGCCAGCCGATTGTAACTTCAGCCGGGTTGCCCACGGTCAATTGAGGTGCTGTGACCTGAGAGACTTGTAAATCAGCATAGGGAGCTAAATCAAAATAAATGGCTTGCTCATCAAGATTATTAGTCTCATTCGTTTCTGGCTGGCTGTTAAACGTATCAGTCTGAGCCAGGATGTAGTATCGCCCTGCAATCGAGCTATCGTTGAGAGGTAAGGTAACCGTAGCAGTCTGGCTATATTCCCCATTGGGAGCTAGGGGCGTTTGACTGGCGCTTTGAGTTAGGAGGATTGTATCATCTTGACTCAAGGTAGAGTCTGTAGAAAGGTAAAGGCGATCGCTCCACAAATTCGTAGTGGGATCGGTACCAGTATTGCGAACAATCCAGGTAACATCAAAAGGCTCACCAAAATTTGCAGTGGTAGGAATTGCCTTGATCTGTACTGTTAAATCAGATTCAATAACATTATTAACCGTAATGCTAAATGCTTGATCGTAAGTAAAACCAGAACCCCCCGCATCTTGGGTACGAACGATGATTGAATAAACTCGGTTCTGCTCGAAATCTAATAATGCACTATTAGTAACAATTAAGCGGTTTGCTTGAATACTAAAACGACCACCCGCATCATCTAAAAGTTGATAGATATAGGTATCTCCTTGATCTGGATCAATGGTTGTGAAGGTACCAATGAGCGTTCCATTGGGACTATGTTCATTAATAGTTGCGTTACTGAGTTGAATCCCAGTCGGAGCCTCATTGACGTTACTGACATGAATCGTCAGGATTTTCTCAATGCTTAATCCACCTGCATCGACTGCTTGAACTCGAATGCTGTAGCTTGATTTGGTTTCAAAGTCTAATGAAGTTGCCAGTTGTAATTGATCGTTAACAATCACAAAGGCAGTATTATCAGTATCACCAATACCTGTCACTAAACTGTAAGTGAAAGTATCTCCTTGATCCTGATCGGTTGTGCTTAAAGTACCAATTATCGTTTTAAATGGACTGTTTTCATTAATGCTTGAATTAGTGCCTTTGCTTTCTCTTCCGCCTCGAATAAGGAATAGTTGAATGGGCTGTAAGTTAAATCGCCAGATGTTGGCAGTCGTCGCCCCCCTACTGGCAAAGATGTACTCATCACTGAATTTGAGTGATTATCCAGGTGAGGAATGCCCAAGACATGACCCATTTCGTGGGTGATGACGGTTAACAAGTCCACTTTTCCGGCAGCAGCGTTGTCTGCTTTCGCCCAGAAAGCATCTTGAGAGAAAGTTGCATTAAATTCAATATTGTCCTTAGGTGTGGGATCAATAAACCATCTTCTTCCTGCGGCATCAACATCAATAGTAATGATCTGTCCTGAAGTCAGCCCTAGTTGAGCATCTGGGAGATCCGCAACTTGCAAGGTCACATTCTCAAGTTGCGCCAATCTTTGCCCATCCAGTCCCGCTTGCTTCCAAAGATCGATCGCTTCCCTACGAAATAAATCAAGCGTTTTTGAAGAAAGGCTGGGAAATTGATCGACAGTTCCAGACTCCTGAGCGGAAATTCCGACCAGTAAATCCCCGTGACCTACCCATGTTAAAGGATCGCGATCGCCCAGATTAATCTCCTTTGCCGTAATCAAAGCTTCTAGTTCTGCCAACAAATGTTTTAACTTTTCTTGTTTGTCTATATTAGACCACACTTTAAATTTTTTGACTCGTTTGTAGGTACTTTCTAATAGCTTTTGCAGTTCCATTCCCACCGAAGGTGGCTGTAAAGCTTTTACTTTCTCTCGAATTTGATTAATTGATAAATCATACTCTATAGCTGCTGACAGAAGCTCTATCCTCTCAGATTCTGATTCTACCTTACCTATCTCCCTAGCTTTTGTATATTCGATTTCCCCAGAGCGCAAAGCATCCAATATATCATTGGGGAGATTGAGTAATGGCAGCCTGTGGGTGCGAAAAGACTCCGAAGACATCTTGCCAACACTGGCAAATACTTCTGCAAGTATCTGTTTGGTTTCAGAGCGGACATCGTTGTCCGCCACCACACCCCGTTTTGCTTTAGATAATTTGTTGAGTAGTGAGACAACCCCTTCCCTATTGCTTGACAACCTTAGCGCCAATAAATCCAAGATGCCTTCTGTCTCTTCCACCGGATTTAAATTTTCCCTCTGCAAATTCTCTATCAGCGCATACTGTATTGCCTGAATATCAGACATCTCTCGGATGGTTACAGGCACTTCCTTTAAGGAACATTTTTTAGCTGCACGATATTTTCTTTCTCCTGCCACTAATTCATACTTATCAGCCACTTTTCTGACTAACAAAGGCTGGAGGATACCTTCGGTGCGGACTGATTCGATCAGAGATTGCATTCCTTTGGTATCAAAATAGTGTCGGGGTTGAGTAGCTGGCATAACAATCATGGATAACGGTACTAATTTAGCAGCTAAAGCAGAAGTTTCTTCTTCCCTTATCGGCAATACAGTCGTACCAGTTACATCCTGTAATGCTTCTTTTTTTGTTTTAGTCGCATTTTTAGTTCCAGGATTGGTTATTTTGATAGATTTTCCTTGGGTAGTAGTTACTCGATAACTCACGTTAAAATCTCCCTATAAAGTACTAACTTATCAATGATTTAATTTTCTGCTAGGAAGTAAATTATACTAAAAGCATCTGGAAAATTTACTTTTGAATGAGCGCTAAAAACTCGATCAGATAAAGCTTCCTGCTTTGAATCAAACAGTCCAAATGACTGCTAATTTCTGTCTTGCTTATCTCTCAGTAATCTCAATTTTTTCAACTAACCTCGTTAAAACAGAAATACTGTATGATATTTCACTCTAAATGATCAGTTGTGAGGAATTTGTGAGGTATATGAAAATAAATACACAAATTCATAGAATTATATGTAGCTCTTACCTCTTACCAGCTGTGCTGCGCTTAGTGGAAAAGGAAAAACACATACGCTAAACATAAGTTTCAATTATTACTTTTAAAGTGGCAGTGTTAATTCGATAAAATATAGTTATATTTTTGACTAAAAATATCTTTTATCCTCACAAGTTCCTCAAATTTTCTTTGTAACTTAATTAACAGAGCAAGCAACTAACATATTGGTTGAGTTGCAAGAGTAAACAGGATGTAGCCAAGATGCATGGCGTGATTAGTTCAGCAGAAATCCTTTGTCAGGGATGGCTAGCTCCGGTAAACTGACTAATTTTAGTTGAGTGTGCGATCTGTGCCATGTATGAGGGCAAAATGTGGCGTTAGGGATATGCGATCGCAGTTTCATCAAAACAAGGAGGTTGTAAGTGTCAGATTTATCAACACCGCTCTATTTCTTACCTCGCTTATGAAGTTCATAATGATACCTCCATTTGGGAGGACTTTGATAACAAGATAGTTAGTCCAGTACTGGACAAGCTGTTGCCAAACGCAGACATCGTTGCCGAGAGCTTGCTATGATTGACGACCTAAGCAAAACTTTGAAGGCTATCTTAACCCAGCCAGGTTTACCCGCAGAACTGGCGAATGTAATGATTATGTTTGACCGTCCAGTGGAAAACTTTAATCCCCAACAGACGGCGATTAATTTATTTCTTTACGATATTCGTGAGAATTTAGAACTGCGAAGTAACGAGCCAAGCATTGAGCGTAACAATGGACAGGCTGTGATTATACGTCCGCCATTGCGGATGGACTGTACTTATTTAATTACAGCTTGGCCTTTTGGTGGCACAGAATTAGCTTTACAGGAACACCGACTGTTAAGCCAAGTACTACAAGTTCTCTCCCGTTATCACACGATTCCCAAACAATTTTTACAAGGTAGCCTAAGTGAGCAAGAGCCACCATTACCTCTGACGATTTCTTCTGTTGGTGCGATTCGTTGCTTAGTGAATCACGGTAATCAGTCCGTACATAACTAAGCCAACCTCAACCCGACAACGGGAAACAGGTTGAACTCTCGGTCAGATGTAGGTGAAAGTCCTACCAATCAGACTCAGATTTGACTCCTTATCTGCCCACACCGAACAAGCTCGGTTCTTGTAGAGTGAAGCTGGGAACAGGGCGCAATCAGACAACCGTTGCGGGTTGACACTGGTGCTAACAGGGAGTTCCTACGGTGAAACTGAGCCTAGAAAAGCAACCTAAGAAAAAGCAGGGCGCAACCTTAAAAGCCTGACTTGATTGGAGACAATTCCCGCTGCATCATCAACAGGATAGCAGCTAGAGTCCAGGGAATCCAATGGTTGAATTGGCTACACCTAACGGAACAACGCCACACGCTACAACGGGGGGAACCTCATGGCGGACTACGGGAAATTCCAATTCCTAAGAAGGACGGAACCACCAGAATGCTAAAAATACCGACCATCGCGGATAGAGCTTGGCAATGCCTAGCAAAATATGCCTTAGAACCAGCACACGAAGCCACTTTCCACGCCCGGAGCTACGGGTTTAGAACTGGACGCTCGGCACACGATGCCCAGCAATACATTTTTAACAACTTACGCTCCCATAGCAACGGAATAGAGAAGCGAGTCATAGAACTCGATATTGAAAAGTGCTTTGACAGGATTAATCACTCAGCAATCATGGATAGGCTCATCGCTCCAAAAGGCTTAAAACTCGGAATATACCGATGCCTCAAGGCAGGAGTCAACCCAGAATTCCCCGAACAAGGTACACCTCAAGGGGGAGTAATTAGCCCACTATTAGCGAACATCGCTCTCAACGGGATTGAAGAAATCCACCCATCCGTAAGATATGCGGATGACATGGTATATTTCCTAAAACCTAAAGATGACGCAAACAAGATACTTGTGAAAATCAGCCAATTCCTAGCAGAACGCGGGATGAAGGTAAGCGAGAAAAAGACCAAAGTAACCGCTACGACAGACGGCTTTGATTTTCTAGGCTGGAACTTCATGGTTCAGAGCAACGGAAAGTTTAGAAGCACCCCTTCAGTGGGTAACTTTAAAGCCTTCCGCGAGAAAGTAAAAGCTATCGTCAACAACTCGAATTATGGCGCTAAGGTCAAGGCTCTCAAGCTTGCCCCCTTAGTTAGAGGATGGCGGAACTACCATCGTTTCTGCAAGATGGACGGGTCAAGGTTCTCACTTTGGCACATAAATCACAGAGCGTTCACGGTATTTAATAAGGAAGCCAAGAACGACCGCAACTCAAGTAAAACACTTGTTGAGAAGGCGTTCCCAAAAGTTTCTTACGCCCAAGGCAAACACGTCATGGTTAAAGGTGAAAAATCTCCCTATGACGGAGATATCACTTTCTGGAGCAAACGTAACAGTAAACTTTACGACGGCGAAACCTCTTTTGCTCTCAAAAAGCAAAGCCATAAATGTGCATCCTGTGGTATGAAATTTATCGGTGAAGAGCGGGTTCACCTGCACCACATCGATGGAAATCATGCCAACTGGAAGAAAAATAACCTCAAAGCAATTCACGAGAGTTGCCACGACTACAAGCACATGAGCAAAAGCGCAAGCTAAGAACATCGTGAGCCGGATGCAGTTAAAGCTGCACGTCCGGTTCTAACAGAGAGGTGCGAGGCATAATAGCCTCCATCGACTCTAACATAGACTCAAAAATCCGGCAGAGTTTTGGACAGCTTTAGGTACACCATTACGAGCTGCTGTAGCAGCAACCATCACTATCAGTTTAGAGCCTCTAAAGGACAACACTGTCCCACTAGAAACTTACAAACTAGTACAAAAAACTGCTCTACAGCTAGAACAAGACCGCTTTGCGATCGAGGGCGAAATAGAGGACATCAACTATCAGCCTATAGCTAATGCCACAGTACAGTTAGTGGAACTGGAACAGACAGTAACTACCAAACCTGATGGTTACTATAGCTTCAGATTCATTCCTGCTGGTATTTACACATTGCGAGTTCAGCCTCCCAGTCTAAAAGCGCAGAATTTCCCGAGTATTCATACGGATGTTCCGTCGGACGAGTTGAATCGGTCAATACAGGCGAAGGCGTTTAGCACGGGTCAGGATTTATTCTTTCGGCAGGGGGCGTATGAGTCAACCAGGCAGACGCTACAGAGGCAGGAAGAGAATAAAGAGGAATTGCAGGCGAAATCTGAGATTACAGTACTGCAACGGCAGGAAGAATCGAGAAACCCCAATCAAACGGGATTACCCGATGGCCTCAAAGCAGGGGTTGAGAATTTATCGGGATATTCCTTAGATGATGTTAGGGTTCATTATAATTCGCCCAAACCTGCCCAATTACAGGCATTAGCTTATACCCAAGGGACTGAGATTCATGTTGCCCCCGGACAAGAGGAACATTTACCCCATGAAGCATGGCACGTTGTCCAGCAGATGCAAGGGAGAGTGAAGCCCACGATGCAGTCCCTGGGTATGGCGATTAATGATGACCGCGCTTTGGAACGGGAGGCAGACCTGATGGGGGTGAAAGCTGCTGTTGACAATCGACCTGAAACAATAACACAAAGAAAACTATTGGACACCGCGAGAAAAACGAAATTAGACCTTTCAAAAACTATTGTTGAAGATAATAGCAGGATCATCCAACGATGGAAATCCCAGACATTGGAAGAGGAATCAGATAAAACAGGATACGAACGTATGATAGGACTGGCTATGTTCTATGCCGAGGAGGAATTAGATTCAGATATAGATGAATATTCTACAGATGAGGAGTTAATTGCCTATTTAAATGATGAGGAAAAAGAACAATTCAGATATAGCAGAAAGTTACGAGAACTTCAGGACGCGGGCATGGCAGATACCATTCATCATATTCTTTCCAGGAAAAAAATAGAAAGTCTTTATAAACGCCTCACCCCCACTCAGCAGTTATTTTTCAAAGAAATCTTTTCTCGACAAACTAATATAGGCGGTTACAGAGGGATATCCGATGCAACAACAACAGAAAGTTTGTTGAGTTTGCGTTCAAATCTGGTATTGGAACCAGAAGGCTCCAAACGTTCAGATGATCCAGCACGCATACAAGGGAATTCGAGTGACTTCGATCCAGTATTTGAATCAAGCGGTCAGATGACCAAGATTTCATTGATTTATCAAAAAGTTGATCAAATAATTTCCACGATGCTCACTCAATCGAAAAAGGAGTTAGACCAAGAGGCAGTTAATGTGATTATTAATTTGCTGTTAGATGCAGAAATCGCCTATGCAGAGGCACAAGGACAGGATAGTTTCTGGAAAACTAGAATGGATCTCAATATAAAAGATGTTTGGGAAGGAACAAATGTTGGGCAAAAAGGTGAATCATGGAAGAAGAAATATCGCAGAGGTTCTTGATCATCCGCCACCATGGAGGTGGGCGGCTGATGCCCAGAATTTAGCCAATCGTTTCCGCAAGTATTGGTCAGATTGGTTTACTTTTCTCTCTCATCCAGAGGTGAAACCGGATAATAATGACGCGAAAAGGGCATTGCGACCAGTGGTAGTCCATCGCAAAGTTAGTGGTGGTGCCAGAAGTCATTGGGGCGGTCAACTGGTAGCTATGATGTTCAGCTTCTTGGAAACCATGCGACTCCAAGGCAAGAATACCGTTGAGTGCGATCGCGTTTGTAGGGTGCGTTAACTTAAAGTACGACACCATTTGTATCTGATTTCCGGTGCTTTACGCTAAATAACACACCCTACTGGATCGACACAGCTAAAGTTGTGCATTAAGAATAAAGCAGAAAGTATTGATTTATCTCACTTTTCACAAAAATCTATTGCATCATTTTAGCTGTGTCAGTCCAGTACGTTAACGAAGTAATGCACCAACCCCAACGAAAACTGTGTGTCACGGCAAACCTTCCTCATCTTTTGTGAAGTAATATGATCGCTATCCCAAAAATCGCACTTGACAATCAAGCAAAACGATTACCAGCAGGACTTGCACCGTCAACAGATGTAATAGAGCGGGTTCGCCAAGAAGCAATTTTTTCACAGTCAAGATAAAAAAGGCGGTAACGATTATGGGAAACGAACACAGCAGCCAACGCCAAGCCCAAACTAAGACACAACAGCAAAGCGAGGATAGGGCGATCGCATCCAAGCAGAACCAAGCAACACGCGCTGCGGTTCACCCCTGGCTGCAACTGCAACGGCAAATCGGTAACCGAGCCGTGACGCAACTGATTCAGGCTAAGTTAACTGTTAACCCAGCAGACGATATCTACGAGCAAGAGGCAGATCGCACAGCCTTGGCGGTGGTCAACTCCTTGAATGCTCCTGCTAGCCCAACAGCCCAACGCCAGGAAATGCCGGAGGAAGAGGATAAAATCCAGACTAAGCCGTTGATTCAAAGGATGTCAGCAGAGTCAGGGATGGAGGTGACACCACAGCTAGAAGAGTCCATCCAACAGGCTAGGGGTAGTGGACAGCCATTGGCGGATAGTATCAGAGAACCGATAGAGCAGGCCGTTGGGGCTGATTTTAGTGGTGTGCGTATTCATACGGATGCACAGGCTGACCAGTTTAACCAGTCGATACAGGCGAAGGCGTTTACTACGGGGGAGGATGTGTTTTTTAAGCAAGGTGCCTACAACCCAGGTAGTCAGGGTGGGCAGGAGTTAATCGCCCATGAACTGACCCATGTGGTGCAACAGAATAACCAGGCAATCCAGCGCTCATCGGTAACACTGCATTTTCTAGGGGAGCAGGAGGCGGATGCGATGGGAGCGAAGGCAGGCAGTAAAACCGAACAACGCAGAGCAAAAGGTTCGGAGTCAACATCAGGAGCCGGGGCTGCTGGATCTGAAACGGTTCAGCGAAAAAGAAAATGGACTCCGCAGCAGCGCGCTCAAAGTGAGAAGTTTTGGAAAAAGAAACACGAGAGAGAACAAAGAAGGGCAGATGCTATTCAGGCGTTCGTCTCCGGTATGAGTAGGGAGTACAAAATCAACATCACGAGCCAGCAGGCCATGATACTCAGTTCGCATGGTTACAGCAGGGGAGAAGTGAACAGTCTTGTTCAAAAGAGGATGTCGGTACAAGACATCGTGAAATTTTGCGAGGAATGGTATAGCCGGTGGGCCGTAGAACAGGCTGCTGTCGGCAAATTGAGTGCAGACTTGATGAGACAATGGACGGGAAATGTTGCTCCAGCAGGGTTGATCAACAGTAAACCAAAAAGTTTTTCCCCAAAGAGCGATCGCTAAATATTTTGTAGCCTACGATACTTTTTAATACTCGCTCCTTTAACCAGCAGACATAGTATGGATAATGATTACTTATGATTAGCTGATTGATAATTTGTTGGTGCTAACAGTCGTGGAATATAAATGCTTTCTACTACTTGATATTTACGCTGTAGGGCTTGAGATAAAAAGGCTAACATCTGTTTAAGTACGAAAAGTGTCCGGTAAATTAATCGGCAACATGAGCCTTTTCCGACTTATTCTAAGCCAGAGGAGGTTAACCCAAATATTAACTAAAAGAAAAGATATACCAACGAATAGTAATCTTAATGCGGGATTTTTATTATTTGTTCTAATTCGACAAAGATTTTGCAGCCGATAACTACTTTCGATGCCAAATCTTTTTCGATAATCCTGATATATATAATCTAAATTAGTTTGGATTTTATAAGTAACATAAGCAAGGTATTGCACCCCCATATTTTTTACGCTTTCCTTTTCTATATTTACAGACAATCCATAAGTCAAAGGTGACTGAGTCATCTTTGTCTCTTGTAATAGTATGGGTAGTTTTATAGCTTTTTCTTCCCTTCAAAAACTGTTTAATTCCTCCCTTTTTTCCTGTCTTGATAGCAGGCATCATAAATGGAATATCTAATGCTTGCAACCATCTTATTACAGGAGTATTAAAAAATCCCCTATCTAAATAGAGTTTTTTTACATTTATTTTAAGGGATTCAAGTTCCGCCAATAAATAAGTAATTATCGCTACACTAGTATCTAGTCGGCGAACACCTCTGACGGCTAGAGTTACACGCTTGTTTTTGTTAATCACATATAAAGTTGCAGCCGTCAAAAATGAATGAGTACCAGATTTAGCTTCACTTTTATATATGTATGGTAATTCTAAGAATGTTGGCTTACCATAATAACAAATTAAATTTAAATCAATCGCTATTTTTAAACATCCTTTTTTTAAACCTAAAGGAATTCGACTTTTCAATGCTTGATTAATTCGTGTCTCTAACTCCTCAAAATTGTTGATTTTATTAAGATGATATCTAATATCATTAGCTGTAGGAACATTTTTTAATAATTTGGCTGTATTCTCAATACTATCTCCACTGCTGGCTGCTTTTATAAGAATCTCAAATAAAGTTTGTTGGTCACATCCCCCCTGAGTTTCAATGGAAAAATTTTCTACTAAACACTCAATAACCTCTTCAAGGGTTTCTGAGTCTGTTAAAACCAGTTCTTCTGATGAAACAGTCAATTTTAAGAGCCAATATGCTACACACTACTTTCATCATTTCATTTTTTGAACCCCAAAAGAGCAGTATAAGCATTAATTATGCATTTAGTAGTTTACACTACCTTGTTATACGTAAGAGTGATTAGCGATCGCTCTTTGGGGAAAAACTTTTTGGTTTACTGATGGTGGGTGATGAGCTTTGGCTGGTGATTTTTGGTGCGATCGCTTTTTGGTTGTGTCTGTCCGATCGGTCAAGCGATCGCTTGATGAAGAAGTGCGATCGCCATTTGGGAGTGCGATCAATCGTACCTTGTCGTCAAACTGAGCTTTCATTGTCCGCTCCAATACCCGTAGCTGCTGTATGTAGATATGCGATCACCTGCTCAAAATTTTTAATGCTCTCCATCTCTTCAGGTAAGGTAAACTCCTCTTGAGAAATAAAACTAACCAATAAAATTAATCAAAATATATGTCTCAATCAAACTTATCGTCAGAAAATACCTTTAACATTAGCGGCAGTTCAATTACCAACTTAACGGGTTCAGGTAATATTTATTACAACGAGGCTACACCACAATCTGGTCAGCAAAATGCTCCAGATCCCAATTTGCAGAAATTGCCTGTCTCAGCCTCAAATCTTACATCTGCGCTTAAAACTATCCTATTTCTAGCTGCCAATCCCAAAGGCTCACCCCAACTGCGCTTAGATGAAGAAGTACGAGAAATTGATGCTGGGTTACAAAGGGCAAAACGGCGCGATCAATTCGTATTACAGCAGAGATGGGCGGTAAATTCCAGAGATATCCACCGAGCGATGCTAGATTATCAGCCCCAGATCATCCATTTCTCTGGACATGGAGCAGGAGAAGAAGGCTTAGTGCTAGAAGATGAAACGGGAAAACCTCAGCTAGTAGATACAGCAGCCCTGTCAAGCCTGTTTGAACTATTCTCCGATCGCGTGGAATGCGTAGTTCTCAATGCTTGCTATTCCCAGACGCAAGCAGAAGCGATCGCTCAGCACATCCCTTATGTAATAGGAATGAACAAAGCGATCGGGGATCAAGCCGCTATTGAGTTTGCTGTCGGTTTTTATGATGCGATCGCCGCCGGAGAATCTGTAGAGTTTGCCTACAAACTAGGCTGTAACACCATCCGTATGGCAGGAATTGCAGAGCATTTAACACCAGTCTTGATACAAAAATCAACTTGAAGGCGTTTGTGCTGAGGTGGTTGTTGTAGTTGGAGAGTTAGTTGCATCACTTGTACTTGTAGACAGCGTTGGTGGTGGGGGAAACCATTGTGCGCCGTAGATTGTACCGTGGTTAGCGTTATCTGTTAAGTCAATTGCTATTGTATTGCCTTGACCACCATCATCCAGCCGCCAGTACCCTACCATATTTAACCAATATTTATCTTGTTTTCCTGGCTCTATCTGTTGATCGGAATCCTGCTTACTCAACCTTCGAGACATATACTTTTTAATTTGATCCTGAGTTCGGGGTACTTTCCAGAGACGAACTTCTGCGATCGCAATATTGTAATAGGGAGCATCCCGTTTTTGTAAAAGCATTACCCAAAGTAACGACAGCCCAAGGGTTTCAGTCCCCCTTAAAACAGCTAACGTGCAAAATTGGGATGCTCTCTTGTAATAGGTCTTTCCTTCTTTACCAACTTCATTAGAACCTATGATCAGAGGTTCTTCAAGGTCTGCAAAAGAATCTGTAACCTTTTCAAGGTCTGCAACAGAATCTGTAAACAAACCAATGCTCTTAGTTTGCCCTGCAAAAAGGATAGTCTTGCACTTTCCTTCTACAACACAGTTCTGAAGCCTACCATCAACATAAACCGAAATCTCTTTTGTTTTATTATCCCAAGTAAAAGCAATATGGTGCCAGATATGATCTTGAGGAAAATTTTCTTCGGTATAAACAACTATTTTTTCATCAGAGTTTTTACGCTGTAATACAATCCGAATTTTGCCCTCGAACCAGGAAAGGGAATAACCATTTCTTTTTTGATCAATCCGACTGACAATCAAACAATTACCAAATTTGTGCTTAACCCATGCTTCAACAGTAATCCCTTTAGTAGTAATCCCTTCAGTGATATTCAAAGCTTGATATTTATTTTTCTGGACACCACATACTACGCGATCGCTACTTTCGATAAATTTCAACCCAACCGGCAGAGGTAAAGCTGGATATTGAGAAGCTCTTACACGTTCCTCTATACTAGAGTTTTGTTTGTATGATATCTTTACTAAATCTGAATAGTCTGATTTGATGATTTCATGGTTAAGCTCATAAATCTCAATACCAATTGTATCCTCTAACCGCCAGTAGCCTACTAAGTTTGACCAATATTGATCTTCCTCTCTCAAGAGTCCTGAATCTTGTTTACTCAAGCGACGAAACATATTTTTTTGGATCTGATCCTGAGTTCGGACTACATTCCAAAGACGAACTTCAGCAATAGAACCATTGAAATCATAGATGCGGGGTATTTGAAACTTAATATGAGGCAGTTGATCAAGAGGACTCTTGAAAGTTTCAACTAGTTCACTATTTATACTGGGAAATGAATTATTAATCATCTTTTCAATACTTGCAGCATGACCAATAGTTAAGCTGCTAGAAATGTTAACGAAACTGAAACAAGATTGAGAATTACCCAGTACGTAATCTACTGTTTGACGTTCTCCATCGATATATATACAAATTCCTTGATTTAGCTCCCATGTGAATGCTATATGATGCCATAATTGGTCATTGAGAACAGATTGTTGAGTATCAGCAATAATTTTTGTTTTATTAGTATCTTGTAACTCGACTCTGAGCTTTCCTTGGTATTTCCATACGCAATAACCAGGAAAATCAAAACTTCCTCCTCTATCAAAGATAAATCCATCTGAATTTGGATCGTTATTTCTAACCCAAGCTTCAATTGAAATTGCCTTATCAATCTTCAAGCTTTCATTACAGATGCAATCGACATAGCTTACTTTTCCACCAAACTCAATTGCCGAAGGCAAAGGGGGATAGTTCAATTTTTCAGAAGTAATTACAAAGTCTTCAATAAAGCTTTTCAGTTTAGAATTGCTAAAGCTCTTTTGCTTCAAATCTTCAACGATACGACAGGTTCGGATACCTTGTTGAGCTATGATTTGAGTTTGGTTATTATCTTTATTGTTAGGTATAGCTGCATGATGTAATGCAACCAGTTTCCATCGGGCGTTAAATACAGGGCTACCTGAGGAACCATAATCAGTATCTGCTCGGTATCTTAAAAATTTCCTATAGAGACCAAAATCGATTACATCATTATCATGTAAAACTACTTTCTTTTGTTTTCCTTTAGGATGTTGAATGATATAGACTGGATCTCCAGGTTTTTTTTCATATAAATAGATTTGAGTGGAGGGTACAGATATATTTGAATTTGGCTGATTGAGTTCAGTCTGAAGAATATCCAATCCCTGATTATAATCTTTGGTGTTAGACTGCCATTCAAGAATGACTAATTCTTTATCAACTATATCTACTTTAACTGAGATTCCTTGCCTTTCTAGGTCAGGTATTTTCGCTTTGATGTATTCTACAAGTGCAACAAAATCTACATTATTACTGTTGATTTTAATAATATGAGGTAATGCTGGGCAAATGGTATCGTCTGCTTCACTCAATTGAATCCAACCAAATTGATATCCAACTGGTCTAGAAAACACATCCGTCTTTAGCTGCAAAAGAGTATAGTCTAACTTTGGTTCAGTCACAAACAAAACAGGATCAAACTCATAATCAATAGAGGTTTGAGTATAACCTTTTTCATTTTCGACGTAATTAAACTGGGCAACACATTGTTGAGCAACTTCTTCATCTGGGATGACATGAAAGTTCGTCAGTAAATGAGCACCTCCTACTAAAAAACCAGTTCCAATAGGAATTGGATTTATTTTAGATAGCTGGCTATCATTAATGTTTTCACCCAATTTTTGTAAAAAATCTTTAGATTCTGTATTCTGGGAAGTAAAAATCTCTTGGGCAACAGAGTCAGGAATTGAGAAGATCTCTTTCACTTTTTCAGGATTGTTGAATTGTTCTGTCATCTTCCATTCTTTAGCTTCTTGTTCAACATCCTTAATAAACCTTTTAAATTCCTCTACCGAGAAATATCTAGCAATTCGACAAACAGCAAGACCTTTTTCAACCCCTATTTGTAAAACATTTAATGGAAGAAAATCTGTCTCACCAATTACAGCAGTGACCAGAGAGCGTTCCTCAGTAATTAACCTCTCTTGTAATATTTCAATAACCCTGTCCAACGCTTCTGGCTCAGGCTCTTGATAAATAAAATCTTTTGATAAACCTACATTAGAAAGCCAGAAGAATGGAAGGATCATATGAATACCTCAAAACTATGATTTTATAGGATATCCGAGAGTATTTTTATCTGGGTAATTCGAGCTTGGTAAATTTTGTGATAAAAGGATTTTATTTTTGAATTTATCTATCTCAGAAATGGCTAAAATCCTTACAATTAAATAATTTGTATTTGGTTACTGATACTTAGCTGATATCTTTAAACTTAGATTAACTTAAATGGATCGAAGAAGGTTTGTGATATATGATAAAAGTTATGTTTTTTAACAAACACATATTTAATTTCAATTAAATCTTGAAACCATTGTAATTTCGTAGGTAGTCCTAAAACAACAATTTTGAAGGAATCAAAAAACCCTTATGGGATAAGAGGCGTTTTTAAACATCTAGCGTAAATACGGTAAACAAAGTAAAATAAAATACTCTTAGCATATGGAAAAAGATATTCGAGGCCAACGATTTCAGGAAGATATCCCAGGTACTGATTTGAGTGGTGTAATTGCTGGTCAACATGCGATCGCCAAAATTATCTTAATACTTTTTAATTATATTTTAAGTTTCATAATCAATTTTTCGATTGGCTATATGGGTGCAACCAGCATCCTGGGCTTGCTAACTCCAGAGTATCGATGGATTTATATATATGTAATTGCTGCTCTTATTGCCTGGTTTCTGACCATTATCTTGAAGCCTTACATGATTAGCCTGTTGGTTGCATTCT
This sequence comes from Calothrix sp. NIES-2100, assembly GCF_002368195.1. GTDB lineage: Bacteria > Cyanobacteriota > Cyanobacteriia > Cyanobacteriales > Nostocaceae > Aulosira. The sequence goes on along the minus strand of NZ_AP018178.1, from coordinate 7,857,055 downwards.
TGAGCTTGTTTATCCTAATTTATATTTCAAGTTATTTCACAAATAATCTACATTTTGAACTTACTTCTGAGTTGCTTTTAGAAACGCTATTAGCCTTTATATTTATCTTATCAATTTGTAGTTTTAGTTTTTTATTCAACCGTCTTACAAATGCTATTATTAATATTATATTAATTAGAGATATTTGGATAAAAAGCATAAGAATACTCAGTATATTTGTAGTCTTGATTGCTGCAATAATTGGTTCGTCAGTAGTTGTTTCAGCAGCAATTTCAGAACGATTTCGTGGCTCACCTATTAGGGAAATGTTATTAACCCTAGATGCAAACCAATTAGTAACTGTTAAAGTGTTCGCAACTGTTACAGGTTGCATTTATTCTTCTGCATTAATTCTCAGCAGTTGGTGGGTTGATCAACGCCAGGGTTCGCCCTGGAATTATCCAAACATACTTAGGAATTGGGGTCTCACTATTGGTTCTTGGCTAGGCACCTCCTTTTATAAACTCAACCTTGGTGAAGTTAACTTTAGAGGGAGTAATCTGGCAAACACTGATTTACGACGTTGTAATCTTTATAGAACCTGCTTTCAAGGAGTTATCGCACTGGAACGAGCCAGGGTTGACAATCGTTATTTAGATCTCGAAATTCCTAAAGTTCAGAAGATCCTGACTGATGCCAGATCCAATGAACAAGATTTTAGTCGTATTAATCTACGAGGAGCCTATCTACAATTTGCTGACCTCAGACATATTAATCTGACTAATACGGATTTGAGCGGAGCAGATTTGCAAGGAGCAGATTTACGAAATAGTATCCTAGTTGATGCTCAGGCGATCGATGTTGACTTTACCAATGCCAATCTCACGGGCATCTGTATTCAAGATTGGAACATCAATAGCAAAACCTGTTTTACTAACGTTCAGTGTGACTACATATACCGCAAATTAGATGAAAGAGGAAAACCAACTGATCGCTACCCAGTTGATGGCGAATTTAAACCTAGAGAATTTGAATCCCTCTATCAAGAAGTAGGTAATGTTGTTGAATTAGTTTTCAAAGAAGGTCTCAACTGGCGTGCTTTCGCTTTTGCTCTACAAAAGCTGCAAGTAGAAGATGAAAGTTTACAATTACAAGTCAAAGGAATTGAAAAACGTGGGGAACTATGGGTTGTGAAAGTTACTCATAACCAAAATATTTCTACTCAAGAAGTTGAGAAACTCTTCTGTACTTTGTATGATTCTTTACTGCGACAGCTTGCCAGTAAAGAACAGATAATTTATAAATTACTAGCAACCAATGAAGAATTAAGTAAACGTCCCTCTGGTAATAATTTCTTAATAATCGACAGTACTATTACTAATCTTTCTGGTTCTGGACAAATTGCATATCATGAAGCTGTTAACCAAATTCGCAATATTGTTACTAATCATTCAGAATCTTTTCAAGCCAAGACAATTGTGCAGAATTTATTGACACAACTTCAAAAACAAAATGTAGCCACAACAGCCGAAATGCAAGCAGAATTTATCAAACAAGTTCTTCTGGATATGGTACAGAAAGATTCTCATTTACAACAACTCTTAATCCAGGAAGAGCAACAAATCACTGAAGCATTTCCAGAAGGTGCGATCGCTACCGCCATTCAAGATGCGATCGCTCAACTTAAGCGAAATTAAATAGCTGGAATCTTTTTTATGTCCAACTTCCAAAATATCTAGTTCTTCATCTACTAGCTTATATTTGGTATCTGTCCCATCGTCATAAGCGAGATATTCTTCTAGGGTGAGTTTTTTGGTTGCTGTACTCACAGCGGTCATAGCGATCGCCCTTTGATACCCTGTTATTGACACTACTTCAGGTAGACATCAAAATTATAGCCAAGGTCATGCCCCACCAGAAGGTAGGTTCATTTGCCACGTCCGACCCAACTTTTGATGCTCCCGCGCTGCCGCCTTCTTCAAATGCGCCATCCCAATTTCCATCCCATCACTTGCTGCATAAAACGCCGCTGCCAAACCAATATTTTTAATATTTCCCCCGGCTAACTTAACTTCTCTGGCCAAAAAACCAAAGTCTACATCCTCAGCCAAAGGCGCTTCTGGGGGAAAAATCACCTGCCAAATCCGCTGGCGTTCTGACTCATCAGGGAAAGGAAACTCGACAATTGCCTGGATGCGACGCACAAAGGCATCATCTATATGATCGCGCAAGTTAGTTTGGACTGCGATCGCATTTTCACTCTATCTCAGTTGCGATCGCACTTTTTATACCTGCTTATAATGATCTGCGCTGACAAGATAGCGATCGCATCATACCAAACCCTGGTGTGGATGAACTGTACGTATTTCCAAGGCAAGGGCATCTTTTACTTGTCAAAGTAAAGCTAAAATTGGCTCAAATAACCCACTATCATTTACCCCTTTAGAAAGAGCAATTTTTTGATTTCTTCGCCAACAGCTTCGCAAGCTCGATGTATTTGAATCTACTTTAATTCGTCGTATTTCCCAGTTCTCCACGGCATACTCACCTAATATTGAACCATCTATCGGTTGAAGGGTAGGGGTAGAAGATTTGCGTGACGGCATATAGAATTTCCGTAAACTTCATTAACCAAATGGCGTAAGCCAATGTCTTTTCAGAAGTAGCAAATCGAAAGTCAGAACTGTTTTGAAAATTCCGACTTTCGACTTACTAAATCAAATTTAGGCGTTGCTGATTGATGGGATGATTTTTGCCTCACGCAAAGACGCAAAGGCGCAAAGAATCAACTTTCAGCTTTGCCCAAAATTCAAAATTCATCCCGCAAATATGCAACGCCCAAACTTAATATTGTGTTAAATTTCAGCCTGCAATTGGAACGTGCTACCACCAAGCTGAATCATCACAATCAGCTATCAAATCTTTCCTTTCGCTGCACATGTGATACTCAGCTTCTAGCTGTTGTAAGTCTGCATCTAGTGCCAGATTTTTCACCGCTAGCATTATTTCTTTTAGATGAGTTTCTTCACTTATACCCGTATAATAAACCTTGATGAACTTATCTGCTTTACCCACGAAGCTTTCGAGATGGGTGACAAATGTTTGTTCAAAATCTATTGCCTGAATCATGGTTGATTGCTTCTGAATACCTTCAGTTCTCTTCAGGCGTAAGCCAAAAATGTAAGGCAAAGCTGAAATAAACAGTAGAAATGCTCAAACTGTATTGGTTAGTTTTGTTATGCAATCTAGTTTTTACTGGGCTTTTTTATGGATGTCTCATCGTTGTATACGTTGTTGAATAACCCACTTTGTTCTTTCTACAGCGTTCTAAAATGACCAAATTTTTCAACGTTGTTGTTGTTTATATAGATATTTTAGGTAGAGATAAATTATGGCAACTTTTATCATGAGCCAAAACCTAAGATAAAAACGCCCACAGCGTTACTATTGGGTCAAATAATCGCTGATGATATTTAATTTTCAGATCCAGGGCGAACGCACGGGATTTCTGAAACCCCTGCTGGATAAGGATCTTGACGAAAAAATAGGCTAGATTATAAAACGCCGAAACCCTTGCTATTAAAGGATTCTTACCCTTTAGATGCGTTTGCCCTGTTTTCAGATCCGTCAAAGCTTGCTCAATTGCAGATTCTGGTAACAGTTCTTTAAAGGGTAGTCCCACACTTTGACTAAATTTTTGCGCTTAGATTTTTACTCGTAGTGTCACAGTAGTATTTATGTTGTTGGCTTATTCGTATCAATGAAAGTATTTCATGAACAAGTAAGCTTTTCCTAGCGAAGAGAAATTTTTCGACAACTTGTACATCTGATTCCACTGTCTGGAGCAAGCCCGCCCGTCGGCGATCGCTTCCATGACACCGCATTAAGGACGACCATCTGACCCCTCCCTTCTCCACTGTTCAATAGCTTTCAAAGCTGTGGTGCCTATTCTGTATAGCTTATAGCTTTTCTTAGTGCCATTCCTCCTTAGACTTGGTGGATTTTTACATTCCTCAAAGTTCTAAAACCGCAAAACAATTCCTTCGGGATCGGTAAGTGCATCAATACGAGCAGCTTCAATGTTAGCCTGTTGAACCCAGGGCAGTTCCTGGCGGGCAGCAATTTCCATCCTTGTGCCGATGCGTACATATAACGGTGCCAGTAACCCAAATCGCTGCTCATCTAGCGTCGCAGGTTGAGGCAGTAAAGAGACGGGTGAGAAAGCACCGTTAATGGGTAATCCCCGATCCATCGACAACTGTTGCAGCAAATAGGTATAAATCAGGCGTTGTTGATCAGGTGACGGCACTACCGTAGTGATTTGGTAGTCTACTGTGTAAGCACGGGCAGGCGATCGCACACTACAGACAGTGAGATTGCCCCGTTGCCGAAAGCTATCCCGCTGTGAGGCATAGCCTGTGCGTTCTAAATCCTCCCGGGCATCTCTTGGGGTGAGGACGATCGCCGGACTCACCGACGGTAAAACTGCGGGTGGATTCTCCAAAATCACGGGCAGTAGCCACGGCATCGAATGCAGAATCACTTGGCACTTGCTGCTGATGCTCTGATGATGCCCTTTTCACCCACCAGCGACCGTCAGTACATCCGGCTGAACCTAGCTTTTTGTCGTTGTTGTAGATACCGTCATCGAGGAGTTCAAAGCCAAACTTTTCGCATTCCAAGGCAATTTGTGCCATCACTTCGTTACCAGTTGTATTGGCTGGAACTTTTTGCTTTTGCACAGGCAGTGTGCCTTGCTTGTGGTGCCAAGTGACGTGGCTATGGCACTTGGCCCATCTGTTTGCACGATGTTCTTCAACTGAGTTGACCATGACCACCCAGCGTTGGGTTACGAATTCGTCGTGGTCGTAGGTGACTGGAGTTTAGACTAAATGGGAGAGATGAAAGAGAAAAAGGGGATGTCTGATTGAAGACAGTCCCCCTTTCGGCAGAAGCTAAGAGAGAATCACCTACTCTTATCTGCCAATATGAAACGTGCCAGACTCGAAGAATTTCGTCAAGCCGCCTATACGCATCTAGGCAAAGCACATGATGCAACATTTGAACTAACAGATGCGATACTGTTGACCCGTAATGTTTACAGTCTGGCAGATTTATCTTTATCGCCAGTGTTTAGACGCACTCTTGCCGAGTATCTATGAAGCGATACAAGATACCAAACCAGACCGCGAGAAATTAATGGAGTTATATATCAAGCAAATACCAACAGAAAAACGCATATTGTTGGCAGGAGATCATACAGCTTGGTCACGCCCAGATGCGGTGACACTCAAAGAACGGACAATAGAACACAGTAGCACAGCGATCGCGGGAAATAAAATGTGAACATTGGAGTGACTTAATGCCGTTAATCACTTGGGAGTTATGGTTAGCTTGTGATATCGTTGCTGATAATCCTCTTCCTTGGCAGAAGTCAATGGATAAATTGACCCCAGGACGAGTTGCTCAAGCTATGGGTGGAGTTTTCGCCGCGATTGGTACTCCTACCTCTCCACCCAAACCTCGTGGAAAGTCCCTTGGGTGGACACCAGGTAAAGTCCGTAACCGGAAAATACGATATCCAATTGTTAAAAAGACTGCTTCTAAACCACGCAAAGAGGAACAAAAATCTGCTTAATCTCAAATATCTTCATTCTTGAAGGTTGTGTTTTATGAACTCAGCACTGCTGGGTCATTTGTTGCTGTCTAGTCTAAACTCAAATGAGTAAGCGAGTGGTGTCTTCAGCCGTCGTTACTTCAATCGTTTTGGGAGCAACAAAGCGGGCTGTACCAATGATCAGTTCGTGACCCAAAGCCGTTTCTAAATTGTGCAAGTTCATTTCACGCATCCCTTGCACAACCATTCGTTTACGTCGTATCGCCTCTGCTAAATCAACGGTGGGTGCATCGGCTTTAACACCATAAGCGGAACTGTTTCGCACTATGTTTGCTACATTGGCACTCGCCACCATAGTTTTAGTAGGAATGCAAGCGAGATTAATGCACTCGCCACCAATCATGTTTAAACTGCGTTCAACCAGAGCAGTTTTACGTCCAGCAGCGACCAGCGCTGGTGCAAGTGTTTTACCTGCTTTGCCGCCACCGATAATAATATCGTCATAGTGTTGAGTGTCTACTTCCATATCCTTTGAGTTTGACAAGGTGAAACGATGTTATGAACTTCAAAAAAGACTGGCTTTTAACGATGGGCTACACTGAGCGGTTACGCGATCGCGCATTTGGGGAGCATAATTTAAGATGCTTGCTGTAACTGGGTTTCAAAAAAGTGCATAACACCCGCACTTAGGATTCAACTTTTCGTACAAGCTTGCTTCATCAAGATACGGTTGTTTTTATATACCTCTAAAGTACCAGACTGCGGGTTATCTAACGTGCCATCCCACACCCAATATTCATAAATTCCACTCCGAAACTTATACACTTGAACACCTTCTGTCGCTTGGCTAGTTCCTTTGCCCAAACTTAAATTCCCGTTGGGACTGGTCGCGCGATAAATTTGAAGGTGAAACGGCACAGGGTTATCGCATCAAAGAAACGTTAACGTTTCTTTGATGCGAGTTCCCAGACCCCAGTTGCAAATTACCCTTTTCCCCTACGCTAACTCGGTAAGCAGCAAAGCGATGGAAGAGCGTCTTTTCCTTTTCCCAAAAACATCGATCGCATTCTATTGCAGATGTTTCTTCAATTGGGCAGCAGCTTGAACAAACAAAGAGCGGACTTGTGGCAGATCGGCTAAACCATTGAGCAGTCCAAAGTCATGAATCATACCGTTGTACTGCACCGTTGTCACCTCTACCCCAGCTTCATCGAGCTTGCGTCCGTAGGCTGTACCTTCGTCATGCAAGATATCGCTCTCTGCAACTGCAATTAATGCTGGAGGCAAGCCTTTGAGTTGCTCAACCGTCGCCTGTAGGGGAGAAGCATAGATGTCTTTGCGCTTTTCTGGGTCAGGGATGTACATATCATACATCCACTTCATCGTAGGTGCAGTTAGGTACCTTTTATCGCCGAATTGATGATAAGAATTCGTTTCAAAATCGGCATCGACGATCGGCCACATCATGATGTGTAGCTTGATGTGTGGCCCTCCGTTTTCTTTCGCCTTCAAAGCAGTGACAGCTGTCATATTTCCGCCGACACTGTTGCCGACCACTGCCAGATTCTTGCCATCCACCCCAATCTCTTCACCATGCTCGGCAACCCATTTGGTCGCAGCATAAATCTCATTAATCGCCTGTGGATACTGAGCATCTGGCGTGCGTGTATAGTTGACAAAGACACCTGCAAACCCTGAAAGCACAACCAGATCGCGCACCATACGCTTGTGTGTTGGATAATCACCCAGTATCCAACCACCACCATGAATAAAGATGAAAACAGGCAATGTTCCTTTGACACCTTCCGGTCGCACGATATTGAGCGTAATCGAATAACCGTCAGCGATAATTTTCTTCTCAGACTCTTCAATGCCTGAAAGGTCTACTGGAACAGAAGCCTGTGCATCCACGAGAACTTGACGCGCTTCGAGTGGAGGTAATGTCTCTAGAGGCACACCTCCTGAATTCAGCACTTTCAAAAATTCCTTCACCCCAATAGAAAGACGTGGATCTTCAGCAACTTCCAAAATTTTTGCTGCTGGCGAGTTTGCTTGAGCAACCATGACATTCTCCTTTGATAAGTAGTAAAAAATCTGTTGAAATGACACTGTTAAGTGAATTGATTTAACAGTGATACTTGATTCAGCAGTGATTGTGGAATGGCAATCACTTTCTACCGACATCGTTTAAGAGCCGGAATTATTTGTTACTGGTGAAAAGGTTTTCTACCTGGCGGGTCGCTGCCTCGATCGGTTGTTTCCACACCGCAGTAGCATAGAGCGAGTTCTCAAAATCGGGGGCGATATCGCCTGTGATACGTGCCTCATGATGCGCCCAGTCCTCAAAGAACAAGTCGTGGCTGATGCACGATACTATTCCAGGTATGTCGCGGCGGATGCTAAATATGTCACCAATTGGCAAGCCAAAGCTGACGAAACCAGCAGGATTAAATACGTGAATGTCTTTCAGGTAAGGGGCAGTGCCAGGTACTTTTTCTAGGTATTCGCGGGCGTTACCCAAGTAAGGGTGCGTTCCCAAATAGTCGTCGCGCAGGTCTTCTGGTGGCTCGTAGCGATCGCGCCAGAGGGCAATGTGCTGGGCAAAGTCGGCTAGTTCGGGACGCTTTGTTGGGTCAACGAAGTAACCAGTGCCAGCGATCGCAAAATCAAACTCGAAAACCTCATCATTCACCTGAATGACAATGCGTTCGCCCTTGGCGGCGGCTTCCGCATCGCCCATTGTCCGTGCCGATTTCCAAGGTGCAGATAGGTGTATGTGAAAGTTCGGGAAGGCGATCGCTCGCTCAATCGCGTTTCGTGATGGCGTGGAGCCTGCTTGACGAAAGCGCCAAGCTTGAAACCAGCGGGCTGCATCGGGTAGTTGGGGATAGTTGCAGTAAGCACCAGGATATTCCCGTATCCGAAGGATTGGTAGAGATGGAAGTGCCGACCGGCGTACAAATAGGTGTACTGCCTTAGCTCCCGATTCTAGCGCCACTCCTGCTGCATCGAAAGCTGAAGCCGCCCCACCCAGCACCGCCACAGTCTTACCTCGCAGTGCTTCAAAATCGATGGCATCGGCGGTATGAGCGTACAGCGTGCGTGGTAAGTCAGCCAGTACTGGAGGTATGTATGCACCACCAGTGCCAGCCACGCCATTGGCGAAGATAATTTTGCGTGTAGTCTCTATCTGCGGAACACCGTTTACCTCGAGGTGTAGGCTGAAGAAACCTACGGCTGGCTCAATTCGCACCAACTTCGTCCGGTAACGAACCTGAATACCGAGGAAGTGCCGATACCAACTGAGGTACTCAGCCCATGTCACTCGCCCAATGCGATCGATCGCTGCGTAAGCTTCCGTCCCGTGCCGCGCTTCGTACCAGGCTTGAAAGGATAATTCTGGGATGCCTAGTTCCGGGCCAGGCACATTTTTCGGCGTGCGGAGCTTTTCCATCCGCGCTCGTGTCAGCCACACGCCTGCATGAGCCTCGTCATCGGCTGCATCGATCGCCGTCACGCGACCGATACCAGCACGCCGTAGCGCAAATACAAAGGCGCTACCGCTGCCGCTGCCACCGATTATAGTGACATTGCGATCGATGCCAGGGCGATCGGGCACCCAGTTTTCGGGATCGGGGCCGAGCAGGCGTAGTGCCTCGCGGGCAGCAAAATCGGAATCGGTCGTTATTGTCATCTCGATCTCCTCAGATAGTGAAATGCGATTGTTTATTCGGGTCGATCTATCTCACATCCTGACGACGGATCTGCTCTTGAAAGTAGTCCCGCCAGCTTTCGGGTAAGGCTTCACGGCAGCCCGACATTAACAGAGATCAGTTTCATCTTTAACTCCTTTTGGACTTCAAATCTGTGCCATACCACCATCGACAAACAACTCAATGCCGTTCACAAAGCTGCTGTCATCTGAAGCCAGAAAAACAACCGCTTTGGCAATCTCATCCGGTGTGCCGACTCGCCCTAATGGAATAGTGACAGCTTGGCTGTCCACGAATTCTTGCAACTGCTGGTCATTCAGTCCCAAATGATCGTAACCAGGAGTCGGAACAACACCAGGGCTAATGGCATTCACTCGGATCTTGCGTTCTCTAAGGTCGAGTATCCAATTCCGAGCAAACGATCGCACGGCGGCTTTGGAGGCACTGTAAACACTGAATGCTGGTGTACCTTTTATAGAAGTAATCGAAGCATTCAAAATAATAGAAGCGCCCTCTGGCAAAAGTGGCAGTGCCTTTTGTACGGTGAACAGCAAACCTTTAACGTTTGTGTTGAATGTTTTGTCAAAGTGTTCCTCAGCGATCGCTCCAAGTGGGGCAATTTCTCCAACGCCAGCATTAGCAAAGATGATATTGAGGTGTCCTTGCTCTTGCTCAATGGTGGCAAACAGGCGATCGAGGTCTGCCAGATTAGAAACATCGCTCTGCACAGCCGTAACATTTTTACCAATGGCTTCTACAGCAGTATCCAGTTCGGCTTGGCGACGACCTGTGATGTAGACATAGGCTCCTTCAGCAACAAACTGTTTGGCTGTGGCAAGACCGATACCACTGTTGCCACCCGTGACAAGGGCGATTTTTCCTTGTAGTTTTTTCATTATGCTAATCCTCTGATTGTTGGGTTTTAAACGGTCAGTTGCTAATGGAGAGTAGAGTCAGGAGGAAGAATAGTCAGCCCGTATTGGGGAGCTAAGGCGATCGTCTTTTGTATTTTAACTTAGTACCATTCCTTACATCTCCTTTGATTGCTCTGCTTGATGACGCTGCTTGAGACTTACAACGAGGTCAGTCACTTGACGTTGAGCCTCTGCGCTCAGTGAGTCAAAGTCGTCTAAGAAGAATTGACGTTCTAGCGTTAACTTCCGGGTATTGAGCAACCCTTCGATTTGCCAACCTTCGTCGCCTTTCGTTATGACGTATAGCGGCAGCGAATTTCGTGACGGTGAAGCTTCGGTTTGTCCGGGCAGTATTACCCTGATAACTAAGAGCATGAGCGCGAGTTGCGAGTTCACGAAGCGGATAAAATCCACCTCACCCTCTAGGCGTGTTCCTTTAACAACTGTGTCGAACAATTGTTGATGAAATGCAGCGATTTCTTTTCGACCCTTGAGATGCGTACCCTCGAACGTGATAAAATCGGCAGTTTCGCTGAATGGGGCAGCGAAGCCTTCGCCGCTACCTCGATTCCAAGCATCAATCATCTGGCGATGGAAAGCACGGATTGCCGACTCGTCAGCAATAGTGGTGGTTTGAGCTGTTTGTAAATTCATAGTTTTGAGTTTTCTTTTTAAGTGATAAACCAGTTCTCAAGCAGCATAGAGGGGTTTATTGGCAATGCTTTGTGAGGTACGCTCCGCTTTAATTAAATCTGCCGCTTTTTCGCCAATCATGATGGTCGGTGCGTTCGTATTTCCCGTGGTGATTGTTGGCATGATGGAAGCATCAACAACTCGCAATCCCTCAACCCCATGTACCCGCAACTTAGGATCGACCACTGCCATTGGGTCAATGCCCATTTTGCAAGTGCCAACTGGATGCCATACAGTGCTGCAAGTGTCCCGAATGTAAGCTTCCAGTGCTGCATCACTCTGAACGTGGGAACCTGGAGCAATCTCTTCACCATGAAAATCATCAAAGGCACTGGTGTGAAATAATTGGCGGATTAATTTAACTCCCTCAACCAACTTCTGCACATCGGCTTGACTTTGTAGATAATTCATCCGAATGGTTGGTGCTTCTTTGGGGTCAGGCGATAGCGAGGCGCTGCTGCCTCCGGCAGGACGCAAAGTGACGCTACCAATATTTTGGAGACAGGTAAGAGAGACTGCACCTGTAAATCCAAAATCAGCAGGAGTATAACCAGGTGACAAAAATTGAATCGGGCCGAAAAAGAACTGCAAATCTGGTACTGCCTCCACATTACCCTTGCTATGCAAAAATAATCCGGCTTCAACTCCATTACTAGTGATAGCAGGGTGTATATCTTGAGTAACTTCTTGAACGACAGAAGTGAGAATGTGATCCTGAAGGTTTTGACCGACACCCGGCAAATCTGCAACAACAGAAATTCCCATCGCTTGCAGATATTGTGCATCCCCAATACCAGAAAGCGTTAGCAGTTTGGGCGAATCAAACGCACCCGCACTTAAAATCACTTCTTGGTTGACTCTAACCTGGTGGAGCGTACTTTCATGCAGATATTCCACTCCCACACAGCGAGTGCCTTCAAACAGCAATCGCGTCACCAATGCCCCTGTCATTACGGTCAAATTAAGACGATGGAGAATAGGTAGGAGAAAAGCAGAGGCAGCACTGTGCCGTTTACCATCTTTGACCGTTAACTGATAGAATCCTACCCCTTCTTGCTGTACACCATTAAAATCAGGATTGTAGTTGTATCCCATTGCCACACAAGCATCTACAAAGCGTTGAGAAACCACAGCAGGGGATATCAAATCGGTAACGCTCAACTCCCCATCAACCCCGTGAAATTCTGATGCGCCTCGTTGCTGGTGTTCCGATTTCTTGAAATAGGGCAAGACATCAAGGTACGACCAACCGGGATTTCCTAATTCCTGCCAGCGATCGTAATCGTGAGGATTGCCCCGGACATACATCATAAAATTAATCGAACTGCTGCCCCCTAAGACTTTGCCACGGGAACAAAACATTTTGCGACCCTTCAGGTAGGGTTCCGGCTCAGAAAAGTACCCCCAATCCACTTCAGAGCCTATTAGACTAAAGCATTGCGCTGGAATTTGAATTTCTGGTTTTGTAGCTGGGTTGCCCGCTTCGAGGAGTAACACGGTTGTGTCACAGTCTTCGGTTAAACGATTGGCAACCACACAACCAGCCGAACCTGCACCAATTACAATATAGTCATAGTGACTCATAGCATTCATCGTTCATCTCCCTAATGTGCGAATGGTTAGTGCAGTAAGGGTTGACTGCGATCGACTTCAGTGATAGCTGTATTTTGAGTCGCCACGATCAAATCTCCGAGAGTCAATAATTAAGTTTGTTCTATTTGTATGTACCGAGAAACTGCTTCTCTTAGGATTGGGATTACTTCACACAGCCGTGCTTGCTGCTTCAATCACTTTAGTAACTTCTTTTGGATGAGAGATAAAAGGAACATGACTGGAGTTAACTTCGGTTATCTTAGCACCAATCCGTTTAGCCATAAATCGTTGAAGTTCGGGGTTAATGGCGCGATCGCTTTGAGTCACGATAAACCAGGAAGGAATTGTTTTCCAAGCGATTTCATTGACTGATTGCTCAAAGGCTGCGCTGGCGATTGGCTTTTGGGTTGCTGCCATCACTCGCGCCTCAGCCTTTGATACGTCCTGGGCAAAAAATTCGTGAAACTTCTTGCGATCGACATAGAGAAAGTTTGCAGCATCAGACATGATCGCCGTACTAATCGGAGGTGCTGCGTACCTTTTATTTAAATCACTCGTCTTTTCACCTACATCTGGTGCGAAAGCATTAACATAAACCAGAGCTTTTACCTGTGGATTGCCAGCTGCTGCACCCGTAATCACATTTCCAGCATAGGAATGTCCAACTACTACAACAGAACCTTTTTGATTATTAATCGCCCGCTTTGTCGTTGCTACATCATCAGCAAGCGAGGTGAGGGGAATCTGCACAGCAGTCACTCTGTAGCCATCTTGCTCTAACAATGGAATAACGTGTTGCCATGATGTACCGTCAGCATAAGCTCCATGAACGAGAACGATCGCAGGTTTAGAGTTGGACGCTTGAGGTAATTCCTGGGAGGTGGCTGGTGTTGGATGCATTGATATTCTCACGACAACACTTAATGCAAATAACCACAGCAACAATTTTTGAACTTTTTTCCATGTAAAAACTATCATGGCGATCGCCTCTGTATTCTTGCTAAATTGCTGAAATCTCTAATTCTTGTCGTCCGTATAGAAGTTATGAAATACTTGTTGGGATAAGCATCAATAACCTTAATTATTTGCAGCAACAATGGCTGCCATTATCTGCTCAACAGTCCAGCGATCAAGATAGCGAATTCCATTAATAAACAAAGCGGGTGCAGCCTCCACTCCACTTCGCAGTCCACCTTCGATATCTGCATTGATCCGATTGACATACGTTCCCCTGGATAAATCCTGTAAAAATTGAGAAATATCAAGTCCTAAACGATTGGCGTACTCCACTAGATAGCCATTTCCCAACTCCTGTTGATGGATAAACAGCATCTCATGCATTTGCCAAAACTGCCCTTGAGCCGCAGCGGCTTCCGCAGCTTGCGCTGCCCGTTGAGCATGGGGATGAATCTGTACCTGAGGAAAATGACGGAAGATAAAACCTAAATTGTTTTCTCCAAACTCCAGCTTCAATTGCTGCCCGGCAACTTTAATTAATCGATAGACGTTGGCACTTTGAAAACATTCATAATCTCCATACATGACGCAGACTACAGCAGCATTCAGTACACCTTGAATATGATCCTGGGTTGAAGGCAGAACGAATAAAGAACGATTATCGCGGTCGTAAGTCATGTTTCGGTTTGTATTAAGCAAACTTAAGCCTTACAACCCAACTGCGCTAACGTTGCTATGGATTTAATATAGATAATTGACCTTTTGTTGTCATCCACTCTGGGTTGACATTTTTGTACAATCGAGTGATGGATGAACCCGTCCAGCTTGCAGTGGAAGGTTTTCTCCAACTAAAGTTGGAATTTGGATACCAACTTTAGTACAGCTTACAAGCTGACAATTCCACGCTTAACAGCAGTAATCACGGCTTGTGTGCGATCGCTCACACCCAGTTTGCTTAAAATTCGATTTACATGGGATTTGACGGTACTTTCACCAATATTTAAAGCAGTCCCAATTTCTTGATTACCCTTTCCTTGTGCCATCAAACGCAGCACTCCCAACTCTCGTTCGCTGAGTTCTGGATTGCTCATTCGCTGCAATAATTTTGCGCCCACTTCTGGCGGAATGTATTTCTGATTATTATAGATGGCGCGAATCGCATTCAAAAGCTCGCCAGGTTTAGCATCTTTCAGCAGATAGCCTTGAGCGCCCGCCTGCAAGCCGCGATAGATATCTTCATCGCCATCGTAGGTTGTGAGTACGGCGATCCGAGCCTGCTTAAATTCAGCACAAATCGCCATAATGGCTTCAACACCTTCCATTTGGGGCATTCGTAAATCCATTAGTGTGACATCAGGTTGGTGTTCTCGAAACGCGGCGATCGCCTGTTGCCCATCTTCAGCTTGAGCTATTGCTGTCATTTCTGGATCGCGGTTAATGATGGTTGTTAGACCCTTTCTGACTATGGCATGGTCGTCAACAATCAGCACTCGAATCGTAGTGGATTGGCTCATTGTAATTCTCCCACTCGATTGATAGTGACAATAATTTCTGTTCCCTGTCCCGGTTGGCTTTGAATTGTTAGTTGTGCGCCAATGCGCTCTGCTCGTTCGCTCATTCCTAATAAGCCAAACCCACCGCTCAAAGGACTGCTACCTACTCCAAAGCCCTTGCCATCGTCTTTAACCCTTAAGATACACTGTGTCTCGTTGTACACTAACTCAACCCGAATTTCGCCAGCATAAGCGTATTTAATCGCATTGGTTAATGCTTCCTGCCCAATTCTGAGTAAGTTATTCTCCACTTCGGTTGATAAGAAATAGGCTATACCCTGAGTTTCGCAAATCAGAGCCGTGTCGGTCGTTGCTCGCATTTGAGCCACAATACGATGCAATGCACTCTCTAAATTACCTTCTTCTAGTAGCCGCGGACGGAGTGCTGATACGGATCGCCGCGCCCCTGCTAGCCCAGCGCGTGCTAGTTCCTCAATCATTTCCAGATGTACTTGGGTTGCTTCTGGGTCGTCCGCCAGCACTTGTGTTGCTGCTCCCACCTGAAGCAGAATACCTGTGAAGGATTGAGCTAGTGTATCATGAATTTCTCGCGCCATTCGGTTGCGTTCTTCTAAGATAGAAGTGTGTTCAGCTCGTTTACGATCGCTAATGTCTGTCATTAGACTGTAGAAACCCTTTACCTGAGAATTGTCATCGAAATCAGGAATAAAGGTCGCGCTGATGCACCGCTTATCATCCGGAAAAGGGATTTCTGCTTCTAGAGGGACAGTTTGCCCTGCAAACACCTGATTAATATACGGCTCAACCCGTTCATAAACCGCCTCACCGAGCAGTTGACGAACAGGGTTGCCCAAAATTTCATCACGGCTACGGTTGAACCAAACCTGATATGTACGGTTGATAAATTGAAAGCAGCGATTGGCATCGACGTAGCTAATCAGAACGGGTAGAGCGTCGGTAATCAGTCGTAATTCCTGCTCCTGTAAGCGAAGCTCGTCGTAGACACTGCGTAGCTCTGCTTCGTTTGCCTGCAATGCTGTCGTGCGTTCTGCAACTTCTTGCTCTAGGGTGCGATTGTATTCTGCTAAAAGCTTCTCTGCTTGTTTACGTTCGGTGATGTCTTGAAAGGCTGCGATCGCATACAGAATGTTGCCAGACTCATCAAAAATTGGAGTTCCCCAACTTTCGATCGGAATGATGCGATTCCCCTGGTGAATTTCGATATCATCTACACTGCCCTGTTCGCCGTTTAGCGCTCGCCTAATCATCAGTTGTTCGGTTGGGTAGGGGCGATCGGTTCCAGCCACATAGAGTTGATAGACCTCGGCAATTTGCTCTGGGGTGACAGACGGCAGCACGCTCTTGCCCAAGAGTTGGATTGCCTTCTGATTCGCGTAATAAGGGCGACCTGTTGCGTCTATAACCACAATTCCTACCGGAACCGACTCTAAAATTTTCTGGAGGCGGGTTTCACTTTGGGCGAGGGTCTGGTTTAAAGACTGCATTTTGGCAAATGCGATTTGAAGCTGCTGTGCCATCTGGTTGAACGATCGAGCCAGTTCGCCCAAATCGCCCGATCGCTCAATTTCTACCGTCTGATTCCATGCACCGTCTGCTAGGGCTTTTGCCGATTGACTGACGCTGACAATCGGTTTAGCGATCCATCGGGCAATCAAAATGCAGATCGCAATGCCAAGCAGCAAAACTGCAATACAAAGCAGAATCGTCGTGTGGATGCTTTGATTAATCTTGGCCATGAAATCGGATTCAGGCAACACTGTGACAATCAGCCAGTCTAGCCCACGAGTATCTTTGAATGGCATCACCTGAATCAACTGCCGCCTGCCATCGAACTTAAAATCAAGCTGTTCCACAGTCTGGATCTGCCACAAATCGCTGAAATGCTGGCGCAAATAGGCAACAGTAGCTCGCACGGTAGGGTTACGGCTCTCAACTGCGGACAATCGATTTGCTGCCGCCCCAGGACTTATGATCGCTTCTCCGGTGGAAGTGGCAACCAGTTGCCCCGATCGCTCTAGAATAAAGGCGATGCCTGTCTTGCCAATTTGCAGGCTAGCCAAAAAACGGCTCATCTCATTAGGCAGAAATACATCGGTGGCGCAGACTCCCAACAGCGATCGATCGGCAGTGCTATAAACAGGCGTACTGGCGGTGATCGTTGGCAACTGGCTAGCAAAGTCGGCATAGATTCCACTCCAGATTGGCTCGCCTGCTGTTACTGCTGCTTTATACCAGGGGCGAACCCGCGCATCGAAGGCTTTGTTGTTTTGAGTGATTAACTGGTCTCGCTGACCATTGCGATCGAGGCTGTAGCCGTAGAGTTTACGATCTGTAGCAACATTACTTGACCGCAGTTCGATTGAGCGATCGGCAGGGCTACGTCGCACCCCCAGAAGAGAACCTTTGCGATCGCCACAGTAGATATCACTTACCATTGGATAAATCTGAATTTGCTGCCAGAGTGGAAACTCACCTTTGACTGCACTAGGGTCAATTTTTCCCTGAGCGAAGGTGCTGGCATTGAGCCGATTGATGTTATGGGGTATCTCAGTATAGGTTTGTAGTTTGCCTTCGATCCGGTTCGTCAGTTCGCGCCGCAGTTGACTGGTGAGATCGTTGATGGCTTCCTGTCTATTTTGGAAGGAAAAATATCCCACTAAGCCGACTGTCACCAAAGTTTGCAGCACAAACGGCACAATCAAAACCGTCTGCAATGGCACCGTTCTGGAAACTTGAGCTACAACTTGCTTGAGAAGACTGCTCATCAATCAGATTCCTCATTTAGGGCAGTTCGCGCAGGTTAGTCCATTGACGAAAATACTAATGGTTTGCCAACCCAAAAATGCTGGGTGAGGGCGGAGTAAAGGGCAAGGGGTAAAGGGTAAGGGATTTAAAACCTTTCCCCTTTCCCCCGCCAAGTGAACTTGGCGAACTACTAGCCATGAGCAGCTCCAACGATCGCAACAAGTAGTGGCTCAAGCTCGAAAGCGTCTCTATAACGCACACCATTGATAAATAAAGCTGGAGTGCTAACTACCCCACTATCCATTCCGCTGGCAATGTCTTGATTGATGCGATCGACATGCACTTTTTGGGCAATGTCTCGAATAAATTGAGTTACATCAAGCCCTAAATTGTCAGCGTATTCTGCTAAATACCCATCTTCTAGCTCTTGCTGATGCTTCAATAGCATCTCATGCATCTGCCAAAACTGCCCTTGTGTTGCTGCTGCTTCTGTCGCTGCTGCTGCCTTTTGAGCTTGAGGATGGATTTGAGGTTGCGGAAAATGTCGGAATACAAAGCATAGAGAATCTCTCCCGAATAAGGTCGCCTCAAGCTGGCGTTGAATTGCCTGAATTGAGGTATAAAGTTCACTACATTGGGAACACTGATAATCCCCATACTCAACAAGCACAACGCGAGCATTCAACGATCCTTGTCGATGGTCTTGCTCAGAAGGAAGTACAATTAATTGATTGCGCTCTGCTTCGCAGCTACCGCAAGAGGCACGAGGTGTGCCCTCAGGAATAACATCGCTCATTCTAAACCCTCATTTTAAATCTTTGAGGGAAAGAGATTCATCGCGTGCGCTCTGAAATTTCTTTCCTTCAAGCCTATAATCGTTTGTATGAGTTTAATGTATGAGACTTGCTTAGGCTTGTCGTCAATTCAGGGTCTATATTTTAATCAACAAAATGATTGAGGATGAGTCAATTTGAGGGAGTAGAACGAATCAAACTCAGGTTTGATTGCCTCACAGACTAAAATTAATTGTGAACCCAGGCAGAAGTACCATCTTTGCTTTTACAAGCTAGCAATTCCGCGTTTCAAGGCAATAATGGCTGCCTGAGTGCGATCTTTAACATCTAGCTTGCTTAAAATTCGGTTGATATGAGTCTTCACTGTACTTTCACTAATATTGAGAGCAGTGCTAATTTCCTGGTTGCTCATGCCCTGTCCGACTAACTGGAGAACTTCTAACTCACGATCGCTCAGTTCTGGAGCAGTCAGCCGTTGGACTAGCTTGGCAGCCACGTTGGGGGGAATATACTGTTGTCCCTTGGTCACTGTCCGAATTGCTGTCAATAGTTCCTCTGGCTCAGAATCCTTCAGTAAATACCCCTTTGCCCCGGCTCGCAATCCTTGATAAATCTCTTCATCGGTGTCATACGTGGTCAGCACAATAATTCGGGCATTGGGAAACTGATTGCAAATAACCGTAATCGCCTGAACACCTCCCATCTCAGGCATCCGTAAATCCATCAAAGTCACATCAGGTTGCTGTTGCACAAAAACTGCGATCGCTTCATGCCCATTTCGCCCCTGACCAACAATGACAATATCTGGAGCCTCCTCTAACATTCCGATCAAACCTTGGCGGACAACAGGATGATCGTCCACAACCAGAACGCGAATGCTACTGGGTTGATTCATGCTGACTTAACCCCCGATTAATGGATACCACGATCTCTGTCCCTTGCTCTAAGTCACTTTGAATCTTTAATTCAGCTCTAATGCGTTCAGCCCGTTCTGCCATCCCCAGTAAACCAAAACCATTCCGCATCGCCTGGTTTTCTACATCAAATCCCTGCCCATCGTCTTTAATTCGCAAGCTGCATTGGGTCGGTTCATAGATCAGTTCAATGTGGATTTCACTTGCTACAGCATGTTTGATTGCATTTGTCAAAGCTTCTTGCCCAATCCGAAACAGATTATTTTCCAGATCGGAGGATAGGGGATAGGGTGTACCCATGACTTCGTAGACGATTTGGGTGGCGATGGAGGAGTCTAATTGAGCAGCAAGACGGCTTAAGGCATCCTGTAAGTTACTGCTCTCTAAAAGGTATGGGCGGTGTAGTGCCTCTACTGAACGACGTGCCTCCGCAAGCCCAGAACGGGCTAAGTCGAGGATTTGAGTGAGGAGAGTTTGCGCTTTTTCTGGGTCTGCCGTTACCTTATTGGAGGCAGAGCGAGCATGAATGATAATACCTGTAAATGCTTGGGCTAAAGTGTCGTGAATTTCCCGCGCCATGTGATTGCGCTCTTCTAGAATGGAGGCTTCTTCAGCTCGTTTGCGATCGGTGATATCTCTTGCCAGCCAAATGACAGAATGTTCTGAGATGGGAGAGATGCGAGTTGCAAACCAGGTTTTCCAACCTCCCACAATCGAGCTATACTCAATTGTTAGGGGCTGCTGAGTGCTTAATGCTTGCCGAATACAGCTAAGAAATGTATCGGCTTGCGATCGCTCAAAAATTTCGGAAAATGTTCGACCCACCTGTTCGTCAATCGGGTTAGATAATTTCTCTGACTCAAGCAGGGTTGCTCTCAAAATCCGCCCTTGTGCATTTACTACCAAAAGCGGATCGGGCATTGCACAAAAGAGCGCCCGAAGTTCTGCTTCGGAGGCTTGCAACGCTTCTTCTGCCTGTTTGCGTCTAATTCCTAATGCAATCTCGCGGGCTGAAAACTCCAACGCCTCAAAGTTGGACGACGGAATGGGATGTCGAGTAAACATCGCTATAACTCCAACAAGCTGCTCATCCAGCAGTATCGGATAGCCCGCAAATGCCACCATGCCTTCTCGTTTTGCCCATTCTTGATTAATGGATGATTCATCAAACACATTGTTAATCAACAGAGGACGGCGTTCCTGAGCAATTTGTCCAACTTTGACGCTACCTACAGGAATTAGACTGTACTCACCGTCAAGACGGGTATACATCCCCGCACTGGCTTGTAACTCCAAAATATTCTTGTCTTTATTTAGCGTCCAAATCCGAGCAAATGCCGCATTAAAGTGCTTAACAACGGCTTGGGCACAGCGATGCAGCATCAAGGGCAAACTAGCACTTTGAGCCAAGGCACTATCTACATCGGCGCGAAAATCGGAGAGGATTGCCTGTTCTCGAAATTGAGCCTCGGACTGACGCAACACTTCTTCTGCTTGTTTGCGTTCGCTAATATCTGTCATGATACTGTAAAAGCCTCTGACTTGAGCATTGTCATCGAAATCAGGGATCAAGGTCGCGCTGATGCACCGCTTATCGTCCGGAAACGGTATCTCTGTTTCTAGAGATACCGTTTGCCCTGCAAAGACCTGATTAATGTAAGGCTCAACTCGTTGATAAACCGCCTCACCGAGAAGTTGGCGAACAGGGTTGCCCAGAATTTGATCGCGGCTACGGTTAAACCAGACCTCATAAGTATGGTTGATGAATTGATAACATCGATTGGCATCTACATAGCTAATCAGAACTGGTAGAGCGTTGGCAATCAGTCGTAATTCCTGTTCGCGATGGCGCAATTCTGCTTCACTTTGCTCTAAAGCTGCCGTTCGTTGGGCTACTTGTTGCTCTAGGGTACGATTGTAATTGGCTAAGAGATGTTCGGTTTGTTTGCGCTCTGTGATGTCTTGAAAGGCTACAATCGCATAAGCTACCTTGCCCTGTTCGTCAAAGACTGGCGTTCCCCATGCCTCAATGGGAATAATAGTCTCGCCTTGGTGAATCTCTAAATCATCCGTTCTTGTACGTTCGCCTTTTAACGCTCGGACGATTGGCATATCCTCAGGGGAACATTCTCGATCCGTTCCAGCCAGGTAAACTTGATAAACTTCTGCAAGATGATCTGGTGTTGCGGTAGGATCGACACCTTTGCCTAGTAGCTGAATGCCTCGTTGATTAATATAGTAAGGGCGGCCAGTCGCATCTAAGACCCCAATTCCCACTTGAACCGCTTCTAAAAATTGATTTATCTGACTTTTGCCGTCGCGTAGTTTCGAGTAGAGTCTAGCATTTTCGATCGCGATCGCTGCTTGAGTAGAAAGTAGATTTAAGACTTGCGATCGCGTAGCGTCTTTGAAGGGGACTCGATCTAGTGTAAATACTCCAGTTGCTAATTGATTTTCTAGATACAACACGCCAACAAGTTTACTTTGATTCAATAGCGGCAAACAAAGAAGTGATTTTGTTTGGTTCTGCTGAATATATGGCTCATTGATAAAATGACTTTCGCTAGTTGCATCATTTAATATGACAGATTCATGAGTACGGATAACATAATTAATAATTGATTCAGGTAAACGATTTGCAATTGGGAGCGATTGCAACACTTGCGTAGCATAGACCTTCTCATCATCATTGAGTTCACAAGAAGCTTCGATCGCCCATTTTCCTGAGTTTTCCAAAATCAAAAATCCTGTTTGTGCGCCAGCATTTTCGATTAATATCTTCATTAAGGAACTGAGTAACTTATCCAATTCAATTTCACTCGAAATTGCCAGGGAAGCTTTCATCACTGCTGCTAAATCGAAAGCTATAGGTAAGTGATTAGAGGAAGTTCCAGAAGTAGTGCGAATTGGCGTGTGAGCTATGCTCGACGATTGAGGAAATAGTTGAGGATAACGAGTCTCTAAATCTTTAACCTTTGCTCTTGCTCCCCAGCGTTCATAGCAGTAGTGAGCTTCTTTCATGTAAGTTTGAGCAAATTTTCCCCGACCACGAGCTAAGTAAAATTTGGCAGCTAACTCATAAGCTAATGCTTCTTCTTGGATATATTCATTTTGCTTCGCTCCCTGAATTGCTTGCTCATAAAATTCTTCTGCCTCAAGCAACTGACTCAAGACTCGCGCTTTCTCTGCCTCAACTAAATGATACTTGTGCAAATAATTCATTGGCGCATAATATGCCCAGCGTTTCATTTCCTCTTGCTTTGCCGTAACTTTTTTGAAGATTTCTGCCTGTACTTCGGTGCTGCTTTCAGGATATATAGCCAACCTTGCTAACGCATCATAGAAATAGTATAAAGGAGCAAGCGGTGTGCCTATAATTGGGATGAAATAAGGTTCTGCTAAATCTGAGTTTTCAATTGCCTGAGCATACTCAGAAAAGAGATAGCACAGATAAAGTTTATTAAAATAAGCATCAAAGATTGCTGTTCCATCATTTGCTACTTCATGTTTTGGTAATCCGTCCTTTTCATTGTAAAATTGACCAATTAGATGGATTGGATTAACCGAATATCCCATCAAGTTTGCGATCGCCTGCTGAAACGTTTGATTCCAGGTCAGTGCTGTTTTCTGTTTGATTCGACTAATCGCTTCATTGTAGGTTGTCATAGCGTATTCAACCTCTACGAGTTCTTTCCCAACAACATAGAGATGAAAACAATAGCAATGCGCGCAATAAGCTGCGAATTCTAAATCCCCAGTTTCTAGTCCAATTTGATAGGCTTCTAGCAATGGCTCCAGTGATTCTTTAATATGCTCTTTCCAATGCAGGACGTGTTCATGTGCCATGAACAATGTCCTGGCTTTGAGTGAATGGGTATTCGGTTGTGATAACAGCCCCAGAGCAAGCTGTCCAAACTGATAACCAGACTCGATGTCTCCAACCAAACCACAAAGAATTAATCCAAAAATGGCATAGGAGAAAGGCGAAACAGACGCATTGCCATATAAGATTGACAAATTGACTTGTTTAGATGTGATTGGTAGCAGTAAGTTGGGAGCAGCAAATTTAGCTGCGGTCGTGATGTCTGATAGGATTTGCATAGCTGCCAACTTTTCTGGCTCAACCATGTTAGGCAAATGAATCAAATCCTCAATTGTTTTTTCATCCAAGAAGGATGTGATTATATCTAACTCAATACAAACATCCGGGTGACTTGGCTGTTTAAGGAAAATTATTCCCAATTGTTGTAAAATCTGCAATCCCGTATTGACTGCTTGCAGAGGTTGGTTCTGCGCGATGTCAGCCTGAATTT
This sequence comes from Calothrix sp. NIES-2100, assembly GCF_002368195.1. GTDB lineage: Bacteria > Cyanobacteriota > Cyanobacteriia > Cyanobacteriales > Nostocaceae > Aulosira. The sequence goes on along the minus strand of NZ_AP018178.1, from coordinate 7,833,288 downwards.
TGACTCTGTAAACTGTTATGCGATCAAGAACTGTTTTAACATGTTGCAGAACGATCGCTGCCCATCTTTCTACATCTTCAAAATTGCCGCACAGAAACGCGACTTCTGTTGTCTCTACGTATAAAGCTAAGGTCAACTCATAATTTGTTTCCCAAGTAGCGGCTTCTAGCCATTGTCTACCGATAGCTAAATAGTTTCTTGCCGTACTATAAGCGATCGTTACCTTTGCTTTTTGCCCTGCTATCAAGTTCAATTTGGCAATTTCATCTCGTTCTGTTTGATTAGTAATTAGTTCAATTCCATGATTGAGATGATCCACAATTTCAAACAGTCGATCTGATAGACGAACTGCTAATACTTCTTTAAGCAAATTGCGACCAATTTGAAGATGAACTATTTGTTTATTTGACTCATCAGTTAGAGCGTAAGCTGCTTGCTGAACGCGATCGTGCAAGAACTTATACTCTTGAATTAACAAGTTTTCATCTAATTCAGATAGTGGTTGAATTAATCCAACTTGTATGGCTGCTAGTAAATCTTGAAAAACTGTTTCAGGTGGTTTATCACAAACAATAGATAAAGTATCTAAATTAAATTCAGCACCGATACAAGCTGCTAATTGGAGAATTTGCTGTGTGTTTTCTGGTAATTTATTTAACTGGATCAGTAGCAACTCCACCACATTATCGGTAATATCCTGGGCTTGAATATCAGCTATGTTCCATTGCCAGCATAAATGTTCAGCATCAAATGTCAGCAGATTTTCGCTATACAACATTCTCAAAAATTCATTGACAAAGAACGGATTGCCCTCAGTTTTACGCAAAACTAACTCAGCTAAAAGACGAACGATGTCTGCATTCCGATGCAGCGTCTCGGTAATCAACTGATTCAACGGCAAGAGCGTTAAGGGTGCTAAAATAATTTCCTGAAGTACTACCCCTTGTTTTCGCAGTCTCTCTAGCATTAATGCTAATGGATGCGTTGGCTTTACTTCATTATCTCGATAAGCCCCAATCAAAAATAGTGATTGGGCTTGCTCATCCAGCAGCATCAACTCAATTAAATTCAGCGTTGCTGAGTCTATCCATTGCAAATCATCTAAGAATATCGCCAGGGGATGTTTTTTTGAACAAAACACCCGCACAAATTGCCCAAAGATTCGATGAAAGCGATTTTGAGCTTCAGTTGCTCCAATCTCTGGTACGGGCGACTGCTTGCCGATAATTAATTCAACTTCTGGGATGATATCAATGATGATTTGTCCGTTGCTTCCCAAAGCTGTAAGTAAGAGCGATCGCCACTGTTGCACTTGGTAGTCTGGTTCGCTGAGCAATTGCTGTACCAATTTTTGCAGAGCAGATGCGATCGCGCTGTAGGGAATATTGCGCTGAAATTGATCAAATTTACCAGAGATAAAATAGCCGTGCTTTTGGGTAATTGGTTTATAGATTTCCTGCACTAACGCAGATTTACCTACTCCCGCATAGCCAGATACCAACATCATTTCGACTTGGAATTTTGGTTTGCCTCTTTGTTCGCTTTGTGAAGTTGTTTCTGAATTGTTTGGTAAAGCAGCAACGGGATTTGACTCTGGACACGCTACACGATCAAACGCCGCCAGTAACATTGCAACTTCCTTTTCCCGTCCATAAAGTTTTTGGGGAATTTGAAAGCGATCGCAAACGTCTTGAAACCCAAGTTGAAAGCTAGAGATTTGACCGATTTGTGCTAATTGTTCAGCACAGATTTCTAAATCCGCTTTGATGCCCCAGGCACTTTGATAGCGATTTTCAGCATTTTTCGCCATCAGTTTGAGAATTATATCTGAAAATGGCTTGGGAATTGTTGTATTTATTTCATCAGGCGGAATAGGATATTTGGCAATATGACAATGGACTAGCTCAAGTATGTCCGTTGTGGGAAACGGCAGATATCCAGTTAGCATTTGGTAAAATGTCACGCCCAGCGAGTAAAAATCGGTGCGGTAATCAAGTAAACGGTTCATCCGCCCGGTTTGCTCTGGAGATAGGTATGCGAGTGTCCCTTCTAAAACATGAGGACTTTTGAAAGTCGGATTCGTGCGGTTAAATTGGGTGGCAATTCCAAAGTCAATAATTTTGACAACACCAGTATCCAGATTGAGAACTATGTTTCCTGGGTTGATATCTTTATGAATGACATTGGCTGCGTGGATTCTGCCTAGAATATCGGTGAGGGCGATCGCAAGACTTAAAAATTGGGATAAAGGCATCGGGCAGAAAATATCTGGACGCTTGTGCATCCATTGCTCTAAGGACTTTCCTCCAAAATCTTCTAAGAGAATCACCAGAGTGCGTTGATAGTCTTGCTGACTATATGCCCTCACCACTCCCTCCAAGTTGAGGGAACGGGTAATTTTATATTCCTGTCTGTAACGGGTTAGTTCTTGAGGTGAGGGATAATCAAGCTTTAGCATTTTTACTATGATCGCGACCCCATCCTCTCTAATGCCCCGATAAACTAGAGAATTAGAACTTTCATATATCTTGTTTTGGATGGCAATACCAGGTAGAGCAATCATAGAGCAACTCTTAAGATTATAATCTGCCATACCTCAAACTATACAGCAATTCTCAAAATGAGAATTGCTGGGAGCGGCCAGGATTCTATTGGCTGGCACGCAGATAATGAATCATCGATGCCGTGAAGTTCAGCAATTGTGGTCAAAGTGGGAAGAAATGGGTTTGTATATCTTCTTTTTACCTAAATATTGTTCTCAAATGAACCCCATTGAATTGGAGTGGCAACACCTCAAAAAAGATGAATTAGCCTCGAAAACCTTTGAGAATGAGTTAGATCTTGACTACGCTGTGATTGATGGAGTTGAAACACGAGCAGAAAAATCCTGGAAATGGGCAAGATAAAACTTGGAAGTATAAATTGCACCTTGATGTACTTAATCGTCTACTAGAACACCGCAAGTGCAAAAATGAACTTTCAGAATTCAATGCAGAACAACACCTTAGATCAGATTCTGAAACTACTAAACCACAACAAAACAGGAAACAGAGGATTGCATTCCCCGCATGGGTGGCCGTAGGAATCACAATGTCTGGCGGATTCGTGTATACGCCTTCTCTTGATGCAGTGGCGTTGCACTTGTTGATGCGGCGGTTTGCTCACCAGCTAAAACAGTAAATGTTAAGCCAATGCTTTCAACTTGTTGTAGAGTTTAGAATTCGCTCTCATTTCCAGTAAAAAGCAGTTTCTACCTTAGAATATCCACCAACGGAAGACTAATTAATGATCCATTCCATAAAAAGAGTATCTTTCTTTCAAGCACCCAAATTATAGCAGCAACAAAATATACAGTTAGGCTAAATTGGTATATTGGCTTACTGATAATATTTAGCGATCGCTCTTTTATAAGAGTAAAACTCGTCAGCCCCTTGTGTTTAGTGTTCGCTACTTTTTCAGCAAAAGTCTAAAACTTAACTTTGTTGCCGATCGCATGACTGACTTACTTAATTTTTATACTGACCTACAAGTAATTAAAAGCAATAGCCCTTTCCCGCTAAATACAAGCGATACAGTGTGGATGCTAAAAGGTGGTGCAATGGCAGTATTTGCGATCGCTACTACCAACGGTAGCCCCCAAGGTGCGCGACGTTATCTATTCGATGTCAATCAGGGAGATGTGCTGTTTGGTACCGCAACGGTATTAGAAGGGCTGTCTCATGGATTAATTGCCGTTGCTTATGAAGAAACGCATTTAGTATCGATTAATTTGGCAGACTGGGTAAAGCAAGTAATCGCCAATAATGAATGGGAGACAGTTTTTCAGCCGTTGCAACAGTGGAGCGATCGCTTAGTTGAAGCTTTTCAAGCAGCAGATATTTCACTCAATGGTATCAACTTAGCAGGACTAGACACTTTTGATTTGGTCAGCGAACACCTGGATCAATTCCACGCTGATGTTTTACTTTGCTTGCACCAACTCGACCAAAAAGAGACTTTAACACGCTTTGAGCAATTTCGTTCGCGGCAGCAATTGAATCAAGAGGCGAGCGATCGCGCCATCCGTAATTTTACCGCTATTTTTCGCCGTTCAGAAGTAAAAGTTTTACCGGAAGGAACAGCTTTATTAATTGCGGCTGGGGCTGTGGGTAAAGCTATGGGGATTGAAATTCGTCCGCCAGGAAAATCAGAAGACCCCAAGCGCGTTAAAGACCCCTTAGAAGCGATCGCCCGCGCCTCGCGAATTCGGCTTCGCCAAGTTATTTTACGAGGTGCTTGGTGGGAGTTTGACTCAGGCCCAATTTTGGCATACACGGCACAAGATCAACGTCCCTTGGCTGTGCTTCCTGTAGGTAGAAATCGTTATGAAATATTAGATCCCGAACAACAATGCCCCATTCCCCTCAATGTCAACACAGCTCAGTTGATTTCACCTGTAGCCTATGTTTTTTATCGACCATTCCCAGACAAAGTACTCAAATCCTTAGAAATTCTCAAGTTTGCTACAAAGGGGACGCGGCGAGACTGGGTAACGGTTTTGCTCTTGGGCGCGATTATTTCTCTATTTGAGATGGTAACTCCTCAAGCAACAGCCATTTTAATTGACAATGCCATTCCTAGCGCCAATCGGGGGTTGATTTTTCAACTTGCTTTGGGGTTGCTAGCGGTGAACTTTGGTAGCACGATGCTGAATTTGGTAGATAATATCGCTATCATGCGGGCGCAAACCCAGGCTAAAGTACAAACTCAAGCAGCAATGTGGGATCGGCTGCTCAAGTTACCCGTTCCGTTCTTTCGCAGATACACAATTGGTAACTTGCAAAGTCGGGTTGCAGGTATCCAAAAACTGCACCAAATTCTCAGTCGCAGTGCGATTAGGTCACTTTCCCACAGTTTCTTTGCTTTATTAAATTTAGCTTTGCTGTTTTCTTACAGTTCTCAATTGGCGCTGGTAGCAATGGCAGTGGCAGCAGTTAACGTGGGAATGACGCTGTTTTCGTTTATGATTTCCCGCCAAAAGATGATTCCCATGCAAGAACTCAGTGGGGAAATATCTGGGCTGACAGTGCAGTTGATTGGTGGAGTATCTAAGCTGCGGGTTGCTGGTGCAGAACAGAGGGCATTTGCTTATTGGTCGCAGATGTTTGGGCAGCAACTCAAGCTAATGCTGAGTACGGAAGCAATTGAAGATGGGGTAACATTGTTTAACATGATTTTGCCTACAGTCAGTTCTATGCTGATTTATGGTACGGCGATACTCATTGCCCAAGCGCAAACCCAAGGACAGACAGGGTTTTCTACAGGAACATTTATTGCTTTTAATACGGCTTTTGGTACGTTTGTCAGTGGAATTACGGCTTTAAGTGGAACCTTAATTAAGGTGATGGAAGTTGCTGTTATCTGGGAGCGAGTGCAGCCAATTTTGACAGAAAAGCCGGAAGTTGATCAGGAAAAAACCGATCCGGGGCTATTAGCGGGGGGAGTGAAGCTAGATCAAGTCAGTTTCCGCTACCAGGAAGATAGCCCCCTAACCTTGGATCGAGTGACGATTGAAGCCAAGCCAGGAGAATTTATCGCTTTGGTGGGGCCTTCTGGGAGTGGTAAGTCTACAATTGTCAGGTTGCTGCTGGCTTTTGAACAACCAGAGCAAGGGACGATTTATTACGATGGGCAGGATGTGTCGGGGTTGGATATCTCTGTGGTGCGACGGCAGTTAGGTGTGGTGTTACAGAATGGTCGGATTAATAGTGGTTCAATTTTCAAAAATATTTCTAAAGGTGCGTTGGTAACAATAGATGAAGCTTGGGAAGCTGCACGGATGGCTGGATTAGCCCAGGATATCGAACAAATGCCGATGGGAATGCACACTGTAATTTCCGAAGGGGGAACGAATCTTTCTGGAGGTCAGCGTCAGCGGTTGTTAATTGCTCGTTCTTTGGTTCTTAAACCGAAAATTCTGATTTTTGATGAAGCGACAAGTGCTTTAGATAATCGCACCCAAGCAATTGTTAGTGAAAGTTTGGAAAGGTTAAATGTCACAAGAATTGTCATTGCTCACCGTTTGAGTACGATTCGCAATGCTGACCGCATTTATGTAATTGTTGCAGGGAAAGTGATGCAGGTAGGAAATTTTGAGGAATTGATGTCTCAATCAGGAATATTTGCTGATTTGATGGCACGACAAGTAGCGTGACTATAACAAAACAAATTTTTCAAACACAAGTTTTTCAACAGACTATTACCAGTAGTGGTTTATTGTAGTTTTTACAACATTTTATTCATGCGTATTTAGACGTAGAAAATACTGCATTTTCTTTATATTATTAATACAACGCTGCTACTTAATAAGTCATTATCTTTACAAAAAATCAAATTAAGTAGCCTAAAATAGGCAAAGACGAATACAGAGAAGGTTGTAAAAATTAAAACTATACATAACTATGTATGTAACAATATTCTCTCTGTAAACGAAGACAACCCAGTAGCATAACAAGGGAAAACCAAAGATGAAAGTTGAAACTCAAAAAACTATCACCAACGTAGTAGATAACGGAGAGTTGTCATTACAGGATTTAGAATGGGTCTCTGGTGGTCAGAACGGAGAAGATTATGAGGAACAATCAGAACGACAAGAAGAAGAAGAATCAGGGCCACAAGAACGCAATTAAGCAAAGCAATGTAGCTTAACATCCAATTCTTCTGAAAATATCCATTTCCCCAGAATGTTCTTAACGAATGTTCTGGGGAAATTACATTTTATAGTACTTAATTTCACTCCGCTTGAATCAATCTCCTATAAGCCCCGTCCACACTCTTCATCTGGTCATGAGTCCCCCGTTGCACCACCTTTCCCCGTTCCAGCACAATAATCTCATCGCAATCACGAATTGTACTTAAACGGTGAGCCACAATAATACAAGTGCAACCGCGTCGGCGGATATTTCTATCAATAATTTTCTCTGTATTGGCATCTAAAGCACTCGTCGCTTCATCCATTACCAAAATTGACGGGTTATTCACCAAAGCACGGGCAATTTCTAAGCGTTGGCGCTGTCCACCACTTAAGTTAGATGCACTTTCCAGTAATTTACCATCCAAACCGCCAGAAATCGCCATCACTACATCCAAAATGGCTGCATCCTGACAGGCTTTCATTAACTGCACATCAGGAATTGTTTCATCCCACAAAGTCAAATTCTCCCGTACCGTACCACCAAACAGAAAAATCTCCTGCTCTACCATCGCTAAAGAATTAGTAATTACTGCACGGGGAATTTGCTGTCGGGGAACACCATCGAACAAGATTTCGCCATCCCAAGGTTGATAAAGTCCAGTAATCAATTTGGATATTGTAGACTTTCCCGAACCGCTACTACCCACAAAAGCCACCCGTTGTCCTGGTGTTAGGGTGCAACTAAAATTTTTAATTAACGGTGCTTCTACCCGACTGTATCCAAAAGTCAGATTGCGAATTTCGACATATCCCTGCAAGTAACATTTTTCGACAGGCCAAGCATATTGAACAGGTGATTGCTCAATAGTAGCTGCCTGTTGCAATGATGAATCTGTGGGGTTTTGCAGCACATCATCTAAGCGTTTCATATCACCGTTGAGTGTCTGAATGGTTGTTCCCAAGCCAAGCAAAGTATTTACAGGACTTTGGAACTTACTCATGAGGCTTTGAAATGCAACCAACATCCCAATAGTCAAATGACCATCAATTACCCGCAACCCACCGATAACTAACAATAACATCGTCGTTACGGATGAGAGAAATAATGGTAGCAGCGATACCCACTGTTCATCTTGGTACATTTCCTGCTCGGCACTGGTGAGTTTGGCGTAGTATCCTGCCCAACGACTAAAAATATCGGATTCTAGCGCACCAACTTTAATGGTTTCAATACTTTGTAACGTTCCAATTTCGACTCCAGCTAGTTTGCCTTGGTCTTGGGCTAACCTCATACTAGTATCAATTCGACGGCGAGATCTCAACTGAATAGCGGTAACATTAATCACAACAGCAGCTACACCAATCAGTGTTAACAGCCTGTCATAAGCCAGCATCATTGCTGCGTAGAAAACAATCATGACTGCATCAATGACGCTTCTAGCTAACTTTCCTGATAGTATTGAGGCAACTTTTTTATTAATCGCAATGCGATTGCTAATTTCTCCGGCATAACGCTGGGCATAGAAACTAGAGGGTAAGCATAACAAATGCCAAATAAATTGCCCAGTCATGCTGATGGACAGTCGCAGATTGAGATATCTCAGTTTTCGTAATTGTAGCAAGTTCATCACAGCTTGCAGCAATGCGATCGCTCCCATCCCAATTAACATTGGTTGAAGCCAGTTTAACCTGTTTTTCATCAAGACATTATCTATAAATACTTGGCTCATAGCGGCTAGAGCCAAATTAGGAATTACTAATAAAAAGCCAATTAAAACACAAAATAACAGTTCGCTAAAGGAATTTTTCAGTCGAGAGTATAACGCACCAATAATATCTGCTTTCTTACCACCTTTTTTAAACTCCGCACCCGGCTCCATTACCAACACTACACCTGTATAGGCTTCGTCAAATTCCTCAATTGTGACGCTACGGGGGCCAGTCGCCGGATCATTTAAGCAAACACGCTGACGCAGTTTTCCACCACCAGTATTGCCAACAAATCCTTCCACCACCACAAAGTGATTAAAGTTCCAAAATACGATAAACGGTGGTTTAATTTCTTGAAGCTGTTGGATGTCTTTTTTAAAACCCTGAGCCTGCATTCCATAACTTTGTGCTGCTAATATCATGTTCGAGGCTTTAGAGCCATCACGGGAAACACCACAACTCACTCGCAATTCTGGCAAAGGAACTATTCGCCCGTAATAGCTGAGAATAATACCCAAAGCTGCTGCTCCGCATTCGACAGCCTCCATTTGTAATAAAGTCGGCGTTCTCATCCGAGTGTTGTAATATCTGGGTTTTGGGGTTGGTTTTTTTATCGCAGCAGCTTGCTTGAATTTTTCAAATAATTGCATAATCAATCCTGAAATCGAACAGGCAGAAGGCACAAGGTAATAAAAATCACAGCTAACAAGATAAATTCTTCAATTTTCTGGCTTGTCTACTCCTTATAAGAATTCAACTAAATTCCTCAAGGTATTGATTAATATAAGGATATCTCCTACTTAGGAGATAGTATAAAAAATACTGGTATATGAAAGTCAAAAAATTGAACCTATTTCGTCCAAAAGCCTTAGAGAAGCTTGCATCTCCAGAGCAACTTGATTTTCTAGTTCCGTTGGTACATTCCAAGGACTGGGTTATATTAGCTACATTTAGTGGACTAATAGCTGTTGGGCTGGTGTGGAGTATTTTTGGACAGATTCCAGTCGAGGTGGAAGGTAAGGGAGTATTAATACAACCGGATGCCGTGGTTCCACTGAATGCTCCTATCAATGGACAGATAAAAACGCTGAATGTTCAATCTCACCAGTGTGTTCGTAAAGGAAGAGTATTAGCAACTTTAGAGCCAATCGAGTTGAAGGAACAGCTCAAACTTCAACGTGGTAAACTTGTTCAACTTCAAGCTCAGGCTCAGGATTTTGCAAATATCCAAGAACAACGCATTGCTTCCGAACAACTAGAGATTGCTGCGTCGCGGACTCAACTGCTGCGACAACTACAAACAACTCAAAGTTTGTCACCAGATCTGAAAACTAAAAGTATAAATGCACTACAACAGCAGCGCATCAGTCTGCAACAAAGATTGCAGAATGCTCAAGCAACGGCTCCAGCGTTGAAAGACTCTTTGCAGAAGCGTCAAGAACTAGCAAATGTAGGAGCAATTTCTCAAACTAATTTGATTCAAGCTCAACAGGAGTATAATCGCATCTTGGAAACAATTACAGATGCACAAGCACAACTAAAGCAAACAGAAGTTACTGAGGCGGAAATTCAACAGAAATATGACCAAAATGTCAATATTATTAGTGATATTCAGACTCAATTGCAACAGCTAAAAACTCGTAATCGGCGTTTAGAGCAAGAGAAATTAGAAACAAGAAACAATCAAATTAATCAAATTCAGGAAGTGAAGCGCAAGGTTGATGAATTAGAAAGTGAAATCGCTCGTAATAGCCAAATTATCAGTTCTTTTGATGGTTGCTTGTTAGAATTTGCAGTTACACCAGGACAAGTGATTAATCGCGGGGATAATCTGGGACGAATCAACGTTGATGGTAAGCAAGACACCACAATTGTCATGGCTTATTTTCCTTCAGGTATTCAATTAACTTCTTATTTTGACAAAGAAGTAGCTATAACTCCAAATAATATCTCTGATGGCGAAGGAGCAGTCATCGGCAAACTCGTTTCTGCATCCATCCTACCAGTTACTAAACAGGGAGCAGCTACAAGCATAGGAAATGATGAAACAGTTTCCAATGTTGTTGGTTCTAGGGGAGGAAAAATAGAAGCAAAAATTGCAATGGAACGAGATTTATCTACTTACAGTGGATATCGTTGGACTTCTGGTAAAGGGCCTAAAGTCAAACTCACGCCTGGAATGTCGGTACACGTAAAGATCAAGGTCAAAGACCGCGCTCCCATTACTTTGTTGATACCAATGTTAGAAGAAATTTTAGATCGTTCTTAACCATCTTAAATACAATTGCTAGTTATAAGTTAATGCTGCGATATATTGCTGTAGTAATCGCTTTCTAGCAAAATCCAAAATCCGGAATTTTTCAGGAATAAAGATGTGTTACCACAGTAAATTTACTACAAATTACATCAGATAAATTCTCATTTTATGTATAAAAGTATAATTTGGATGGCTATTATAGCTATTACATTCCTTTTAGGAAGCTGTTCATTAAATGTTTCTGACTTAATTTTATTTTTAAAAGCTGAAAATACTCAACCGCAGTCACTTGAAATTAGAGCTTCTTTTAAGGCTAAGGGAAAAACTATTTTTCTGGAAGTGGCAGAAACAGAAGAGCAACAAAAAAAAGGCTTAATGTACCGCACTTCTCTAGCAGATGATCGGGGAATGTTGTTCCCATACAACCCACCTAGACAAGTTTCATTTTGGATGAAAAATACACTCATCCCTTTAGACATCATATTTATCCGAGATGAACAAGTGAAATTTATTTTGCATAACTATCCTCCCTGCACAAGTTATCCTTGCCCAAGTTATGGCCCTTTTGTACCTGTAGATCAGGTGATTGAAATTCCTGCGGGACAGGCTAGCAAATTGGGAATTAAGGTTGGTGACGATTTAGTTGTTCAAATTAAGTGATGGGACTTCAGTAGCAAAAATCAAAGCTCTAGAGAGCCAGTCCACTAAATATATGTTGACAAAATGTTAAGTATGTGGATTGGGACAAAACGCCTATTTTGGGCTAAATATTTAGGTCTGGTTTTTAGTGATCGCATTAAAACGGAGATCCTAAATGTTCAACTTAAACAACACCCATATTATGCATTTTATGTCAACTACTTCTACTGGACTGGCGCTCTAGAAGACCCATGCTTGGGAGCGGTGAAGAAATATTGGGTGAATAATGTGCCTGGGGCAATGCCTTTGGCGAGCTTTGCTAACGCACGAGTGAAGGAAGGAATTCACGAGGGATGGTGTGATAATCCGACTGGCTTATTTATCAACAGCTGCAAGAGTGGGGCTAAGGGCAAGAATGTGGTGACATCAGATGTGAGTGCTTGGTTTGAGTGGGCGCGACGGGAAAGAATTGCGTTCCCCGAAGGGGTTGCCGCAGGCATCGCAATGTCACAGGGATTGGTATATACACATAATGGGGATGCGGTGGAATTACAGGAGATGATGCGGCGGTATCCGCTTGAGCTAAAAGAGTAAACAGCAACCCCAATTGTCACCACCTCCAACAATTTTGCCTTTTCGCAATCGAAAATCCAAATTGTTGTTACCAGCGAGATTTGCAATAGTTTTCAATCTCTTCGTCTGTTGTCAGCTTGCTAGTTAAATTTCCACTCCGCACAAATAAACAGCGTTGCATTTCTTGATGCAGTCGCTCATGGGGGAAACCCCCAAGACCGCGCTGCATCGCTTTCTCACCCTTGGTTTTTACCTCAACGAATGCTGGACGAGGTGAAGGTTTTACGGTGATGTGTTAATGCATCTTGTTTAACTTGTTCGGGAACGATGGGGAATGTGGTGAGGATGTATGCAAATTCTGCTTCGGTTAAACCGTAGAGGTGAGCTATAATTCCGTCGAGTTCTGCGCGGAGTTTGGCTCTTTCGCTTTCGTCGGTGACTCCGTTAGTGTGGGAACCGAGTCCAACTTCTTGTGCTAGTTCGTCAAATTCTGGCGTGGTGCAGATGAGTTTGGCTGCGCGTTGTACAATTTCATTGAAGTTGCGATCGCTTTCTGTTAGTCGTGGTACAGGCATTTGATATATATAAAATATTGTTAAATTTTGGCTAATCCTTTGTCTAATCCCATAATCAAAAACAAAAGAGTTTAAACAAGCAGTAATAAATAAAATTTCTGAACTATTAATTAGCTGTTTGGCTTCAGGACTGCTTTTATCAAAAATTACGCTAGCATTCATCGAATGACCGAAGAAAACTTTTGGAGGTAGTACAGATGCAATTAAAGACCTCTCGTTTGTACTAGCAGCTACAGAGCGATAAACTAATCGATACATTTCATAATCTAATTTCTGATTATTATCTGTACAGCGACCAAGTACGGCTTTCTTACCTTCATCCTCATTTACCCAATATCGAGGTTCAGCATACTTATGGGTAAACTGATGAATCATTTTACCTTCATATAATGGTAATCGACCGTTGAGCTTTGACTTAAATAAATTTTTATCATCAGTCATGTGAAATTCACGACTTAAAGAAAGATTCCACTTGTTATCTAATTTTTCTCCCAACAGTGGGAACTTAGTCATTTTTTCAGAAATATAAAAGTCTATTTCATTTTTAAATTCAACTACTGAAAGTGAGTCAGGTGACAAACGACGCACAAGCTCAAGGCTTATTGAAATACTTTCACTGCTAGGAAATCTTTGTAATTCCTGAACATCGTGACGCATAAAAGCAGCAGGAAATTTTTCAGTACTACCACCTTTTTCAAAGGTTAGTACAACAAACTTAAAACGGCTATCGACACCTTCAAAAATTGTTTTACGATTTTCAAAACAGAATAGACCATTAATTTGAGTATGATTAAATAACATTTCGCGTAATTGTTTTGCTCCTAAGTCATTGTAGAAACTGCTAGGAATAACAATCCCGCATTCACCACCAGAAGCTAATAAGTTAAAACACTGCTCTAAAAACAGTTTGTAAAGGTTAATATCTGTTGTTTTAGATTTCTTACCATTAACAATCGAAATTTGATTGGAATATTGGCTCGATGAACGGTAATAAAGATTAGCATAAGAAAATGAACTTTTGTATTGCAACCATACATTTGCAATTTCTTTGTCTTGTAATAATTGGTCTTTTGTGTCTTCAAAAGTATGTATATCCATTTTTTTCTTCGTTACCAAATCACTATATTTGGCGAAGAACTCTTTACCATCTGGCTTAAAAGCTTCCCAAGGTGGATTAGTTATAATCGCGTCAAACCCACCCCTTCCCAAAACCTTATCAAAATGATAACCCCAGTGAAAAGGCTTCAACGCAGCAATATCATCAGCATTTAAAACCCGCTTCTTTGGTTTACCAATTAACTGAACTTCCTCATATTTAATACCTAAGCGCGTGCTAAACTCATCCAAAAGTAAAACATTTAATTTTTCTTGTGACTTATTATTTATCTCATCAATAGATGCACGCAACAATGAAAGTCTTTTATCTTGATGTGTTCCCTCATCTAAACCGCCAACTTTCTCCTTTCCAGGGATGAAAGCGTGTTTTTTATACAATTCAATTGACTTATTCTTCTCCTCTAAAATTGACTGATATGTATAATAAGAACTAGATTGAAATAAACTTAATTGCAAATCGGGGATTTCTTGTTTATATCCCCGTGCTTTTGCTTTCGCTGTTATTTGAACTTTATCAAATACAGTTGCATCAACTTTTATCAACCCAATTAGGGAATTACCAGCCATAATATTAAAATCAATATTAGGCAATGGTTCTAATTGATTCACATCATGAGCAGAAGACACCAAAGCTAAAAATAAGCGTAGTTTAGCAATTTCTGTGGCTTCCTCCATGATGTCAACACCATAGAGATTATCAGTAACAATCCGTTTTTTTAAGTAATAAGATATAGACTGATGTTTATCTCTAATATCTTTAATTTGTTGCTTTAAACTTGCATCTCCTATGACATCAATCATGCCAATTACTGCACCGTAAACTAGGATGAGTGTTTTCATCGCCGCCACAAGAAATGCACCCGAACCGCAAGCAGGGTCAAGAATTGATAATTTTGGCAGAATATCATTAATTAATAAACGACAGATATTTCCATCTAGTTTAAATATCAGTTCGTTATAATCTTCAAAAGGTCTATACTTATCAGATAAAGAATCATTAACGCGGTTTAAAATGAGTTTATGAATCGTTCTATCACAAAGGTATTCGGTGATTTGCGGACGAGTATAATAAGCACCAAACGCTTTTTGGTTAATGTATTTTTCAAAAATATATCCTAAAACATCGGGCGATATTTCATCATCTTTACCTTCTGGTGTATCGTCTAAATTCCAAGAATATTTGGCAAATAACTCTAAAACTTTTTCAAATGCTATGTCAGGAATTGAAATATTATTTTCTTGTTCAATGCGATGTTGAAGGAATAATCCCCCATTAAGATATTTAATAACCCCGACCAACTTTTCCACTGATGGGTCACGGTCTTCTTCTGGTGTAGCAAAACTGTCAAAAAATAAAACTTTCAGAAAACTACTATAAAAAAGATTCTCACCTTTATCTTTACTTTGTTTGAGTCGATTTTGTAAGTAATTTAAATCTCCATTATCAAGAAAACTCTTACGCTGGAGAAAATAAACAAACATCATCCGATTGAAAATAACTGATGCATACCAACGTTTATCAGCCTCGTTGTTGATTCCTTTTATATGCTGTAAAAACTGCTTATGTTCTTCTTGAAACTCTTTATAAAATTTCTTGGTTACAGGTTCAACATCAAATGCATCTTGAAGACGACGTGCAATTTCTACAACCGAAAGATTATCATCTTCGAGTTCAGTAATATCAATAACTAAAGAACCGAGCTTACTTAAAAATAAGTCTCCCGGTTGACCCTTGACGTACAAAGGCTCACGAATGTAACTTTTATTTTCTTCTCGCTTCACCCAATACCAAAGACTTCGAGTACGCTGACCATCAATAAATATCAACAGATTTTCAGCGATTAAATTAGTAACTTCTTTGTGAATTTCAGCCCGAATTTTTGCATCAGGAATATTACCATCTGCTGCTGTAACTTCAAAAATAGCCACACCAGAACTCTCAGCAATTCGCTGGTATTGGTAAGTTTTTTCTTCAACTTCCAAATGTACAGCTTTTTTCTGCGAAGAATCTGACCAACCCAATTGTTGGATAAACAAATCCTGAAATTGAAATGTATGTAATAATTCGCGTGTTATTTGAAAATTAAGTGTCATAGTATGCTACCCTTGCAGATAAAAATAGAATTTTGTATAGTAAAAAACGAGCATAAAAAATATGCCCATAGACCAAAATCTTGGAGCCACGGCTCTTAATAAATAAGGATTTATTTATAAAAACTCAATAATACTGCTACTGTGATAACCTTTTTAACTACTAAAAGGCTCAGTATTTATATTGAGGAAGTGCAACTTTGTCTATGAGCATAGACTGCAATTAGTAGTATATTTGCGGTTAAAATTTAGCAGTATAAAAATATTTTTTTGATTAAATCTCAGTCTATAAACCCAATAAAAGCTTAAAGGCTTGTCTAGTAAGGCTTTAGAGAACTATAAGTAATTACTTAGGAAAAGCCGGCAAAAATCATCCCACTAATCAGCAACGCCATATTTCGGTATCTAATTACTCACCTTAAGAAGGCAAGAGGTAGGAAACATTAGAAAAGCCGCTATTGAGTTGAGAATAGCCACTATTGAGTTGAGAATAGCCACTATTGAGTTGAGAATAGCCACTATTGAGTTGAGAATAGCCACTATTGAGTTGAGAATAGCCACTATTGAGTTGAGAATAGCCACTATTGAGTTGAGGAAAGCCACTATTAAGTTGAGAATAGCCACTATTGGGTTGAGAATAGCCACTATTGGGTTGAGAATAGCCACTATTGGGTTGAGAATAGCCACTATTGAGTTAACGATAGCGGCTTCTGTTGTTTGTTGGCGAGGAAAGCGATGCCTACGGCGGGCTTCGCCTACGCAGGTGAATATCTTACCTGAACTCCGAGAGAATGCTCCCGCCACAGTCGCAGACTTGGCGGCGAGATGAATCGAGGGCTAAAAACGAAACACCCCTTAACTAACTCAAACCGCAGGTTTGACAAGGCAAGGGGTAGTTGAGTTTTTTAGCCCTTCGGCTTCGCTCAGGGCTAACGGTGAGCGAAGCCGAACCGTTAGCAATATTCGTGATATCATTACGTCAGTGAGTTTGACGTAACAATGCTGGTATTTGAGGCAAAACTGGAAGGAACAAACGAGCAGTATCAATCGCTGGATAATGCGATTAGAACTGCTCGTTTTGTTCGCAATGCTTGCCTGAGATACTGGATGAATAACCGGGATATTGGCAGATATGAATTGAGTGCTTATTGCGCTGTACTCGCTGCCGATGAAAACTTCCCTTGGGTGGACAAACTTAACTCTATGGCTCGACAAGCTTCTGCTGAGAGAGCGTGGAGCGCAATCGCCAGATTCTTTGACAATTGCAAGAAAAATAAACCAGGAAAGAAGGGTTATCCACGCTTTAAAAAAGAACAAGCTCACGGATCTGTTGAGTACAAAACCAGCGGTTGGCGCTTGTCCAATGACCGTAGATACATCACTTTTAGGGATGGTTTCAAAGCAGGAGCTTTCAAGCTCTGGGGAACTCGTGACCTGCATTTTTATCAGTTAAAACAGTTCAAGCGAGTGCGGGTTGTGCGTCGTGCTGACGGCTATTATTGCCAGTTTCTTATTGACCAAGAACGAATTGAAAAACGCGAACCAACGGGTAAAACTATTGGTCTTGATGTTGGACTCAAGCATTTCTTGACTGATAGTGATGGCAATACAGTTGAAAATCCCAGACATCTTCGCAAGAGCGAGAAGTCTTTGAAACGACTGCAACGCCGTTTTTCCAAAGCCAAAAAGGGTTCTAAAAATAGAGCCAAGTTCAGAAACAAATTGGCTCGTAAACACCTCAAAGTAAGTAGGCAGCGTAAAGACTTTGCCGTGAAGTTGGCAAGGTGCGTAGTCCAGTCTAGCGACTTGGTAGCCTATGAGGATTTGAAGGTGCGGAATATGGTGAGAAACAAACATCTTGCCAAGTCGATTAGTGATGCAGCGTGGACGCAGTTTAGGCAATGGGTTGAGTATTTCGGTAAGGTGTTTGGTGTGGCAACAGTCGCAGTTCCACCCCATCACACTAGTCAAAATTGCTCTAACTGTGGGGAAGTAGTGAAAAAGTCTCTTAGCACAAGAACTCATGTTTGCCCTCATTGTGGTCATACCCAGGATAGGGACTGGAACGCTGCGCGGAACATACTTGAATTAGGCTTGCGTACTGTGGGGCACACAGGAACGCTAGCCCTGAGCGTAGCCGAAGGGTTAATCGCCTCTGGAGACATCGACCTCTGCTTGGGTGAGGTAACTCCTCCAAGTAAGCCGAGTCGTAGAAAGAGGAAATCCAAAGAGTGATCTTTGGAATCTCCCGCTACACCCGCAAGGGTTAGCGGTGAGAGGATGTCAATACCTGTTCATTTGAGAGATTAATGTTATGGGAAAAGTTAAGTAAGTCGGCACAAATAAACCGAACTATGTAACAGAATGTAAAACGCACAAAACCGCAAGCGAATTGCTTCTCTGCGAGACGCTCCGCGTAGCTATAGCCCTACCTACAGATACTGTATTGTTTTATAAGGAATGCGATCGCAAGATAAGTAAGTCGGTGGAAAAAAACCAAACTATGTTACGAAACGTAAATTGGCTTGAAACCCTTACCAATGACAAATGACAAAGCGCAAAGTCTGATCGGAGGTTTCCTCCGATCAGAACTTTGTAAGAATGACAAATGACAGTCCTCGCCAGTTATGTTTAATTGCACCGCCCTACTTAATTATTTTGCAAGTATTTATGCAGCAAGCTGGCGCACAAGTTTTCAACTAAAGCTCAAACAGCCAAAGACATCCTCTACAGATAATTGCCAATTTCCTAATACGCTGAGGACAGGTAAAATATCTTTTCCTTGTTTTATTTCTGGTAATTGATTGGGCTGAAAAACCATTATTGATTCATCATCAGAGTCAAGAAACCAACCTAGCTCTGCACCATTTTGGATAGAAAATGTGATTTTACGGATAACTCGGTTAGCAGATTGTTCTGGAGAAAGAATTTCAATAATCCAATCTGGAGGAATTTCAAATTTGTTGGCAATTCTGCCATTTTGACGTAAAGGAATACGTGACCACTCAAAAATAGCAACATCTGGGACTAACGACATCCCCCCAAATGTGCAGCGTAACTCTGGAAATGCGTAAGCTAACTTTTGTGGTTTGCCAATCTCATTAATACTAGTCACCAAAAAGCTTTGTAAGGTACTGTGTTCTCCCTGGGGTATGGGTTTTTGGTTGATTTGACTATCAATATATTGGCTGGCTGGTTGAGTTTCCGGTAATTTTAAAAAATCTTCTAGGGAAAAATTTGAGGATAAGTGAGGTGATAATGTCATAATTAATTACCCAATCCCTATAGTTATTGTAAAATATGTTGCTATCCCTCAAACAATCCTAAAGAACAAATGATTTGAGGTTCCCGTTTCTCAATTTCTTCGCTGACAATACATAAGCGATCATCCATCCGCAAAGCAACTACTAATTCTGCTAATTGCTGACTACTAATACCGCTTTTTAATTGCCGATTTAAAGTATCGATTGCAGACTGTCGTAATGGGTAACGATAAATATCATCAATCGCTTTTAACAGTTCCTCAGTCACAAATAAAGTGCCTTTCATCTCCTGTGCATAACTTTTCAATCGTTCGTAACTACGGAATCTTGCACCGGATGGTCTACCCAATTGACCACCCATATTTTTTTCTTCCTCAGCCAGCAATTCGGCACCTTTTTTAACTAAATCATGATGCTGTTTATCTTTAGCTATTGCTGGTGTCGCTTCATCACAAGCTGCCATTTTTAACACAGCTAGTTGCGATTGAGTAACACTATCACCATTGCGATCAACGTAAATTAAAGCATCATTTCCCTCAGTAGTTTTCATATACATTAATACTCCTTCCGGTTGCACTGGCTGAGGTGTATGTTCACGAGTAGAATAAACTACATTTGGCATTTCTTCGATAGTTTTTTTCAGCCCTGGATTATCATCTGTTGCTTTCTTCCAAATTTGAAATGCTTCGGATGTTAAATCAACTTCTGTATCCTCATCTCCATCTAGAATACCCGATTTTTCATTATATAAATCCAAAATTACTTGTGCATCATCATCTTCAAAAAATGCCTCATCAGTTCCGACAACTTCGGCATTTTCTTGCAATCTTTGCTTGAGTCTTCCCCGCAAATTAATAATCCGTTCTACACCTTCAGCAGGAAGAAAAGAATAACAAAGAATTTTGTCAGCATTTTGTCCAATCCGATCAACTCTTCCAGCCCTTTGAATTAATCGAATAATTGCCCAAGGTAAATCCCAATTGACGATAATTGCACAATCTTGTAAATTATGACCTTCACTTAAAATATCCGTGGCGATTAATATACGTAATTCATCTGTTGATGATACCCTATCTCGCTGATTATTACTCACAGGACTAAATCTTCCTGTCAGTTCCGTAGGATATTGTGACCGCCCCGTTACTCCTGCTACTTTGGTAATCTTTTTTGCCTGTAAGTTATCTGTTATGTAGCGTACCGAATCTGCAAATTGTGTAAAAATTAATACCTTTTCATTAGGGTGAGTTTTTGTTAACAGATTGATTAAGGCTATCAATTTTTCATCTGCTTGAGAATTCCATTTACCAATATTTTGCAATATATTAATTAGTGCTTTCGCATCGGCTAATAAATCTTTTTTTAGTTTTTTAATATCAAATAATGACGAACGCAACCACTTAAAGCGACGTTGATATCGGGTAGTATATTCCTGATAAATTGACTCTGCTTGTTTTCTAAAAACTTTTTCGGTTGACCCCATCCCTGCTAGGGAGGAGATAATTTCTTCTCCGGCTTTTTCTCCCTTCTCTGCTGGCGGAGAATCGGGTGAAGAGGTAAAGTCATCTTCTTCTATTTCCACATCAAATAAACTTGCTGTAACTGAATCAGCATCCTCATCATTATTCCTCGTATCTAATAATTCTGCATCTTGAGTACCAATAGGGATATCAAGCGCGTTTTCTAAAGCATATAAATAAATAAAATTCCGTAAAATGTGACGTTCAATTGATTGAATAAAAGCAGAACCACTACTTTCTAAGCGTTTAAATAAATTAGTGCGGGAAAAACCCATCAACCTCCGTCCCCCACGAAATAAGCCGCTAATTTGGCGCTGTTCTGCATCTGTGGGTGGTTGTTTAGGTTTTGCAACTACATAATTACCCAATCCATAACGGGGTAAATTTAATTGATTAATTACTTCAACTACTGCTTCTGAATAAAGACTAGAATAGGAGTCGTTAGCAGTATCTAAAGTAAATTTAATAGTGCGCGGTAAACGGTCGGGAAAATAAGAACGTCTCCCATCGGGAAACTCTAAATATTTACGTATTACTTTTTGTTTATCCTGAGTAAGAGAAGCAGAATTGATGTCTGATTTGGCATAATTATCTTTAATAAAAGAACGAGTTCGCCGCACCATATAGCGTTTCATTAATTCTCGCCAATCGTCGGGATGTTCGCTTTTTTCAAAAGCAGCAAGAGACTTAACAGAACATTGATGCTTTCTAATAAATTGCAATTCTCCTAAGGAACCGCCACCCAATTCATTAATCAAAGCTTCCGGTCTAAAACCCAAATCCTGGTCTTCAGGAACAAATAATCTTAATTGAGCAGAAAGGTCAAGATAAGTTTTATTATATGGTGTTGCCGAAAGCAAAATACATTTGCTTTCATTGGCTGCAATATATTCGGCGATCGCCCGATATCTTTTACCTTCTCGGTTGCGTAAGTTATGACTTTCATCTATTAATACAACCCGATAGCGACGCAATTCTGGTAATAAACTTTGGACTTTACTAATGGGCATTACCTTAGCATAAAGCCGATAATTATCCACATATTCCTGCCACATCAAAGTTAAGTTTTTTGGACAAATAATTAAGGTTTCCAAAAAACAATCTTCTTGTAATATTTTCGCTAAAGCTGTTCCAACTAATGTTTTACCAAGCCCCACCACATCGCCGACAATTACCCCACCACGGCGAGTGACATGACGCGCTGCTAGCTGTACGGCAGCTTTTTGGAAATCAAACAAATTATTAAATTCACGGGGAATTCGGAATTCGGAAATTCCGGCGATCGCTTCATGGGATAAATGATAAGCAATCTTCAAGTAAATATGATACGGGGGAATTAATTCTTCTCTTGCCCAACTATTATCAATGATTTCCGCAAGCTCTTTAGAAATATCGATACAACCATAATCTTTCCAACGGTCTTCAAACCAATTTTGCAGTTTATTCGTTGCATCATGGTCTAAAATATCAACATTTAATTCCCCTTGTTTTCTCAACCCTGCCAAAGTCAAATTACTACTACCTAAAAACCCAACTATCGGACTATTGGGGTCATGGCGATGAACGAGGTATAACTTAGCGTGGAGGGGATGGGCTAAAAATAATTTAATAACTAATTTCTTAGTTTTCAACTGACGACTTAAGCGACGTAACCCCACTTCATGATCATCTGTTGGCGCACCGATGGTAAGCTGTTGGCGAAACTCTGCCGCTATCTTTTTTTTGAGACGAATAATAGTGTTATTATCGAGCCTACCTTCCCCAGTACCCAATGTAAATGCAGTATGCACTTCATCGCTGGGTAAACCTTGCATCCCCACTAACAACCGACAACAAGAAGTTTCTCCCCCCACATACTGTTCAATTAAATCATCAAGCTTGCGCCAGCCTCTGAGGTTAAAATAACCCACGCAAAAATCAGCCCGATAAGATACTTTGAGGGTATCCCGCAAAATTGGTAGCAGTTGTAAGTCAATGTTGTCAAAGATGCGTGGCATGATTTCATACTCTATGGGAAATTTTCAGGAGGTTAATGGTAGTGTTCTATGAGTATAAGATCTTGGAATTGTTTGTACCAGATGAGTAAATAGCCTAAAATCATGCATTGGCTCAACTGCACTAAGCTTGAATCTGGCGGCTAGAGAAACTCCTTTTTGGCAATTTGGCACCCAAAGTCTTTCACTGAAAGTTTCAATAGATAACAACAGATGACGACACAGAGAAGATTGTGTAACAAACGCAGTCAAAATCCCTACTTCTGCTGTCGTAAGCCAGTTGTGAGAGTGCTGTAGTCGCTACATCATTAATATTAAACCGTTACCACCTTTTCCAATCGGACCATAACCTTCTTTTTTAGCCAGAATGCTGTCATAACCCTTGAAAAGTAGTGTCTCCAACACACAACACTACATCATATTCTGCAACAGTTTCCGCCGTCATTTGACAGTGCGGCTCTATTAGTTTTGCAAATTCCACTTTTGGGTTGGCAAAAACTCATAAGCCCTCTTGAGTACGGTTCCCTTGTTGAAGATTTCCGATAGTGCTTTGCCAAATCCAAGACTTAGAGCATAGCTGATTGACACATTCAATCGGCGATCGCCTAAATCATAAGTCGCAAAATTTTTCTCCCACCAGTCCAGCATTGCTTGTCGCCTCCAGCACCCGATTTCAATTACTGTACCGTATATGGTGTGCTTTCTCCTCAATACGAGTGTGAGCAAGCTTTTCGAGACTTAACGGGAAAAGTTAGAATTAAAATCTGCGATCGCATCTTGCGGCTTTCCTAAGTCAAGATAAGCTCTACCTCTTTGAAAATAAGCATTTGCCAGATAATTTGGCTCAAGGATAGAACGAACTTGCGGACGGATCGGAATTATCTTAGTAAAATCTGCGATCGCCGCTTGTTTTTGTCCTAAATAATTGAAACGGGTTTCACCACGCTCAGAATAAGCCTCGACGAAGTTGGGATTGACTTGAATCGCTTGATTATAAACTTCAACTGCTTCTTTGGGTTTATTTAACTGGCGGAGAATTTCGCCCTGTTTAATATACGGTTTTTCCAATTTCGGATCTTTAGTAATGGCTGTTCTATATGCGTATAGTGCATCCTGTTTCTTACCCTGACCAGCCAGAGCCAGCCCCTCATAGTGGTGAAACAACCCTGTGGATTTGGAATTAGGGATAATCTCTTGTGCTTTGCGCGCATCCTGAAGCGCACCTGCATAATCTTTATCTTGCCACCGTGCAAAGCTTCTATATCCGTAAATTATTGCTAACTGTTGATTAGGAGCCATGACTCAGTAGGTAATGGGCGTTGATTTTGCGTTTGATAAACTTTTTTATCAGAATTTCTTCCTGGGAAAGGATAGGTAAGTTCATGATATTTTAATTTCAGAGATTTGGGGGCGATCGCTTTGGTTTTGGTTACCAGTTAAAATCATAAGGACTATCACAATCTTGAGCTTGGTTGTAGCTAATTACCATCATGCTAAAGCAAAAGTTGAGATGATAGCTGACTGCGGGCAATAATGCGCAGCCCCACATTTAATTTTTATAAATAACATACTCACCGATAAAGGATTATTACAATTAAATCTTACATCTCGATCTAAACAACGTGTGGAAGGTATACAAAATTGCGGAAGTTTCACCCAAGTATAACTTTCCACCTGACGTTAAATTATTTTGTAGTCAGGACTTTAGTCCTTTTTTTTGCAGGACTGAAGTCCTGACTACGAAATGTGGTGGAGTACTAACGACTTGGGTTAGTAGGGGCCTATTTGTGGGAACAAACCAAATAGGGTGAGCAAAGATAAGCCGGCGATCAAGCAGGCTCCAGATGCTAGGATCAATAACACTAAATCCCTGTTCGGACTACGTAAGAATGTTTCTAAATTAAATGGCTGGGGTTGCCTATATCCCACCATCGAAAGTGGCAACTTGTCACGATAATCAGTGCCGTAGCGAGCCATTCTTTCAAAGGGTAATTCGCCTTGAGAACGCTGGGGTAAAATCCGCCGCCGTTGGTAAGGAACCGTATCATCACCAAAGTTGCTGAGATATTCTTCGCTGTTGAGCAACTCTTGAACAAAGCTAACTAGTCCTTTAGTAGCAAGGACTATTGACCAGGCGAGTTTTTCTTTGTCGCTATATATCCTCCGCCCCAGAATCCTTTGTACACAGAGTTCTACAAAGCGGTAATTATTATTGGCATCATAATTCAACCGACGAAACGAATCGGATAAAACTAATCCGCGAATAAAATCTCTGACCGTGATTTGTCTAGCTCTGAGTTGAGATTCTAGGAAGATTTGACGATTACTAGACAGCATCTGCTGTTCATGAAAAATTTGCCGATAAGCTGCCACAATTAAGGCATCCATTTCCGTAACTGACAGCAGGTTCTCCGTTGTGTAAATTCTGGGCTGTTCATCACCAGGAATCTCAAAGGCGGTAACACGCTGGTTTTGAGATGAGGGGGTATACTCCAACAAAGGAATTGACATAATAAATACCTTTCTGATGAGGGCTGACATGCGAAATTCCGGCTGTGATTGATCGAGTTAGTCCCACCCGATCGCCGCAGCTGATAATTCGCAGCCATTTAACTGCTATCCAGATTCGGAATCTCAAAATTCAGAATCAGCCTGTGTCAGAAATTCACCTTTTGATTTGCGGGAGAAAGCAGTATTTTTTAACATTCAATCGCTAACTGCTTATTCTCCCCGCCAAAACGCTAAGGGATTCTGAGTGGGGTGGTAATCAGGATAAAATCGCAGATAAGATTCCATAACAGATTCTGGCGGTGCAATCCCTAATCCTAAACAGAGGTGAGATAGCGATCGCGCAAATTGTTCATGGTGTCCTGGGGAACCCACATGAGCATGGGCATATTCGTGGACAACTAAGAGTAGCCAGTCCGCCGGCATGACTCTTCCCACATCAATGAGGATGGTAATTGGATTTGTTCGCAGATTGCACAGACCATCAATACCAAAAGACTGAGCAATAGGAGCAGCAAAGATTTGAATCGCAGGTTGTTCCCAAGAGTGAAAACAATCGTGGCAAGCTTGAAGATAGTTTTCCAGTTGTGTATTCACCGCATCAATATGCTCACTGATCCAGACACACAGAGATTTGCGGTTTTCCAGATCATAAACCACATCGATCATCTCTGCATCGAGAGCCAGACTCCTCACTCCATAAAGATAGTCTAGCCCTCGTGTAAAAGGATCAGTACTGGTGGTGACGATTAATTTACCAACCAAAGAGGGAGAAGTATTTTGTGGGTTCGGCCGCATTTTTCATCTGGTCAGGAGTCTCTTTTGAGAGGTCAGCCTCATCTAAGTTAGAGGTAACTTCTGAAACATCTGCCACTCGGAATTCGGTACAGAAGGTGGCGGTGCTAAAACCACCAAACCGTTTGACTGTACTGGTGCGCATCCGGATGCTCGGGCTGGCAAACCAGAATCTTTCAATCGAACTCATGGTTTCGTACTCGGTGATCAGGACTAACGCATCTTCATCATCCATCTCATACCGCCCCGCCACTGGGACAATTTCCGCATAGCCCCGTTCTCGCAGCAGCGATCCTTGACGGGGGTTATCGGCATCAGGAATCAGGGAGAATACCGTCGAACCTTCATGGTTTTCTTCTTCTCTGTCCCATCCCATTGCTCCTTGCCAAGAAACAAAAGCGCCACCAATAGCTAACACAGGGTCAACCTGGTGGAGTTGGCAAATTTCAATCACTTTCGGATGATCGGCAGCAAGGGCTTCAACCAGAATCTCAGATTCCCCGGCTTCAGAGCGCTTAAAGGCTAGGTGGTGAGTCGTGCGTTGCGATCGCCATTTACCTGTACTTAGTTGAAAAAACTCCATTGCGTCCATAAATCAAAAGCTAACTCCAAACAACAAGTTGAGCAACCCAATCCTAATCCTATCCATTATAAAACTGCCAGAGCCATCCTTAATCAGAGATTTTGGGCAGGGGGGTAGGGGGGAAGAGGGGCAGGGAGGCAGGGGAGCAGGGGGAGCAGGGGGCAGGGGGGACAAGGAGAACAAGGAAAACAAGGAGAACAAGGAAGAAATCACCAATGCCCAATGCCCTTGTCCCGCCACAAGCCCAATGACAACTGACAACTGACAACTGACTAATGACTAATGACTAATGACAAATTCGTTTATTCGTAATCGTCTAAAAGTGACCACTTGTCAAGTAGGTGTAACTTTCGTTAACATTAACTCAAGAGGCTAGACATAACTGATCAAAGCGAAACACCGGAGAATAGAAATTTATGGATATCCCAATGGAGCTTAACTTAGAGCAGAAATTCAACCTCAAACTTTATGAAGAGCAGGTTAAGGGATTAAACCAGGAAGAATCTCAAAAATTGCTTTTGGAGGTGCTGCGGCAATTAATGGTCAAAGACAATATGATCAAGTATCTTCTCAGGCAGTCTTAACTACATGGGGATGTTATTTAACTTCCTAAACTAAAAATTTAAACAAAAATCTGTGGAAAGGCTTCTGTCAGAAGGAACAGAGAGTTCATAATATTGCAGTGATTTCAGGGTGGAGAAGTGCTAAACCCTGAAATCTGCTGTAATAGATAGTTTTCTTGTCTGTTTCACTTCTCTGGACTTCCTAATCTCCCTCATCTCCCTAATTCTCCTAGTCCCTAATCCCCAGTCAGCATCTGTCTGACTGGGGATTGTTTGTTAAGGATTATTACTTTGTTTCTCATAACTGAGACTGGGGTATGCCTCATCTTTTATGTTCTATATTGTCTTGTTCAAGGAACAGGCAATCACGTAGTAGAGAAAACCAATATATAAGGAGAGCGAAATGCTTGACGCTTTTTCTAGAGCTGTAGTTTCAGCCGATGCTAGCACTTCTACCGTAACTGATATTGCTGCTCTCAGAGCGTTCGTTGCAAGTGGTAACAGACGTTTGGATGCTGTAAATGCGATCGCTAGCAACGCCAGCTGCATGGTTTCTGATGCTGTTGCTGGAATGATCTGCGAAAACCAAGGTTTGATCCAAGCTGGTGGTAACTGCTACCCCAACCGTCGCATGGCTGCTTGTCTGCGCGATGCGGAAATCATCTTACGCTATGTAACCTACGCTTTATTAGCTGGTGACGCTTCAGTTCTAGATGATCGTTGCTTGAATGGTTTGAAAGAAACCTATGCAGCTCTAGGTGTACCTACCACCTCCACCGTACGTGCTGTGCAAATCATGAAGGCTCAAGCAGCTGCTCACATTCAAGATACTCCCAGCGAAGCTCGTGCTGGTGCCAAATTGCGTAAGATGGGAAGCCCCGTTGTAGAAGATCGTTGCGCTAGCTTAGTTGCTGAATCTTCTAGCTACTTCGATCGCGTAATTTCTGCTCTGAGCTAATTAATTGCTAATAGCAATTAACTCAACAGATTGACATCCAACACAGTTAAAATTAAAAGCCTTTTGGGAGATTTAAGAAATGAAATCAGTTGTTACCACCGTAATTGCAGCAGCAGATGCCGCAGGTCGTTTCCCCAGCACCTCTGATTTAGAATCAGTACAAGGTTCTATCCAACGTGCAGCTGCTCGTTTGGAAGCTGCTGAAAAGCTAGCTAACAACATTGATGCAGTTGCAACCGAAGCTTACAACGCTTGTATCAAAAAGTATCCTTACTTGAACAATGCTGGTGAAGCTAACTCCACCGATACCTTCAAATCTAAGTGCGCTCGTGACATCAAACACTACCTGCGCCTAATCCAATACTCCTTGGTAGTTGGCGGTACAGGCCCATTGGATGAGTGGGGTATTGCTGGTCAACGTGAAGTTTATCGCGCTTTGGGCTTGCCCACCGCTCCTTATGTTGAAGCTTTAAGCTTTGCTCGTAACCGTGGTTGCGCTCCTCGCGATATGTCTGCTCAAGCATTGACCGAGTACAACGCTCTTCTTGACTACGCTATCAACTCTCTGTCCTAATTAATGGCCAGGCTTGTGATTTGTTGACAGTGGTACATTAGTTACCCTACAAACCTGGAGGTTCTTGGCTCTTTGCTTTGCCTATGAAGGTTAAGTAATCGCACAGAATCTCTGGGTTTGTTTTGTCATTTGTCATCAAAAGCGACGGGAAACCCACTCCTTCAAGGGGTGGGAGGAATAGCATTGGTGTCAACTTAACATGAAACCCTTGCCAAAGCTTGATTTTGAATTAAATCGCTTAACATCAAGATCCGCGTTACCCCACCCCAGTTTTGTCTAAAGCCAAAACGTCCCCTCCCCGTAAACGGGGAGGGGATTAAGGGGTGGGGTGAAAGACTTGTGGGATAAGCGTTTTAACTTAAGTTGACACCAATGGAGGAATAGTCGCCCCGTCGCTGTCAATTGTCAGTAGTCAGTGGTCATTTGTCATTGGTCATTAAAGAGAATTGGGATAACATCCGCTAAGAAATATTTGCTGAAGGTTGGTAACTAACAGCTAACATCTATATATATGGATAAACGCTTTTTTAATTTATTTAATCTGACAGAAGACCAGGCGATCGCTATTTTGGATACGCCCCAAGACCAATTGAGTGAGAATGATTCACGCTATATTGCGGCTTCTCATTTAATCAACTTCCCCACGGAAAAGTCAATCAACGCGCTGATGCGTGCAGTGCAGCAAACTGATCCCTCGTTGGATAACCGGATTGTCCGTCGCAAGTCGGTGGAGACTTTGGGAAGACTTAAAGCAGCGATAGCCCTACCGATCATCCACACCTGTCTGTTTGATGAAGACTGCTACACCGTGGAAAATGCTGTTTGGGCGATCGGTGAAATTGGCACTCAAGACCCGGATATCCTAGAAGATGTGGCTCAATTGCTGGATAAGCCAGGGCAAACTTACCGAGTGATTATCCATACACTCACAAAGTTTAATTATCAACCAGCCCTAGAAAGAATTCGTAAATTTGTCTATGATGCTGACCCACCTACAGCTAGTGCAGCGATCGCCGCAGTTTGTCGCTTAACTGGTGACTATTCCCAAATGGGGAAAGTGGTGGCGATGTTACAACACCGGAATGTCTTAGGGCGGCGTTTGTCAATCCAAGATTTGATGGATGCGCGGTATTATGAGGCAATTCCCCATATTGCCAGATGTCCAGTATCTTTGGTGTTTCGACTGCGAGGAATTCGCACCTTAGCAGAAGCAGGAATCGCTACGGGCGCAATTACTTTTGCCACAGTTCAACCCTCTTTAGAGCAGACATTATACGACCACCCAAAGGATCTGAGTTTGGTGCATAGTTACGATCGCCCCCCCACTTTACCAGTTTTGATCCGCGATTTGTACGAAACCGACTTTGGGCGCTGCTATTTAGCCACGAAAACCATTTTGGAGGATCACACCGATGCTGCGCCTGAAGCTCTATTTGCAACCTATGCTGAAGAAGCAAATAATGATTATGGTGCCCATTTCCATGTGATGAAATTATTCGGCTGGTTGAAACATGCTCCAGCATATGATTTGCTGGTGGAAGCCCTGCATAACAAACAACCACAGTTTCAAAAATCACGGGCTGCTGCTGCGATCGCTCTCGGTGAACTCGGAGATCCAAAAGCCATTCCCGAACTGAAAGCCTGTCTAGAAACCAAAATTTGGGATCTGAAATATGCAGCTTTGATGGCTCTGGAAAAACTCGGTGATACCAGTGGTTATGAAATAGTCGCCAATGATAGTGATTGGCTGATTGCTGCCAAAGCCTTAAGCACCCTGAAAAACCAAGAAATAACAGCGTAATTTTTCTGTAGTGAAAATCCAAATTTATGGATGCTATGTGGTTTAGAGAAACTAATGTAGATGATGATACCACCATTGCCCGTCATTTTTTCCAATTGTGGCGTGATAATGATGTACCGGAAGCATCCATTCAAGGCAATTGGCTAGAAACAACCGTGGAATTTATCCAGAATGCACGTCAGACACTAGCTTACAAAGGCTTCGTAGCAGAAATAAACGGAGAAATTGTCGGTTCCGCAGGATGTCAACTATTTGCAGGGTTGTATCCCCATGTTCTGAGTGAACAGCAAAGAAAATATGGCTATATTTGGGGAGTGTATGTTGATGCTGGATATCGTCAGCAAGGAATCGCCAAACGCCTAACTCAAATGGCGATCGCTCATCTTCAATCCCTCAATTGCACCCGTGTGATTCTCCATGCATCGCCTCATGGGAAACCAGTTTATAGTAGTTTGGGATTTAGGGAAACCAATGAAATGAGCTTAGATATAGTTTCTCATTTTTGAATCATTCCATCTTGTTTTTTGTAATTTTTTATTCAAAACCATGTCAACAGAAGAACTATTCCAACAGCTGAAACACCCTAACCCCCACATCCGCGATCAAGCAATGTGGGCGCTAGCTGAAAATCCAGATGAGACAACTATTCCCAGGTTAATGAGTATTCTCGATGAAGATGATACCACCTATCGCCGAGCAGCTGTGAAAGCCTTAGGAGCGATCGGCCCTGATGCGGTGACTCCTTTAGTGGCAGCCTTACTCAATAGTGATAATGTCACAGTTAGGGGAAGCGCCGCCAAAGCACTAGCGCAAGTCGCCATTAATCATCCAGATGTTCCCTTTTCCGAAGAAGGCGTGCAGGGTTTAAAAACTGCCCTCAACGATGCCAATCCCGTAGTGCATATTGCTGCTGTGATGGCGTTGGGTGAAATTGGTACACCTGTGGTGGATGTTTTGATTGAGGCGTTGCAAACCACAGATAACCCAGCTTTAGGAATCTCCTTGGTGAATGCTTTAGGCTCGATTGGAGATAGCCGAGGTGTAGAAGTACTACAATCCCTAATTGAGGATGAATCAACTGATTCCTATGTCCGCGAGTCCGCCACCAGTGCATTATCTCGCCTCGAAATGACTACGAAGTTTCAGCGGGGAGAAAAATAATTATTTTATGGGGTTGTTGACGGTTGACGGTTGACGGTTGACTGTCATGACCTTAAATGTGTAATGAGGAAAATTTCTGGGGTTTGTAAAATATAAACTACAAACAATTTTCTTGAATCCGATAATCGTGAACCTCCAAACCGACAAAGACAAACCACAAGCCAGCACCAGTACAAATATCGCGCCAGAAACAGAAAAAATTCTTTGTGTTCATTGTCAGCGCACAGCTACAAACGGCATCAAATGTAAGGGAATTTGTGTGGCTGACAGTGACTATTGATATCCTCCCCACCCCTGAGAAGGTGATTCAACGATATTCAAATTAGATAAACGCAAATGGCCTTGCCGCAGGCTATTATCAATTACGAATGAATATTTTGCCGCCATGTCAGATTCCCAAGCAATTAGTGCAGCCGTTGCCAAACTCTACAATACTTATCCCTTCCCGCCAGAACCGTTATTAGATGAACCGCCTCCAGGTTATAACTGGCGCTGGAACTGGCTGGCGGCGTATAACTTTTGTACTGGACAAAAACCCTCTCATCACAATGTCCGGATCTTAGATGCTGGGTGTGGAACAGGGGTAGGTACAGAATACTTGGTGCATCTCAACCCCGATGCGACGGTTGTGGGTATTGATTTGAGTGCAGGTGCATTAGCTGTAGCTAAGGAACGTTGCCAAAAATCAGGGGCAACAAGGGTAGAATTTCATCACCTGAGTTTGTTTGATGTGGAACAGCTTCCCGGTGAGTTTGATCTGATTAACTGTGTGGGAGTACTCCACCATACCCCCGATCCAATTCGGGGGATTCAAGCTTTAGCAAAAAAACTGTCGCCTGGTGGTATAATGCACATTTTTGTGTATGGGGAACTGGGGCGTTGGGAAATTAAGTTAATGCAAGAGGCGATCGCACTTTTGCAAGGTGATAAACGTGGCGATTACACCGATGGCGTAGCCGTTGGGCGACAATTGTTTGCTGCATTACCAGAAGATAACCGCCTCCGCAAGCGTGAACAAGAACGCTGGTCTTGGGAAAATCAACGTGATGGCTACTTTGCAGATATGTATGTCCATCCGCAAGAAATTGATTACAATATCAATACGCTGTTTGAATTAATAGATGCTTCTGGGTTAGAGTTTCTCGGCTTTTCTAATCCGCAGATTTGGGATTTAAAACGATTGATTGCTAAAGCACCAGAACTAATTGAGCGTTCTCAAGATTTGAGCGATCGCCAGCGCTATCGGTTAATTGAACTGCTCGATCCGTCAATGATTACCCACTATGAGTTTTTCTTAGGACGTAGCCCCATCACCAGAGAAGATTGGGCTTCAGATGCAAAACTGATGTCTGCAATTCCGTCACCGAGTCCTTGCATTCAGGGATGGCAAAATGGTCAACAATTCTTTAATCATGACTATCAGATTGTGCAACTCAATGATGCAGAATGGCAATTTCTCCTCGCCTGTGATGGGAATCAGACAACAGAGCAAATTTTGCAGTCAGTGGATGCTAGTTTAGCGGATGTGCGATCGCTCCAAAAGCAGCAAATTATTCTCCTCACAGCCAAAACAGAGTAGTAACTCAAAAAATTGCTCTGCTTTTTTTGGGCGCTGTCCTCTAGTATAGATGACAGCAGTTTTCATGTAATTAGACCAAAATAAAAAGACCTAACCCCCGCCCCCTTCCCTTGTAGGGAAGGGGAGAAAATGCTCAACTAACGAACTTGGTCTGAT
Source organism: Calothrix sp. NIES-2100 (assembly GCF_002368195.1). GTDB lineage: Bacteria > Cyanobacteriota > Cyanobacteriia > Cyanobacteriales > Nostocaceae > Aulosira. Next base: position 7,800,202 of record NZ_AP018178.1, on the reverse strand, counting down.
AACCGTGATATTTCTGTATACCCAAATATTCCCGCAGTCACAGCACAAATACCAGAATTATTGTTGAATACTTAAAATCTTACAGCAGTTTTCATGTATTTAAACCAATACGGTTCAGTTAACGTTTTAATCTTCTGAAGATCCCCCCAACCCCCCTTAAAAAGGGGGGCTAATAACCCTCTTTTACCCCCTTTTTAAGGGGGTCGCCGCAGGCGGGGGGATCTTAACTGAACCGTATTGGTATTTAAACCACAAATATGAGACCTAACCCCCAGTCCCTTCCCTTGTAGGGAAGGGGAGAAAATCAAAGCCTCTCTCCTCTTAGGAGAGAGGTTTGGAGAGAGGTCTGTTTGTGGTTCATTTACAGGAAGATGCTGTAATAGGAATCTCAATTAAAAACTCAGTTCCCTGACCTAATGCAGAAATACAACTAAGTTGTCCCTGATGCTTTTCTACAACAATTTGATAACTGATAGATAACCCTAAACCAGTTCCTTTACCAACAGGTTTAGTCGTGAAAAATGGCTCGAATACGTGTTTTTGAACCTCTGAATTCATCCCAGAACCATTATCTTTTATACTAATTAAAACTCTTTTGTCATCTATCACTAAAGTTTTAATTTTAATAGTTGGTATCTGATTAGAAGTTTGCCAATATTCAATATTCTCTTTTAAGGTATAAATCGCATTATTGAGAATATTCATAAACACTTGATTCAACTGGTTCACATAACAACTAACCTTGGGTAGCTGACCATATTCCTTAATTATCTGAATATCAGGTATTTTATTGGGCAATGTCAACTGATGATTGAGAATCATTAATGTATTATCTATACCTTCATGAATATCTACAGACTTCATTGTTGCTTCATCTAGTCGTGAGAAGTTTCTTAAGCCCAGCACAATGTCTGTAATGCGCTCACTACCTGCTGTCATCGATTTCATTAACTTAGGTAAATCATTACATAAGTACTCCAAATCGATAGCTTTGATTTTGGCTGCTATGGTGGGATTAAGCTGGGGATATTGCTCTTGATAAACCGCAATTAAATCTAGTAAATCTTCAATATACTGATTTGCATATCCGAGATTACCAGCAATAAAACTAATGGGATTGTTAATTTCATGAGCAACCCCTGCTACCATTTGTCCAAGACTGGACATTTTTTCACTGTGAACCAGTTGAGCTTGGGTTTTTTGTAAGTCTAGCAGAGCTTTTTTTAATTCAGCCGTGCGTTCTTCAACTTTCTGTTCTAACTCATTATTAGCCTTTTGCAGAGCGGCTGCGGCTCTAGCAGTTTCTGTAGCAATACTAGCAATATGAGTAGCTGTTTTCAGAATTTCTAGATGATGGGGAGTAGGATGACAGGGAAATTTATGAGATATCGCAAATGTTCCTAAAACTTCACCAGTGTGTGAAGTAAAAGGTGAAGACCAACAAGCTCTAATGTTGTAACTCAAAGCAAAATCTCGAAAATCAGCCCATAAAGGATCAGTAGCAATATCATTAACAAATACTGAATCTCCTCTATAAGCCGCAGTCCCACAAGAACCACAACATTCACCAATCATCAAACCATTAACACCTTTAGCAAATTCTGGTGGTAGAGTGGGTGCTGCTCCTCCCCGCAATCGCCGATTTTCTGGATCTACTACTAAAATTGAGCAATAAGCCCCTGGTAATTGTTGCTCTAGTAAAATACACAGATTATTAAAGATGTCATATAAGTTAACTCCAAACGCAACTTGTTCTAAAATTTGACTTTGAGTGTATACTAATGCTTCTGCAAACTTGCGTTCAATTGCTGTTGCTAAAACATGAGTTACAGATTGTAAAAAATGAATATCGTCTGGAGCAAAATCTCTCGCCTCGATAGCATATATTTCTAGAAAACCTAACGGTTTAACCGCACCAGGAATTAAGACACTCAAGCCAGCAATACTATCTGGTGGAGAGGGAATAGTTAAATCATCTATCTCACAACAAGGTGTTTTGAGATTAATAATTGGCTGAGTATGCTCCAATAATTTTTGTAATTGCTGATTAGTTGTAACATTAATTTCAGCATCTTTTGTGAAAATATCTTCTCCAATGCTAGCTACTTTACGCAAAGAATTATTATCTGAAAGTACTTGCCAAACCCTAGTGTATTTAACATTGAGTATTTGTGATACTAAACCAACTGTATTTTGGAACAAATCCGATAATTCAATGCCTGATAGAGCTTTTTGTCCTAGTGCATTCACTGCGGCTTGATGGCTGAAATTCATTGATGAATTGTCAGACTTATACCAGTTAGTGTTTGATTGACTTGATGTTTGTATATTTAAGTTCATAAACCAAATGTTATTTAAGGTCAGCAGCTTATATTTCCCTAATTTTTTTTTCAAATTAACAGGCTTTTGAAAACTTTAAAATCAGGAAAGATTTATAAATTAAAGATAAAGTGTATATGCCAGGGTTTATCCTACTATTTATAAGTAAGTCTGTGGGAATTGTGTAAAGAATCCTGCCAATTCACAATTAAGTTTTTAACTTTGCAGATCTTAATTAAGAGCGATCGCACTTGCTGAGGAAAGGTTAAAGGTTTTTCCCTTCGCTCCTAATGTCTACGAAGTGGGGGAGGGGGATTTGTTAAAAACAATACTATTGAGGGAACAATAAATTTGCGTATGAGACGAGGCTGATAGTCATGAAACTGGTTTTTGTTAGTTGGGGTTTGGTAAATCGAATTTTCACAGCTTCTATACTGCTACCATTAGGAATCAGCTTCCTGGGGAACAGGTGCGCCAATGCTCAGATCACTTCTGATGGTAGCCTGAATACTACTGTTTCCCAAAATGGTAATCACTTCACAATTACTAATGGTAGTGCCGCAGGCAGTAATCTGTTTCACAGCTTTGGGCAGTTTTCTGTGATAAATGGTAGTTCAGCGACATTCGATTTAATTCACACCCCAAATATCTCGACGATTTTTAGCCGAGTCACAGGGGGTAGTGTTTCCACAATTGATGGCTTAATTCAGACGATTAATAACAGCAATCCTGTTAGTCTATTTTTACTCAATCCCAGTGGCGTTATGTTCACGGAAAATGCCAGACTCAATATTGGTGGTTCGTTTGTGGGAACAACGGCGAATAGCATTAAGTTTGCTGATGGGACGGAGTTTAGCGCTACAAGTTTGACGGATAAACCTTTATTATCAATGACTGTCCCCATCGGTTTACAGATGGGTAGTAATCCTGGTGCAATTACCGTCCAAAACACTGGACATAGTTTAAGGTTCCCGATTACCCCTTTTGCATCTTCTCCAGATCGCAGCAACAATCCTGTAGGATTAAGTGTCAACTCTGGCAATACATTAGCATTAGTAGGCGGACAAATCACTTTAGATGGCGGAGTGTTAAATGCACCCTCTGGACACATTGAACTCGGTAGCGCCAGTAATGGGACAGTTAATCTCAACACCTCTTCTCCTAGTTGGAGTTTTGATTATAGTCATCTTCAGCAATTTGGTAATATACAACTTTTACATCAATCCCTAACTGATGCTAGTGGTACTCCTGCGGGTTCTATTCACTTCCAAGGACGAAATATTAGCTTGCATGATGGTTCTGCTGCTTTATTAGTTAATCAAGGAAGTGGTAATTCCGGTGATATCAGCGTTAATGCTAGTGAGTCGTTGGAACTGCGGGGAATTGGTACTGATGGATTTCCACAAAGTTTGTTGCGTGCTGATAACTTTGGTGATGGTGCTGGGGGTAATATAGTGGTTTCTGCCTCACAGTTATTCCTCCAAGATGGCGGATCTTTTCATGGGTTTAATTTTGGTAAAGGTACAGGAAGTAATATCTCAGTGGAAATTCGAGATTTACTTCAGCTGACGGGACTATCACCGTTGAGTGGATTTGCTAGTTCAATTAACACCAACACCAACAGTTCTGGGAAAAGTGGTGATGTTCGAGTAGTGACCAACAGATTGCAGATTTTAGATGGTGCTGTAATTGGCAATTCTAGCTTGGGAACTGGTGTAGGCGGCAATACTACGATTAATGCGACTGATTCCATTGAAATCAGCGGCGAAAATCCACAAAACTTGGCTGACAGCGTCATAGTTGTCGGTACATTCAGCCAAGCGAATGCAGGTCAATTAACTATTAACACTCCCAAACTGATAGTAAGAGATGGCGGCGGCATAGTTAACTCTACCGTAAATAGTGGTAACGGAGGAGATTTGCTGATCAATGTTGCCGACAGCATTGAAGTTAGTGGAGTGGGTAGTATTTCTGGTCTTCCTAGTCGCATTGGTGCGAGAGCAGAATTACTTGCACCACCGATTCGACAACTATTTGGATTACCAGATGTGATTACAGGTAATACCGGTAAACTTATCCTGAATACTTCGCACTTACAGATTAAAGATAAGGCAATTGTCGGCGTTGATCATCAGGGTATCGGCGATGCTGGAAAACTAGAAATTAATGCAGGTTCAATCCGGATGGATAATGGTGGAAGTCTGACAGCCGCTACTGCTCAGGGTGAAGGCGGTAACATTTTTGTCCAGGCAAACGACTTGCTTATGCGTCGTGGTAGTGCGATCGTGACTAATGCTGGTGGTATTGGTAATGGCGGTAACATTACTATTAACTCTCCCGTCATTGTCGGTTGGGAAAACAGCGATATCGATGCCAATGCAGTTAAAGGTAATGGGGGTAATATCCAAATCACTACCCAAGGCATTTTTGGGCTACAGTACCGTCAAGCACTCACAACAGAAAATGACATCACTGCTAGTTCTCAATTTGGTGTTAACGGGACAGTAGATATTAATAATTTTGGTGTTGACCCCAACTCTGGTTTAGTGGAATTACCCACGAATGTTACCGATCCATCACAGCAAATTGCTACAGGTTGTTCTGAGAATACTAGTAGCAGTTTTGTTGCCACAGGCCGGGGTGGCGTACCACAAAATCCCACTCAGGAAGTGAGGAGCGATGTCTACGACGGGCTACGCCTACGCACTTGGTCTGACATCCGCAACATTTCTGCATTTCGCCACAATAGCCCAGTTACAGGCCAAATCCCTCAATCGAGAGAGGTTCTTGTCCAAGCCACTTCTTGGCATCGTAACGCCCAAGGCAAAATCGAGTTAGTTGCAGATAATTATCCTACACATTTAAAACAAGCATTAACCTGTATAAACGTTACTAAAAATCAAATTTAATAGATAAAAAATACTACTAACACTGTTATTAACACTAACATTGTGGGCAACCTAACTTGTGTGAGAGCAAGGGAGTATTGAAGGTATGAGTACAATTAAATTTCTTGCAGCATTTACCACACTTTTATTGACTGCGGGAATGATATTACCTGCAATAGGTCAGGTGACATCTGATGATACAACTAACACCATTGTTAACACTGACGGGAATAATTTCACTATTTTGAATGGAATTCAAAAAGGTAATAATTTATTTCATAGTTTCAGCAAGTTTTCAGTGCCTAGTGCAGGTTCAGCCACATTTAATTTAGTAAATACACCCAATATTACAACTATATTTAGTCGGGTAACTGGAGGAAATATTTCCGAAATAAATGGCTTACTTGGCACAATTGGTGGCAATAACCCCGTAAATTTGTTTTTAATCAATCCGGCAGGAATTATCTTTGGTAAAGATGCCATATTGAATATTAGCGGCTCATTTGTAGGGACAACAGCCAATAGTATTAAATTTGCCGATGGGACGGAATTTAGTGCAGTAAATACAACGACACCACCATTATTAACTATGACTGTACCCATTGGTTTGCAGATGGGTAGTGCTGCAAGTCAAATTCAGGTACAAGGTAAAGGTAATGATGGCATTGTACCGACCAATAATTTAGGAATAGTTGCCAGTCCGGGAAAGACAATTGCCTTAGTTGGGGGAGATATCAAATTTACAGGTGGTGTCATAACTGCACCTGTGGGTCGAATTGAAGTAGGTGCAGTGGGGAGTGGTACGGTGAATTTAACACCCACACCCGCAGGATGGCAATTAGGTTATACAGAGATTGCAGATTTTGGCGATATACAATTTACAGAGCGTTCCTCGTTGTGGAATCCCTATCCTGTGGGCAATCCGTTTGGGGGTATTCAAGTAGTGGGGAGGGATATTACCTTAAATCAATCCCAAATAGCCGCAGCAACTGCTGGTACTGGGCAGGGTGGTAATATTACGGTCAATGCAGTGCGATCGCTCTTTTTAGGTGGAGTAAATCCCTATGCTTATGCTCCTAGTGCCTGGATTGTCAATCAGGTAGCACCAGGGGTAACGGGAAACGGGGGTGCTGTGAATATTCAAGCAGGACAATTGACTTTAAAGGATGGTGCAGCCATTGAAACTCTCAGCCTAGGTGCAGGCGCAGCAGGGAAAGTCCAGGTAATCGCTGATACCATTGCCGCTACAGGTGCTATTGCCCTGCAATCTCCACTTGCACCTTCTGGGAGTAGCAGTAGCCGTATTGGTAGCCAAACTTTCGCATCGGGAGATGGAGGAGATATCAGCGTGGTTGCCCACAAACTCACTCTTGAAGATAGTGGACTAGTGGGAACAATTGTTTTTCCGGGAGCAACTGGACAGGGGGGAAATGTGACTGTTGATGTTGCTGATAATATTTATGCCAACGGGGTTAACCCGAACAGCTTGCTTTCCAGCGGCGTAAGTAGTTACACATTCGGCATTGGTAATAGTGGTAATGTTAATGTCTCCACAGGGGAATTGAATCTTATGGATGGGGGAGGTATTTTTACCTTTGCTAGTCGTTTGGCAGGAATACCAGGAACAGGTTTTGGCAACAGCGGAAATGTCACTGTGATGGCACGGCAAGGTATTAATATGGTAGGTGCATCCCCAGTTTCGCCAGCCCAAATCAGCTTTATTGGTAGTTCTACTACTGGCTCTGGTAATGGCGGTAATGTATTGCTTACTACACCTTTTCTTTCGATGCAAGCCGGAGCTTCTTTAGCCACAAGTTCTATATCCGTAATTGGTAGCTTTGGCGATTCCAGTCAGTCCAATAATCTGGGAAATGCTGGTAATATCAGTGTAAATGTAGAAGAGCGTTTAACCATCAGCGGCATCAATCCTTTTACAAAGGCTTCCACTCTCTTAGGAAGCTTAACCTATGGCAATGGTAAAGCTGGCGATGTGACGCTCCAAACTAATCAATTGCAGGTACTTGATGCCGGGGCAGTTGGTAACGTTACTGGCGGTACTGGCGATGCAGGCGCTTTGACAATTCAGGCAAATGACATTCTAGTAGAAGGTAAGAATATCCATACCTCAGCAATTGCTGCTGGTGCACTAATTCCACTTGAAACCGCCCGTCGATTTTATAATTTACCAGACGCACCTACAGGCAACATAGGTGTATTAAACATCAATACCCAGCAGCTAACAGTTCGTGATGGTGGTAGGGTTAGCGTCACCTATGAAGGTACAGGTAACGCTGGACAGTTAAATATCCAAGCTGAGCAAGTCTTTTTGGATACTGGAAATATTATTGCTACCACTGCATCTGGAAAAGGTGGCGATATAAATTTAGCGATCGGAAATAATTTATTGAGCCGTCATGGAAGTAAAATTAACGCCGAAGCAGGTGGTAATGGTAACGGTGGCAACATCAACATCTCCTCTCCAGTGATTGTCGGTTTAGAAAATAGTGATATCATTGCCAATGCTTTTAATGGTAATGGCGGTAACATCAACATTACCACCCAAGGTATTTTCGGATTAAAATATAGCACCCAACTCACAAGCGAAAATAATATCACTGCTAGTTCTCAATTTGGCGTCAATGGTACAGTTGATATTAATAATTTTGGTGTTGACCCCAATTCTGGTTTAATCGAATTACCAGCAAATATTACTGATTCATCACAACAGATTGCTACAGGTTGTTCTAATAATATTGGTAGCAGTTTTGTAGCCACGGGACGCGGTGGTGTAGCGCAAAATCCAACTCAAGGAGTGGGGAGCGATGTCTACGACGGGCTACACCTACGCACTTGGTCTGACATCCGCGATATCTCTGCATACCGCCAAACACAGCAAATACAAGCACAAATACCCCAATCGCCAAAAGTTCTTGTCCAAGCTACATCTTGGCATCGTAACGCCCAAGGCAAAATCGAGTTAGTCGCAGATAAATCTTCTGCTGTGGTGCAACAAACATTAACTTGTGCTGGAGTTAGCGAATATTCTCGTTATTAGTTCTCAAAACTACTTATCAGCCAGGGGGATTTCAATGGTAAAGCAACTTCCTTTACCAACCTCACTCTGAATCCAGACATTACCGCCATGTTGTTCAACAATTCGCTTTACCAAAACAAGTCCTAATCCACTTCCCTCATATCGACGGTTCAAACCGCTATCTAATTGGACAAAAGGTTGAAAAAGTTTATCGATGTTTTCTGGGGCTATACCAATGCCAGTATCAGTTACAGATATAATCAGCAAAGAATGATGATTTTGTGTGCTGTCAATATCTTTAATATCTCTTGTATAAGCTGATGTAGGGAAATACCCCACTTTTAGTGTCACCGTACCACCTTTAGCAGTAAATTTGACCGCGTTACTAAGTAAATTTATGATTGATTGCGATATGCGTCGCCTGTCAATTGTAATTTTTGTCAAATTAGGCTGAATTTCTGCAATTAATTGAATCTCTTTATTCGCTGCTTGTTGACTGATTATGAGCAGAACATCAGCACAAAGTTCCTCAACACTAACTGATGTCAGTTCAAGCTCTATTTTTCCGGCTTCGATTCTTGATACATCTAAGATATCGTTGATCAATCCCAGTAGATGTTCTCCACTTTGTTCGATTGTTGATAAAGCTGCTTTTTGTCGCTCGTTGATAGTACCAAAAATTTCATCGTTCAATCCTTCTGTCATACCCAAAATGGCACTTAGAGGAGTCCGAAGTTCATGACTCATCACAGAGAGGAAATTACTTTTTGCTTGGTTAGCAATTTCTGCCTTCTCTTTGGCCTGAACTAGTTCAGCAGTGCGTTCTTGAACAAGTTTTTCCAGTTCCACTTGTAGTGTGTACAAGGAAATATGAGCTTTGATCCTTGCTAATACTTCCTTTTCTTGGAAGGGTTTGCTAATGTAATCGACTGCGCCTAACTCTAAAGCACGGACTTTACTACTAGTATCAGATAAAGCAGTCATAAATATGACGGGAATATTTGCCGTGATCGCATTGGCTTTCAACCGGCGACAAGTTTCAAATCCATCGATTCCTGGCATCATGACATCTAGCATTATTAAATAGGGATGGGCATATTCTGCTTGTTCAATAGCTGATTCTCCATCCCTTGCCATCAGTATCTTCCAGCCACATTCTTGAATAATTTTCGATAACACTTTGAGATTAATAGGATTATCATCTACTAAAAGAATATGCTTTGGTAGGGTCAAACAATCTTCTATCATTTTGAATGCCTTTGCAAATATGATTTCCTGTTTTCCTTTGCTTTGAGCAACAAAAGCAAGTTTTACAGCATCTTCCTGTAAATGAACCACAATTTTATATCTCACGCATACCGCCGAAGCGGAACCCACTTTCTTAGGCGCATAGACGCGGAGCGGCTTCCCGCTTTCTTAGGCGCAAAGGAACAAAGAAATACAGATATCAGCCTGTGGTCTAAATACATGAAAACTGCTGTAAGCATGACACAGTATTTTAATTTTAGGCGATCGCCCACAAACTGATAGATTCCACAATCAACTGGGCAATATAAATTAGGATGTATCCTACAACACTTATTTGATAACTAGTTATTAATCAAGTTATATGAATTTAGGTGATTCTTTTTCAATAAAACAACGTCGTTGGCTGTATCCGTACTTAAGTATTTTTAGCTTATTTTTAGCATCTACGATTATACCTGTTAACGCATCCGTACCCGTCACAACCCCTATTGTCTCTTCTACTCAGGCTACTAATTCCCTAGAACAAGGACGAAACCTCTACAGTTCGGGACAGTTTGCTGAAGCTATCAGAGCTTGGCAAACGGCAGCACAACAGTATCATACTCAAGGCGATCGCATCAACGAAGCTCTAAGTTTGAGTTACCTTTCATCAGCACAACAGGAACTCAATTCTTGGGAAGCAGCAAGCCTTTCAATTGAGCAAAGTCTGAAACTGTTGCAAACGGCTAAACCCGCTGCTGATGCGATTCTTTGGGCACAGGTACTCAATACCCAAGCAAATTTGCAATTGCATAAAGGCAAAGCCGAAATCGCCCTAGAAAATTGGCAACAAGCTCAAAAATATTATGAGCAAGCAGGGGACAAAATGGGCAGCTTGGGTAGTCAAATCAACTCTGCACAAGCTTTACAAAGTTTGGGATTTTACCGCCGTGCTAAACAGCAGTTAGAAGCGCTGACCCAAAAGCTGTTAACAATGCCAGATTCGGAAGTTAAAGTCACTGGGTTGCGATCGCTTGCTTTAGCTTTACAAATGACTGGCGATTTGACCAATAGTCAACAGATATTGGAGCAAAGTTTAGCAATAGCGAATAAAATTGCCGCTAGACCTTATTTGAGTTCTATATTGCTGAATTTGGGCAAAAACGCTGTTGAGTTACAAGATCCACAAGCAGCATTAGATTACTTTGAACAGGCACAACAAATAGCCACCAACCCAGGCGATCAGTTGCAAGGGCGTTTAGCTCAGTTTAAACTTTTCCTCTACTATGACAAGCCTGAGCTTGCTGCTCCCCTAGCACCGCAACTGCTACAACAACTTGGAGAATTACCCCCCAGTCACAGTTCTCTCTACGCAGCGATCAATTTTGTTGCCACCGTCAATCAGCTAAAAAATCCTGAAAAAATTATACCCCTGAAAGACCTGGCACAACTCATGGCAGTTACAGTTAAGTCTGCACAGCAAATTCAAGATGCCCAAGCAGAAGCCTATGCACTGCATCAGTGGGGAAAACTCTATAGTCGGACACAGCAGTTATCACAAGCACGGGAGTTAATGGAGAAATCTCTTAACATTGCCCGTCAACTGCAAGCTGAGGATATCATTGCTCAATCTGCTTGGCAGGTGGGAAAACTATATAAACAACAGGGCGATCGCTCACAAGCAATTACTGCCTATACTGAAGCAGTGAAAGCTTTAAAGTCCATTCGACGGGATTTAGTTGCAGTCAATACCGATATCCAGTTTTCCTTCCGGGAAAGTGTGGAGCCTGTTTACCGGGAATTGGTAGCTTTACTGCTAGATAATCAACCCAGCCAAGCCGCACTCATCCAAGCTCGTGACTTGATTGAAGGACTACAAGTTGCAGAACTCGATAACTTTTTCCGGGAAGCGTGTTTAGATCGGGCGCAGCAAATTGACCAGGTTGACCCCCAAGCCACTGTTATCTATCCGATTATCTTACCAGATCGGCTAGCGGTAATTCTCTCCAAAACCGGGCAACCACTGCGTTACTATGTGACAGCAAAACCGCAAACGGAAATTGAACAAACTCTAGGTAATTTGTTGGCTAGCTTTAATCCTGTTTCCGACTCCAAAGAACGCGATCGCACCTCCAAACAAGTTTATGATTGGTTGATTCGCCCTGCGGAAATGGATCAAGCCTTCAAAGATAGCAAAACACTAGTATTTGTTTTAGATGGACGTTTGCGTAATATCCCGGTAGCGGCTTTGTATGACGGGCAGCAATATCTGATTGAGAAGTATGCTGTAGCCCTTTCACCAGGAATGCAATTAATGGCGGCGCGATCGCTCTCTTCAAAGCGCATCGATGCGATCGTTGGTGGTATCAGTGAATCTCGTCATGGCTTTAGTGCTTTACCTGCTGTGGAATCAGAAGTCCAGAAAATCTCCAAAACAGTGTCATCTTCAATGATGCTCAACCAAAAATTTACCTCTCAAGCCTTGGGCGATCGCGTGAAATTTAGTAGTGCTGATGTTGTCCACCTCGCAACCCACGGACAATTTAGCTCTCGCTTAGAAGATACCTTCTTACTGACTTGGGATGGAGAAGTCAATATAAAAGAATTGTCTGAACTCCTCAAAAACCGAGGTAACGATCCATCGAAAGCGATCGAATTGCTAGTATTAAGCGCCTGTGATACCGCAACCGGGGACGATCGCGCCGTTCTGGGACTAGCAGGCTTGGCTGTCAAATCTGGTGCCCGTTCCACCCTCGCCACCCTCTGGCCCGTCAAAGATAAAGCAGCAGAGATGCTGATGACGCGCTTTTATGACCAACTGCGACAGCCCAAAATCACTAAAGCGGAAGCATTAAGGCAAGCCCAAATTAACCTAATTCGCCAAACTGATTTTCGCGATCCTTTCTTTTGGTCTGCCTTTGTTTTGGTTGGTAACTGGCTTTAAATACGTAATTTTACATAAAAAACACTTGGTAAAATTGCATATTTTTTTACAATTTAAAAGTCATGATTAATGTATATTACTAGTTAAGTATTTACTCATTTGACTTTTAAGTAAAGTTATTTTCCAGCTTCTCCCCACAATCAGAATCAGCCTACTTAGTATTACTTTTTCTCACCTAAGGTGCAACATCATGAAACGTCGATATTTAGCTAGTACATTGAGCATCATTGCTCTACTGGCTAGCAGTACATGGAATAGTGCCCATGCTGTGAAATTTACCCCACCAACTAACAATGGTGCTCCCAGCCAATCAACCGGGGGAGCTTCCCGTGGTAGTTTCTTTATACCTGCTTCTGGAAAAGGCGCTCCCAGCCAAGCAACCGGAGGAGCTTCCCGTGGTAGTTTATTTACACCGAGAGATGGAAAAGGTTCTCCCAGCCAAGCCACTGGAGGAGCTTCGCGAGGTAGCCTGTTTACACCAGCCACAGGCAAGGGCACACCCCAACAAGCAAGTGGAGGAGCTTCGCGAGGTAGCCTGTTTACACCAGCCACAGGCAAGGGAGCGCCCCAACAAGCAGCGGGAGGAGCTTCGCGAGGTGAACTATTTACACCAGCCACAGGCAAGGGAGCGCCCCAACAAGCAGCGGGAGGAGCCTCCCGAGGTGAGCTATTTACACCCGCAGCAGGTAAAGGCACTCCTCAACAGACAAGTAGTGGAGCTTCTCGCCTTGGTACTTACTACTTAAATCCTGCAAATGTAGGCGCAGCAGGCCCAGCAGCCTTAATTGCACTCCTACCCGAGAACTTCTATGGCACAACGGTGTCGGAACATCCCACAATTCTGGTCTATCTCCCTGCTTCTAATGCAGAAGAAGCTGTGTTTAGCCTCAAGGATGAAGCTGGCAATACACAGCATCAAATGACCATTCCCATTGCGGGGAAAGCCGGAGTAATCGCAGTCAAATTACCAGCCGATGCACCCGCATTAGCCGTAGGGAAAAACTACCATTGGTTTTTGGCTATCAAAGTTGATGGACAACTCAGCCCCAGTACACCTTATGTTGATGGTTGGATTCAGCGCATCCAGCCTAGTGCTGAGTTAGCAGCAGCAATGCAGCAAGAAGATGCACTCAAACGGGCAGCAGCTTTTGGTCAAAACGGCGTTTGGTATGACTGCGTGGAAACACTTGCAGCCCTACACAGTGCCCAACCCACCGATGTGAATCTTACTAAGCAATGGGAGGAACTCCTCTCCTCAGTAAGCTTGAAAGATATTGCGACAGCAAACATAGCAGTATCTACGAATTAATAAAAATTGGGGCATGGGGCATTGGGCATTGGGTAAGAGATGGGGGAGATGGGGAGGAGAGGGGAGATGGGGAAGAAAACTCCCCACACTCCCTCATCTCCCTCATCTCCATCATCTCCCTTGTCCCCCCTGCCCCCCTGCCCCCTACTCCCTAACCTATGGCGCAAATATGTGGCGCAAATTCCAGAGCATAATCCAACGCACTCGTAGTATTTTGATTATTACTCCCAGTGTTGCCTTGATTGTAATTGTCGGGCAGTCGTTGGGATTTTTCAATTTACTAGAATGGAAAATTCGCGATGAATGGGTTCGTCAGCGATCGCCAGAAACGATCGCTGATGAAATTGTCATTGTCACCATTGATGAGCGCGATATCCAATCGGTGCGTAAATGGCCAGTTCCAGATTGGGCATTAGCAAAATTAATAGAAAAAGTTCGGGCGCAGCAGCCGAGAGCCATTGGCTTGGATCTCTATCGAGATTTACCAGAAGGAAGCGGACATGAGCAACTAGTGAAAATCTTCCGCACCACTCCCAATTTAATTGGTGTGGAGAAAATCACCGGGGAACGTGTCAAGCCGCCGCCGGAATTAAAGAAACTCGATCAAGTAGGATTAGCCGATTTGGTGTTAGATGGCGATCGCTTTGTGCGCCGTGCTTTGTTGACAGCAGTTGATGCCAAAGAGCAAGGCACACTCAAAGCGGGTTTAGCAACTATGGTGGCGCTCAAGTACCTGGAAGCTGATAAAATTACCTTAGAAAGTATTAACCCCCAGCAGCAAAAGTTTCAATTAGGCAAAGCAATTTATCAGCCACTGAGCAATCAGGAAGCAGGCTATGCGGATGCTGATTTAGGCGGCTATCAAATTCTCCTCAATTGGCATGGTTCCGAAGCCGCATTTTGCACAGTGGCGATGCGCGATGTCTTAGCCGGACGAATTCCCGTCAACCTGATGCGCGATCGCATGGTGTTTATTGGTTCGTTTGCTTCGAGTACCAATGATTTTTTCAGTACCCCTTTCTCTTCCTGGTTATCTGCGCAAAAACCTACGCCTGGTGTTGTGATTCATGCCAATATTGCCCATCAATTGGTAACAGGGGCAAAAACAGGCAAAGGAACCTTGCATGGAGTTTCCGGCATTTCTCTGTCACTGTGGATTGTATTTTGGTCTGTCATCGGTTCCGGTGGTAGTTGGTTGTTATCTAGTAGCAAGCTGCGGATTCCTGGGGGTAAAATTCTCTGGGCAACTGTTGGTATCAGTGGCCTATGTCTGGCTGGTGGCTATGGGCTGTTCTTGGATGGGATTTTGATTCCAGTCACACCTGCTTTAGCTGCATTCATCAGCGCTGTAATTGCCACCACTAATGCTTATAAACAACAACGCCTAGAAGAATCAAATCAGCAACTGGAAATTGCTAACAATCAACTTTTGGATTATTCCAAAACTCTAGAGTTCAAAGTGGAAGAGCGAACACATGAACTGCTAGAAGCTAAGCAAGCTGCTGATGCTGCTAACCAAGCTAAAAGCGAGTTTCTCGCCAATATGAGTCATGAGTTACGCACACCACTCAATGGCATTTTGGGTTTTGCTAAGGTGCTAGAAACAGCACCCAACATGACCAAGAAAAACCTGGAAGGTGTCAGCATTATCTACCAATGTGGGACACATCTCCTGATGCTGATTAATGATATTCTCGACCTCTCAAAAATTGAAGCGCGTAAATTAGAATTAGTGGCGAATACTGTAAATTTGTCCAGCTTTTTACATGGTGTCACCGAAATTTGTAGTATCCGCGCTGAGCAGAAAGGGATTGGATTTAACATATTCATAGACGATCACTTACCAATTGCCATTCAAGTTGATGAAAAGCGGCTCAGGCAAGTGTTAATCAACTTACTAGGCAATGCTATCAAATTCACAGACAACGGTAGCGTCACTTTCAAAGTAGAAGTCATTAGTCATTCGTCATTAGTCATTGGTCAAGAATTGAAACAAATGACAAATGACAATGGACAAATGACACACCAGAAGATTCGCTTTCAGATTGAAGATACAGGTATTGGGATGTCCCCAGACCAACTAGAAAAAATCTTTTTGCCCTTTGAGCAAGTAGGCGAAGCTGGGCGAAAATCTGAAGGTACTGGCTTAGGATTAGCAATCAGTCAAAAAATTGCAACATTGATGGAAAGTCAAATTCAGGTGCAGAGTCACTTGGGTGAAGGTAGTCTTTTTTGGCTAGAATTGACAGTTCCAGTCCCAGTTTCCCACGATTGGCAGATCGGCGCACTTAGCCCAACTCATCAGAAAATCATCGGCATTCGGGGTAGTACACCGCAAATTCTCATCGTCGATGATGATATTAACCACCGTTCAATGTTGACAAGTTTGCTGCAAGGAATTGGCTGTCAAACTCTGGAAGCAACCGATGGTAAACAGGGGCTAGAAATGGCAAATGAACATCACCCAGATGTGATTTTGTTGGATTTAGCCATGCCGAATATGGATGGCTTTGAACTCATGGTTCACTTACAAGAAAATCCGCAAACTTCTAATATTCCGATTATTGTTTCTACTGCTAGCGTCTTCGAGGAAAATCGCCAACGCAGTTTACAAGCAGGAGCAACAGCATTTTTACCCAAACCCCTACAAATTGATGAACTATTTAATGCACTGCTATTACTGCTCAAAGTTGAGTGGATTTATGCTGAATCTGCATCTGTAACCTCATCTTCCCAATCTCAGGAGACAGGCGAGGCTGAATTAGTTCTACCATCACAAGAAGTGTTGCAACAACTGTATCATTTGGCAATGATGGGAGATATTCCGACAATAGAGGGAATTATAGAAGAGCTAATGCAGCAAAATAGCCAGCTAGATGCTTTTGCAACTGAGTTAAGTAAACTCACTAGCAATTTTCAAACCGCAAAAATCCGTAAATTCCTAAAATCTTTTGTCACAACGGAGTCACATCAATGATCGCCGATCCGCTTACAAAACCAATGCATATCCTTTTGGTGGATGATAATCCCAACAATCTTAAAGTGCTGTCAGAAGCGATTCTTGGATGTGGCTGGAAAGCACTCATGGCTACAGATGGAGAATCGGCGATTGAACAAACAGAATACGCCCATCCCGATCTCATTCTCCTGGATGTGATGATGCCAGGTATTGATGGGTTTGAAACTTGCCGCCGGCTGAAAGCTAATCCCCATACGCAAAATACTCCGGTCATTTTTATGACTGCCTTAGCTGATGCGACAGACAAAGTCAAAGGGCTGGAAATTGGTGCGGTTGATTATATTACCAAACCTTTCCAACAAGAAGAAGTCATAGCCCGATTAAAGTTACACCTGAAAATTTCCCATCTCACACGAACATTAGAACAACGGGTGCAAGAACGTACCGCCCAATTAACTCAATCTGTACGAGAGTTACAACAAACCCAATTACAACTCATCCAAAGTGAGAAGATGTCCACCTTAGGACAACTAGTTGCTGGTATTGGGCATGAAATTAATAATCCGGTTGGTTTTATTAGCGGCAATTGTTCTCATATTGAGCAATATGTTAACGATTTACTGCGCCTGATACATCTCTATCAGGAAAAGTTACCTCATCGAGATCAGGATATTGATGAGCTAGTTGATGAAATCGATTTAGATTATATTACTCAGGATCTACCCAAATTGCTGGCATCAATGGCTCAAGGAATTGATCGCCTGAAGGAAATGAGCCTATCACTGAGAACTTTTGCGCGTTCGGATATCTCATCTAAAATAGAATATCAAATTCATGAAGGCATCAATAGCACCTTAATGCTATTAAAACATCGGCTCAAGGGCAATGGCGTAGACGCGAAGCGGCTTGTCGATAGACATCGCTCTAAAATCGAAGTTGTCACACAATATAGTGAATTACCCCCGATAACTTGCTATCCTGGACAGCTAAACCAGGTATTCATGAATATCATCGCCAATGCTATTGATGCATTTGAAGAATGCGATCGCAAGCACTCTGCTCAACAGGTAGTTGCCCAAGCAAAGACTATCACTATCACTACATCTGTTGATACCCACAAAGAAACTGTAACCATTTGCATCCAAGATAACGGCCCAGGAATGCTTCCAGAAGTGAAAGCTCGAATTTTTGAGCCATCGTTTACAACCAAGCCTGTAGGCAAGGGAACAGGGCTAGGATTAGCTATCAGCCACCAGATTATCGTCAATAAACACAATGGACAAATTAATTGCCTGTCAATCCCTGGTCAGGGTACATCGTTTATCATCACTCTGCCGATTTAGATCTGGCTTGTGGGCAAGTCTCTAGACTATTGAGACAGGTTTTTTTGGTTAATTGCCGATATTAAATGATCCAATGAGTGAAAGTGAAGAGATCATCAGATGATTCCTCATCTGCTTCCTCTGGATAATTTATTTCTTGCTAGTCCCTGAGATGAATCCATTTGTCGCCATCATTTTTATAGTTGCTATCATTGATATTTATCAGTTTTTGTAACAAAAATATATAAAAAGTAAAGATTACAAATTATTTTTTTACTAAAGTATAAAAGAAGTGGAGGATTATCAGGGAATTTACGATTTTTTAGGGCATAGCTGTTACTTTTGAAATTAATAATCCCCTGTAGTACATGCTTTTACTTACTGTTAACTTTTTCAACTTTTTTCCCGAATCAGTGTATCTATGAATAGACTGGTTTTTCAGTATAGTAAGTTACTAATTTAGGAATTTGCTAAATGAATGTACAAAACAATAATCTTTCTCGGCTCAGGAATTCAAATATCAAAATCGGTTAGTAAGAAGTACAGTTAATTCCATCAGTCATTTCCAAAAGCAGCTATGTTCATGGCAGAGAAGCCACTGCTTTGTGGAAGTTCTTTTAAAGGTAGGGACTTAGGCTATAGACGCTTTGGTTCTCGTGTCATATATTGCGAATTCGGGTTTTTAGAGTTGGCTGCTCAACCCAAAACTACAGTTTGTATTGATAGTTCTTTCCTGATGCTCTCTACCTTTCTTTGTAGCTTCCAGATAATGTTAAGGTTGGTTAAGATTTGGCAACAATCAATTCAATTTTTTGAGCAAACGAATTGATCCCTAAAAACTTATGCTGCGTTTTGTGTAGTTTCCTGATACTAAATTGAAAATTTGGAATAATTAAAGTTAGATAGACAAAACATCGGTACATTCCCACTGTAGTAAGTGCTGTTTCTAAAGGTTCTACTGGTATTAAGTATAACTTTTAACTTTTGCATAGACAGCACATAGATGTTTAATAATTTTACCGAGATAGCATTTTAGATTCAGGGTTTGGCCATCTCTTAATGTAAATCACTTGTAGGTGGTTCTTTTGTCAAAGTTACCGCCTAGAAAATTTGCTCATGTACAAGTTATTGACTGGATAATAAAGGAGATGAAATTTATGAAAACGGTAGTTAATTTAACACAACAAACAGTCTTAGGAGAGATTGAAAGTGTA
This sequence comes from Calothrix sp. NIES-2100, assembly GCF_002368195.1. Classification (GTDB taxonomy): domain Bacteria; phylum Cyanobacteriota; class Cyanobacteriia; order Cyanobacteriales; family Nostocaceae; genus Aulosira. Next base: position 7,780,986 of record NZ_AP018178.1, on the reverse strand, counting down.
TTAGATACATATCCATATCACCCGTATCAACAAGCTTTTGCAATTCCTGACTTGCGCCAAGAGTTAATAGCCTTTGTCCTCAACCGGATTCCTTGCTTGTTTTATACAATTTCTGAAGGGCTTCCCTTGGACGAAGCAGAAAAAGAGTGCTTGCTAAACTACAAGCGACCCCGTAGTCCTTTAGAGCAACAACTCCATGTCCAAAATTTGATTCATCAAGGAATTTACTCCATTTTCAAAGACAAGTCAGATTGGATTAGCCATCATCTATGTGAAAAAGTTCAGCCTGGATTAGAACCATCGCACTGGTTTGGCTGAACTCTAGTTACTTCTGAGGAGTTAAACAACTCCTCGATGCGCTTACGGATTTATGTCCGATTGATTCATCGTCGTCCTTTTTTTGCCCTACAGATTGAGATTCCTCAGTCTTCAGCCAAGATTCCAATTCTTTTGCTGTCATGTTGACTGAGGAATAAAACTCATCGATAGCTGATTTGACATCTTTACTCATCAAGTCAAACTACTCCTCAATATTTTCCAAAGCATCAGGTTTATGAGCAGCTTCTTTCCCAGTTTTGTCGCTTTTGACTAAATATTGGGGATTGTCTTTAGCAGCAGCGACATGATGTCCTTTGATATCTGTAGGCGAAGTCAATTTTTTCTCAACCTCGCCAGTGGTTTCACCTTGGGCTGTATTCCACTTTACCTTGTCGCCCTTGTTGAAGTCTTCAGTCATGATTTTTCCTTGCAGCTGTTTTATACCTGATTATTATGTTGACTGTGACAGCGTAATTAATCAGTCGAGAGACATAAACACTGCTAGAGGAGGCTATAGGTAGCCTTCTTCCAGATACCCGACTTCTTCTAGAAGTCGGGTATTTAAGCGATCGCGAATTATTTAGGACTGCTATAGTCAGCATTCGATAGAATTATCATTGTCAATTGGGCTACACCTAGAGTTATCATTTCTAAAATATCAATCGTGAACGGTTATTTAGGTAAGTTGCATGGCGGATGATAAAAAACTCAAACTTCCCATCGTTCTACAGGTTAAAGGGTCGGTTCTCAAAACCATTTCTAAAAATGTTATATGTTGTGGAATTTTCGGTACTATTATTTCCATACTTCACTATTTTAAATTCCCCGTTTCCCAACCTATTTTAGGGAGTGTGATTCCCAGTATTGTTTTAGGTTTATTACTAGTTTTTCGGACAAATACAGCATACGATCGCTTCTGGGAAGGAAGAAAAAGCTGGGGTTCTATAGTCAATACTGTCAGGAATTTGGCGCGACAAATCTGGGTGAGTGTTGATGAAATTTCCCCAGAGGATAGAAAAGATAAAAAAACAGCTTTATATCTATTAGTCGCTTTTGCTGTAGCAATCAAATTACATTTACGAGGGGAACCCGTAAACCATGAATTACGAGAATTAATGCCATCTTCGATGTATTTGGAACTAAAGATTATGAATAATCCTCCCATAGAGGTGGCGTTTTGGATTGGCGATTATTTACAACGACAATATAATCGTAATTGCCTAAATAGCTACCAGTTAATATCTATGCAAGAGCTATTGAATACTCTGGTAGATAATTTAGGAATTTGCGAGCGGATTTTAAGAACACCTATGCCACTTGCTTATGCTATTCATCTTAAGCAACTGTTATTACTTTACTGCCTGCTGCTACCCTTTCAAATGGTGAGTAGTCTGGGATGGTGGACTGGTATAATTACTTCTGTAGTCAGTTTTACTTTATTTGGTATTGAAGCTATTGGCTTAGAAATAGAAAACCCTTTTGGTTATGATGCTAACGATTTACCATTAGATACGATTTGCAAGACAATGAAGCTCAATATCGATGATTTAATTAGCTTAAGTCCAAATGCGCGATCGCAGTCTAGCAATTTTAGCAATGCCGAAGATTTTAGCCTGGGAAACTAGGGGTTATAACCGCCGAATGGCAATTTCTAGCCCTGCACATACACCTGTGAGAAAGTCTAAATCTAAAGTCGCGATCGCATCACTCGGTTTATGATAATGTGGATTACGTAAAAATGCCGTATCTGTAACCATAATTGCGGGATAACCTGCATCCCAAAAAGGTGCATGATCGCTGAGTCTAGTTTGCCGCACAATTAAACCTCGATTCGGTACTGGTAGCCACTGACTAGATACACCAACTTGGCGAATACTCCGACTCATGCTAATTAAGTCAGGTATAGTCCGCAGATTCCCAATTAAAGCAATAAAATCACCGGTATTTGGGTAAAAACGTTCTAGCGGGGGTGGATAACTCTGGCTACCAGGGGTAGAATCTTTATAACCCAGCATTTCTAAAGACAACATCAAGCGTAATGGTTGTTTTTGCTGGCGTAACAAAGCTGCATAGTCAGCACTACCTAGTAAGCCATATTCTTCCATATCAAAAGCTACCAGCCTTATGGGATATCTGGCTGGCTCAACAGCAAATTTGCTTGCCAATTCCAATAAAACCGCCACACCTGTAGCATTATCATCAGCGGCTACTGTTCCCGGTACGCCATCGTAGTGCGCAGCAATTAAAATAGGTGGCAAATTCCGTTTTTGCCGTTTAGCTTCAGCAGGTAAATTTAAGATGAGATTTTGGCAGGTTTTACCCCCAGCTTCAAAGGTGTGGATTTCCACACTTCCCCATTGGGCAAATTGCTGTCGAATATATTCTTGGACAAAAAAATGTCCAGCCGTGGCCATGTAGGGATCACGTTCTCGCGCTATTGCTGTTAGGTAAGTTTGTAATCGTTCTTTTAAACTCAATTGTTTAAATAAAGCTGCAATATCAAAGTTTGTAGACAACAGGTGAGGAGGGGGACACGGGGATGAGAGATATAGGGGAGAACGAATGACTAATGACTAATGACTAATGACCAATGACTATTAACCAGTAAAATCTTTGGAAAACAGGAATAGAGCGTGTTTGAACACACCAACCATTGTCAATGTTATCCTAGTCTTGCAACTAGCTGCTTTCGCTAAAATCCCGATCCTTTAAACCTGAATAATGAATAATGACTATTATACCTTTGAGGGGTTTTTATCCCAGAGCAAAAAGCTAGAGGCATTCTCGCCTAATCATAATATATATAGTAAGACACATTAGGAGTAGAGTAACGCATGGGCAAGGTAGTCGGCATCGACTTGGGTACAACCAACTCAGTAGTCGCCGTGATGGAGGGTGGCAAGCCGGTGGTGATTGCCAATGCAGAAGGAATGCGCACAACCCCCTCCGTTGTTGGCTTTAGCAAGGAAGGCGAAAAAGTTGTGGGACAAATGGCGCGGCGACAAACTGTGCTAAATCCCCAAAATACTTTTTTCGCGGTGAAACGCTTTATTGGGCGTAGGTATAGTGAACTAAATCCAGAATCGAAGCGCGTACCTTATACTATCCGCAAAGACGAAGTCGGTAATATTAAGATTGCTTGTCCCCGGTTGAATAAGGAATTCGCGGCTGAAGAAATTTCGGCAATGGTGCTGAAGAAATTGGCAGATGACGCTAGTACCTATTTGGGTGAACAAGTCACAGGGGCAGTAATTACGGTTCCTGCTTATTTTAATGATTCCCAGCGCCAAGCCACTCGCGATGCTGGCAGAATTGCTGGTTTAGAAGTATTGCGGATTCTGAATGAACCTACAGCCGCTTCTTTAGCTTATGGCTTGGATCGGGGGGATACGGAAACTATATTAGTATTCGATTTAGGTGGTGGCACCTTTGACGTATCGATTCTAGATGTAGGTGATGGGGTTTTTGAAGTTAAAGCCACTAGTGGAGATACTCAGCTTGGTGGTAATGATTTTGACAGAAAAATTGTAGACTGGTTAGCAGAGCAATTTTTAGAAGTAGAAGGGGTAGACTTAAGACGCGATCGCCAAGCTTTACAAAGGCTGATGGAAGCGGCGGAAAAAGCCAAAATTGAACTTTCTGCTGTCAGCGTTACCGATATTAACTTACCTTTCATCACCGCGACTGAGGATGGCCCCAAACATCTGGAAACTCGCATCACTCGCGCTCAATTTGAGGATTTGTGCGGTGATTTGGTCGGACGTTTGCGCACACCAGTCAAACGCGCCTTGAAAGATTCTGGTCTTTCACCCGCAGACATTGAAGAAGTGGTTTTAGTAGGCGGTTCTACCAGAATTCCAATGGTTAAGCAGTTAGTGCGTGACCTGATTGGTGCAGAACCAAGCGAAAATGTCAATCCCGATGAAGTAGTCGCAGTCGGTGCCGCCATTCAAGCTAGTATTCTGTCAGGGGAACTCAAAGATGTGCTGCTGTTGGATGTCACGCCCTTATCTGTGGGTTTGGAAACCATCGGCGGTGTGATGAAAAAATTAATTCCCCGCAATACCACCATCCCTGTACGCCGTTCTGATATCTTCTCTACCTCAGAAAATAACCAGAACACTGTGGAAATCCACGTAGTTCAGGGCGAGCGGGAAATGGCAGCAAATAACAAGTCTTTAGGACGTTTCAAGCTGTATGGTATACCCCCAGCGCCAAGAGGCATTCCTCAAATTCAGGTATCATTTGATGTAGATGCTAACGGCATTTTACAAGTAACAGCCTTAGATAGAACTACTGGTAGAGAGCAAAGTATCACTATTCAAGGTGCTTCGACTTTGAGCGAGTCAGAAGTGAACCGGATGATTCAGGAAGCGCAAAAATATGCTGATATCGACCGAGAACGCAAAGAACGAGTAGAAAAACGCACTCGTGCTGAGGGATTGATTGGTCAAGCAGAACGCCAACTCAGAGAAGTGGCGCTAGAATTCGGGATGCAGTTTGCGCGTAGTCGCCGCCAACGCATTGATAATATATCTCGCGAACTGAAGGATGCTTTAAAAGATAACGACGATCGCGGAATTGATCAAGCTTACTCCGACTTGCAAGATGCTTTGTATGAGCTAAACCGGGAAGTCCGCCAGTATTATGCTGAGGACGAAGATGACGACTTATTTGGTACTATTCGCGATATCTTCACTGGTGGCGACAAAGATAAGGAAAGGGATTCTCCGAGAGATTCATACTGGAATGATTCCTTTGGCAGGGATTCTACCAGAGACTATGGCAGGGATTCTAACAGGGATTATGGCAGGGATTCTACCAGGGACTATGGCAGAGACTCTAACAGGGATTATGGCAGGGATTCTACCAGAGACTCTAACAGGGATTATGGCAGGGATTCTACCAGGGATTATGGCAGGGATGCTAACAGAGACTCTAACAGAGACTATGGCAGGGATTCTACCAGGGATTATGGCAGGGATGCTAACAGAGACTATGGCCGAGATAATCGTTCCTCCTCCTCTGACAATCGGTCTTCTCGCAAACCTCGTCCCAGCTACCAGGATAACTGGGATGACGATGATGACGATTGGTTGTAGTACTCAGAAGCTAGCGTATCGGTCTAGTAGTGCAAAAAAGCGAGTGAAATTGCTTCAAAATTCGGATTTGGTAATTGGTAATTGGTAATTTGTTATTAGTCAGCGGTATTGAGCAAAATAGCTGACAACTAACAGCACCCATGACTGATTACCAAAATCTCAAATCTAAAATTTAAAGTTGAATAACTGACTATGCAAAATTTGCAGAATTTTCGCGATTACTACGAGATTTTAGGAGTACCTAAAGAATCCTCAAGTGAAGAAATTAAAAAGGTTTATCGCCGCTTAGCACGACAGTACCACCCTGACTTGAATCCTGGGAACAAAGCCGCTGAGGAAAAATTTAAGGATATTGGTGAGGCTTATGAAGTCCTTTCCGATCCAGCCAAGCGCGCACAGTACGACCAGTTTAGCCGCTACTGGAAGCAAAAAGGCTTTGCTAACAAGCAAACACCAAAGGCTAAAGATTGGAATAATCGCGCTAACAACCGCGACAACAATCAAGAAGTAGATCCTAGCCAATTTGCAGATTTTGAAAGTTTTATTAACCAAGTCATCGGTGTTGGTGGACGTAAAAACAGCAGAAATGGGTCAGCTAGCAACACAGATAGCGATCCGTTTCGTACCCCTAAAAGTAGAGTAGAGTACACAGTACCTAAGAGCCAACCACGCCCAGCCCGTCGGGATATCGAAGCCAGATTGACTCTACCATTAGAAAAAGCTTATGTTGGTGGTAATGAACGGATTAGACTTGAAGATGGGCGATCGCTTGAAGTCAGTATGCCAGCTGGTATGGTCACAGGTCAAAGTATCCGGCTACGTAACCAAGGCATTGGCGGCGGTGACTTATACTTAAAAATTACCGTTGAGCCGCATCCTTTATTTAAACTAGACGGTTCTAATATCTTTTGCCAAGTACCTGTAACTCCCAGTGAGGCTGTCTTAGGAGGACAGGTAGAAGCACCAACTCTAGATGGCCCTGTAAAAATGACCATTCCCCCAGGAGTTAGATCCGGTCAAAGATTCCGCTTGGCGAATAAAGGTTACCCTAATGAAGGTGGTAAACGTGGCGATCAATTAGTAGAAATTCAAATCGTTACGCCAAAAACTATTAGTGATGAAGAAAAAGAACTATATGAAAAAATCCGCCAAATTGAAACCTTTAAACCTCGTGCAGATTTACTAGGTTTGGGATAAGAAAGTATGTTGATATTCGCGTATATTTAAATCTCTTTTAATTAAAAAAATTACACTCATACTCTGAAATTCAGAGTATTAATTCTTTGCGTCTTTCGTGTGTGATGATATTAATCATTAACAGTTTGGTGAAAAGCATGAATTTCCAGGATATAAAGCCAAAAATTTCGCCCATAATCAAAGTTATATCTACAATCCTCATAACTGGTGCAATAGGCTTGGAATTGTGGAATATTTATGCGATCGCAACTGAGATTCAAGTACCAAGCAGTCTAAATCCTATTTTTTGGTTTGAGCGCTTTGCTGTTAGCTGTCATATTATTGAAGCGGTTATAGCAGCTTTTTACGCACCTTCGAGAAATCAGATGCCAATCCAATATGCTATTTATACTTTTTTTGTCGGTACAGTTGGTTTGTTAGAATTATTTGATCGAGAAGATTAATTGGTGCATTGAAGATTAATTGGTGCATTTGTTATACCAGTATTCATGAAAATATTAACTTTGATATTACGAAACATGCTTTGAAACAAGGATTACAGATTTTTCTTTGGTGAAAGTGCTACAAAGTGTGAACGCACTGATATAGCGATTCTCAGTTGGATGCAATACAAAATTATATGGTGGCGGGTAGGGGCACGGCAGTGCCCGCAAGAGTGTATTGGACTCAACCGAAAACCGCTATATTCACATTTTTTTTAAAGTTTAATTACATGAAAAAAACAATCTTGGTTCTGCCAGCAAATCCCAGCCAAACAGCACGCCTACGTTTGGGTCAAGAAGTGCGTGAGATTGAAGAAGCTTTGCGAGGGTCTAAATATCGCGATAATTTTTTACTCAAGTCCTGTTCTGGGGTACGTCCAAAAGATATTCGTCGAGCATTGTTACAGTATCAACCACACATTGTCCATTTTTGTGGACATGGTGTAGGGAAACAAGGATTATTGTTTGAGGATGAAACTGGAAAAGGAAAATTAGTAAGAGGAGAAGCACTGGCTGGACTTTTTGGTCTGTTTTCTAGTCAAATAGAATGTGTGTTGCTGAATGCCTGTTACTCTGAATTTCAAACAGAGGCAATTGTCCAACATATTGATTATGTAATAGGCATGAATAATTCAATAGGGGACAATGCAGCAATCACATTTGCTACTGGGTTTTATGAGGCACTAGGATTCTACGAGCCGCAATTGGGTGGAAGTTCTCCGATTGAGTTTGCTTTTGATATGGGTTGCAGTTCAATTCAGCTTGAAGGTTTTTTGCAACACAAAACACCCATTATGAAAAAAAAGCGTGAAATAATTTTAGAAGAATCAGAATCTATTCGTGCCTATTTAGCTGCTCAGGTGTTTGAGTCTAAGGCTATTCCTTTTGGGCAAGTAGTTTTAGATAAGGAGGAAGAAGAATCTATTCGTGCTTTTAAAGCTGCCCGGATTTGTGAAGATAAGTTTATTCCGCTTACGCAAGCAGTTACTAAAATTCAAGAGGAGCATTGAAATTGTATAAAATTTTTATCAAAGAATGCCCTGCTCTTCAACAGTTGACAGATTTATTTAATCGTCAACTTGAGTTTGAGTGTTCACTAGTTCTCGAGCATATTTGGAAACTTGCTGAAAATCCTAGACCGTTAGATTGTCGAAGAATAGCTACAACTGAAGGATGGCGTATTTATGTACTTGATTATCGTATAATTTATATTATTTACGATAGAGACAAAATTATTATTGTCTTAGATATTAGTCCTAGAGTAAATTGTGATGCTCAAGGTTAAGTTACACATTGTATCAGTTCCTATAATGTCCAGTTCAAATATTACACCATAATTCTGTATCTCTCTGCGTTATCCTATATCTTGAGAAGAAAGCTGTTGCGATTAATTTATATTCTAAATAATCCTTAAAAATATAAGCAAAACAGTTGCCCCAGGATTTGATATTGTGGCAGCGCGATCCATAGCCGTAAAGCACTGCTTTAGTTTCACTGACCATTAAGTTTTACTGGTGGGCAGTGCCCACCCTACAGTAGATTGGGAGAAATTGTCCTAATTATAGGCAGTTACCGGACGTTGTTTAGGTTCGGGAATTTTCCGCTTTAACCTTTGAGCAATTTCTACCCATTCTTTCATGATGACTTCTAGATATTGCAGTGCTTGTTGATAAGTTTCCCCATCAGCAACACAACCGGGTAAGTCTGGAACTTCGGCAATAAATGCTTGGTCTTCTTCGCTCCAGTAAAGAATTATTTCATACCGAAACTTCATGTTTAATTCCTATCTGGTACTTAAGAATGACGGAACGCACTAGTTTGACTTGATAGGCTTTAGCTTTTCCGTTTTTGTGTTGGAGATTTAATATTTCTGCAATACCTTTTTTGGTAAATATATAATGTCCACCACGAATTTGCTCATCAAAGCCTAGTCTGTTTAAAAGTTGCCATAGTTGAGCGAAAGGGATTGCTGTATCAGCAGTCCCTGCTAGTATTTTTGCTAGGATAGGGTCTGGTTGACTCACTTTTTTGACAATGTCTCACTGATTCTAGAGTCTCTTATTAATTTAAGAGTGTTTTGACGTTTATAGCATGTCTAACTTGAAAATGGGGATGGGGGATGGGGCATTGGGCATTGGGCATTGTGTGTTGATTTTTCTCCCCGTTGATCTGTGGTTTCTTTTTGTCTTAATGATGAAAAAATTGCTCCAGACGCTGAGGGCGTAGAGGTAGAGAAAAAAGGAATCATTCCGAGACAAAGGGATTTGATATGATGCCAGAGTTTTATTGGCTACCAAAAACAGATTTTTACTGAATTCGCAGATTGCTATCTTTGCCATCTTTGCCTACTAAAGTAGGGCTAGGGTTGGTTTGAACTGGGGAGGTATTTTTTAAAGCAGCCCAGCTACTAGCAATTGGCATTCGCCAACCAGTACCAAAGGCGCGATCGGTAATTTTTAAGCCCGGAGGTGCTTGTCGGCGTTTAAATTCAGCACGCGCCAGCATTTGAATTACTCGATCTACAATTACTGTATCGTGTCCGGCGTTGACAATTTCGGCGACTGATTGGTGTTTGTGAATCAGGCGTTCTAAGATGTCATCTAAAATCTCGTAAGCTGGGAGAGAATCTTGATCGACTTGTCCGGGTTTGAGTTCAGCGCTGGGTGCTTTGGTGAGGACGTTTTGCGGAATAATTTCGCCCTTGCGGTTTAACCAATGGCAAATTGCATAAACGCGGGTTTTGGGAACGTCAGCAATGACTGCTAAGCCACCATTCATATCACCATACAAGGTACAGTACCCAACTGCCATTTCAGATTTATTGCCAGTGGATAAGAGGAGATAGCCGAATTTGTTAGCAATCGCCATTAATAGGTTACCCCGAATCCGCGATTGCAGATTTTCTTCGGCGATACCAAATTCAGTTCCCGCAAATAACTCAGCTAAGCTATTATCGAAGCATTGCATCGGTTCGGCAATTGGTAGGATGGTAGTTTTTATACCTAAATTTTCCCCTAATGCTAAGGCATCGCTGATGGAATGTTCGGAACTGTAGGGAGATGGCATCAACACACCGAAGACATTTTCTTTACCCAGTGCCGCAACTGCGATCGCCGCTACTAATGAAGAATCAATCCCGCCACTTAAACCCAGTACAACTTTAGAAAAACCACACTTCCGGGAATAATCCCGCACGCCTAAAACCAAAGCTTGCCAAATTTCTGCTTCTGGCGATTCATAGACAGGTGCTACTTTACTTGGCTTAAAATCTCGTTGTTTTTCATCAAATTCTACTAGGAGTAAGTCGGTTTCAAACCCACGCCCACGAGAGACAATTTCACCTTGACGGTTCAAGGCAAAACTGCAACCATCAAATATCAGGTCGTCGTTGCCTCCGACTTGGTTAGCATAGATCATCGGTTGCTGAAAACGCACTGCACTATGCTTCAGCATCCGTTCTCGGAACTCCTGCTTACCGACAGTGTAAGGTGAGGCTGACAAATTGACAATCAAATCTACACCCAAAATTGCTAAATCCGCGATCGGGTTAACTGCATAAGTGCGTTTACCCCAAAATTCCTCATCATTCCATAAGTCTTCGCAAACAGTGACACCAATATGCACATCATCCCAGGTGAAATAGTTAGCTTGTAAGCCTGGTTCAAAATAGCGATTTTCGTCAAATACATCATAAGTAGGTAAAAGCCGCTTGTAAAAAACTTGTTTTACCTGTCCACCTGCTAACAAAGCAATGCTATTGTATAAAGATTTACCGCCCGTAGTACTAGCTCTGATATTTTCTTCTACAGTTCCTACCAAAACCGCTAGATGCGGCGGTAAATCCCGTGCTAATTTTTTCAGGGTATTACCCATCGCTGCCACAAAACTAGGATTTAGTAATAAATCCCTGGGAGGATAGCCACACAAAGACAGTTCTGGTGTTAATAATAACCTAGCACCAGATGCTACTGCTTTTTGTGCCGCTTGGAGAATTTGTTGAGCATTTCCAGTTAAATCACCAATTTTCGGATTAAGTTGAGCGATCGCAATTTTCATATTTGTCAGTTGTCAGTTGTCAGTTGTCAGTTGTCAATTGTCAGTTGTCAGTTGTCAGTTGACTATGGACTTTTGACTTTTGACTATGGACTTTGCAGTTAAATAAATACCAAAGGCTTATCCTTAAAGGGGGCAAAAGCCTCAGCGTCAAATTTATACAAACTAGCGGGACGACCTGCACCACGGGATACCTTAATTCCGGTATCGCACAAAAAACCTAACTTGAGTAGACGGGAGCGAAAATTAGAATAATCACTGAAGTTTTCGCCTAAAACTGTGGTGTACAACTGATATAAATCATTTAAAGTAAACATCTCTGGTAAAACTTCAAAAGCCACCGGGCTATACTCCAACTTATTACGCAAACGCCTGTGTCCGTAAGCCAAAATTTGATTATGGTCAAACGCTAATTGGGGCAATTGTTTCACTGGATACCAAGCTATGCCCGTAACGCCATCAGCAATTAATTCTGCTTCTTCAAACCGCACTAGGGCAAAGTAACTCACGGAGAGATAACGGACACCATAACTATCAGTGCTTTCTCGTGGGTCGCGATTGGGGCCGCCAAAGGTATATAACTGTTCTAAATAGAGATTGTTCACTCTAATTTTTTCAGCCATAATCCGATAGGCAGCATCTTCTAAAGATTCTCCTTGACGCACCAAAGTACCAGGAAGACTCCAAAAATTTAAAAATGGTTCTTGCTGACGCATAATCAACAGCACGAGCAGTCGATTTTGGGCAGTATCTACAGAAAAAATTACATTATCAACACCAACTTTAAAATCAGCCAAAGGTTGTTGATTTACCGGAGTTGGAAACTTTTTGTGGTTGCGTCCTGGCATTTGTACAAATGCTCTCGATGAATATAGGCAACAATAGGGGGGGTGAGGGCATGGGAATCTCCATGTTCGCGGTAGGCTGTGGAGGAAATATCTAGTCCAGTCAAGCTGGCGATCGCAATTTTCCCGCCTAGCTTTTGCACTCCCTCTAAACTAGACTCATCTATCGCATATCCCGGTCGCGGCACTACTAATAATTGCACTTGCCGCAACAAATCTTCAACTTGATACCACCGGGGTAGCTGGTTGAGCAAATCGGAACCAATCACTAAGGTATATTCAGTCTCTTCTCCCCAACGCACTTTGGCTTTTTCTAAAGTTTCCAGGGTGCGGTAGCTACTTAATTCCTGTTCTAAAGCAATATTCTGCCGTGATGTCGGGATATCCGCAATCAACAATCGTAGCATCGCCGCCCGATGTACTAATGCTGTTTGATGGGATTTAAAAGGATTATCCGCCGCCCAAACCGCTACCCAATCATAACGCTCAGACAACCAACTCAAAATCGCCTGATGCCCAGCAGTTGGTGGATCGGCACTAGTACCAAACAAAGCAATTCTCTTCATCTCTGTGCCCTCTGCGCCTCTGCGGTTCGTTTTTTAGTCTCTTGTGTCAACTCTTGCAACGCGGCAGAAATTTCCACCTTCACCGATACAGGATGATTTAATCGCCGTGTTTCCTCTGGTAAACTAGCGACAGATGCAGCAGTACGCTGACGTATTCTCTCTATAGATTCTAGTGGTTTTTGTTGTTTCCCGGCTTTCATTACCAGTTGCAGCAGCGGTTCTTCCCCTACAGGACTTTCCGTTGCTAATCCCAACCTATCTACCTTGATTGTTCCGCCAGCGAAAGAGCGAAATATTTGCTTGCGTCCCGGATAGGTAGCTTTGTCCCGCGATTCTTTCATCACAGGAATACCATCAATTTCCACAAGTTTATAAACTCCATTGACAGGCGTACCGGTAACTAGCTTTGTACCTAATCCATAGCCATCAATTTGCGCACCAGCGGCTTTGAGTCTGGCAATTTCCCACTCGTCTAAATCGCCACTAGCAAAAATTGTCACACTAGGAAGGAGCGATCGCACTTCTTTTGACAAACTCACCAAATCTCCAGAATCTAACCTGACTCCAGTCAAATGCATTTCCCCGGAATTTACTTTTTCGGCTAACCGTTGGGCAGCGGCGATGGTATCGTAAGTATCAATCAACAACGTAGCACCCGGAAAATACCGATGAAAGGCGCTAAAAGCTTGGGTTTCAGTACCTTCGATTGCTGACAGTGCCATCACCAAGGCGTGAGCCATAGTACCACTTGGCTTTTGATTGAGTTGTAGCGCGGCTAACACATTGGATGTCGAATCTAATCCCCCGGCTAACGCCGCCCGCGCCGCCCACAATGAACCTTGGGGGCTAAATGCTCTTCTTGTGCCAAATTCTAAAAGTGTGGCTTGTTCTCCGGCTACATCCCTGATTCTGGCGGCTTTGCTAGCTATTAAGGTTTGATAATTAATCGTATTTAATAGGTAAGTTTCTACTAATTGTGCTTGCCAAAGTGGTGCTTCAATCCGCAACAATGGCTGATTGGCAAACACTGCTGTTCCTTCCGGTACAGCCCACACATCACCAGTAAAACACCCATCAGCTAGCAATGACCAAAAGCGATCGCTAGCATGAGTAAAAATCCCAGTACTTTGCAAAGCTGCTATCTGAGACTGACTAAAACGCAATTTTTGCAAATATTCTAAGGCTTGGGCTAGCCCCATAGCGATTAAATAGCCAAAACCCTCTGGTAACCGCCGGACAAATAACTCAAAGCTAGCTTGTTTTTGTTCTATACCTTCACCTGTGTAACAAGCCGCCATTGTTAGCTGGTAAAGATCAGTCAGTAGGCTGTAATCAACAGCAGCAATATTCAGTTCCTGGTTAAGGCTATTTTGCTGTTGTTGACTGTTTGCATATCTCTCTAAGTCCGGGAAAGTAGTCATTCCGGAGCGTCCTTAAAAGAATGTTTGTTTTATTTATGGTAGATTTTACCATAAATAATGTCAAGTCTTGAGTAATTTCTGCAATTAATTGCCATAAAACCTCAGCTTTCCCGGCAATTAATCTAATTTTCAAAATTTATTTAATATTTTTTAATAGTTATAGCTAATAATAAAGCCAGTTACTTGCCAGAAGTATAATGAAATGTAACGATAGATTGTATGCATAAATTACCAATTGCTTTGTCAAAGCAGGGTTTGAGAGATAGCTGATTTACAATTAGAATCAAACAGAGAAGTTCAACCTGCAAACAAGCTAAAGTATTGCAAACATATCTGAAAAAGCATTGCAGAAATTGTTGATATATTGAGGTTTTAAGCAAAGACAGAATATCAGAATTAAAGTATAGACATCAGCAATTAAAGCAACTCGTAAAAAGAGGTCTAAGATTATGGCTATTACCAGAATCATTGCTAACATAACTCAGTATATTTCTGAAGCCGTAATGCGGATTTTTGGTCCTAATGATGATGCTTACCCTGTGATTGGTGTACAACCATTTACAGGCGATCCTTACAAAAAAGGTATGGCAGATATTTGGTAGAAGCTCTATACTAATCAATCATAGATAAATTCACGTAACAACTTCATAAATGAATCAGAAAAAGGCGTGGGAAAAACCTCACGCCTTTTTGTTTATCAGAACTAATAGCTAATCATGATTAGCTACTACTGAAGGCGAATGGCGACTGCACACCCAAATGCAGCACCAAATCCACCAAGTGCAGCACCAGCAACAGCTCCCCCTAAAGCACCTAAAGCGCCACCAGCAGCGCCAGCCCATGCACCAGCAGCAGCGCCACCAGCAGCAGCGCCTGCTAATGTGCCGATACTGCATTCACCAGGTAGGCTTTTACCTCCATAAATTTGAGCCATATCTGTTTTTGATAATTCAGATATAGTAATTCCTGTTTCTGGTTCTGCATGGGTGAATAAATTAGCATCAGCAGCAGACAAATCAGAGATTGTAATCATAGCCATCTTGAAATAAACACCTCTAAATTTTTGAGTTGAACGAGACGATTGGGAATTTTAACTTGTGCTGAAATTAATGAGCAAAGGAAACCTGCACTCATTAATTTACAGACGAATAATGGCATTTGGTTTGATTTATGAGAAAGCTGTAATTCAAGACTTATATTAATTCGTAATTACGAAATACGAATTATTAAAGTCTTGTGGAGTCAAGGTTAGATTATTTCTTGAACCAAGCTAGAAATAGTAATTCTAGCTTTATCCTCCTAATGCAATTAGCGATTTACAGACAAAACTATTGTAGATTATCGTTTTAAATAATCTATGGCTAAAATAAAAATTTTGGTCAATTTGGCAGCCATATTGGCTATTTTTTGGTTAAAAAAGCATTTTTATTAAATAATCAGGACTTATGCACTGTGCAAATTAATAATTATATGAATTTACCAAATTCGAGAGTTTCCCACTTTGATGAATCATTCCTTTGATGGGAGATAGATCCGCGCTATTGAGGGTAAAGCGCAGTGCTAAACCCCTAGAATAGGTGTGGTTTTTGATATCACATATCTTGTATTTATTGTCAATATGTAATTGCCCATAGTTACAAATTATACAGTAATAAAAAAATGTAGGGGCAATTCTTAAGCCATACGTGTCAACTTAACGTGAAACCCTTACCAAGACGTGATGAGCGAATTCTCTCACTTAACATCATGATCCGCGTCACCCCACCCCGGCTTTGCTGACGCAAAACCTCCCCTCCCCGTTTACGGGGAGGGGATTGAGGGGTGGGGTAAAATGCCTGTGGGATAAGCCTTTTAACTTAAGTTGACACCAATGGGCACTGCCGTGCCCCTACCGGCGTATCTGATTTAACCTGAACTTAAGTTTTACTTCAAGACGGTTGAGTTAAGGAAAACCCAACAAAACCCGAAAAATGTTGGGTTTCGTTCCTCAACCCAACCTACTCTCCCAAAAAAGAGTTTGAAAACACACCCTAGCCCCTAACCCCTAATTAATATTCATCGCGCCTAAACAACCCAAATAAGGGAGCCAGAATCATCCCAAAAGCAAAACCCCCAATATGTGCCCAGTAAGCAACTCCGCCTGTTTCCACACTCATATTGGCTGCGGTTTGCAAACTAGCAACACCAGAGATGAGATTTTGCACCACGAACAACCCGATGAGTATCATGGCTGGAACTCTGATAGTAGTCACGAAAAATCCCAAGAAAACTAAAGTCAAGACTCTAGTTTGCGGGAAGCGGATAATGTATGCACCTAAAACACCCGCGATCGCACCACTTGCACCCAAAGAAGGTATCCCCGAATTCATCCCAATAAACCACTGGCACAAAGCAGCTAAAGCACCGCAAGTCAAATAAAAAACTAGATATTTCAGATGACCTAAGCGGTCTTCAATATTGTTACCAAAAACCCAAAGAAATACCATATTCGAGATTAAATGCCACCAGCCACCGTGTAAGAATTGCGATGTAATTAACGTCGTCCATTCTCCGGCAAAGTTGCTAGTTAACTCTCGTGGTACTACTGCATATAGCTGAAAAAATTGCTCTAATCTTGCACCACGCAGGGTGAGTTCATGAAGAAAAACTAAAATGTTCATCCCGATCAACCCATAAGTCAAATATGGGGTGATGCGCGTTGGATTTTCATCGTAGAGAGGAAACACAGGTGTTTTTCCTAATTATTTATTACTTGCAATATAGCTTGAGTCACTGGTCATTTGTCATTTGTCATTTGTCAATGGTCATTTGTCCCCCTTCCCTTGTCCCCTTTCCCTTGTCCCCCTTCCCTCATCCCCAGTTCCTCATCCCTGATTTAGGCTTGTCGCTAAATAGCCCCAAAATAGGGCCGAGAATTGCGCCAAATAGGAAACCGCCAGCATGGGCCCAGTAAGCAATACCACCGCTTTCCATACCGATGTTGGTAGGTGTTTCCAGACTGGCGACACCATAAAAAGCTTGTTGCAGAAACCAGAAACCTAAAAAGAAATATGCAGGAACTCGGAAAGTCGGGAAGAAAATCCCTAAAGGTATGACACCAAGAATTTCGGCTTGGGGAAAGCGGAGAATGTATGCTCCCATCACACCAGCGATCGCACCACTCGCTCCTAAAGAAGGAATGTTAGAATTCTGGGAAAAGTACCATTGGCTCAGCGATGCCAAAATGCCGCAAGATAAATAGAACAGCAGATATTTAACATGACCTAGCTTATCTTCCACATTGTTCCCAAAAATCCAGAGAAACAACATATTTCCCGCTAGGTGTAATAAACCACCGTGCAAAAATTGTGAGGTAATTAAAGTAGCCCACTCTGGTACAGGTTGATGCACAGATACACCAGCAAAACTTAAGGTAAGTTCTTGTGGAACTACCGCTGCTAAATGTAAAAACCCATCTAAAGCGCGGGGGGGAAGACTGGCTTCATAAATAAAAGCCAGAACATTGATTGCAATTAGCCCAAACGTCACATAAGGTGTGATTTCTGTAGGATTATCATCTCTAATTGGAACCACAGGCGTTTATACCTCATATCTCAGCAACTAGGCTCACAATACTGGTTTTTGCTAGTAATCGCTTCTACCTCATGGCTGGATATGACGGAGAAATGTGAGAATGTTTACCTCTGCCTGATTTTCAAGACAGCCTCTTATGTGATAAATCACATAACCAGCGCGTGAAAATCTCCCAGTCAACCGTCAACCGTCAACAAAAGCAGATGCATTACCATAATGAACTGGTTAGCCCACTTGTTATTGTCTGAACCGAATGTTGAGAGTCGCCTAGGTAATCTTCTAGCGGATATTGTTAAAGGTTCGGCTCGTCAGGAATTAAACTCTTATATACAACGCGGAATTGCCTGTCATCAAGTAATTGATCGCTTTACAGACAATCACATAGTTGTGCAAAGAAGTAAACAGCGCATTGACTCTAGCTATAGGCGATTTTCTGGAGTACTCGTAGATATTTTTTATGACCATTTCTTAGCAAAAAATTGGTCAGCATATTCTCATGTATCTCTTGATGAGTTTACAGCAGAAATTTATAACTCATTTCGAGGCTATCAAGGTCAGATACCATTGATAGTTAGAGAGGTAATTTCTCGCGTAGCTGCTGAAGATTGGTTAGGAGCAAACCTTAACATAGCTGGTGTAGAAAATGTTCTGTTGCGGATATCAAAACGACTGACGCGACGACTCAATAGACCTTTTATGTTAACTCCAGCTATTAGTGAACTTATCACTAATTACGATGCTTTGGAGTATGACTTTCAAGAATTCTTTCCAGAATTATTATCTCATGTGCAAAATTGGTGTATTACCTAGTAGTCTAGTTCGTAGTGAGGACTTCAGTCCTCAAGTTAAGGACTAAAGTCCTGACTACGAAAAAAGCAAAGCTAAAAATCATGTTTTTTACTAATTCCTTAGAAAATCAACTCCAGCGTTGGGATGAAACTATCCGCAATCAGCCACAAAATCCTCATGCTTACGTTCGGCGCGGTATGGTTAACTTCCAGCTTGCCAAAATTGATGAATCTATTCAAGATTTTGATACAGCAGAAAAATTAGATGCTCATCTTAAACCATATTTATGGCAACGGGGACTATCTTATTATTATGCTGAAAGATTTGCTGAAGGTGCAGCACAATTCGAGATAGATTTGACAGTTAACGCCCAAGATGTAGAAGAAACAGTATGGCGATATCTCTGCATAGCTTGCCTTTCTGGTGTCCAAGAAGCACGCAATTCTCTATTAACTGTGAAAAATGACCCCAGGCGAATTATGCGGAGTGTATACGATTTATATGCAGGAAATTGTACAACAGATGATGTTTTAAATGTTGGTAAATCTGAGGGAATAAAAGGTAATTTTTACAGTCATCTTTATCTCGGATTATATTACGAAGCTGAGAATAATCGGGAATTAGCGCAGGAATATATAGTTAAGGCTGCTGATAATTACAAAATTGATGATTATATGTGGTATTTAGCGCAGGTACATAAAAATCTGCGAAAGTTCTAAACACATATTTATTTCTCACCAGTCGAGATGTCATAGGGGCGGGTTCAGCCAGATATTCGTAAATGATTGGATCGTATTTGTGAATCCGCTCCTACTGCTTTTGAGAAATGGGGGCTAATGGCGATCGCATCTTACAGACAACTTTCCTGTATGTGTAAAAATGGGTGATCGCATCTCTACATCTACTACTTTATTGTCACAAAACAACCTTTACCGCTGCGGTTTAAGTTGCTGTTGTAGCCGTAATACCTCCATTTGCTGTCTTTGCTGTATTAGTAATTGGTTTTGTCTAAATTGTCCAAACGGTTGTTGTCTCATTTGTCCAAGAGGCTGTTGTTGTCTGATTTGATTTTGTAGTCTAAATTCTTCGAGACGCTGTTGTTGTCGTAGCATTTGTTCATCTTGTCGCTGTCTAAATTGTTCCCATTGTTGTTGAGAAGTTGGAGAAGATAATTGTTTACTCAACTCTTTGTTTTGGGTTTCTAACTGCTGTTGAGTTTGAGGTATCTTCTGCGCAATTTCGGCTTTGACAGGAGAATACATCGCTAAATCTATTGTCAGGATAGTAAGTAGTAGCCCTGATTTAACTAACAATGAATGAGTCACGTTCATTTGCTGCTCCAAATTTAAAATGCAAAATATTAATTACGTAACAATCGCTTTACCCGCATTTTTCACCAGATGTAGGGGCGAGTTTACAGATATGACTCCATCATCCACAACTATTTGGCTCAACCCGCCCCTAGGAATTCTTGACAACTAAATCTTTACAGTCTTCGCCCGTTATCTTTCATTGCACCAACCTGACTTGAAAATAAGACCCCACCCCTAACCCCTCCCCGCAAGCGAGGAGGGGAATCAAAAATTTTTTCATGTGTCCTGCTGTGCGCAGTTCATGACGACTAGTTACTCAAGCGATCGCTCTATAGCTTTATAAACTATTTTACAAAATCTTCCATCGAGTAACTTCTTACTTCTGGTACAGTATCTTAACTTTGTTGACTTTGGAAATGTAGTGAGAATACGGTGAAGTTTATTTTTGACGGTTGAGGGTTGACTGTTGACTGTTTAACTGTGAACCGTCAACAATAGCAATAGACCCATCCAAAATATAATCTAGGCACAAAAAAGTGGTAGAAAGTAAAATTAGAAGTCTACCACTGTGATTTAAAATGTGTATTGTCTTCAATTATATCCAAAAATGCCCATCGAGAACAAAACAGATTCTGGGCATTAGTCACGAACAGTTTCAAGCGTTGCTTGAATCAGCTTTAAAAGAACATATAAAAATCCAGAAGGAAAAAGAAAAGGAAAAAATCAGGATTAATTATCCTGGGGGAGGACGGCAAGAAATATTATCCACTTCCGAGCAAATATGTCTATGCCTGTTTTATTTAAGACAGATACCCACCTTTGAAATACTAGGGATGTTGTTTGGTGTATCTAAAAGTGAAGCTCATGTTACTTTCCATTACTGGAGAAAGATCATCCGAGTAATTCTGCCATCAAGTTTACTTGAACAGATGGATGGTCAAGAAGGAGATTTCCTGATTGTACAAGAATTATTGACGAATTTTCAACTCTTAGTAGATAGCCTAGAACAGCCTATAAACAGACCATCTGACAATGAAGAACAAAAAAAGTTTTATTCAGGAAAGAAAAAACAACATACTTTAAAAAGTCAATTAGTAGGTCTGCCAAATGGCAAAGATATTATTGATGTAGTAGTAGGATTTCCTGGACCAACATCAGACATCAATTTATTTAGGGAACAACAGAAAAAATTTGATTCTGAACAAAAATTTGCGGGAGACAAAGGATATCAAGGTGGTAAAAATATGACGACTCCTCATAAGAAAAAAAGAAAACAGCAACTAACCGAGCAACAAAAAACAGAAAATAAAATTCTGTCAAGTAAACGTATATTTATCGAACATCTAATCAGGCTTGTGAGAATTTTTAAAATAACTTCACAAAGATTTGGGCTAAAGTCAAATATCTATAAAGAAATAATTTTAACAGTTTGTGGAGGAGTGAGGCTACGAATTGGTACTTTAGTTATGACGAGGTAATTATCATTAATAATGATTAGCGATCGCCTTGAATGCATAACTTCATTTTTTGGCTCTAAACTATCAGTAACGATATCAAACCCTAATTGTTACGTTTAAAGAGAATCTGCAAGGATTGGTCTCAAAGCCTTGTAGATATTGGCTTGCAAGTTTTAGGACGGGTCTAATGAACCAAAGGTAACTCTTAAAGGGCGATTGCAAAACTTTTTTGCGGCGATTGAACAAGAACACAACCAACCTTTGCTCTTGGTGCTGGATGACTTTGAGCAAAATATCCCCACAGCTAATATTGAGGATGGCTCACTGCGGATGACGGCTGGAGCTTACGAGATTTTAGAGGCGATTTGTGGGGCATTGGCAGAGAATGGGGGAGAAAGTCGGCTGATTGTTACCTGTCGTTATTTAAAGCCAGATACTTTACCACCTCATCGCCTGCACTTGGAATCTTTAGCGGGGATGAGCAGCAGTGATATTGATAAAATCTGCTTTGCTTTAGATAAGGAAGTCAAGCAGCAGTTAAGAACGCAACGGATTCTCAAGATTGCTGATGGGAATCCCCGGTTGCTGAAGTGGCTTTTGGAGGTGATTCAGCAGCCAGGACTAGCGGCGGATGAATTACTGAATCGGTTGGAGGCGACTGAGCAGAAATTCCGGGAGAATATTTTGGCGCAAACTTTGCTGGATGCTTTGGATGTGGAGGAGCAAAAATTTCTGGCAAGGTTGAGTGTGTTTAATTTGTCGGTGACGGAGGAGATTATTCAAGTTCTTACGCTTCACCCTACATCGGAGATCCCCCCAACCCCCCTTGAAAAGGGGGGCAATAATATTACTTCTTCCACCCCCTTATTAAGGGGGTCGCCGCAGGCGGGGGGATCTGATGTTGGTCTTGTTCAAAAGTTAAGCAAGCTTGTCAGCCTTAGCTTAGTTGAATCTGCTACCACTCACCCCAATCAGCCAGTTAATTACCGGGTGACGACAATTTTACAACCGTTGTTAGCACCAGTATTGACTGAGGAAGAATGGCAAGCAGCGCGACAGCAAGCGGTGAAGAAAATTCATCAAGCTTGGTGGGAGGAGAATGAAGAAACCACGGAAGCAGAAGTACTGGAAATTGTGCGGTTGGGATTGCTGGCGAAAGAGGAGGAAATTGCTGTTAGTGTTGGGCATAGGATTGCAAACAATTGGGTGAACAATTCCCGGTTTGTGGAAGCTGTAGATTTATGTGAGCAAGTCTTGGCAGTTTATGAAAACTACCGCATTCTGGGAACAGTCGCCCGTGCGGAAGAAGTTTTGGGTTTGGTGCAAGAAGCTGTTAGCCATTATCAGCAAGCTTTAGACCTTTGTCCGGAAGAGGAATTACAAGAAAAAGCCGCTACCCTCAACAACATGGCACTGGTATTTGCCCAACAAGGGAACATCACTAAAGCGATCGCACTTTGGCAGCAATCCTTGGAAATAATTGAGCAGATTGGTGATGTCAAAGGCAAAGCTGCTACCCTCAGTAATATGGCAGGGGTAATCGCCCAACAAGGGGACATCACTAAAGCGATCGCACTTTGGCAGCAATCCTTGGAAATAATTGAGCAGATTGGTGATGTCAAAGGCAAAGCTGCTACCCTCAACAACATGGCAGGGGTAATCGCCCAACAAGGGGACATCACTAAAGCGATCGCACTTTGGCAGCAATCCTTGGAAATAATTGAGCAGATTGGTGATGTCCAAGGCAAAGCTGCTACCCTCAACAACATGGCAGGGGTATTCGCCCAACAAGGGGACATCCCAAGGGGAGCAGTTCCGACAAGTATTAGAACTTCAAATCTACCTGGGACTGAAACATGGGAGAAATAGCATATCGTACTTTCGTCAAATGACTCGTCAAGAACTAGACCAAACATTTCAAATATATGGAGTTGAGATAAATGCCAGATTAGCAGCATTACAAAAAATACATAGAGACTCAGTAGCCCAAAAACCAGTTTGTGTAGTAGGTATTTTAAAAAAGTGAACTGCTGATTTAATCCTCATTACAGCTTACTACAGTGTTATTACAAGCATTTAAAGAGTTTTGCCCTTGATAACAAACTACATTTGTCCTGCTGAATTTACCAAAAATAGCATTGTAAAATTCTGATTGAGACCATAGATGAGTATGTTACTACAGCAATACAAAGCTAAAATGCTTACTCTATCTCGATTCAGCAGAATGTTAGAAAGTGTAATGTACCCTGTTTGATTCTCAATCTCCCGAATTTAGTACATATTTTTTCTAATTAGAGAATGGATGTAGTACAGCTTAAATAAATACAAATGTCTATATATACGGAGATATCATAATGTGTACAGGAGAGAGAAATATACAAAAACATCTCTTGATGGTGCAACTGAAACAATAGAAAGAGAAGAAAGAAATTCATCAGGGTTGTTAGAATTTTGTGCAGCTATTATCGCAATTACTCTCTCAATATTGACAGCCACTTTAATTTTGTAAAGTGTTAACCATGCCAGTAGTACTAGAGGATTGGATAAGCAAATCAACCAATCTGAGAAACATTTGTCAGAAGATCCGATCAGCGGAAATTAGCAATCGGACATGGTATGAGTGGGAGCGATTAGCGGGAGCTTGTTACGCCCAAGGCAAGAAAGTCTACACTCGTCAGTACACACAAGAACAGACAAAGTTGCTGTTGTGTTTGGCATGGTTGAGAAAGCATTACCCACGCTGCAAAGTGATTTATCGGAGCTTGAGAGATTATTTCCAGGCGAATGAATACAAATTAGAGGAGGTATTTGACAAGTATTGCGAACAGGTCAATTCCGATGAAACTTTTGTAGCCGATGAAGTTATACAACAACCTAAAAAAATAGCTTTAAGTGAGGTGAAAAATTGTTGTAACCGGATTATGAACAGGGAGATTTCCAGGAATTGCTGGGCAAGTTGGAAGCAGTATTTGGGAATTCCGAAGTATGAAAAGTTTATAGATGAAGGAAAAGGTGCATTGCTAACATACATGGCCTGTTGGCGGCACGATCATCCCACCCAACAATTTCCCTCAGTAAATCAATTGCTAGTAATGATGAGAAATTGGTCACGCACAGCGATGAGTATAGAAACAGCATCAAGCGCTCTGATGTGGCATCAATGGCAAATGCAGGGATGCTTGGGGAGAGATTTACACAGATACTTGGCTGCATGTGGCTACAAAGTCTCACCTCGCACATTGTACAAGTGGGGAGATTTTAGTAAACGAAGGCATTATTCGGTTTCTGAGTTAGCAAAGTGGAAAGAAAAAGCTTCAAAAAGGTCAGGAGTGGCAGCTAAATCTTCCTCGATGAATTCTTCGCAAAAGCCTTGTGGATAATCAAAAAATACTGTGTAATTCCAAGTATTACTGTAATCATCTAATCGCCATCCCGTAGCTGGAATTGATAATATATAAACTAGATTTAAATTTGCAAGATTAAATATTTTTATCTATGCAAATAACTAATGATAGTAGCACAGGTGTGAAATGATTCTAAAATAGAGGCAAGTACATAAAATCTTAATTATTTGACTTAATTATGATGTCAATAAATAAGAACTTAGTAGTTAGTTTATTTTGTGGAATTGGCGGATTAGATCTGGGCTTTGAATCTGCTGGATTTGAAATAGCAGTTGCCATCGACAATAATCCTAAAGTTTTAGAATTATATAGAATGAATTTCCCCAATACTTTAGTTTTATGTCGAGATATTGGGGATATTTCAGCAGCAGAAATTAGGGAAGTTATTCAAAATAAATATCCAGATTGGGATGGAGAGATTGCCGCAGTTATCGGTGGTCCCCCCTGTCAAGGATTTTCGGTTGCAGGAAAGCAAGATATTAATGACGAACGCAGTCAATTAGTCCTCAAATTCATCAATTTGGTGGTAGAGCTTAATCCATCAATGTTCGTGATGGAGAACGTTCCAGCGATCGAGTGGAAGAAGTTTTCTAATATTACCAAGAGTGCGATCCCTCTCATCGAGGAACACTACATCCTGTCCAAGTGGTTGCTCACTGCATCAGATTACGGTGTACCTCAAAAACGGCAGAGGGCTATTTGGGTGGGGTCGAAATTTGGTGAGCTTGCTGCACCTGTTGAGAACGAGAAGAAATTTAATGTGGGGGAGGCGTAGACGCGAAGCGGCTTGTCGCAGACATCGCTGACATAAGCTACATCCCTATCGATTCCCAAATCGACACCTGGGAATTAAACCACAAGGGCGAATACGCTCAATATTTGGAAAAAATCTTTCCTGGTACTCCAAAATTCTCAAACCTGATTAGTGGATTTCAAGCAACAGCACACACAGCAGCAACACAACAAAAGTATAGTGATACAAAGCCTGGGGAGAAAGAACCGACGACTTGGGCTTATCGCTTGTCTAGCGATGGCTTTTCCCCGACGTTACGCGCTGGGAGTGGAAATCGAACCGCAGCAAGACCGATTCACTATGAACATACGCGGGTGATAACAGTTCGTGAGGCTGCGAGGTTGCACAGCTTCCCTGATTGGTTCGCTTTTGGGGCAAGTAAGCTGGCTGCTCACAAGGCGATCGGTAATAGTGTGCCACCTTTACTTGCTTATGCCATTGCTTCTCAGGTATGGGCGCATTTGGAAGAACAGCAAAATTCAACGATTGTTTTGCGATGTCCGGAGACAAGTTGCTTTGTGTTTACACATCTACTGGACTTAGCAACCCTTGAAGCGTCGGTTGATTTGCGAATTTCTCACTCAATGGGGCAACAACCAGAAAAACGAATCTGCGGGACTTCTGGGTTAGTTGATAGAGAAAATATCAAAGTCGGTAACGAGCGTAGACGCGGAGCGGCTTGTCGTTGGCGAAGCCTCTCGAAGAGAAGACATCGCCTCCAAGTAATTTGCGGATCGCAATTCATAAATTACGCCATTTTGTGCAAACCAGGGTTTGTAACATAGGTCTTAATATTTTTGAGATCAGTTCAGATTGGTGTTTTGCTGAGATGGAGAAATACCAGAAGTGTTATTAAAGCTTACTCTTAAATAACGATCGCAAAACTAAAACTAGACAACAAATAGTACAAAAATACTATAAAATAGTCACAGGATAACTTATGAATGCTTGTGGACGAATAATTGTTACGTTTTGTATTAAGTTAGGTTAATGACTAGCTTAATCTTGTTTTGTCGAACATGGAATTTAATAAATTAGCATTACAGAATATAATGACTAAATAATATAATTTTATTACTTTAAGATAGACTAAAACGTTTTAACAATATAGATAGAAATAGTACATATTATTATGACAAGAGGTGATATTCTAATAAAATTATTTAAGAGCTTCTCACAAAATAATCGAGAAGATTTTTATGCTGTTGCAATGGATCTTATTTCGGATAGCGAATTAAAGATTTTTCGAGAAAAATTAAATTCATATAGCGGGTTAAATGATAGTAATTACGAATATGGCTATTTCGATGCGATCGAAGATATTGTTCCATTAGAGCCAGAAGATAGAATTGGTCGATTGCTAGAGTTGAAACCACTCGAAAATGATGAGATTTTACCATTAGACTGCTTGTAGAAATGTTGTTGCAAAAGTAGAAGGATATCCGTCTCCATTTACTAGGAGCGGCTTTGGTGTTGATGGCATGATCAAGCCTGATTTGGTAGATTTTGGAGGAGATTTGGTTATAGATGGAAATAGAATCATTGAAAATGAAATTGGAGCTTCTATAATTACGGTTGCTAAAAATTATCAAGCAGGCTCATTATTCAAAGCATATTGTGGAACAAGTTTTTCTGCTCCTCGTGTTGCTAATATCGCAACGCAATTATTTTCTAAATACCCAAAGGCATCATCTAATTTGATTCGAGCATTAATAACTAATGCTGCTGGCTTACCAATAGAAATACCAGGGTTGTTTAAAATAAAAACTAAAACTAAAGCTAAGAATAAAGCTAAAAATAAAGAGAATACGAAGCTTGATACGAACAAAATACTACAAGTATATGGGTATGGACATACAAATTTTGTACAAGCGGCTTATTCCACTGATAATGATGTAGTTTTACTTGTAGATAATGAAATCATAGAAGTTGGAAATTTTAAAATTTATGAGATACCATCTTTGCCGCCGGAGTTCCTAGATACAAAAGGCAATAAAAAAATATCTGTCACTCTTGCTTTCGACCCACCGACGAGACATACCAGAGGAGATTCTTACCTCGGTATTGCAATGGAATTTCAATTATTTAAAAATATTGATATCGAAGCTATTACGAGGGCTTTTCAGAAAGCCACAGATGAAAATAAAGATAATCCAAATGAGGATATTGCCGAATTGACGATGGAAGAATTAAAAAAGAAATATGGCTCTAGTGTTGTAGTTGATTTACAGCCAGGAGTTAATTTAAGGAAAAAAGGACCTCTTCAAAAAGGTCAAATTGAATTCACTTCTAAGACATGGAAATATAATCAAAAATCTATGTATTTAGTTGTTAGTTGCAATCGCAAATGGGCGAGGGAAGGCGAAATTGATACCCAAAGGTATGCTTTAGTTATATCAGTTAGTCATTCCAATGCAAAGGTTGACCTTTACAACAAAATTAGGTTACAAACGCAAACCCGAATTAATGAGCGATCGCGCGTTCGTTAAAAGCTTTTTTTACACGATAATTTGGCACGCATTTTCTCGCATCAATAATACTGCCTTATATATTCATAAGCCTTCCCAAAAAATTCTTTATCCGGATGCAGCGCATATTTCAACCTGACTTTTACCGTTATGTCTGGAAACATGGATATAGTAAGGGTTTCAGTCCACAAGCCGATTATCAATAAAAGACGTTTAATGAGAATAGAACAACAGGAAAATAGGACTTTTAGGATAGCACTCCTGATCGCGATCGCTGTGATAGAAAGATAACGGGAAAAGTCAGATGATTATAGGACAAAAACCTGATTTTATCGTGGTTTGCAGGAAGGCTTCAGTATGTTGATGAAGTTCGATGCGATCGCTAAGTGCTGGGTCATGCGTTTTCCCACATCGGTTAAGTTTAACTTAGCCACCAATATGCAGGATTATGGACAGCAATCTATTGAGGCAAGATTCGAGTTATTTTCTACGATTGTGTAAATAAAAGGTATTTTTTAGCACACAAATGGGGACAATAAATATTGATCCATAGGAAAGAATTACTTTTTGATATTTTATCTTCAGACTTAAAAGAAAGTATTCAAGAAACTATTATTAATAACTTATGGCAAGTATGTAGTTTGCAGCAAATCCCCTACTATAGCTCGGTAAAAATAATTCGTTACTTCACATTTGGGGGGTACGTCGCTTTTCGGTTTGTCAAACCCCTAAAACTCCGGTACAAACAACTCTTTTCTTGCCCCGGCATAATGCTCATAAATCATCTTGGCACTCGTACCGACTAACTTGGCGATGTCTTTGGCATCCAACATCCTCATTCCCCCATCAGGCATCAAAATTGGTGTTTCCAGTGCTGCGGTAATAAAGGTATGTCTGGTTTGATAAGTAGGTCAACCTTAAAAAAGGTAAGATAGATTTTTTGAGATTACTTCGCTACACTACGTTCCGCTCGTAATGACATTTGACGTTTAATTAGTTTGAACTACTTACAAATTACGGTATTCAATATTGCTATCCAATCTTTTGAGTACCGAATGCCATGCCCTATTGTTGAGATTATGGGTATCAATCCATCCTCCTTTTGGTGCGGGAAATACTTTGTCTTCCCCTGTCGCACCTTCCGGCTGAATGGATTGTAACAGCCCTGCCAACTTCGGATTTATGGGAAAAGACCGCTTTTTCTGCGTTTTTAACCCCTTTTTACAAACCAAGCCATTTTCTGACTCCACCACAGCCTGCTCAAACCGAATTGTCCGAAAATCATCTGTGACATGTTTCCACTGCAAAGCAACTGCTTCCGATGGTCTACAGCCAGTCATAAATAGGAATTCAATGAAGGAAGCGTAGTATTTGTAATGGCGATCGCTCTTAAAAGTCTGAATGATTTTATCCCGTTCTGCCAAGGAAAAAGGGTCAATATCCGTATCCTCCGACTCACCTTTGGGAACCCGAAT
Organism: Calothrix sp. NIES-2100; assembly: GCF_002368195.1. Taxonomy (GTDB): domain Bacteria; phylum Cyanobacteriota; class Cyanobacteriia; order Cyanobacteriales; family Nostocaceae; genus Aulosira. The sequence continues at coordinate 7,751,730 of NZ_AP018178.1, read as the reverse complement.
ATCGGCAGCCATCCCCACAAACGGATTATTGGTAATTAGTTGAGATTTCACAGCCCAATTGCAACAGGCATTTATTTGCGTCAAAATACGTTTTGCAGAATTGGCCGTTTTATTCGCCACCAACCAGTCTCTAATTGCAACTGCATCATCAATAGACTTCTTTGGCAGGTACAAATTAAGACAACGGTCAACTTTCTGATAATCCTTTGCCAGGGTACTTGGAGAAGCATTTGGTCGCTTAAATTCTACATATTTCTCCCACAACTGGGGAAGGGTTGGTTGGGACTTTTGCGATGGTGTACCTGCTTGAGCCTTACGGACAGAACCTTCGGGGCTGTACTTGCTTAAATCCTTGGGGTCAAACCGCTCGCACAAAATATCTTTTTCGATTTCTGAGCCTTTGAGTTGGGCTAGCTTCCAATGTTGTGGTGTGTCAGGATAGCCCGTGGAAATATAATGACGCTTGCCAGCAAAATGGAAGCGCAGCTGAATGCGTCCATTGGAAAGGATGGCTGTGACAGAACCCTTGGAAGCCCTGCCAGTTGGGGTTTTCGTTTTCATGAGGGTATCTGGTGTAATCTACATTCTAGTCTACACAAGGATTACACCATCTTTACACCATTTTTTTCGCTAAATCGACCTAAACATACCCAATAATTTGATTACAGCTTTTTTTACTAAACCTCCAAAACCCTTGCTCTGTGGGAGAAATGTAGATTTTGTAGTAATGCCAGGAACCAGACTTGAACTGGTGACACGAGGATTTTCAGTCCTCTGCTCTACCGACTGAGCTATCCCGGCTGGGGCTTTTATTTGAGCCACGATTAATAAATGTAGCAAACTTATTACGATTATGCAAGAGCTTGATGGAAAAAAGTTTTATGCTGCTTTCATTGTCAACTTGATCCAGATGAACACAGCTACAAATATGAGAAACTGAACCAAAACGATACTGGGGCCAGAGGCTAAGTTAAACATACCTGAAACCATCATGCCTACAAAACTGCTGCTAGAACCGATAATCACTGATAGAACTAGAAACCGGGTAAAATGGTGACTAATTAATTTGGCAGTGGAAGCGGGAATGACTAAAAAGGCATTGACCAGTAAAACGCCCACAGCCTTAATGGCCACAGCTACAGCTAGTGACAGCAATATTACAAACCCATAGCGATACAACTGAACAGGTATACCTTGTACCTGCGCTACATCTGCATTGAGGGTCAATAAAATTTGTTGTCTTAGGGTTGATAGCAAGAATAGACCACTACCTACCAACACCAGCAGCGTCAATATTAAATCTGTGTTGTCAATGGCGAGAATATCTCCAAACAGTACTCCCATTAAGTTACCGCGATAGCCTTTGATGAGGCTAGTAAGAATCACACCGATCGCTAAGGCTCCGGAGAGAACTATACTGAGTACGCTATCGCTAGCTAAATCGGTTTTGTCGATCAAGTAAAGGACTATCACACCAAAAACTAAGGTAAATGGCAGCAACATCCATGTAGGGTTTAACTGTAGCAATACACCTAATGCGACACCGACTAATGCTGCATGACCTACAGCATGGCTAAAAAAAGACAACTGGCGTAAGGTAACAAAACAGCCTAACAACCCGCCAAGTATCCCCATCAACACAGCACCTGCGATCGCTCGCTGCATAAAAGGCAATTGTAACAAGCTTACCAAGTCCTGAACATTGGCGACAGCTAGCCCAGTTATCTGGCAATCAGTGATTAAATTCATGTGTAAGCTTTTTAACTGATTAGCCTTTTATTTATCACAGATTGATCGATAATTTTCTCTTAAATTAACAATGGTGTAGGCTTTGGCTACGTTCAGCAGAACGCCGTAAAGCACGATGAGTAAACGAACACGATACGTTAACCATAACGCACTCTAGCAATATTAAATAATTTATTTTTGAATTTTGAATTTTTTTAGTGCTGATGTTGGTAACGACTAAACCCAGGGCCATAGGTTGCTAACAGGTTTTGTGGTGAAAGCGCAATTTCTGGTTTACCTGTACAAACAACTGTTTGGTTGAGACAGAGAACGCGATCGCAATGGCGGCTGACCATATCAATATCATGGGAAACTTGCAATATTGTCCACCCTTCTTGCTGCTTTAACTCGTTTAACAACAGATAAAAATCTGCTGCACCTTGCATATCTACTCCCGCAAAGGCTTCATCTAATACCAAAAGTTTGCGAGGTGTTATCAAACAGTAAGCGAGTAATACCCGCTTGAGTTGACCACCGCTGAGAGTACCAATAGCTTGATTTCGTAAATGATAAGCATCACATCGCACTAAAGCTTGTTCTACTGCTATTGATTTTTCCCGGTCTTTTCTCCACAAATTTTTCCATAAATCACCTCTTGGCTGGTTTTTATGGGTAATTTTCTCCCATCCTAGTCCTACTAACTCGCTGACTGAAATGGGAAAGCTCCGATCAAAGATAAAATTTTGCGGCATATAACCCAATAAATGGCGTAAATGCCCTAAATTTTGAATTCTCCGCCCCAATATTTCAACTTTGCCATTGTGGGGAATTAAATCTAAAATAGCTTTTACTAAAGTACTTTTACCTGCGCCATTAGGGCCAACTATAGCTGTATCTGTCCCTGGCAATAATTCAAAAGAAACATCCCGCAGCGCTAGGTAACTGCCTTGATATACGGTTAATCCTTCTACTTTTAAAATAGGTAAATTCATTTGTTTTTTGTCAGTTGTCAGTTGTCAGTTGTCAGTTGTCATTAGTTTTTATTCTCTTTCTTTTTGTGGGTGGATATTTTTCATGAAACTTATTTATTGGTAAAGGATGAATAAGCTAATAAAAAAGAAAAACCCAAAATCAAATAATCAATTATCCCCAGAGGTAAAGGAATAATGATTTCTGACGGTTATCACCTACTTGCAGGCTGTTTCCAGAGTTTGTAAATTTGCTTTCATTGCTTTGAAATAATGCAGGGGATTTGTCTCACCATTTTCCAGGGAATCTAGTGTTTGCAAATTTAACTTCAAGTCTTGGGAGAGACTTTTCAGCAATTTGTTATCTATTCCTGGTTCGCTAAACAAAGCTTTAACTTTATATTTTTTCACTGCATTGACTGCATTTTGCACATCTTTTGGTGAGAGTTGATCTTCAGGAATTTCGACTACAGCAACTTGCTTGAGTTGATAACGTTGTGCTAAATAGGGATAAGCATCATGAAAGGTAACAAATGTGCAGTTAGGATATTTCTGCAAAGTCTGCTGAAATTCGCTATTTAATTTTTCTAATTCTTGAATATAAGCTGCGCTATTAGCTTCATAGGTAGCTTTATTTTGCGGATCGGCTGCAATTAAGCCATCTCGAATATTTATTACCTGTTGTTTCGCCATAACTGGATCAAGCCAAATGTGAGGATTACCCGCAGCATGATCGTGATCGTCGTCTTTTTCTGCTTTATTAGTGTTTACCACCGGCGAAATTTCTTCCACTGGTTTAATACCTTTACTGGTATCGATTTCAGTTAATTGGGGATTTTGGGCATTTTTTACTGTTTCTTTGAGAAATTCTTCTAACCCCAAACCGTTTTTGACTAATACATTAGCAGTTGCGATCGCTCGGATATTTTCTGGTTTGGCTTGATACTCGTGTACCTCAGTACCCGGTGGTACTAAAATTTCTACTTCTGCTACATCCCCGGCTACTGCTTTAGTAAACCAATATATAGGTAAAAATGTCGTTACTATTTTGGTTTTTTTCGGAGATGGTAGTTCTTGAGACGCTGCTTTCCGATCCGTGGGCGATTGGTTGCAACCAGCAATTGATAATATCAGCAGAGCAATTAAAGGCAGAATACCACTTCTTTTTCTGCCTTTTTTAGGTTCTATACAAGTGCGAACCACAGTTTTTTCCCCTCCAAAGCTGCGAGTCCCTGTCTTCGTCAAAATTCCTATTGACAATGAGATTGATTCTAAATCCCATATTATAATAATTCTCATTCTCATGCAAATAGGGTGTAAGCCATCACATCAAAATTTTTGTCATTAGCATTGATGATGATTTCCTGACTGAATCTTATGCAAAAAAAAGCTTGGCTCCTGATAAGATATTGAGAATAGTTTTTAATAACCCCGAATTCAAAGCAGGGTAGTGTAGCCAGATACTCTCAATAGGTGTGAGGAAAAAAATGCGGAAAGTATGGAAGTCTCTGCTGACTAGTTCAGCAGTTGGCAGTGCAATGCTGTTTTTAAGTGCTGCGGCAATTGCGGGGGAAATTAGTGAGCCTCTTGTTGCAGCTGATTTAGAACAAGAGACTGAGAATACTACTCAACAACAGGTAATGTCTCAAGTTACCTCGGTATCTCAACTATCAGATGTGCAGCCTACAGATTGGGCTTTCCAAGCATTGCAATCGTTGGTAGAACGTTACGGCTGTATTGCAGGTTATCCGAATGGGACATTTCGGGGGAACCGGGCGATGACCAGATATGAATTTGCGGCTGGTTTGAATGCTTGTCTGAATCGTGTCAACGAACTGATTGCTACTGCGACAGCTGACTTAGTGACAAAAGAAGATTTAGCCACACTGCAAAGACTACAAGAAAATTTCTCCGCAGAACTGGCGACATTACGGGGACGTGTGGATGCTTTGGAGGTGAGAACTGCGGAGTTAGAAGCCAATCAATTTTCTACTACAACCAAACTGCAAGGAGAAGTGATCGCTGTAGTTAGCGATGTTTTATCAGGGAACCAAGTTAACGGTGGAGAAATTACAGACAAGAATACAACTCTTGGGGCACGGGCACGAGTTGAATTAGTCACCAGTTTTACTGGCAAAGATACTCTGTTCACTAGAATTCAAATGAACAATATTCTTAGCCCCAACCTTGGTACTCCAGAGGGTAACTTATTCTTTGCTGGGGATGGTACGAATGATGCTTTTATCGATGCACTATATTACCAATTTCCGATTGGTGAAAAACTACAAGTAATTGCCCTCGCTAATGCTGCGGCAGCAGATGATATTACTGATACCATAAATCTCTTTGATGGGGATGGTAGCTTTGGTGCTTTGTCTACCTTCGGTACACGCAACCCGATTTATTATCAGATGGATGGTGCGGGCTTAGGAATCAATTATGATTTTAGTGAGCAATTGGCACTGAGTTTAGGGTATTTGGCTAGTTCAAGTAATGATCCGAGTGCGGGGAATGGTTTATTCAATGGTGCGTACGGTGCTTTGGCGCAGCTAACCTTTAAACCGAGCGATCGCTTGAAAGTTGCCTTCACCTACATTAACGCCTACAATCAGGAATTGGCTACAGGTAGTAACAGAGCAAACGTCGGCTCATTTTTAGGTCAGGTTGTTGGCGGTGAAGAGCCTGTTACTGTACCAACTTCTAGTAATTCTTACGGTGTACAAGCATCTTTTGCGATTAGCGAGAAATTTGTTCTTGGTGGTTGGGTTGGTTACACTAACGTTCGTAGCTTATCCACAGTCGATGGGTTAATTGACACTGGCGATGTTGATATCTGGAATTATGCTGTCACTCTCGGCTTCCCCGATCTAGGTAAACCAGGTAACTTGGCTGGTATTATCTTGGGTATGGAACCGAAAGTTACAAGTTCCAGCATTAGTCAACTTCCTAAAGATCAAGATACCTCGTATCACATTGAGGCTTTCTACCAGTACAAGCTGAGCGACAATATCACTATTACCCCAGGGGTGATTTGGCTGACAGCACCAGATCACAATGAGCAAAATGATAATGTTGTGATTGGTGCTTTAAGAACTACATTCAGTTTCTAAGGGACTGTTGACTGTTGACTGTTGACTGTTGACTATAAAAATAGTAAAACCCAGCAGCAATGCTGGGTGAGATTTTTTACCCAAAGTTACCGTTTTTTCTCGTCTTATCTCAGGGAATCATTTCACCTAATGTTTCTCCTTACTTTTCAATAGTTTAGACATGGCTTGATGTTGCCTGTTTCATATTTATACCCTGACACATAAAGTAAATAATTGTGTAGAGGTTAGCAATATTTTTTACAAAACAAATATTTTTCTCACAAAACTCTGAAGATACAATCAAGTGTTTCTATAAAAATAGTTTAACATCTATTATTCTCGATTTATTTTCAGTATTTATAGGTAAATTAATGAAAGTACTTGTATTCATAAAGCTAGAATTTGTTGAATGTTTCAGTGAAATTTAGTATCACTGACACCTTTTCAGGAAAACAAGACATACAATGTCTACTGAATTTAACTTAGACCCAGTAAAAATTGCGGAAATTACTGAAAATATGTCAGTAAATCACTGTGGCTGACAAGTTATCCGAATTCACTAAAAGCATGATATGTAGGGATTTATCGTAGAGATAAAGCGGAATTTGCTATACCCCTACCTATGTATTTCTATCATGATGGGAATAAATATAAAAAAATGACCAGCCTCCCACAGCTGGTCTATAAAATATTTTCCGCGTTGTCTTCTCAATAGAGTTAAAACCCAGTTGCGCGTTCCCAAAATACAACGGGCAACTTTTCTTAACAATATTGTAGCAGTCAACACAGTTTTTTCGTAAAAATTTACAAAAAAAAGATAGTGTTTCCGGGTATTAACCTCTATCTTGCAGCAGAATTCACGCTCTGATGAGGGAGATGAGGGAGATGAGGGAGATGAGGGAGATGAGGGAGATGAGGGAGATGAGGGAGATGAGGGAGATGAGGGAGATGAGGGAGATGAGGGAGATGAGGGAGATGAGGGAGACAAGGAGGACAAGGAGGACAAGGAGGACAAGGAGAAATAATAAATGCTTATTACCTTCTGGACAACTGACAACTGACAACTGACTACTGACAACTGACTACTGACCATTAAGCATTAATTGTGGTTTACCCCAGATAATGCGTTCTTGTTTGTAAATGGCGATTCCTGGTTTAGCGCCTTTGGGTTTGTAGACGTACTTGGGCTGAGTATAGACTACTGGCACTTGGTCACTTTGTCGAGCGCGGCTGTAGTAAGAAGCAAGGTTAGCTGTAAATTGTAAATCAGTTTCTTCGGGGACAGCGCCTGGTTCTAAACGCAGCAACACATGGCTACCGGGAATTTCTTGAGCATGAAACCACAAATCGTAATCTCCAGCGACACGAAAGGTCAATTGGTCATTCTGGCGGTTATTACGACCGATTAAGACTTCAAAACCACTGGGGGTAAGGTAACGATGAAAGTTGCTCTTGGTTTCATTGTTACTGCGATCGCGGTATTCTGGATCTTCTAGATACTTTTGTCCAATTAGTTCATCGCGGATTTCTTCCAGCGCTTGTAAGTCTTCTGGTGTTTGGTATTGATCGATTTGGGCGATCGCGGCTTCTACTTGTTCTAAATATTCAATTTCGCCATTTACTTCCCTCAGTAGGGGTTCTACCGCCGCCCGCGCACGTTTGAGCTTTTGATGTTGTTTATATAAGCCTTGGGCATTTTGGACAGCATTTTTATCTGGTTGCAGAGCGATCGCAATTGGTGTACCTGTCTCAAAATCTGGGATAATAATTTCTTTCATCCCCGCTTCCCAGTTTTGCAGGTGAGCCATCAATAAATCAGCTTTTTGGCGATATTCATCAGCGCGATCTGATTGCTGTAAGCGTTCGCTAAAGGTGTTACCTTTCAGCCGTAATTTTGCCAAAATATTATTCAGCTTTTGAGTCAGCTGATGGCGCAGTTGGGCAAATACTTGTTCATTGAGGCGATCGCTGTAGTAACGGTTGAGTAATTCTTGGATGTTCTTGGCTGGTTTAATTCCACCCCAACCCATTACAGTATAGCCGTCTGAAGTCCAGGCTGGATCAAACTTTTCATTTTTTAAAGCTTCTAACCATTCTTGCCATTGGGCAAATAATCGTTGCCAATCTTCAGAACTAAGACTATCGGTATTGATTTCCGGTGCTATGTTTGCCGATCGCACCATTGATTCTACCAGTGCTGCACTCAAACCACTATAACTTTTGAGTAACTGGCGCTTAATCGCTCCTGGTACTAAACTAACTCGCTCTTGCCAACGTTCTTGTGATTCGTTCACACTGGGAACTGGGCCTGTGAGTTTGGGTGGTGTTTCATAGAGTTGTCCGGTTTGAATCGGCCGGACACTTGATTGTTGCTGACTAACTTGATGGGCTGCGGTGATAATCGAATTGCTCGCATCGGTGAGGATGACATTGCTATATTTGCCCATAATTTCCGCGTAGACGTGATATAAAGGGCTTTCTCCGGGACGACGAGCAAATTGTAAATCAATAACACGCTCCCAAGGTGCGATCGCTTCAATGCCTATCAGTGCTAAACCACCCAACTGATGTATAAGTTGTTGGCTAAAGGTAAAAGTGTCTGGTGTTCTTGGTGGCGGATCGCCAATGCAAATACGTGCAGCTTGGGGATGCCAAGAAATTTCTAGCCAACCCCGCTGTTTTAGAGTACGTAATGCTACTGAGATAGTATAGCGATCGCGCTGGTGAACCTGTTCCGTTCGGGATGGTAGCCAGTAATTGCGGATTTCGCTACAAGCAGCTGTGAGAGCGGTAAAGTCTAGTGGTTGCACAACAGTTAGCCATTGGCTTCAAACGTCGATGCTAGTATAGTCTTCATTGTGCCATACCTGATGGATCGGGTTTCCTTGCCCCAAAAAATAGACTTCTTGCATAAGTCGGGAAAAGGGGAAAGGGGAAGGGGAAAAGGTTCTGTATTGTCCCCTTCCCCTTTAACATGAGTCCCTTTTCCCCCTATTGCAAAAGTGCTTTTTGCAATAGGTCTAATGTATCGACTAACAAGGCACGAGCATTATCAACCTATGCAATTTAGATCTGCGACTTTTCAAAGGATGTTGCTGGCGAATAGTGAATCTAATCCCTCAATTGGGATCAAACAAGTTCTTTCGCTTACCCAAAATAACGCCCGCAGGAACCAGTAGCCTGGGGCTATCGCTACAAAGCCCACCTACCCTTCGAGGGTGACGGCGGGATTACGGGATCAGATCTGTGTGATAGCAATGCAGGGCGATGCAATTCAATTGCAGGTCGATGTATTAATATAACAAGGCGATGTTATGCCATAACAGGTCGATGTATTAATATAACAAGGCGATGTTATGCCATAACAGGGCGATGTATTAATATAACAAGGCGATGTTATGCCATAACAGGTCGATGTATTAATATAACAAGGCGATGTTATGCCATAACAGGTCGATGTCATCAAATTACTACCAGTGCGATGTCTACGACAAGCCACTCAGCGTCTATGCATTCTCTAGTAGTCGGATTTGGTTTGTGAATATAAATATCATTAGATACCCAACTTCTTTAAGAAGTTGGGTATCTTGTTGTTCAAGAATAATTTGGATAGTTATACTCGAAAAACTTGCGGACAAATAACAAATGACTCTTGTCTTAGGACTGTTTCAATGTTGTTGTATCAGAACCTAATTAGCTCAGTAAAGCCGCTGCTTTGGGAGATTCTACCGCAGGTGGTACGGCTGGCTTTTCTAAGGTTTGCTCCAATGTCTCTACTAAAGATTTTGCTACAGGCTGTTCTAAAAGTTGGGTGTATAGTTCACTCAGATCAGATGCGACACCATCCCAACTAAACTTCCGAATCACCCGTTCTCTAGCGCCTTTACCCAATTCATCGCGCCATTGGGGATTTATCAAAATTCGGTCGATAGCTTCTCTAAAAGCTTCTACATCTTGTGGTGGTGCTAATAAACCAGTTTCTTCTGGAACTACAGTAAACTGAAGTCCACCCACATCACTAGCTACTACCGGTGTACCACTAGCCATTGCTTCAATCGCCACTAGTCCAAAGGGTTCATAGTGACTGGGAACAACGCAAACATCAGCCGCAGCGTAATATGTGGGTAGAATTGTCTGACACAGACGACCGGGTAAGGTGGTAATGTCGTTCATGCCTAATTCATTGATAATACCTTCGATGCGATCGCGTTCTATCCCATCACTATTACCTGGAGTACTACCACCACCGATAATTAACTGGAGTTTTTGCGAATCGCGCAATTTTGACCCTCCGACTGCACGGACTACGGTTTCTATACCTTTACGAGGGTCAAATCGTCCTACATACAATACCACCTTCGCCTCTGGATCTATACCCAATTTAGCTCTTGCGGCTTGGCGATCGACAGATCCAAACTGCTGAATATCTGTACCGCAGGGAATAATGTCAATCTTACCTTTAGTGGAAACGAGCGATCGCATATGTTGCTTTTCTTGAGGACTCGTTGCCACAATAGTTTCTGCTGTCTCCAACACCTCTTTTTCTACTGCTAATCGCTTAGTTGCAATTGCCGGAATTACTTCTATAGTGTTGTATTTGACTGCTCCTAAAGAGTGGTATGTGTGAACCTGTTTACTACCTTGAATCTTCTTCAATTGCATCCCTACCCAGCTGGATAGCCAGTAGTTAGTGTGAATCAATTGATAGGTAATGCCATTTTCTCGTTGGAATGCCAAAAAATGATCTATAAATTCCGGTAAGTAGCCAAAAAGATCATCTCGAGGTACAAACTCCACAGGCCCTGCGGTCAATCTGATGGTGCGACAATTTTCGCTATGTTGAACAATCTTCTCTTGTGCCGCACTCACTTGGCGGGTAAACATATCTACTTTCCATCCCAACCGCCCTAGTGCTTCACCTACTTGGCGGACGTAAACATTTTGTCCGCCAGCCTCTTCCTTACCAATTTCAATCGCTGGGTCTCCGTGAACTGAAATCAAAGCGATGCGTTTTTCAGTGGTAGCGTTCATAGTTTGTTGTTGTTGATTGTAAAAAAGCTTACAGACACAGGCAAATCAATTCAAAGTTTGTGCCTAGCACTTTAAGGGAATCATTTAAGAACTTTAATTAAACTTTATTCTAATTTAATAAGTCAAATGAATTTGTGCATCTACTGGTGGAAATATACTTTCTGACACCGTATGTTTATTTAATTTCTTTATATATACGCTGCTATATTTATATCTAATACTTGCGATAGAAAAATCTTAACTTAATGCCGAGTTTGCTAATCTGTCGTCTGATAGATGTGTTTAGCGATCAAAATTCAACTACTCTTGTTATGTATTGCTCTATTTTTAAGCATTATTTAACACCTATGAGCATCAGTACTCTGAATGAGCAAAGATTAAATATATTCATGCTCAAGTTAATTTAGTTACAAAAATAGTCCATCTATCGTAGTTGCTTATACTTAAAATTTTTCAAAAATTATTTGGTTGCATAAGATACAGACTTTAAACAAATCCATGCTCTGCAATCAATATTCATGGTTTACTTTGCTAATTATTAAGCGGATAAAAAAGTCTAATGTCAGGTATAAACTTTACTAATGAAAAACTCAATGAGCGTGGGTGGAGTTTTTTATTTCATTCCATAAATAAATTTAGGCGGCTCACCATTTTTCTTTTTCTTTATGAGTGCCTTTTAACTTTTTACTTTTGCGTTATTTGGAGAATTTTTATGCACCTTGAAAGGCATAGTCCTAGAAATTACCAATGCCCAATGCCCATTGAACCACACTTCGCTTCAGTCCAGATGGTCACATTCTGCCAATAGCACAAAACAATAATCTCACGCCTAGATACCAAAATACTCATTTGCACCTTTGTACCTATGCGTGAGATTAGTTCACAGATTAGCGATCGCTCTATATTATTTACTTAGTCTACTTTAACCAGCGGGCTGCGTCTTTAGCGTGGTAAGTCAAAATTAAATCTGCACCAGCACGTTTAAACCCAGTTAAAGTTTCCATCACCACGCGCTGTTCATCAATCCAACCGTTGAGAGCAGCAGCTTTAATCATAGAATACTCACCGGAAACGTTATAGGCAGCAACAGGAAGGTTGCTAGCTTCTTTAACGCGCCAAATGATATCCATATATGCTAATGCTGGCTTCACCATCAACATATCAGCGCCTTCAGCGATATCGAGTTCAATTTCTTTAATCGCTTCGCGGGCGTTACCAGGGTCCATTTGGTAAGTTCTGCGATCGCCAAATTGCGGTGTAGAATCAGCAGCATCTCGAAATGGGCCGTAATAAGCAGAAGCATATTTAGCCGCATAGGACATAATCGGTGTATCCACAAATCCGGCTTCATCTAAACCTGCGCGAATAGCTTGCACAAAGCCGTCCATCATTCCGGAAGGCGCAATAATATCAGCACCAGCTTTCGCTTGAGAAACTGCTGTTTTTTTGAGTAATTCTAGGGTGGGGTCATTTAAAACTCTCCCTGTTAAATCACCTACTTGCAAGTAACCACAATGACCATGACTGGTGTATTCACATAAACAAGTATCAGCCACCACAATTAAATCTGGTACTGCTTCCTTCACCGCAGTAGCTGCTTTTTGGACAATCCCACAATCATGCCAAGCACCAGTAGCATCTACATCTTTATCGGCGGGAATACCAAATAGAATGATTGCCGGAATTCCTAAGTCATAAACTTCCTTGGCCTCTTCAACAATTTTGTCTACCGAAAGTTGGTAAACACCAGGCATAGATTTTACTTCATTAGCAATTCCCTCACCTGGTACTGCAAATAAGGGGTAAATCAAATCACTAGTTGATAAAACAGTTTCGCGTACCATTCGGCGCAGTTGGGGATGGTTTCGCAGACGGCGGGGGCGGTGAGTTGGAAACATAAAGTTTTATGAAGAATTACAACGCAAATGGACACAACATAAAGCGTCACAAAAGCAAGGAAAAACCTTACTCAGCTAGGACAGACTACGAGCAGTGCTTAACTGTCCTTTGCCCTACTGTTGATGAAGCTGTGGGGCAATTTCGTATTGTACAGCGTGGCTGACATCTGTTAGACACAATACAAAAAAACATTAATAGTCATTTGTCATTGGTCATTAGTCATTAGTCATTAGTCATGAGTCAACATAAATGACTAACGATCTAAGATAAAGGACGAACAGGAATTATTTGCTTTACAGATGAGCAAACAATTGTCAATTACCTGACAAAAACTAATAGTTACCAATTACCACTATTGACGTTAAAAGATTCGGCAACTGAACGGTATAATGGCATGGTTAATCAGTGAGTTCAGTTCGTAGTCAGGACTTCAGTCTGTGAATTTTACAGCACGCTTTGTGGTTACTACCCCTAATTACCAACAAGATCACCCTTAGTGTAGTAGAACCTGATAACTTGCAGGGGAATAGTAAATCAAAAATGAGTCAAAGCACTCCTGCCATCTATTGTTCCACAAAGCCATACATTCAAATCTAAATTAATAGATTCTTTGGTATTTTCTGAGGGAATGGTCAATAGTCAATGGTCAATAGTCAATAGTCATTTGTCTCCCTTGTCCCCCGGTTGGTGAGCGCAGCCGTACCCATTGGTGTCAACTTAAGTTAAAAGGCTTATCCCACAAGCGTTTTACCCCTCCCCTTAATCCCCTCCCCGTAAACGGGGAGGGGACGTTTTGGCTTTAGACAAAACTGGGGTGGGGTAACGCGGATCGTGATGGTAGGCAATTTGATTCTAAATAACGTCTTGGCAAGGGTTTCGCGTTAAGTTGACACCTATGAGCCGTACCACATCCCCCGGTTGGTGAATCTCGACTCCGCTCGATTACCGTGAAGTTGAACCACATCCGCCTCATCCCCCTTCCCTAAGTGAGATAACAAGGCGATCGCGTGCGTCATTGTTCTAAGATTAAAAGACTCACCAACCTAGAAAAAAATTAGGCTAGTTTAATAGCAAGCATACAAATACACTTATGTCAACCGCCGAACCGCAGTTAGATCTTCAAAAAGCAGTTGAACTTCGCCGCAACTTTGCGATTATTTCTCACCCAGACGCAGGGAAAACGACACTTACAGAAAAGCTACTATTATACGGAGGAGCAATTCACGAAGCTGGCGCAGTCAAGGCGCGACGGGCACAGCGGAAGGCTACTTCTGACTGGATGGCAATGGAACAACAACGGGGTATTTCGATTACATCCACAGTGCTACAATTTGCATACCGTGGCTGTCAGGTAAATCTGTTAGATACCCCAGGACACCAAGATTTCAGTGAAGATACTTATCGCACTCTCGCCGCCGCCGATAATGCGGTGATGCTGATTGATGTGGCTAAAGGTTTGGAACCGCAAACTCGCAAGTTGTTTGAAGTCTGTAAGTTACGCGGTATCCCTATCTTTACGTTTATTAATAAACTCGACCGTCCAGGGAGAGAGCCGATAGAATTATTGGACGAAATCGAGCAAGAATTAGGATTACAAACCTACGCTGTAAACTGGCCGATTGGCATGGGCGATCGCTTTAAGGGTGTGTTTGATCGTCACAAACAGCAAATTCACCTCTTTGAACGTAGCGCCCACGGTAGCAGAGAAGCCAGAGATACGATAGTCGATGTGGGAGATGCCAGAATTGAAGAACTCCTAGAACAGGATCTCTACTATCAACTTAAAAACGACTTAGAACTATTAGAAGGAGTCGGGCCGGAACTAGATTTAGATTTGGTACACCAGGGAAAAATGACACCAGTCTTCTTTGGTAGTGCCATGACTAACTTTGGCGTCGAGCTATTCTTGAATTACTTTTTAGAATATGCTCTCAAACCAGGTAGCCACAATAGCAGTGTAGGTGAAGTTGCTCCTACCTACCCGGAGTTTTCGGGATTTGTCTTCAAACTCCAAGCTAACATGGACCCGAAGCACCGCGATCGCGTGGCGTTTATCCGCGTTTGTACAGGTAAATTTGAAAAAGATATGACAGTGACTCACGCCCGCACAGGGAAAGTAGTCCGCCTGTCGCGCCCGCAAAAACTGTTTGCGCAAGAGAGAGAATCGATTGATGAAGCTTATCCGGGCGATGTGATCGGTTTGAATAATCCTGGTGTTTTTGCGATCGGTGATACAATTTACACCGGACAAAAGCTGGAATATGAAGGAATTCCTTATTTTTCACCAGAATTGTTTGCGACGCTGAGGAACCCCAACCCTTCTAAATTTAAGCAATTTCAAAAAGGCATTTCCGAATTGCGCGAAGAAGGTGCAGTCCAAATTATGTACTCCACTGATGAAGCCAAGCGCGATCCAATTTTAGCGGCGGTGGGTCAGTTACAGTTTGAGGTAGTGCAGTTTCGCTTACAAAATGAGTATGGGGTGGAAACCCTGCTAGAATTGCTACCCTATAGCGTCGCCCGTTGGGTAGAAGGCGGTTGGGAAGCGTTAAATAAGGTGGGACGTATATTCAATACTACTGCCGTGAAAGACAGCATGGGTCGCCCCGTATTGCTCTTCCGCAATGAATGGAATTGCCAACAGTTACAGGGAGACCATCCAGAGTTGCAATTAAACGCGATCGCCCCAGTATATTCCGGTGAACAAAAAGCAGAAGTATAGTCAAAAGTCAAGAGTCAATGGTCAATGGTCAAAACTCCCCCTTGTCCCCCTCTTGTTACTTTTGACTGGAAATTTCCCCCTCATCTCCCCTTCTTGCCATTAGACTATGGACTATGGACTATTGACTCTTGACTAGATAACTAGCAACTTACGTTAATAGAGGATAATTCCGGACGCGATTTGCACAAGAAGGTATCTAAATTTATGCGCTTTAGTGCAAACTTGGATAAATTAGAAGATATGGGAGTGCCAGAATTTCTATGCCTTCTCATGCCGAATTATCTTTGGAGGCTGGTTTAGCTGCTCTCAAGCAAGGCAATTATCAAACAGCGATCGCTCAATTAGAGCCTATTGCTAGCAGTCAAAAGCATAGCAATGCAGGCTTGCAAGCTCAGGTAGGGTTAGTGATGGCTTATGCACGCACTGGCCAAGTTTCAAAAGCGATCGCCCTTTGTCAAAATCTGCTTGATAGTCCTAATCCTCAAGTTCAAGAGTGGGCAGAACGCGCTCTTGAACATTTAAAAAAACGCCAAAAACGTCAAAACACATCATCTAAAAATTCTACATCGGGAATTGTCCGTTCAGATAATTCCCATCAGCAGCCTGCTGCTTCACAGCAGACAAAACAGACACCGATTCCAGCTACAACTGTCACTAGTAGTTACTACAATCCCAATGTCGCAACTTCTCAGGCAACAAGTAGCTTAATCGCTCTCAATCGCCCACAAGCTAAATCATTCAACATTTATTGGCGACATGCTGCCAGGGCTAAAGTTTGGCAACCGCTGCATAAACTTAATTTAATACCTTTAAAATTACTGGCGGCAGGAACCTTCATTGCCCTGTTTTGGGTAATCAAGGAAATGCTCAAGCTGGCAATGGGTTTAACCAATCAAATTTTCATTAAGCTACCTTACTTAGAGCCATTGCCATTATTAAATCGCGATCCCCGAGTAGTTGTGCTTGTGGTCTTGGCGATCGCAATGGCATTGTCACCTTGGTTACTAGATTGGCTCTTAGCAAAATTTTATCAGCAGCAAGAGTTGCCTAAAGAAATTTTGAATAACTACAGTCGCGAAGCCATTCGCGTCATCCAGCGTTCTTGTCAACAGCGAGGTTGGCAATTTCCCAAACTGCGGATTTTGCCCATAGCTGCCCCCATAGCCCTGACTTATGGTAATCTCGCTCGCAATGCCCGAATTGTAGTTAGTCAAGGGCTATTAGAGCAACTAGCAGATGATGAAATTGCCGTCATCTACGCCGCACAATTTGGGCAGATTATCCAGAGAGATTTTGTAGTCATGTCTGGTGTACTGCTGGTAACCATGACTGTTTACAGGCTGTATCAGGGCTTCTCGGAGTGGGGAAATAAATTATCCGGATTGGGGCGCTTACCTGCGATAATTTTGGCTAGTTTCGCCTATGGAATTTGGTGTTTGCTCACAGGTACAACTTTGTGGTTGTCGAAGTTGCGGCTTTATTATAGCGATCGCACGGCTTCAGAAATTACCGGCAATCCTAACGCCCTGATTCGCGCCTTACTCAAAATTACCATTGGTGTAGCTGCTGATATTGCCAAACAAGAACACACCAGTTGGCAGTTGGAAAGCTTGAATCTTTTAGCACCTGTAAGTTATCAACAGAGTATCTCTTTGGGGAGTCTGGCGGGTCATATTCCCTTCTCATCAATATTGATGTGGGATAACTTTAATCCCTATCGCCGTTGGTTCACACTTAATAACAGTCATCCTTTGATTGGCGATCGCATACAACGCCTATGTAAAATAGCCCGCCACTGGCATTTAGAACCAGAACTACATCTTACCAGCGAACAAGCCTTACGCGGTAACCCGCAGCCTTTTTTATTACAAATAGCTCCCTGGCTAGGTATTCCCATAGGCTTATTGTTTGCCAGTCTCATCTGGTTGATATGGCAAATAGCATTTGCACTGAAGATTTTAAACCTCAAATGGATATATGACGATTGGTCATTCATCACAGGTTGCTTGCTGATTGGTTTTAGCATCGGTATCATCCTGCGGATGAATTCTTTGTTTCCTGACATCCAAGCTGCGAATTTACAAACTGACGATCGCCTCCCTAACCTGTTAGCCAATCCATCTGCTATCCCCATCGATAGTATGAATGTCTGCCTAGCTGGTAAGCTATTAGGCCGTCAAGGCGTTGGTAACTGCCTAGCTCAAGACTTAATTTTGCAAACTCACATTGGCTTAGTGAAATTGCATCACATTTCCGGGCTAAAACCATCAATTAATCCCCAAGACTTAATCGGCCGACAAATTACAGTCGTCGGTTGGTTTCGGCGAGGTGCAACCCCCTGGATTGATATCCAAACCCTGCAAACTCAAAATGGTCAAACCATTCACAGCGCTCATCCAGTCTGGTCTACCATTGTGGCAGTTGCAGCCCAAGCTTGGGGAGCTTACATTTTCCTCAGAGGGTGAGGGAGTGTGGGGACAAGGAGGACAAGGGAGACAAATGTAAATAAATATTGCAATTATTCTCAAAAAGTGTTACATTTATTTACAAATTCCTCCCTAATTAACATAACTCAGCACCATAGCTTAGTTATCAATTACCAATTCTTCGGCCAATCTATCTTTGTGATTCTCCCAACACAGCAGTAACCTAACCAGCCAGTGGCTGGTTTTTGTTTCCCAATATCACCAAGTTGCGAAAAAATGTATTTTATGTTACAATTACTTAAAAATCTATGCAAGAAATGTCTGCGCTGAACTAGCTACGTAGAAAATACCGTGATAATCTAAGGGATGGTCTTTTATTCTGCGAACAGGTGCATAATTAAAAAGGTTTACTCGATCAAGCAGTAAGCTATTAGATTTATAATTTTGAGAATTAAGGTGGTATGTAAGATAGCGTTATGTACGCTTTTGTATTAAACAAGCTTGATCCCGACGAAAAATTGTATTGTATAGGTTGACAGTTTTGAGTAAGAAAATTGGTTTATGGCATTTTTTGCTAAATAGCATGTATTTAAAAGCCACAGCCAAATGATCGTTTTGTCTCCTTGCCATTTTCATTCAACTCTGGAGGTATAGTTCATGTCCGTTCGCCTATATATAGGCAATTTGCCAAAAGAAGAAATAGATCGCCAAGAACTGCAAGCAGTTTTTGCAGCCGAAGGTGATGCTGTCACCACCAAACTCATTAAAGACCGGAAAACAGGCAAATGTCGTGGATTCGGTTTTCTCACGGTCAATAACGATGAACAAGCTGATCAAATTATTGAAAAGTATAACGGTCAGTTGTTCAAAGAAACTCCCATCAAGCTAGAGAAAGCATTACCTCGCAATAAAGGAGAGGAAAGCGAAGAACAAGCTCCCAAGCCTGTGCAGAATGCTGGTGGAGGTAACGCTGCTCCCATTTCCAAAGAAAACAACCGCCGCGATAAATCTTCTAAGAAATCTCGCCGTGGTGGTGGTAGTAGTATTACACGGGAAACTACAACATCATCTGATTCAGATGCTATTCGTCCAGATCCCCGTTGGGCTTCTGAATTAGAAAAGCTCAAACAGATGCTAGCCGCACAAACTACAAATTAATTTTGAGGGAGTGTAATGTGATTAAAAATTAAAAATCAGAATTTTTGTGATTTTTAATTTTTAATTTTCAATATGCAACTCAAATTTGCATTCGCTGATACAGCAAGCTACCTTTCAGGCTTAATACAACAAGCTTCTCTGATGAGTTTTAAGCTGTTTGCTGCTTGTATGTGCATTGCCGTATGGAGTCCAGTTTTGTGGTTTAGATAGAGATTGAGTATTTTACAAAAAACTTTTTTCCTTGCTAAACTAAAAAATGGATTCCTGTAGGCAATGCAATCGATTATTATTTCTTAGCAAACTTTAGTAAAAAGTCAAAAATAGTTGTAATATCGCAAAATTATTGAAATTTTGTAAAACTTACACCAACGCCGCAAATTCTTGTAATGTTAAGTTATACCAACTTGTTGTTGGTTTTTGCCTTAACCACCACAATTAAAATCTGTTGCTTTCGGGTAATGGGCTGCAAGAAAGTCTCTGTGTGTGGTGAAACGAAAGAATATTTTAGCAATTAAAAATTATTGGTGAACAACAAGACCCCCGACTTCTTCTAGAAGTCGGGGGTCTGAGGCTTATGGATTTTGACAAATCAAATAGGGCTGCAATAGGATACAAACCAAAGTTCTCTAATTCTCCTGTTTCATCGCTAAAATTAATACTTATAAAATTCAATACCTGTGGTTGGAAAAGTTTTGTGAAAATTCTGTTAATAGAAGATGACAAACAGATAACTTCAATGCTATCGGAAGCATTTTCAACTCTTAATTACCAGCTTGAGACCATCAACGATGGTCAGACTGGACTAGAGTTGCTCAAAACATTTGAATATGACCTGTTAATATTGGATTTAATGCTGCCAAGACTAGATGGAATTAGTCTTTGTCGTCAAATCCGTCTTTTGGGGTATCAAATACCCATTCTGATGCTGACTGCAAACCAAGATATCAGCGCCCGCGTGACTGGATTAGAAGCGGGTGCAGATGATTATCTAATCAAGCCCTTTGAATTATCAGAGTTAATAGCCAGAATTCGGGCGTTAATGCGGCGCTTAAACACAAATTTAGCAAAAGTACTAGTTTGGGAAAACTTACAACTTGATCCGAATATCAAAGAAGTCACCTATGGGGGAAAGCGCCTGCACTTAACCCCTAAAGAATATGGTTTATTAGAACTTTTTCTCGAAAATCCTCGCCGGATATTTAGTAGAAGTGTTTTATTAGATAGAATTTGGTCGGCTGATGAATTCCCTGGAGAAGAAGCTGTAACCACTCACATAAAGGGTTTACGACAGAAGCTAAAAGCTGTAGGTATGACCGCAGATTTGATCGAAACAGTTTATGGGTTAGGCTACCGACTAAAAGAAGAACAAAAAAAGCCAGATCAAAAAACAAATTTAAGTCCTGAGTTGTTACGAACAGAACAAGCTCAAGCCAAGATTATGGCTGTAGTCGCAAAGATGCGGGACGAGTTTAAGCAAAGTATGTCAGAAAAGTATGATTTATTAGAACAAGCGATCGCGCAATTATCAAGTAAAACTCCAGACAAAAGCATACTCAAACAAGCACAAGCAGAAGCCCACCGTCTAGCAGGTTCTTTGGGTTGTTATGGCTATTTAGACGGTTCCAAAGTCGCACGAGAAATGGAACATTTGCTAGACAAGCACACCAGCCCAAACCAAGGTATGGCTTTGCAGTTAGCGGAATTAGTCAAATTGCTGAAACAGACATTGCTTCATGCGCCATCTTCACCTGCTAATCCTAGCAAATCGCAAGTTACATCAGCAAAACTGTTGATTGTTGACGACGATACCACCTTAACTGAACGGATTAAATTAGAAGCTATATTGTGGGGTTTTCAAGTAGAGGTAGCAGCAGAGCCAAAAACAGCAAGGACTATAATAGCCCTAAATCCCCCCGAAGTTATCTTATTAGATTTATCATTTCCTGAAGAAGAGGAAAATGGTTTCACCTTGCTGAGTGAACTAACACAAAACCATGCGCATATCCCCGTTATTGTCTTTACTAACAGCAATCAACTCCCCAACAGAGTAGAAGCAGCACGATTAGGCGCACATAGCTTTTTAAACAAAACCATGTCTGCTGTGGAAGTGGTTACCGCAGTCAACACAGCGCTCAACCAACAAACCACCACCGATGCCAAAATTTTAGTAGTGGATGACGATGCTTTAGTACTACATCAGGTTACCACTTTGCTGTCCCCTTGGGGACTGCAAGTTACGCCTTTACAGGAATCCCAAAGATTTTGGGAAGTCTTAGAATCTACTAAACCCGATTTGTTGATTTTAGACATTGAGATGCCTGGTTTTAATGGTATAGAATTATGCCAGGTAATACGTAATGATTGCTATTGGAGCCGCTTACCGATATTATTTCTTTCAGCCCATTTTGAGCCAGAAATACTATACAAAGTTTATGCTGTGGGAGCGGATGATTATATCAGGAAACCAATTGTGGAACCAGAATTGGTGGCTCGGATACTGAATCGCTTAGAACGGACAAATCTCACGAAAAAATTATTACATCAGTAATCAGCTGTAGCCGGTTTGATATTATGCCAGCAAAACGCGTCTTAGTAATTGATGATGAAAAAAATTTGTGTACTGTAATTAAAGCTTGTTTAGAAAATATCGGGCGTTGGCAAGTACTAATAGCACTGTCTGGTGGTGAAGGCTTGACTTTAGCTGAAACGGAACATCCTGATGCTATTCTCTTAGATGTGATGATGCCAGACATAGATGGAATGGCTCTGTTTCATAAATTACAAGCTAATTTAGCTACTCACAAAATTCCCGTAATTTTACTAACAGCTAAGGTACAATCAGTAGACTTAAATGAATTTTCTCAATTGGGAGTCGCAGGGGTAATTTCCAAACCATTTGATCCGTTGCGGCTATCGGAACTAGTTGCAAAAACTCTGGGGTGGTAGTCATCACCAAAGATCAGGGAGCAACGCCTCTCTTCTCACTCGGGGAGACGCGCAAGGGACGAGACGCTCCGCGAACGGCTATGCTCAGCAACCGAGAGCAGGGGAGCAGAGGGGACATGCAGAAATAATAAATGACTATTGCCCAATACTTCTCTTTTCCCAAGGGGAGACGCTACGCGTAGCTTGCTTCCCGTAGGGTACGACTTCGCTCAACTACCGCGAAATCGAAACTCAGTACAAGTGCCCAATGCCCATTAACTATTGACATTTTGCTAAAAAATAAAATCCTCATAATTTCCTCAGAATTACTATTTATTCTTAATCAGAAGCTAATTAGGAAAGAATCAGAAACAAGAGATCAAGAAATAGTTTGGCTGACTATAGGAATCCGATTTGATTTGTGAAAAAAATTACGTATAGGAATCCGATTTGATTTATCAAAAAATTACGTATATGTAAGTAGGGCTATGCCATACAAAACCATAATACGTAAGGCATAACCTTACCTACGTGTATTTCAAAAATCAAATATGAATCCTATATTTATCTTCATGTGTACTGAGCAAAAAATATTTATGGGATTTAGATATTCAAAATTGGCAACTCTTCTATGTCCAAAAAGCGTATTCTTTTGATTGATGATGAAAAATCTCTAGCTACAGTAATTCAGGCTTGTCTAGAAAACTTAGCTGATTGGACAGTACTGAAGGCTGAATCCGGTAGAGAAGGGTTAATCAAAGCCCAAACTGAAAAGCTGAATGCCATTTTGTTGGATGTGATGATGCCCGATTTAGATGGATTCACTGTATTACAAGAGTTAAAAAATAATCCTACAACTCAGGGTATTCCAGTCATGTTGATTACTGCTAAAGTTGAACCTACCAAGCACGATCAATATGCGAAGTTAGGAATTGTCGGTGTGATTAACAAACCTTTTGATCCCTTAAAGCTGGCGGAACAGGTAGCAGGTCTTTTAGGCTGGAAGTGAGAAATTTGATAGCAATGTAACAAGTAGTATTAAGTCATAAAATAAAAGTTATGGAATCTGATAATTTGATTGATTATCGTATCTATGAAGATGAAGAACTAAAAGTGGAAAATGCAATTTTCAAAGCTTATTTACATGCTTTTTTTCGCCATAAGGCATACATTTGTAAGTTATACAATTCTGGCAAGATATGTGAATCACAGGCAGTTGACAGAATTAGTGTTGCTTGGGAGAAGTTGAAGCTAATACGAAGCAATCGGGAATCCCAGATAAATCTTGACAAAGATGATGCAAAAAGTCGGTTTTATTTAATTCAACCAATCCTTTTTTATTTATATTTAGAAGCAGAAGTGGGTTTGTGGAATTAGTCAAAAAATTTGGGATTTTGGCTGTCGGGATGTTAAATAGATTCTTGCTATATTAACTTTCGCTTAATTTGGGAATTGTAAAATAGAAAATACTACCTTCTCCTACAGTACTTTCTGCCCAAATATTGCCACCATGCTGTTGTACAATACCGCGACAAATAGCTAAGCCTAAGCCTGTTCCTCCTTTTTGGCGGGAATCACTAGCATCAACTTGTTGAAAGCGCCCAAAAATAGTTTCTAACATAGTCTCAGGAATTCCTCTACCCTGGTCTTGAATTTTAAATAAAACGCGATCGCGCAAATCTTCTACACTCAAGGTGACTGTGCTATTTGCTGGTGAAAATTTGATGGCGTTACCAATTAAGTTGACTAGGGTTTGCATAATTCGATCTGAGTCTACCCATATTTGTGCAGAACTGAGTGACATCTCTAAGGTAATCTGATTTTCTGTGGCTAGAGGTTGCACAGCTTCCACAGACTGGCGGAGGATTGTCGCAGTATCACACCACTGCTTAACTAACGTAAATTTATTTGATTCTAAGTGTTCTAAATCTAAAATATCATTGACTAAGCGTACTAAACGTTCGGTATCGCTGTAAGCAATATCTAACATTTGTTGCGCGGTTTCTGGTTGGGTTTGCAGTACTCCAGATGATAACAATCCTAATGCACCACGAATAGAAGCTAAGGGGGTGCGTAATTCATGGCTGACAATTGAGATAAATTCATTTTTCATTTTCTCAATTGCCCGACTTTCAGTAATATCTTCGATCGTGCCAACATAGCCCATTAGCTGATTTGTGTCAGAAATCATAGGAACGATCGCAATCCGACAAAACCGCAAGGTTGAATCAGGTAAAATGTAACGCACTTCCGTGCAGAATTCTTGATTTGCTGTGGTTAATGCATGTAATTGGGGCAAAAATTTCGCTAAATCTTCTGGATGAATAAATTGCATCCAGCGATCGCCTAAGGATTCGGCAAAACTCAAGCCACAAATTGCTTGAAAGCGGGGATTTGTATAAATATTTGTTCCTTGTCCATCACTTCTAAAAATGCCGATTGGTGCAGAATCGCTGAGAGTCCGAAATAAAGTTTCGCTTTGTCGCATAGCGTCTTCTGCTCGCTTGAGATCGCTGATATCGATGCTGACACCAATGACTACCCAGCTATTATCCGCTGCTTCGTGATAAGCAGAATAAGTGGTGGAAATCCAGCGCAGAGAATTATCTTTGTGGCGGAATCGATACTCTACAGCACAAGTGCCTTCTGTAATACTTTGCAGAAAACGAGTATACATCACTTTGTCTCGGTCTTCTGGCAATACTCTGGAGAGCCAAAGCATTTTGTCAGCGAGAATTTCTTCGACAGAATAACCGAAAATGATTTCGCTAGCCTTAGATTGATACTCATATTCCCATTCTTCATTAGCAGAGACGCGAAAGCTAAAAATTGAAGCACTAGCTGTGGAAAGAATATTCTTGAGTCGTTTTTCCGAAGCTTGTAGGGCTAGTTCTAATTGTTTGCGATCGCTTATATCAATACTTACTCCCGTTACAATCCAGCAATCAGCCGCTTCATCTCGATGGGAGGTGTAAGTCCCGGAAATCCAACGCAAAGAACCGTCTTTATGGTGGAATCGGTATTCCACAGTTGTCGTCCGTTCGGCAAAAATTTCCCCAAATAAAGGATAAATAACTGTATCGCGATCCTCTGAAAATACCTGTGACATCCAAAAGTGTTTGTCAGAGATGATTTCCTCAGGGGTATAGCCAAACAGAATTTCGCTACCAATAGACTGATATTCATATTCCCAGTCGGAATTGCTCCAAACGCGAAAACTGACAATTGAGGCGTTGGCTGTGGTGAGTATGCTTTGTAATCGCGTTTCTGATGCTTTTAAAGCCAGTTCTAATTGTTTGCGATCGCTAATTTCTATGCTGCTACCAACCAGGCGATAAACCCGTGAATTTTCATTACACAAAGGAGTCAAGCTAGTGATCCACCAAGTATCTTTCCCTTGAAATTGCAAACATTCTTCATAGGTAATAGTTTCTCTAGCTGCGACACAGGCTTGATAATGCTGTCGAATTGATAATGCTATGTCTGGAGGAAACAAATCTTCTGGAGTTTTACCTTGTATATCCACAGAAGGCTTACCTATTATCCTTTCCCCAACAGGATTTAGCCCTGTAAAGCGAAAGTCATCATCTGCGAGAATATCCACCACAAAAATACATTGTTCTACACCGTTATAAATACTGCGTAAAAACTGTTCTTTTTCTTGTAAAGCTTTCTCTGCTAGGAACCGTTCTGTAATATCCTGGGCTGTTCCATAAAGACGAATCACCTGTCCATCTAGATTAAATTCTGCATTGCCAATACCTTCAATGTACCGAGGAGCAGCATCCGGCGGGGTATTGAGTCGCAGCAGCACCTTGTAGGATTCACCAGTAATAATTGTACGTTCAACTATTTTGTGCAAGTTTTCTCCATCTTCTGGGTGAAACAGTTGCAGGTGTTCATCATAAGTAGGTTCCCCTAGTGCTGGATCTCGATTCAATACTTGAAACAGTTGTTCCGTCCAAGTAATTGTTCTGGCTCCTGCTAGATCTAACTCCCAATTACCAATCTGAGAAACTTTCTGAGCTTCTGTAAGTAAAGCTTTGCTTTTACGTAAAGTTTCTTCAGTATGTTTAAGTTCAGTAATGTCAAGTCGAATACCCTCCCAAGAAATCCGTCCATCGTCTAGGCGGCGCGGAGTTGAGCAGAGGCGCACCCAATGGATGTCTCCTTCTGGGGAATACTCTCGCAGCTGGACATCAAATACTGACATCGTTTGTACAGACTCCTGCTGCTTGGTGAGCAAGTAGGGGATATCTTCTGGTACTACATTGTTAAACAGCAGACTAGCATCAGCCAAGACAGCTTCGGCTTTAAATCCATTCGTCCGTTCAACGCCAGCACTAATGTAATAAAAGCGATTGCTACCATCTCGTTCTTGAACCATCTGGTAGATGTAGCCATTGGGAATGCGATCGCCAATCGCCCGCAGAAAAGCTTGTTGTTGTTGTAGGGCTTGTTCTGCTAGTTTGCGATCATTAATATCTCGGTGAATACCGATCATGCGTAATGGTTGACCATTTTCATCCCAGATGACAACTTTACCGTGGTTAGCAATCCATTTCCATTCACCGGATTTGGTTTGCATTTGGTATTGAAAAGTGTAGGGAACAGAACTATCTGTGAGGTGAGACTGCAAAACATCCATTACCCAAGCTTGATCTTCTGGATGAATCAATTGCTCCCAAGTACTCAACTCATTCCCTAGAGAGCCAGCAGCATAACCGAGCATTTCACACCAGCGGTGGCTGAGATAAACTTCTTTGCTGGGAATATTTAAGTCCCATAGTCCATCTCCAGAGGCTTCTAATGCTAGCTGTAATCGTTCTTCACTCTCGCGTAAAGCTGCTTCTGTTTGTTTACGCTCTGTGATGTCGGTTTTTACACTCATCACCAGCCAAGATTGGCTTTTTTCTTGCCATGCGGCACTAAATGTATCGAAAATCCAGCAAATTGACTGATCTCTATGGTGTAATTTGTACTCAATACTAACTGGCTGCTGAAGAGCGATCGCATCCTGAAGACTTTGAAAATACAAAGCTTGGTATTCTGGTAACAGCCGAGAACTCCAAAGAGTAGGATCTGCTAAAAATTGCTCTGGAGAATAACCTAAAATATTCTGACAACTGGGAGAAATATATTCATACTCAAATTCTTGAGGCGATCGCAGTCTGATGCGGCTGACAATGGTACAAGTATTACTGAGAATTTGATCTATCTGCGCCTGGGACTGCTTTTGGGTTTGTACCACTTGCTCGCAACAATCAATTTCCTGTGGTAACGCTTGCTGAATACTTTGAGATGTAATCACACCTAAAATTTGTTCTTGTGCATCCAAAACTGGCAGATAGGAGATTTGATGTTGATTTAAAAAGCGGACAATACTAAATAAATCGCCTAAATCTGATTCTCGGATGCTAATGACATCCACAGCCATGACATCTGATAGGCTCGCAACACTCAAGTTTATCCCTGATGCGATCGCCTTGACTAACTCTTTCTCAGTAAAAATACCCTTGATTTGCTGTTGCTCTAAAACTAAGACATAGCTGGTGCTGGCTTGGCTCATCATTTGAACTGCAAACTCAACTGATGTCTCTGCCGCTAAGGAGAGGAAACACTTTTGGATAAATTGAGTTTGGGACAATGGCAGCATACACCAGAAAGAGCAATTCTCTTGAATATTTTAATTACAGCTAAGTAGCTCAGTGTTAAAAATTATGGTTATGACAAGGCAGGAGGCAGGAGGGAAGAGGATTCTAGCTTTGTTTACCTTTCTTATCTTAGTTTTGTTTTTTCCCACCGACTTACTTAACTGTCGCTGCAAAACAGAACCAGCCTATTTAATATAAGCTCGACATTTAGAAAAATACAAAATATTGCAGCAATTCGTAGCGGCACGACACCGAAAATATCTTAGTGTGTAGAGTAATCTGACTAAAGCCGTGCCCTACTTTACTCAGTGGATTTGCCAGCAAGCTTTCTGCTGATGACTCATTCATCAAAATTAATGTGGCAAAGTACTAGAATAAATACCGAGTTGAGCCATGCTCAGAGCCGATCTTCTCCCGTAATAGTACATAAATATTAAGTGGTGTGGTTTGCCAGAGAGGGAGGCGATCGCTTATAAAAGAAGATAGTTAATAAAATTTCTGTAATTGACATTTAATGTCAATTGATTTAATAAATACAATCTAAGTTTTTTCAAGGGAGCATGAGATATGGATATGCAAGTCCTGAGAGAACGTGCTGGGCTTAGCCGTGCAGAAGTTGCCTTCAGGCTTGCAATCAGTGAAACCAGTGTTCGCAACTGGGAAGCTGGGCGTACAGAACCGACAATGACACCCAAAAAATATTTAGATGCTTTGCGTCTATTTAAATGCACACCTGAAGAATTGGCAGCAGCTAGTGAGAAGTCAATTAATCAGCGTCATAAACGCAAACCTGGAAGACCTAAACGCTTCCCTGATAATCCCGTAACTCAGGTAACTGATACGCCAGTTTGTAGCTGATTGTTTGCTAAGAGATTCAGGCTAATTCGCCTGCGCACAAGCCCATGCTGACAGTTGCTCCGGCGAAAGGCGATCGCGCTGCAAAAACTTGGCTGGTGCTACGTTGGCTATAGTCCAATACGTTTCAGTTAAGACTAAAAAGCTTATCAAAAAAGAGATTGCGTACCTCAGTACGCATCTGATAAGATATCAACGATATGACTAAACCCGTAAAACCAAAAACTTTAACCGTTTATCAGGATGCAGATGGAAACGAACCATTCACAAACTGGCTTAATAGTTTAAGTGATGTTCAGGGGCGTAAGAGGATCAGCGCCCGGTTAAGACGGCTAGAGCAGGGGAATTACGGAGATTGTGAACCCATAGGTGAAGGACTTTCAGAATTACGAATGTTCTTCGATCCAGGCTACCGTGTGTATTTCGGGGAAGAGGGTGACAACATTGTGCTTTTGCTGTGTGGCGGCGACAAAAGCAGCCAAACACAGGATATTGAAGCGGCGAAAGCGTATTGGAAGGAGCATCTAAGTCATGGGTAAATACAGAACATTTGACCAAGTTGAAGAAGAATACTATCGCGAACATCCAGAGGAAATTGACAGTTTTCTAATTGTTACCTTTGAGGAATATGCAAAGGACAATGATACAGGTGCTTTATTATCCGCATTGCGTATGATTAGTCGTGTCAAAGGAGTTACAGCAACAGCAGAAGCAGCAGGAATTAGCCGGAAAGGACTACAAAAAGCCTTGTCAGAGCAGGGAAACCCACTCTTTGAGAATGTAAACGCGATTCTACATGCTATGGGCTATCAGCTTGTTCCACAAGCTTTGGTAATGGATGTCACAGACTAATCATACGAAGATAAGCTGACGCAGGTACAAAGACACACTGGGAAAATTCATTCAAAAATATCTCCGCGTCCCCCGAAGTTCTGTTCGTCGTTCGCGTAGCGTCTCCCTTTGGGAGAAAACGTTGGCGTCCCTTGCGCGTCTCCCCTTGGGAGAAGCCAGACGCTCGTACCTCGCTAACGCTGACGCTCGAAGACTCGCTAACGCTGCGCTAACGCTAACGCCGGAAGCCGGCGCTCAGACTTCTCACCGTTTCTTCCCCTTTCCGTGTCAGTCTAAACTTTAACTTAGTGCCATTCAGGTTTAAATTTGCATTCCTTCGTGTAGAAATTTGTCAACTTCGAGATCTATATCAGGAAATGCTAGGGATGCGATCAAACCCGATTGCAATTGCCACACAGACTGATACTGACCGTGAACAGGTTGACGATGAACCCATAACTGAGAATTAGGAATATCTATCACCCAATATTCTGCTATACCATTGCGAGCATATAGAGATGCCTTTTCTTCTAAATCGTAGTTAATAGTTGAATTAGACACCTCGATTAGCCAGTAAATATCCGCAGGTTCTGGATGGCGTTCGTCATAACTGGACTCAGGAGGGACAGCAATACAAATATCTGGTTGTGGTTCGCCGTTACTGGCTAAGAGGATTGGGGCTGAGGAAAATATCACCACCCTATTGCCTAGCATTGATTCTAAATACCTAACTCCCCGCCGATAAGTTGCACGATGAATCGGCAATTCTGGAGCCATATCGATAATATTGCCATCTAGAAGTTCTACCTGTCGTCCTGCCAATAGCCCAGTCTCGATCATGCGGTGGTATTCCTCAACTGTCCACTTTGTTAATGATCTGACCATTGGTTTTCTAGGGCAATACCGGACTTTTTTAATTATAAAGCGCTAATTCTGTATTAGATCTAATATTGAAATGGAGAACTGACAAGGAAAAGGCAGAAGATTTTTGCGCTTAACTCTTTGTAACTCTTCGCCCCAAGTGGTAACTTGTGAAAAAACCAACTTCTAACTAGTGCGATCGCTCACGGTATTTGCCACGGCGGCGCGATAAGATTCTAAAACAACAGTCTTATTAAAGGTTTAAATGGCAGAAACTCTTTTCTTTAACGCCCTCCGTGAAGCCATTGATGAAGAAATGGCGCGTGATTCCAGTGTATTTGTTCTGGGTGAAGACGTAGGACACTACGGCGGTTCCTACAAAGTTACCAGAGACCTTTACAAAAAGTATGGTGACCTGAGAGTTCTCGACACCCCGATCGCCGAAAATAGCTTTACAGGTATGGCAGTAGGAGCTGCGATGACTGGCTTAAGACCGATCATCGAAGGTATGAACATGGGTTTTTTGCTGCTGGCCTTTAACCAAATCTCCAACAACGCGGGGATGCTGCGTTATACTTCCGGCGGGAATTTTAAAATTCCAATGGTAATTCGGGGGCCTGGAGGTGTAGGTAGACAACTCGGTGCAGAACATTCCCAACGCTTAGAAACTTACTTCCAAGCAGTTCCAGGGTTAAAAATTGTTGCTTGCTCTACACCTTACAACGCCAAAGGTCTACTAAAAGCGGCAATTCGTGATGATAACCCAGTATTATTCTTTGAACATGTTCTGCTTTACAACTTAAAAGAAGACTTGCCAGAAGAAGAATACGTACTACCTTTAGATAAAGCAGAAGTTGTACGTCAAGGTAAAGATGTGACAATTCTGACTTATTCACGGATGCGCCATCATGTCATGCAAGCCGTGAAAACTTTAGAAAAACAAGGTTACGACCCAGAAGTCATCGATTTAATATCACTAAAGCCATTAGATTTTGATACCATTGGTGCATCTATTCGTAAAACCCACCGCGTCATTGTCGTAGAAGAAGCTATGCGGACAGCGGGTATTGGTGCAGAAGTCATCGCTTCTATTAACGATCGCTTATTTGATGAATTGGATGCGCCTGTATTACGTCTTTCATCGCAAGATATTCCCACACCTTACAACGGTAATTTAGAGCGCCTCACAATTGTTCAACCAGAACAAATTGTCGAAGCCGTAGAAAAAATGGTAGCGCTGCGCGTTTAGGACTAAGGGCGCTTGGGCAGAGGGGCAGAGGCGGCAGAGGGGACAAGGGAAGGGGGACAAGGGAGATTAATAAGAAATGCCTAATGCCCCATGCCCAATGCCCAATGCCCCATGCCCCATGCCCAATACCCAATGCCCCATTAATAACCAATAACTCATAACGATGAAAAAGAACGCTATTATAGCGTTTGTCAGTTACGAGAGATGGTTATGGTATGCAAAGACAGCGATCGCTATTAGCTTTGATTGTAGTGTTGATTATCGCCGCTTTTGCGGTAATTTTCACAATTCCCATACCCTTGGGGTTAGATTTGCGGGGAGGCTCACAGCTAACAATTCAGGTGAAACCTACAGCAGAAATTAAGCAAATCACCAACAAAGAGTTAGATGGTGTTAAGAAAGTAGTTGAGGGACGGATTAACGGGCTTGGGGTTTCTGAACCGGTAATTCAAACTGTTGGTACAGACAAAATCCTCGTGCAACTTCCAGGGGTGAACGATCCAGAACAAGCAGAAAGGGTGCTAGGAGGTACAGCACAGCTAGAATTTCAGAAACAAAAACCCGGTACGGAAACTCAATTGTTTGCTTTTCAAGCATCGCGCAACGAGTTGAAAGCCAAGCAAAAGGAATTGAGAACTAGCAAAGACAGTACGGCGATCGCTAAAAATCAAGAAGAGTTGCAGAAAAATAGTCAGGCGATCGCCGAATTGTTTGAAAGTACTAACCCACCACTCACAGGTAAATATCTCCAAAATGCCTATGGTGAACCCACCCAAGGTAACAACTGGAACGTGGCGCTGCGCTTTAACCCCAAGGGTGGTGAATTATTTGCCGAACTGACGAAAAACCTTGCAGGTACTGGACGCAGTATTGGGATTTTTCTAGACAACGAACTGATTAGTGCCCCTAATGTACCGCCAGAATTTGCCGCCACAGGAATTACTGGTGGTTCGGCTGTGATTACAGGTAGGTTTACAACCCAAGAAGCCAATGATTTGGGTGTGCAGCTACGCGGTGGTTCATTACCCGTACCCGTAGAAATCGCGGAAAGACGCACCGTAGGAGCCACTTTAGGTAAAGACAGCATTCAAAGTAGTATCTATGCTGGTATTGGTGGTTTGTCTTTAGTATTAATATTTATGGTAGTGTACTATCGACTACCAGGATTAATTGCAGATGTGTCATTAGTAATTTACTCGCTGTTGACTTGGGCTTGCTTTGCTTTGCTGGGCGTAACTTTGACTTTGCCGGGAATTGCCGGATTTATACTCAGTATCGGTATGGCAGTTGATGCCAATGTGTTAATTTTCGAGCGGACGCGGGAAGAATTAAAAGCAGGTAAATCACTATATCGTTCTGTAGAATCTGGTTTTTACCGCGCCTTTTCCAGTATTTTAGACAGTAACGTCACAACATGGATAGCTTGTGCTGCCTTGTTTTGGCTGGGTTCTGGGTTAGTCAAAGGCTTTGCCCTAACTCTAGCTTTAGGAGTAGCAGTCAGTATGTTTACGGCAATTACCTGTAGCCGCACATTATTGTTTTTGGCAATTTCTATTTCCTCCTTGCGGAAGGTAGAACTTTACTGTCCTAACGTACCCGTTGCGAATAAGACAGAGGTGGCGCAATGAAACTGGCTGTTAACAAATCGCGATCGCTATGGTGGACTATTTCCGCTGCCTTCATCCTCAGCGGTATCATCTCAATGGTGATTTCTTGGCAAAACCCAACTATCAAAGCACCCCTACGTCCGAGTTTGGATTTCATCGGTGGTACGCGCTTACAATTTGAACGCGACTGTACCAAACCAGGTAACTGCGATAAACCAATTGATATTGGCGCTGTTCGAGATGTAGCTAAAGAACAAGGTCTAGGTGATAGTAGTATCCAGCTTGTCGGTGATAACGGGATCTTAATTCGCACCAAAAACCTGGATGGCGATCAGCGCACCAAGTTACGCAATACCATAAGCGAAAAAATTGGTGAATTTGATCCGCAAAAAAACCAAATTGACTCTGTAGGTCCGACTTTAGGACAAGAGTTATTTCGGTCTGGAATTCTCGCTTTAATTGTATCCTTCGTGGGAATCACAATTTACATGGCTTTCCGCTTTCAGTGGGACTATGCCATTTTTGCGATCGTTGCTCTATTCCACGATATCTTAATCACCGTAGGGTCTTTCTCAATTTTGGGTTTAGTACTAGGTATTGAAGCTGATAGCTTATTTATCGTCGCCCTACTGACGATTACAGGTTTCTCAGTGAATGATACAGTCGTAATTTACGATCGCATTCGCGAAACTATCAAAACTAACCCTGAAAGACCAATTGCCGAAATTGTCGATGATGCAGTTAATCAAACTTTAACTCGGTCAATCAACACAACCTTAACAGTATTACTGACATTATTGGCAATCTTTTTGTTTGGTGGAGAAACATTGAGAAATTTTGCCCTAGCCTTAATTATTGGCTTCACAATGGGAGCTTATTCTAGTATTTTCATCGCCAGCACTCTATTAGCTTGGTGGCGAGAACGTACAGGTCAATCCCTAGTAGCAACAAGCGCCAAAACCACTGATACATCTGCTAGTTCTCAGTAGAGCTAATTTGATGTATTTTTCCTCTTTGGGTTAAAGCATTTTGAATTACTAATACCATATAGCGAGCGATTGTCTGATTCCAAATTGGTGAAATATTTTCAACATCAATATTGCCAATTCTCAATCTCAAATCTTCAATCCAAAATTGGTATAGTCCGAATTTTGCAGTTTTACGCCCTATGGATCAATCGAAACAACCGTCACTTAATGGCGATAATTTTCACAATTCTGACCCAGCTTTTGCCCAACAAGTGCAAAAGCTACATCAGCTGACAGTCTACGGTCGATGGTTGTTTGTCGGTTGCTTGTGGCTTACCATTGCGCCTGTTTGCTTGTGGAACCTACAAGCAGAAATTGCTTTATGGCAACAATACTTTACTTGGGTAGCAGTGCGATATGGACTTTTTTACCATCCACTGTCTACCTTGGGATTAGCCTTTTGTATTGGAATGACAACTTCTGTCTTAATTTGGCAAAGTCGCAATATCCTTTTAGGGCTACCAGAACAGGAAAAGCAACGTTTAGAAAAGCAAGTTTTTCGCATCCGCCAGCAAGGCCCTAGTCATCCTTTGTGGAAATGGGTTTGTCAGCCTCTCAGGAAAATTAAAGATTAAAAAATACTTGATTAAGATGAATCAGAACCAGATGTATAAACGCATTTTTAGCAGAAAATTACTAAAGTAGAAATAGAGGTTAAGTCTACCTGTTAAGTAGTTCAAACTAATTAAACGTCAAATGTCATTACGAGCGGAACGTAGTGTAGCGTTCGCGTAGCGTCTCGTAGAGAAGTAATCGCAAAGGATTTATTTTACCTTTTTTAAGGTTGACCTACTTAGCTGTACATAGCTAGTACGCAACGCGGGATGGCTTTTAAAAATTCGTTGTCGGATTTTTTTAACCTACACAGGATCAAGGTTTTCAGAATAGCTATGGGAAAATTCTCCAAATCTTGGTTCAATACCCAAACCCAGTAGACCGAACATTTGGGCGATCGCTACAGCATAATTACACAAAAAATTCCCGATGGACTGTAGCAAAATCTGTAAAAATAAGGGTTAAAAGTGGTAAAAATACTGCTAACCTTGGGTCTTGTACATGAACTATCCTCAAATTCAATTTAGCGATCGCAAGTCTCTTATTGATCTTGACCAATTACAACAACTATTTAATCTCTCCGCTTTTTGGGCAAAAGAACGTAGTATTGAAGATTTGAAGATAGCCATTACCAACAGCGATCCGGTAATTTCTCTTTGGGATGAAAAAAAACTCGTTGGCTTTGCCAGAGCAACTTCCGATGGCATCTATCGCGCTACCATTTGGGATGTAGTGATTCATCCAGAATATCGTGGCAGGGGCTTAGGCAGCAAATTAGTCGAAACAATTTTAAGCCATCCTCGCATGAGGCGGGTTGAGCGTGTTTACCTAATGACTACTCATCAACAGGGATTCTATGAAAAAATTGGTTTTCAGTGTAATCCAACTACTACTATGGTGCTACACAACCAACCTAACCTGGAATCTCTTGCGTCTGGGGAAATTCAGCTTCAGGAATCACGAGGGGGATAGTAATTTGTAATTTGGTAAACTGTTCATTGCCTACCTCGGTAGTGGGTGGTAAAATTTCAAGCTTTCCTCCCATCACATCCAACAAAGTTTGATTGAGTAAAAGCTTCATTCCTGGTGAAAGATGAAGATTTTCTTTGTTAGTTGAAACAGCTTTATCTTCTACCGGAATGAACTCTATAGATTTGATGAAATCTATAGACTCACTCCAAGGTAGAGCATGAACTGGAACATCCAGCCAAATGAACGCAGAATTACTCGTAGCTGAAGAACCAGTAGAAATAGAGATACTACCTTCTTCCATCTGCACAATGGTGGTGTCTACTAAATTTAGCAGTATTTGGCGTAGCCAGCGAGGATCTGCCAAAACATAAATTTCACCCTCTGGAGGCGACACCTGCAGAGAAAAGTTGCGATTCGCCGCCAGCATATAAGTTAACTTATAAATTTCCTGCAAAAGTTCAGTTAGTGATACGGGTTGAATATCTAACTTATTAGTGCCATGTTCTACTCTAGCAACGTTGAGAATTTCATCGATTAGCTTGAGCAGTTTTAGTGCGCGTTCGTGAGCTTGAGTGATAAATTCCCGTTCTTCCTCCGGATTTTCACACAAATCCGACAAAATTAATTGATGTAAACCAATTAAACCATTTAGAGGCGATCGCAATTCATGGGTAGTTCGCGCTAAAAAACCCGCTTTAAACTGGCTCATTTCCTTAGCCATTTCGTATGCTAGCTGCATTTCCTGCAACTGTTGCGGCGCTTGTGGTGAAGATTTTGGTTCTGTTGTTGCTATTAAGGATGAACTAGGAATAGTCTTGTCAGAGCGTGCAAATAACCACCGAAAACTCATTCCTAGTGCAATACCTGTTCCTAAATATACCCAGTTACTCCAATGCATAATATTTAGCAAATATTCAGCTTGATTCTTTGACCACAAAGACTCAAAATAAGGTTCCTGATTCCCAGATTACTTATTAAAGTATTAGAGTGCTTCAGACCTAGATATTGAGAATGCAGCAATTTTAGTATTCCCTATCGCATCCTCAAAACTCTACATTCTAGACGCGATCGCAAATTTTTTTGTTTTCATGCAGGCAAATGACTGTAATTAAATATACTATACCTTTCTCTAGTACTTTCCGAGCTAAATAGGATTAACCTTAACTCAGTTAGAGTTAGGGCTACTTTCAGCGAACTGTTTCTAGAGAATACTCACCAAATTTCAGATTTTAGATTTTAGATAATATTCTCCCATAAATCCCAAATCCCACATTATTGCTGGTGGAGCAATTTAAAATACGGTTATAAAAAAAATCCGTATAAAATCCAGATCAAATTACGTAACTTTCTCTGCTCTCGACGTTGTTTTTTGATTGACTCTTCAACTTCCTTTTGTTTACGTTCTTCATCTAATCGAGCTTTATAATCTGCTAACGCTTCTAATTTACGTCTTATTTTACCAGTACAAATAGGATGAAAATATTTAATTTCATCTAATAAATCAATCTCTACCTTTACAGCTAATTCCTTAATAACCAATAATCTGCAAAAATCACAAATTTCATATGAAAAAATCTGACCACAATTCAAACATGAATTACTAAATTTTGTATGCAGCGAAGAACAGCTATGACATATATATTCAATAGTATTAATATCATTGAAACACCTTTGATGATAATGATAAACTTTCACCTCTTCGATGTAACCGTCATTATGTAATTCTCCATAAAAATCATACCTCATACATTGAGATCTAATATTTTCTTTACTTAATATTGCTTCTGAATCTGTTACCTTAGCATTACAAAATCTACAAATGTGCCCATACGGATTTTTTGAACATTTTGGGCAGAGAGATATAATACTAACAGGATAATGTCCACATTCTATACAGGTAATATAATTATTCATTTTTTATAATATAAAAAATTAAGTTGTACAAAATTTTAATTATTCAATAATTACCATATTGTTGATTAAAAGTGTTGAGATCGTGGGGAAAGAATGAGCAGATTATATAGATATGTAGGTGCTGAAGATATTCGGCTTTCTGTTGCAGCTTCTCCGGTTGGAATCCCGATTTTTTCAGTAAATGATTTGCATAATTGGATAAACCAAACAATGCAGAAACCAAACAATTGGGGACTGATTCCAGCCACTTTTGTAATTGACAATGAAGGCTACCTTCGTGTAGCAGATCGCCATTCTGAGCATATAGCCTGTGCAGGTGGTGAATCAGTACTGTCAGCGGGAGAGATATTTTTTACCTGTAATCAGCATGGTTTTGAAGTAGCAGAAATTACAAATCAATCAACAGGCTATTGTCCAGAGTCAGAATCTTGGTTCCAAGTAGAAAAGGCTCTTGAAAAAATTCCAATTCTTCATCCTGGTAATTTTACTACTGAGTTTATTTTTCGCCGCTGTCCTGTATGTCGTCAATTAAACATAGTCAAGGATGAATTATTTTTATGTGCTGTCTGTAATGCAAATCTTCCGAAAATTTGGAATTGTGACTGTTAATCTCAAAGAACACAATCTAACACAAGTACATATATTAAAACTGTTGCACGAATGTAAAATTTACCCTCATCCCCCAATCCCTTCTTTCAATTGTGGGAGAAGGGGCGCAAATTTCAAAGTCCTTCACCCACAGAGCGAGGGATTTAGGGTGAGGGATTTTGATTCATGCAACAAGTCTATTTACTAAATATTAGCTTCTAGATTTATCAACGACTCCAGCAACACACTAATTTATGAAAATTAGTGTGTTGTTTTAATAACAAAAGCTAAAGATTTAACTCAATAGCACCTTGGCGCAAAATTTGCCAATTCATCCCCGTCCATTTAGCAACCGTAGAAGGTACACCCCCAGCGCCCACCTCTCTCTGAAATTCTGTAGGTATTAAAGTCAAAATCTCAGGAAATTGCTGCTCAATTTCTACCATAGTCTGTAAGGGTGGTTGTCCCGAAACATTGGCGCTAGTGGTGGCTAAAGGCCCTGTTTGCGACAAAATACTTCGAGCGATCGCACTATCTGGGACTCTAATCCCAATTGTAGTTGGATCGGTAGGATTCATCACTTTTGGCACTAAATTTGATGCTGGTAAAACTAACGTCAACCCTCCTGGCCAATATTTATCTGTGATTTCTTGCCAAATTTTGAATTCGCGTTCCCCGAAGGGGTTGCCGCAGGCATCGCTACCTTGGACATAAGGCCATAAATCCTCTGCACTTGCTCCCATTAATATCAAAGGTTTATCCTGACTGCGTTGTTTCGCCGCAAAAATTAATTCTGCCTTTGATGGTAAAGCTGCAAGTGCTGGAACCGTATCTGTCGGAAAGCTTACCAACAAGCCAGCGCGTGCGCCAACTATTAAATCTGCGAGGAAAACTTGCGTCATTTTGCTAATTGTTAATAATTATATAAATTTATCAAAACTAGTGTTGTTGCTGAATCTAGATCACTACTGAAGTTATTTTTCAACCACTAATGCGATCGCTGCCGAATTTATATTAATTAATTATTAAATTAATTCCTGGGACTTTGTAATACATAATGTATCATGGTACATTTACTGTAATGAGTATAGAAATTAAATTTCATGGTAGAAAATATACTGAAATCTTGACATGTGGCAATAAATGTTGAGATTACTCTAACTTTTCACAAATGAAATTAGATTTTTAGACAACAGGAACTTTCTCCAAATTGAACAAGGGAGAAACACTGTTGGTGCTGTGCTGTGGCTGAAAGTTTTATCTGTCATAACCTCCGAAAAAACCATGTTTGACACTTTACCACAAGCCAATTCTTTTCATCGGATTAACGATCGAGACTTACTCAATTTAGATCCGGGGCGATCAGATTTAGGAATTTTACCTGAGAGCAAAATATCCACAAAGGAGCCTTCTCTGAGTCTGAGGTTGGATGTTCCAGAAATTGAGCCAGTAATCAACAGTTATTATCAAGCTACTTCTATTGGGGAACTATCTAATAGTAAATTTGTTAGTAACCAAACCCCAGCAGCTTCTCTGAAAGCGGGAAACAATGGTGTTGTAGATTCCCTCACAGGTAGCGCTTTTAGTAATGGAAATAACAGCCTTAGTACTCAAGCGAACCTTGCTGCTGCCTTTCTACCAGACTTAATAGTACAAAATACCGTTACAGCTCCCAGTTCTGCCGCTGCTGGGAGTAGCATTCAAGTCAGCTATCAAGTTGAAAACCAAGGCAATGCTAGTGCTGGTTCTAGCTACACCAAGTTTTATCTGTCCAAGGATCTCTATATAGGAAGTGACGATATATTCTTGGGCTATGACTATGTTGATAGCATCTTAGATGGTTACTACAGGTCAGAGTCAACCACACTCACCATCGACGGTAGTGTTGCCATAGGTAGCTATTATCTAGTGTATGAAGCCGATGGCTATGACTATGTTGCCGAAAGCAATGAAAGCAACAATGCGATCGCTGGATACATTACAATTACTAAACCAGACCTAGTTATTACCAGCATCTCAGCCACTTCGGGAACCGCTGGCAATT
Source organism: Calothrix sp. NIES-2100 (assembly GCF_002368195.1). Taxonomy (GTDB): domain Bacteria; phylum Cyanobacteriota; class Cyanobacteriia; order Cyanobacteriales; family Nostocaceae; genus Aulosira. The sequence goes on along the minus strand of NZ_AP018178.1, from coordinate 7,711,626 downwards.
ATCTCAACTTCAGTTACAACATCAAAAATCAAGGCACAGGTACTGCTGCTGCTAGTAATACAGCATTCTACCTTTCCAAAGATACGAAGTTAGATAGTTCTGATACCTATTTAAGTTACGACTATGTGAGTTCCTTAGCCCCCAGCAGCACTAGTACAGAATTCACTTCTGTCTACCTTGATGGCAGTCTCATTCCCGGAACTTACTATCTGTTTGCTGGTGCTGATGACTGGAATGATGTCCTTGAAAGTAATGAATCTAACAACCTCGTTTATAAAGCGATTACCATTTACAAACCAGATCTAGCTATTAGCACCATCTCAGCCACCTCTGGAACCACTGGCAGTTATCTCAACTTCAGTTACAACATTAAGAATCAAGGCACGGGTGGTGCTGGTTATAACTACAGTGCATTCTATATCTCCAAAGATACGACCTTAGATAGTTCTGATATCTATTTAGATTACGACTATGTGAGTTCCTTAGCCCCCGGCACCACAAGTACAGAATATGCCTCTGTTTACCTTGACGGTAGTCTCACCGCCGGAACTTACTATCTGTTTGCTCAAGCCGATGGCTGGGATTATGTTGCAGAAACCAATGAATCGAATAACCTCGTTTATAAAGCGATTACCATTTACAAACCAGATCTAGCTATTAGCAGCATTTCAGCCACTTCTGGAACTGTCGGCAGCGATCTCAACTTCAGTTACAACATTAAGAATAAGGGCACAGGTAGCGCAGATTATAACTACACAGCATTCTACCTTTCCAAAGATACGAAGTTAGATAGTTCTGATATCTATTTAAATTACGACTATGTGAGTTCCTTAGCCGCCGGCACCACAAGAACAGAATACGCCTCTGTCTACCTTGACAGCAGTTTCACCGCCGGGACTTACTATCTGTTTGCTCAAGCCGATGGCTGGAACTATGTTGCAGAAACCAATGAATCTAACAACCTCGCTTATAAAGCGATTACCATTGCTTCGCCTAAACAAGACCTAGTTATCACCAGTATCTCAGCCACTTCTGGACAACCTGGCAGTGATCTTAAATTCAGTTACAACATCAAGAATCAAGGCACAGCTAGTGCTGGTGATAGCTACACGGCATTCTATCTCTCTACAGATACAAAGTTAGATAGTTCTGATATCTATTTAGATTACGACCATGTAAATTCTTTATCAGCCGGAGTTGCTAGTAATAGATCTACTTCTGTGTATCTGGATAGTAGTCTCAAATCAGGGACTTACTATCTGTTTGCCGCAGCTGATGACTGGGATGATGTAGTGGAGAGTAATGAAAAGAACAACATTGCTTACAAAGCCATTACCATCGGTGCAAATACCAAACCAGACCTTGTAATCAACAGCATTTCAGCTATATCAGGCACATCTGGTAGTAGTCTCAATTTCTCTTACAAGATTAAGAATGAAGGCAGTGCAACGGCGAATAACAGCAAAACTGGATTTTACCTTTCTACAGATACGGCTTTAGATAGTGCCGATATTTACTTAGGCTCTGATACCGTCAATTCTTTAGCAGTTGGAATTATCAGTACAGAATCTGCTTCCTTAGCTCTGGCAAGCACTATCAAATCAGGGAATTACTATCTCATTGCTAAAGCTGATAGTGGAAACACTATTATTGAAAGTAATGAAAATAACAACCTTGATTATCAAGCTATTACCATTACGGCAACTACTAAGGCAGATCTAATAATTAGTAGTATCACAGCCACTTCTGGTATAGCTGGAACTAATTTCAATTTCACTTACAAAATTAAGAATCAAGGAACAGTTATTGCGGGTGGTAGTTCTACGCGATTCTATCTTTCCAAAAATACGACTTTCGATACTGCCGATATCTATTTAGGCTCAGATGCTGTTAATTCTTTAGCAGTTGGAATTACCAGTACAGAATCTGCTTCTGTGGCTCTTGGCAGTACTCTGATTTCCGGGACTTACTATCTATTTGCTCAAGCTGATGGTGATAAGAAAATTACCGAAGGTAATGAAAACAACAATCTTGCCTATCAAACAATTACGATTAAAGGATCTGATGGGGGTGCAGATTGGTATAGTGACAATCTCCAAGATGCGGGACTAATTGATTTGACTCGTAGCCTTGCATCTGATGGGAATTTGAGCCGCAATGACATGATTGCTTTGTTGCGTAATGCTAAAGATGGGGCTGTGATTGATGCCAAGGAACTGACTGATCTCCGCCGCATTGTTAGTAATGCAAGTCGGTTTACCATGCAAGATTATGTTCAAGCACTTTCGGGTTACGTGGTTAACGGAAATCCAGCGAACCAGTGGTGGACAGGCGGTACAACTACCCGCACAGCTTTAGGCAATCTTTATGCAGGTAGTAGTGACACCCAAATGGAAAAACTCATTGGCAAATGGTTCTTAGGAAGCGATCGCCCCGACCTACTGGCAAAAGGAGATATTGCTAGAGGGAATGAGGGTACAAGCACTAGCGGTAAAACTTATCGAGCCGTTAGCGGGTCTTTATTCCAAAATGGCATCAGTGCAGAAGATATTAGGCAAGGAACTGCGGGGACTTGCTATTATCTGGCAACCCTATCCTCTATTGCCCTCGAAAAGCCTTCTTACATCCAAAATATGTTTATCGACAATGGAGACAATACCTACACTGTGCGCTTTTTCAATAATGGTGTGGCAAATTACGTCACAGTTGATAACTACTTACCTACTAACGATAACTATTGGGAGGATGACTATGGGTATTTAGTCTATGCTAGTCACGATCAGTTCTACAATGATTCAACCAACGAATTGTGGGTAGCCCTGGCGGAAAAAGCCTATGCCCAATTGGGAGAGTCAGGTTGGAGTCGCCCGGCTGACACTACTAATGCTTACAGTTCTATTGAAGGTGGATTTATGACTTATGTAATCGAACAGGTTACTGGTTTAAGCTCATCTTGGAACGATGTCAGTGGTATAACTAAAACTCAGTTAATTAGCTTAGTCAATTCCAGTCAAATATTAACAGTTGGACATGCTTGGGGTGATGGTGGCCACGCCCTTGCTATTACATCTTATAATGCCACAACTGGCCAGTTCCATTTACGAAATCCTTGGGGAAATACACACGAGGATTTAACCTGGGAGCAATTGGTTAATATTAAGGCTCAAATAGCATGGTCAGATACTTAATCTAAATGTGGGATAATTTTCCCCGAAATTTCTGGTATGGGCTTATATTATCGTCTGTACCAGATTATTCTCAGGATTTACGCAACTGGCATATTATTTTAAGTTCGTAGTCAGGACTTCAGTCCTGAAAATAAGGACTAAAGTCCTTACTACAGAGCAGAATTTAGATTGTTTCAATATGAAAATTCAACTTGTAAATATTCTGGCTTTATTAATGTTAGTGGAAACAACAACTGGCTGTGGAGTTTCTTCAACCTATGCTAATAATCAACCCGATTCTTCACCTACATTGATCGTGGCTAATAATACTAATTTACTGAAAAAAGTAACTCTAATTGCTAAAGAACAAAAGTTACCACCTTTGGGCGTTCCTATTGATCCCCAACGAAATATTGGTTTTGCTTCAGTTTTGATTCGTCTGGAAAATCCCCAAGAAACTCCTGTAACTGTAACCATTACAAAAATTGAAATTCGCAATTCCTCAGATGGTCAATTACAAGATTTTACACAAACACCCCAGGTAATTGAGTTAAAACCTTTAGAAAATTCTGAGTTAGCTTTTCAGTTGACTAACAAAAATGGCTATGTCGGAAAGGATAAGGTGAAAGCAATTGTCTCTTATGAGATAGAAAATCAAAGTAGGGCGATCGCATCAGAGGCGGTTGAAGTTACTCAATGAGTAACTCAACTCTCATCCTTAAAAAATTAGCTCCCCGGCTTCCCAACGAATTCAGGGATCTGGAAGGAGCGCATTTTCACAAATTATCTAGGATTGATATAAGCCAAGGCGAAGCGTTCAATTCCCGCTAAATCCGAGTAAATTTGAATGTTGCTATAGCTACCTTGATTTTGTAAAAGTTCCCGCACTGTATCCGCTTGTCCTGCCATCATCTCGATCAACCACACACCACCAGGACGCAAATAATCAGCGGAGGTTGCTATAAGATGGCGAATGCAATCTAAACCATCAGCACCACCATCTAAAGCTAAATGTGGTTCATGACGAATTACTTCTGGTTGTAGGGTAGGTAAGGTGCTGGTGGGGATGTAAGGCGGATTTGATACAATACCACTAAACTGGCCTTTCAGGGGTGTCAGTGGCTCCCACCAGGAACCTTGATAAAATTGAATCCGGTCGGCAAAACCCAAATTTTGGGCATTTGCCGCTGCGATCGCCAAAGCTTCAAAACTGTAATCTACGGCGTGAATGGTAGCTTCTGGAAAGACATTTGCTAGCCCCAGAGCGATCGCTCCACTTCCAGTACCCAAATCCACCCAATGACCTTGTTGTAAAGGTGGGATGGCTTCATTTAAAGCAGATGCTACAGCTAAATCAATCAAGGATTCTGTTTCAGGTCTGGGAATCAAAACTGCGTTCGATACAGCGATTTTAAACTGTCGCCAAGGTGTAACTCCCGCGATGTACTGTACTGGTAGGCGATCGTGTAACCGCCTTTGCCACAACTTTTCTAAATCTTTTAAAGGCAACTTTAGTTGAATCTCTTGCCAGTTTTTGAAAGATTCTAAACGCAGTACCAAGCGATCTAAACCTGCTACCTCTTGTAGCAGCCAATCGACTTCTGCTACCGAAACATCTGTGGCGATCGCAGCTTGAATTGCCTGACAACGCCACTGCCAAAGTTCTAAACCAGAAACTACTCTTGGCTGTGTATCCGCCATGCCTTAACGTGGTTTGGGCTTTTGAGGTTGTGCATTGTTCTGATTGGGTTTAGGCGCATTATTATCCCTAGGCAATGTCTTAATATATTCTCTAGACTCTGGGGATGGCACTAAAACAACTTGATTCAGCCAAGGATCATTTTTATCCTGCAATGTTTTAATCACTCCGTCTACATCTATTACCTGAATATCCGCTTTGGGATATTTAGCCTTGACTTGGTTTAACAAACCCTGTGCATCTTGCCTACTTAAAAACAAAGGAATTAATTGCTGATTGTCAGAGGACAGTTTAATTGGTACATATCCTTGATCTGGGGCAAATCTCACCGCAAACACTGGCACACTCTTAAACTGATCTACTTTTTGACCGCTTTGACGCAGCAAGTCCATCGCCCCTTGTATTTCCTGATCTACAGGCTTAAAAGCAAATAAAAGGCGGTTGGGCTGATTTTTCGTTTGTTGCAATTGCTGATAAATAACTCCCAAAGGAACTGCTGTTACTTGCAGACTTTTAACAATTTCTTGGATTTTCGGGTCTTTTCCTTGGGTACTCCGCAGATCGTTGATAAATTTCTGGGCTTCTTGCCGACTGAGATAAACTCCTGTCACTGAGCCACCAGGTTTTTGCCCATTTTGATTTTCGGGCAGCGGACGACTAAGTGGTAGTCCTTTTTCATTTGTAACTAGATATACTGGCACTGAGTCTAATTTTTCTTTGATTTGCTGTTCTGACAATGCCAGCACTGGCAGATTACCAGCAAATACTGTCCCCAGCAGAGTACTACCAACTAAACCTAATGTTGCGCCCCAGCGAACCAATGATTTCATAACTACTCCTCGTGTCAACAATTCTATTCACTCAGACAAATAGTTGGGTTTACACAGCACCAACTTGTTTTAGTTATATAGCAATCCCTTAAAAATGTGAAAAATTCGTGGTGGCTATTGAATGTGCATAGACAACCTCAAGAAGTCATATTCACTCTTCATTTAGGATTGCTATAGTATCGCTTTGGCCATTGAGAGTGTTGAACTGGTATTTTTCTCAATGTTGATCTGGCTATTCTTGCTCTGCACTACAAAATGCACTAGATGCTTCTAATATGACGCTATCCAGTAGCGAAAAATTGCTCAAATTATTTCAGCGCTAAATACCATTTGATTGTCTTTACCCACCTATAAATGACGCCATTATATAGTGAATCGTTCCAATTGCCTTGAGTTTAATATCTGCCCAAATTTAAGTAACTGTATATAAAATTGAGGTTACCAATCATTAGCTGCTAGGGAACAAATTTGTCTATAGTAGCTTGCACAGTAGCTGAAGACCAGAAAGGCAAATTAAATTACTCCGAAAAAATATCTAATTTAACAGCACAGCTATTTACTAAAGAAAACTCCCACTTAACTATTTATTTTTTTTATTGGATATTAAAAAAACCATAGTTATAGTAATGATTCTACAGTGGGTATAACAGAAGGAGGAACTTGGATCTACCCATAAATGAGGTAATGGGCGTTTTTTCAGACAAAGGAAAAATTATCGCTCTTTGCTATTACAGCCAGACATATTTTGGCACAATTTTCCCATCAAGAGTCCCCAGTTTCTAGTGCTGAAGCGGCTTTACACCAAAGCTTTCAAGAAGCCAAGCTTTTCGCCATTTCCCCTAAACCAGGTTACTCCTGAGTTAAACTGATAGATTTTCAGATCAAAATCGGGATGACAGGATTTGAACCTGCGGCATCCTGCTCCCAAAGCAGGCGCGCTACCAAGCTGCGCTACATCCCGGCTAATTGCTCTACTCTCAGTGGTGCTATTTACTCTTAGACAAGGTGTTTGGAGTTTCGCCGCAACACATCAATTAGTAGTAGCTGAGTTAGCTTAACAAAGCAATATATTGACTATATCACAATAAGTAGATATTTTCTAACTTTTTTTGTGCGTCTCCTCATACGACAGAAATCACGCTTTAGATCAATAGTCCATAGTCAGTTGTCATTTGTGATTTCCCCGTCCTAAAGTCTCCCCTGTCTCCCTGGTCTCCCCGAAGTTCTGAGCGCCGGACGCCGGCGCTCAGACTTCTCTTCTTGTCCTCCTTGTCCCTTTTTCATACGTGGTGATGAAAATGTATTCATTCGGACTAGCTTGACTATCAAGGTAGTTGCTAGCTGATAAGCAAAATTTATATAACTAAATTTTTCAGTAACCTTTCGCTATGATAACTAAATTGTGGGTGGCAAGTTGTTTGATTTGCTCAAGGATTTAATGAGGATACCAGAACATGCCTTTTATGCCTTCTGGATCGGCCATAAAACCCATAGTCCGGTAGAAATCAACAACATGGGGATCGGCGAAGAGAGTAACATTGCTAATCTCTTCACTTCTAAGTTTTTTCAGAACGTATTTCATCAAGGCTTTACCCATCCCTTTACCTTGAAAGTCAGGGTGGACTACTACATCCCAGATCGTGGCATTGAAAGCGTGATCTGAAGTAGCACGGGCAAAACCAATTAGCCGCCTTTGGTTTCCTCGTACTTGCCACATCGAGGCTACGAGAAAACTATGCTCAATGGCTTTTTTAACTTTTCTCAACGGACGACGCGACCAACCGACAGCGTCACAGAGTTCTTCGAGTTCATACAAATCGATGTCTCGCTCTGTGCTAAAGACGATGCGATCGCTATTCGGGCTATTGCCCATAACGTCCGCGCTCATCTCTTCATAGGGAGATGTTCTGGTTGTCGCTGTAGATTCAGAAGTACTAAACCAAGTTTTCCAAAAACCCATGCCAACGTGGTTCGGGTAGTATAACTGAATTGGCTTCCACAAAATAAGGTGGAGATTCACGTCTGGTGGTAGCAGCCCCATCTACTGTCCCTCACACTAAAAATTTTTTGGTGTGTTTCGGGTTCTCGATGGCAACAGCCTCCTAAGGCGTGTTTCAGACCAATCATTTTCAACTTTAGCATTTTGTTGTAAAGGTAGGAGAAATTCACCAAAAGCGAAAAATAAAAGAGTGAATTGTAAATAGAGATTAGAAATTAGATATAGGGTATTAAGATCAGAAAACTCTTCCCCAGTTTCTTCTAATACCTAATCCCTAGGCCTGTCCAGTCCCCTGGTGACCAATCTCGCGAGTCTTACCCCCAAAGATGGCTTCTGGTTTAAAATCTTCAACTCTGGAACTCCTAAAACGCTTTAACCGAGCGTTTCCCCAGTTTTATGAACAGTTTGTTAGCAGTGAGATTCAACTGCAAAATTTACGACTAGCCTACCGTCTCTATAAAACTAGACGCGCTGTGATCGAGCTGAAACCGGAAGGTAGCAAAAGTGCCCTGCATTTTGCTTACCGTAATCAGTCTTTTCTCCTCAGCGATATTTTTGGTGTGCTGGCTGCGTATGGGCTGACTATCCACGGTCTAAGTCTATACGGTCAGATCCGCTCGCCAATGTTGGTGTTTATCAAACTGCTGGTATCTCGTGGTAGCAAAGCCTTGACTGAAAAAACCGCAGACAATGTCTGTCGGGCCATTCGCGAGGCTTTAGGAGGGCGGTTTGAGGTAGAAGAAATGCTGGCTGTAGAATTCAATCTTGATACTGGCTTAGAGCAAGTACAGACAGAATTCTATGTCGATCCAGTTTTTCATCTCCCAGCTTTAGTTATTGAAGCCGATAATCAACCGGGATTATTTTACAAAGTGATGTACGCCATCTGGCAAGAAGACTTGCTGGTAGTCAATGCCAACTTACTGGTTTGGCGCGGACGTACAAGGCTAATTCTCTACTTGTTGGGGCCAAATGAAAGTCTCATTCCAGAATATTTGGGTCACAAAATTGCTGAAGGAGTGCGACAGCGGTTACTAGGTAAATGAAGGATGAAGTATGAAGTATCAGGTATGTAGATGCAAAGCGGCTTGCCGAACGTGAGTGCGTCTTTGACACGAGAAGGCTAGGAAAAAAGTTTTTAGCCTTTAACCTTGGTGCTTTTGCAGTCCCTATTTAGTCGTACCCGCCCTTAAAGGTACGATATTAAATATGGCAACCATCGAAATCCTGGGCGTTCCACACGCATACGAACTAACGGCTCCCACCACCTCTTACCCCCATGCTTTAGTTTTTATTCACGGTTGGCTCAATAGCCGTGGATACTGGCAACCTGTAATTTCCCGTCTGTCAGTAGATTTCCAGTGCCTATCCTACGATTTACGAGGGTTTGGTGAATCTCAGTCTCAGCCAGATACCGAGTTAACTCGGGCAGAAGTTTCTGTAAGTCTGGCTGCTAATTCCACTAGTGCAGTTGACTCATCCTTTGATTCTTTGTATACGCCCGCTGCCTATGCTCAAGATTTAGCAATCCTCTTGCAACAGCTGCACATTACTAGTGCTTGGCTAATTGGTCACTCTTTAGGTGGCACGATCGCTCTTTGGGCAGCAGATCTGCTGCCTGATTGCGTTCAAGGCGTTATCTGTATTAATGCGGGTGGTGGCATTTATCTTAAAGAAGCTTTTGAGCAGTTCCGTTCTATGGGGCAGCGATTTTTACAAGTCCGTCCTCGCTGGTTATCTCAAATACCTTGGATTGATTTACTGTTTACCAGAGCTACCGTAGCGCGTCCCTTGGAGCGTTATTGGGCCCGTCAACGAGTGATCGATTTTGTTGTCGCCGATCCAGAAGCTGCCTTAGGAACTCTCTTAGATTCTACTACTGAAGAAGAAATCAACCGTTTACCTCAATTGGTCTCTCAACTCAAGCAACCAGTATATTTTTTGACAGGTACTCACGACAAGGTGATGGAACCTAAATATGTCCGTCATTTAGCTAGCTTTCATCGGCTATTCCAATACTGTGGTGACAATGTCATTGAAATTCCTGATTGTGGACACTTGGCAATGTTAGAGCAGCCAGATGCAGTTGCTAGTCATATCCAGTCAATAGTCAATGGTCAATAGTCATTGGGCATCCCTTCGACTTCGCTCAGGGCAAGTGGGCATTGGGCATTGGCACAAATGACAAATGACAACTGACAACTGACAACTGACAACTGACAACTGACAACTGACAACTAACCCGCTTGATACAACTTCATGACCTGGGTCAGGGATAGCCTAGATTCGACGCCCAGTGTCAAAGGAGATGTATGCCCTCGTGACAGATGGTCAGCTGCGGCACAGGCAATCATGGCAGCATTGTCAGTGCAAAATTTCAGGGGAGGGAAGAGGACTCGTAGGTGATGCTGGGTAGCGGCGGCTTGTAAATGTTTTCTCAATCCACTATTAGCGGCGACACCTCCACCCACCGCAATTGTCTTGAGACCATAATCTAGGGCACAAGCGATCGCTCTTTTAGTGAGCGATCGCGCTACTGTTTCTTGAAAGCTGGCTGCTACATCTGAATAGGGAATTTGGGCGTTATTTTTCTCTAGCTGTTGCACTAACCGCAGTACCGCTGTCTTTAACCCGCTAAAACTGCTGTCATAGCGATGATAACCCCCACCTGGTAAGGAAACTTTTCCTTCAGGCAAAGCAAAAGCTTGGGGATCGCCTGTTTGCGCTAGCTTATCGATAATCGGACCGCCGGGATAACCTAGCTTTAAGAGCCGAGCTATTTTATCAAAAGCTTCACCTGCCGCATCATCACGCGTTTCACCTAAGGTTTCGTAAATACCACAATCCTTGACATATATCAAGCTTGTATGTCCACCGGAAACTAGTAAGCTAAGAAAAGGGGGATCTAAACTTGGCTCGCTCAAGTAAGTTGCATAAATGTGTCCTTCGAGATGATGCACTCCCAAAAATGGTTTTTGTTGAATCATGGCCAAAGTTTTGGCAGCAGTTAACCCTACCAACAGTGCGCCTACGAGTCCAGGGGCACAGGTGGCTGCAATAGCGTCAATTTGTGACCAATTCATCTGGCTTTGTTCCAAAGCTTGTGCGATCGCCCAATTGATCGTTTCTAAGTGCTCGCGGGATGCTACCTCTGGCACTACCCCGCCATATTGCTGATGGATCGGGATTTGTGAAGCTATGATACTGCTACAAACTTGACGATTGTTAACAATTGCCACAGCAGTTTCATCACAGCTAGTTTCGATTGCTAAAACGGTTGTCATTGTCATTTGTCATTGGTCATTTGTCATTGGTCATTGGGTCGTTCTTATTTATCTCCCTTGTCCTCCTTGTCCTCCTGCCCCTCTGCCCCCTGCCCCCTCACTCCCCAATCCCCGATTTGAAGTTTGAGAAGCTTTAACTTTTATTTACTTAAACTTTACTCGGTTCCCAGGCAAGAGTATGATGACTTGCTAGTTATCTAAATAAAGACTGTACAAGCCGCTTCGTTTTGTACAAAAAACTTTTTGTTTTGTAATAAAAGGAAACAACTCCATGCGACGATTGTTTGCTTTGATTTTAGCGATTGGTCTTTGGTTCAATTTTGCCCCGCCCGCCCAGGCGCTGGGGGCTGATCTTGCACCATGCGCAGACACTCCCGCTTTTCAAGAGCTAGCAAAAAATGCCCGTAATACCACCGCTGACCCAGAATCTGGGAAAAAGCGGTTTGAGCGTTATTCTCAAGCGCTTTGTGGTCCTGAGGGCTATCCCCATTTGATTGTTGATGGTCGTCTTGACCGTGCAGGCGACTTCTTAATTCCCAGCATTCTCTTCCTGTACATTACTGGTTGGATTGGTTGGGTAGGTCGTGCTTATCTACAAGCAATCAAAAAGGGACCTGACACCGAACAAAAAGAAATCCAAATCGATCTGGCTTTGGCGCTACCAATTATGGCCACAGGCTTTGCTTGGCCTGCGGCGGCTGTCCAAGAATTACTCTCTGGTAAATTAACAGCCAAGGATACAGAAATCCCCATTTCCCCACGCTAATTCATCAGCATCGATCGATTAACTTGTTTTGGAGACTAAATTCATGGCAGACAAAGGCGACTCATCGTCATATTTGGTTAAATTTATTTCCACCGCACCTGTAGCAGCCACCATTTGGTTGACAATCACAGCTGGAATTTTGATTGAATTTAACCGCTTTTTCCCTGACTTACTTTTCCACCCACTGCCATAGGTAGAAGACGGTATTTTTATAACCTGAATATCTTGTCTTCTGTCTAATATTGTGTAGCTATATATTTTCGCCTATATAGGTGAAAATATAGCTAAAATACGCAGTACAAATAATTTGTTGAAGCTCTTACGCTCTTTACAGCGTAAGAGTTTCTTTTTTTCATTAACTAAATTAATTTTTCTAAACTTCTCTGACAAAAAGCACCTTTAGCTACAATTATTATTAATAGAAAACTGCCACAATTCTAAATTTAGAGGCGAACATAAAATATGGCGCAAGCAGTAGATGCATCCAAAAATCTTCCCAGCGATCCTCGAAATCGTGAAGTTGTTTTTCCCGCAGGGCGCGATCCTCAAACAGGCAACCTAGAAACCCCAATTAATTCTTCTCCCTTAGTGAAGTGGTTTATTGGTAACTTACCCGCCTATCGCCCTGGTCTTCTTCCTTTTAGACGCGGGCTAGAAGTTGGTATGGCTCATGGTTACTGGTTCTTTGGCCCCTTCGCCAAATTAGGTCCCCTGCGGAATACAAGTAGTGCTGACTTAGCTGGGTTACTGGGAGCAGTAGGCTTGGTTGTACTTCTGACCGCCGCTCTATCCTTGTATACCCACAGCAATCCTCCCAAAGCACTGTCTAGCGTTACCGCAGGTAATCCTCCAGATGCTTTTACTACCAATGAAGGCTGGAATAACTTTGCCAGTGCTTTCTTAATTGGTGGTATTGGTGGTGCAATAGTTGCTTACTTTTTGACTATCAATCTAGCACTCATTCAAGGTTTAGTGGGTTAACCAGTCCAACGATAATTCCCCACCTATACGAATTTTAGGTGGGCATAAAAAGCGCGTCTGCATAGGGGATTTGATTTACCCTATGCAGACGATTTCTGTGTCAGTCTATTTAGTCAGCCTAGGTGAAGTACCCACCAGCAAAACGGAGTACCGTTTATGTAGGGGACTTCCAGTTTCATCGTTAAAAAATATTATCCAAATAAATCCGCTTCTAGAGCTTTTAAAGTCGTTTCAAAATCGTCATTAACGATTTGAACATCGAATTCATCTGCTGCGGTAACTTCTTCTTGGGCGCGGCGCAAACGACGGGCAATAGCCGCTTCAGAATCCTGTGCGCGACCCCGAATCCGTTTTTCTAACTCATCAAAGGAAGGTGGCAAGATAAAAATGCTATGCGCACTAGGGAAAGAAGTGCGAATTTGTCTTGCCCCTTCCAGCTCAATTTCTAGTACAACCAATTTTCCAGACCCAACTTGGCTAAGCACAGCTTCCCGGGGTGTGCCGTAATAATTACCTGCAAATTCTGCCCACTCTAAAAATTCGCCTTGAGCAACTAATTGTTCAAACTTGCTACGGCTGACAAAGTAATAATGTTTGCCGTTAATTTCTCCTGGACGAGGAGAACGTGTCGTCATCGACACGGAATAATATAATTCCGGATGACGTTGCAACAACGCACGCAGTAAAGTGCCTTTGCCAACACCACTGGGACCCGTTAAAACAATCAGCCGACCGGAAGGCGGGCATTCTTTAGTAGTAGCACCACTCTGGATGGGTAGAACTTGCATCATCCGCTAAACCTGTGAATTAATCGATAGACCTGGATTTATTAGTCTAGTATCTGTTAGGTGTGTAACTCTTGACTAAGAAATTTGCCACACGGGTGACAAAAAAGTCGTCTAATTCACATGGTACTGCTGATATGGCGCAAATAGGGTAGGGCTGTTAGCCCAGCCCGACTCAATTATCTACCACTTGATGCTCCCGAGAAATGACAAAACGATTAGCTACAGTTTCCGGTTGAATCGCCGACAGAATTACGTGGCTGGAATCGGTGATAATTACAGCCCTCGTCCGACGACCATAAGTTGCGTCAATCAGTTGACCTCTGTCCCGTGCATCGGTAATGATCCGCTTAATCGGTGCAGACTCTGGACTGACAATAGCAACTACTCGATTAGCAGATACGATGTTGCCAAAACCTATATTGATTAATTGAATTTCCATAGAAAAACTGAGGCCAAACCTGGCGTGAGTAGTCAGTACACAATTATTTCCATGTTATCCTTAAAAAATACGAGTTACAACGCTTAAATGGAAGGAATCTTTAGTCTTTAAACAAAAATTGCTTTTTTTAGCGATTTATCAACTATTCTAGTGAAAATATTCCTTAGGATACATGTCAACTCAGCTTAATACAAGCTATGCATAATCACTGAGACACTTAATCCATTTATTCATTGGCCTTACGCAACTGGCACAATAAATAAAGATTAAGGTGGTTAAGACTCAATCGTCAATAGTCCATAGTCCACAGTATAGAATTTTGTGACCACTGACAATTGGCCAATGACCATTGACTATTGTCAAATTTAACCTGTAAATCCCAGTACCCCCCGCTCTACCAGTATCCACCGCTCTACAGAAGTCAGCAGTATCCCATTTTGTCCGGGAAACAGAGGAGATACTTTTGCAGGTTTAATTAATGTGAATGTATGAGAATGCTCATCTTGATAATTTTGGCATTCAAATAGAGGTTGGACTATTTCTAAAGTTTCCCGATTAATTATAATATTCAACTTAGGAAATAGGTAAATTGTTGGTTCCGCAGTGACTATCCAGTAATGACCTAAGCGAACTTGTACCAGTTGAATTTTATTTTCTGTTTTAATAAAAAACTCTCTATTAATGCTTTCTTCTGATTCACGAACTTCTATTACAGAATATATTGATGCAAATAAATTACGTTTTTGGTTATAGTCATTAACTAATAATATTTCTTCGGGCGATCGCAAACGCTCTTCTGGGTATATTGATATATTTTGAAATACAGAACTAGATGCTTCTAACTGACCTTTTGTATTGCTGTTATCAGCCGGATTTTCATCCAAATTTTTAATATCTACTACCTCTGAACCATCCAAAACAGTTGTAGTAAATTGCAATGCTCCTCTTTGAGCCAACATCCATTGTTGCCCATTTGATGTTAGTTCAACGATAGCGGGCTGATTCAGGATAAATTTGTTATATACATCAGGCTGGTATCCATGACACTGAAACAAAGATTCTATTGTTTGATAATTATACCGATCAATATTCAGATTACCTTTTGGTAAAAGATAGTAATCATCTTCTTGAGTAACTATAATCCAATAGTTAGCATTTCTTCTTTTTTCTAATAAAATTTTATGAAAATTTTGTTGAGACAAGCTATCTTCTGTCACTGATACTTTTATGACATAAGGAGTTAGCTGCTGGAAGTCACTATTATAAATTTCTACTAACTCATTTTGGGAAAAATTGACTTTGTTAATTGTCGGAATTTCCATAGCCTCAGTTACCTTTATTCCTGAGTCTATGACGGTGGGTTTATTTATCTTTCCCACAGAATTCTCTAGAAAAACCAATCTCCGCTCTAATTCACTAACCTTATCAAATATATAATTAAATTTTTGTAAAATTTCTTCAAAATCTTCTGGATTTAACATCATAAATAATGATTTTATCCTTAAAAAATTCCTATAAAAAATTAAAACTTAAGTACACCGAGTTCCTGAAGTTGCCATTTTCCCGATTCGTTCAGAAAAACAACTGCGGGCTTTATCAGGGTAAATGCATGAGATTTTTCGGGTAAATAATCAATACATTGAAATAAGACTTGAACTCTTGATAAATTAAATGGATTGATTTTTAAATCGCTTTTAGGTACTAAATAATTTTGCTGACTTAATATTAGTATCCAATATTTTCCTCTACCTTTACGGACTTTTTCAATAACTACTGGCTGATTATTACCAAGACGACGTTGAATCATACTCTCTTCGGTTTCTGAAACTTCCAAAGCCAATTCTGAGAAAGAATCTGGGTTATGATTATAAGCCGACAACCAAGATAACTGTGGTGAACCGTCAGCTTGGTTAAAAGATACTTCTTGAGTTGGAGTTGTAGATATTTGAAAATCTTTGTTAACAGGTGGTAATTTTTTTTGTTGATTTGATGTTAAATAAATTTTGATGTCTTTTAACTCAGTCTCTAGCTTATTAAGCTGAGTGCTAAATTGCATCTGCATTCTATTTAATAGAGAGTGAGTTTCTTGGGCAGCTTGCTGAATTTGCTTGTTAAATTCTTGTTTTTGTGATTGAATCTGTTCAGTTAATTGTTTGAATTGAGACTGCAATTGATAAGGCTCTTGAGATAATTGTTCTAACTGAAACTGAAGTTTATTATTTTCTTCATTTAAGCATTCAATTTCTGCTTGTAATTTAGATAATTCCGAAGTTTTACTAAAATTTAAAAATTCTAATTTTCCTGGTTTTTCAAGCTTCCACTTCAGAGAATCGGGTGTAGGATCAACTTGGGCTGGCTGTATGAGGGAGAACTTTTTGGCTGTTTCGGGTTGATATTCATCGCAATTAAATAATAATTTGAGCGTTTCATACTTAAATATATCTATTTTGAGATTAGCTTTTGGTAAAAGCCAGTAATTACTATCTTCTGTAACTATTACCCAATAATTCCCATTCCTGGTAGTTTCTAAAAAAATTTGCGGATTATTTTGAATGATAATATCGTCTTCCGTAAGCGACACTTTGATAGCTTTTCTTGAAAGCACATGAGGTCTATAATTATAAATTTCTATTAACTCTGAAAGATTTATATTAAAATGCTCCATCCTCACAACCTGGTTATATAAATAATATATAGTAGTCCGGTTTGATATTTGAAAAAATGATTTATTCTTAAAGCTGAGGTTTACAAGCCTCTCTCATCGCAGAAGAGTGGTTTCGAGTCTACTTATTGACTTGACAAACATCCTCTCAGGCAATGCCCAACCTACCTGTATTTCAAAAATCAAATAAGATTCCTATATTTTAATAAATCTTTAATAAAAATAAAAAATGTTAATATTTGATTTATTGCTTTTACTTAATTTAAAGTAATAAAAATTAAAACTCGAATTTTAGTACACCACGTTCTTGAAGCTGCCATTTTTCACCTTCTATAGGAAAAAATTTGGCTGGCTTCACGAGTGTAAATTTTTGCCAATTTTCTAATCAGTAAGGTTTCAGATACCCGACTTCTTTAAGAAGTCGGGTATCTTGTTGTTGACGAATTATTTAGAATTACTATGGATTAATTTATATTTTTTATAAGATAATGTTGATTTATTAAAATTTTAGCACGCCGTAATCAACAATTTCCCAAGTTTGTTGAGAACTTGGGGTAACTTGTGCTGGTTTAACCAGTACGAAATTACTGGAAATACCTGGTTGATAGCCTTGACATTCAAATAAAGATTCAACTGTTTTATAGTTGTATTCATTTATCTTGATATTTCCTTTGGGAACAAGATAATCTATGCCTTCTTTATGGATTATCCAATAACTACCTTTGCCTTTACTGACTTTTTCGAGAATTGCTGTTTGATGACTACCTAAACGACGTTGATTAATGCTTTCCTCGGTTTCGGAAACTTCTGTAGCATATTTAGATAAGGAATTGCGATTTTGATTATAAATTGTTATTAATTCAGTAACAGATGCATTATTAATTATTTTAGTAATAGACTTGTTGTTAGGTGCTGCTGGAGTATTAGCAGGATTTTCTGTAGCAGACTTAGATGGATTTATTTTTGTTTTTGATTTAGATTCAGGTTCTTGTTTAATAGGTTGTGCGGTATAATTCTGGTAATTTTCACTGGGAGTGTAAGTAGACTCTTGTACTTCGGGACTTGGAAAACTACTTTGCGTTTCATTGGAGCCTTTATTACGTATTTTTTGATACGAAATTACTCCCAGCAATCCTATACATATACCAGCAACGAATGCGGCTGTAACAGATAAGTTATATTTCCAATAAAAAGTCTTTATTTCGGTTTTTAATTGTTGATTTTCAGTTTCTAAATTAGCTGGATTTTGATTATTATTAATATTGGCATTGTTCTGACTAACTTTTTTCAATTCCTCAATATTAGCAGCTAATTTTCGATTTCGCTCATTGAAAAAATTTTGCATAGCTGTTTGAGTTTTTGTCCCAAATTTGCCTAAATTTCTTTTAACTGAAGGATCTTGGGTAAGTCCAAGAAAATTTTGGATTTGGGCGACATTTTTAACTGTTAAACCGTTAGCTAAGGGTTCAACAATTCCTGATATTTCATTGAGAGTAGTGTTGATGTTATTAAGTGTATCTTCCAAGCTAGATTTTTTTTGAGCCAGCAAATTATCGTTAGCTTGACGCAGTTGTTTTAGCTTGTCATTTGGTGTTTTAACATCTACAGAATTTTTATCTTTATTGTTTTTAACTACTTCCTGAAGTTCGTTAATTAAGGTCTTAATAGATTGCTCAAATTCATTATACGCCTGAGTTAGTTCTTTAATGTCTGGAGCATCAGATTCTGATTTCTGCTGGCTGACAACATATGAGCTATGATTGATTTCATCAGCACGAGTGATTAAAGCTTGACAGTCTACTAATAGACATGGCACTATTAATAAAGGTAGTAGTGATTTTAAGATTTTTACCTTTTTCATAATCAAACTATAATGGTTTTACCTAAGATCAAGGGTTGTGCCAATTCAAATCAATCTACTAGCATATTGCTGATGATATACCTAGATTAAAATTGCAGTACACCACGTTCTTGAAGCTGCCATTTTTGTTCGGGTTCAATAGGAAAAACTATTGCTGGTTTCACGAGCAAAAACTTATGATAATTTTCAGGAGAATATCCAATAAATTTAAATAATTCTTCTACTGTTGGCATATTAAACTGATTAATTTTTAAATCTCCTTTAGGTAATAAGTAATATCCACTTTTTACAGTTAGTAGGCAATAATTTCCTCTACCCTTGCGGACTTTTTCAATAATTACTGCTTGATTAGTAGTACGACGACGTTGATTAATACTTTCTTCTGTTTCTGATACTTCCACAGCAAATTCCGAGAAAAATTCTGGGTTTTGATTATAAGCTAACACCCAAGGGAACTGGGACTCAGCAGAATGTTGGCTAGAAGATACTTCTGGAGATTGAATCGCTGGTTGTTGGATTATTTGATATGTCGGTTTTTCGGTGTTTTCATCTCGCGGAATATTCTCTTCTAGTACATTTTCGTGAGGGCTATTGGTAAGATTTTTATTTGTTGCTTCTACTAATGCTGCTATTATTTTGTTAGCTATACTATCACTCAATTGTTGGTCAAGCTGAGAAAGTACTTCTACTGAAATAGTTTGGCTCCAATTTGGTATTTGAGCTTGAAAAAGCAATCGCTCCTCTTGAAAAATTTTACTCAAATCCTCTTTTGTCAAGTACTGGAGTTGTGATTGTTCTTGATTTGATTGTTGAGACTGAGGTTGTTGCTCCTCTTTTGGTTGTTTTGCTGCTAGATTTATGAAAGGATTTTGATTACTCTGGATTTGCTGTACAGAATTTGTTGTTCCTGGTTTTGATTTTAATAAATTACTAGTAATTAACAGATCGAAACTGCTGCTGAACTCTCCCATATTTTTGTTCCATTCGCTTATCTTGCTTACAAGTTTTGACTTAGGGTCATTTAATCTTTGTTGGTCGGCGTATTCAACAACAATATGTTGTGGAAGCTGCTTGCGTAGTTGATCCAAGCCTTCAGCCAAGTCAGCTTTGTCTTTCTCTATTTTTTGTAACTTAAAATATTTTTCCTTAGCCCATTTCAGCACTTGTTCCTTTTTGAGTCCATCAAATGCAGAAAGAAGACGCGTTACAGGAAAGTCACACTCAGGACAATACTCTTGATTTGTATGGTTTGGGTTTCCACAAACTGGACATATGTATGACGACATAAGTATTATTGCTCTTCTAGAAATTCTGCAATCGCCTGATTGCTCATCAGTATAAATTTCTTTGAGTTTGTGCTGCAAGTAATTTAGAAAACTTATGATAAGGCCTACTAACCCAAATAACTGTCAGCACCTAACATAATTTGACATCAAATCCAAACCAGGAATGGAGTTGAGGATTTTTGACTGACATATTGCACTATTTTCAATAATTTCAGGGTGCAATACTGCTCGGTTGAGAATATTCGTATGTTATGAAAATATCTAGGCTTCAAATTCTAACATACCCAGTTTTTCAAGCCGCCATTTTTCAGATTCTATAGGAAAAACAATCGCTGGTTGGACGAGTGTAAATTTCTGAAAGTTTTCGGGAGAATCTCCAGTACATTGAAATAATGCTTCTATTGTTGGTAAATTATATTGATTAATCTTTAAACCTCCTTTAGGGACTAAATAATGTTCATTTGTCTCAGTTATTAGCCAATAATTTCCTCTACCCTTGCGGACTTTTTCAATAATTACTGCTTGATTACCAAGACGGCGTTGATTAATACTTTCTTCTGTCTCTGAAACTTCCAGTGCGGATGTTGAAAAATAATCTGGATTCTGATTATACTGTGATACCAATGGTAACTGTGGCAAAGCAGAAGATTGACTGGGAAATGTTGCTTGAGGTTGAAGTGCTGATGTTTGAGGGATTTCGTACCCACAATCTTTGATGTTTTCGCTAGTTGCAATATTAGTTGAGGTAATTTTTTCCGGAGTTTGTAAAGCTAAATTTTTAATTTCTTTTAATAAATCAGCGTTTAAAGAACTCACTTTTTCACTAAAGCGTTGCTCAAGTAGTGGAAATAGTTGCGAAACATACTGGTTCCAATTTTGTAGTTCAGCTTGAAAAGGCGATCGCTCGTCAGTTGTATGATTAACCTGGGGCTGAAGTTGCGAAACAATTTTCCTCAATTCTTTTATAATAGACTGAAGCTCCAATTGTTCTTGATTTGATTTGGCTGGCTGAATTGGTGATTCCTGATTTTGCGCCTCTGCTGCTGTCTGTATTTGTTCTCTCTCCCGATGTTCTAAAGAAAACTTATTTGTTGTTAACGAAATTACTAACGATCTGAAATCTCCTTGAAATTTTCTGATCTTTGCATTCCTCTTATCTAATTGAGTTCTTTGAGATTTATCTACTATCTCAATATCATGAATTGTCTCTGGTAGTTCATTCGTTAATTGTTCTAACTTACGCACAAGATTTTTATAATCTTGATTAATTACATCTATCTTATGGTGAAGAGATGATATCTCTTGTTGCATTTGGTTATTCAGAGATATCATCTGGTGGTGTTCGTTATTTTCTTCTTGATCTGCAAACCGATCTAAACCTTCATCTGTCACTTGATTTGTGGTTGATGAAGACTGAAAACCATCTAATTGTTTTTTTAATTGCAAATGTTCAGCATATAATTCATTCCCCCAGCTTTCAGCCGCCTTTTGGAAATTTTCTAACTCTTTTACTACTAAAGTTGGGTTGAACTGAGCTTTATAATGCATTACAGGAAAGCGACAATTAGAGCAAATTTGCTGATTTGTATCTGAAGGGTTTCCACAAACTGGACATATGTATGACGACATAAGTATTATTGCTCTCCTAGAAATTCTGCGATCGCCTGATAGCTGGTCAGTATAGATTTCTTTGAGCTGTGCTGCAAGTAATTGAGAAAAATATGATATGGCTTACTATCTCAAATAACTGTCAGCACATAACATAATTCAACCTCAAATCCAAACGCGCTATGGATTTGAGGATTTTTTTACTTAGACCATTTATCGGCCCACTGCTTACCTAAAACCTTCAAAAGCGCTTTCAAACCTAGTATATAGGGCGGTTCTAGACGAATTTCATCTGATTTACCCCTGATTTTGAGTAACACATTTGTCAATTCGCGGTTGGTTTCACGCCATAATTTGTCATTGCTTTGCGGATCTGGACTTCTTTTATATCCTTCTAACGGTTTGATTCCTTCAATCTCAAGTTCCCTTAAAGTCATATGGAAGTCATAAAGAAACTGTGGTAATATTTCCAATTTGGGAATTTTAAATTGCTCAATTCCATCTTCTTCGTCTAACAGTTCCAAGCGCTGATTCCAGTTCATTTCTCTACCATTAATTTCCGAATATTCTCCAGCAATTAATGGATCTTTGGCTTTTTTCTTCAATCCTTGCAGCTTAGTTTGATTCAGCACTAAACCGCAAGCAACTTCATCTTTGAGATTTTGACTTAATTGTGTAGGTACTTCCGTATCTTCAAAGCCCGAAGCTTTACTTAAAATTCGGCTGAGTAATTCATTGATTTCCGAGTAGCGATCAAATCTTCCACCTTCAGCTAGCCAGTGTAAAAATCTCCCGCCATTACCGCCTATATAAACAGGGGTAATTTCATCCCGGCTATATTTGCCTTCTGCGTGCAGAATTTTTAATAAAATACCTACATAATAGTACAATCCCGCTGTGCCAATTGCTGTCAGTTGGATCAATCCTTGAAAATCTGGTTGATCGGCGATATATTCGCGTTTATTATTTAGCCAATTATCGCCTTCCAATCGCAACCACACATCTAGCTTGGGATTAAATGCAGTACCTTTTAGTCCTTTGACTTCAGCAGCAGCAATCCCAAATCTGGTTTCCATAAACTTAGGATTGAGTTCTAAAAATTGCGAAAATAAATCTCGTCCGGCGAACAGCACCGAACATTGATGAACGAGATTTTCTTCTTCCCAAATTGAGATGTCAGAAGTTCCGCCGCCGACATCAATACAGGTAGTATTAACTAGGTCGTGTCCTTCTTGATCTGCAAAATATTGTGCTACTGCTAAACTTTCCGAACGGAAATAATCGGCATTATCTATTTGTGGTGATTTATGGATAATTCCTGTTTTTGCTTGTAATTCTTTGGTTAAATCTTGCCATGTTTTAGCATATCTATTTCTGTCACCACGAGAAAATGCTGAAGGGAAAGATAATGACCACTGAATTTCTTTAACACGGTTCTTAGCTGCTAAGGCGGAAATGTGTAAAGCTAGGTGCTTGAGAAACAGTTGATTGTAACTCAAGTTTTGTGATTCTTCCCATTTGAGATTGGTTTTAATCCAGTCTTCTTGGGGCTTAAATCGGTTGCGATCTGGTACATAGATTCGACCATCAAAAATCGGTTGCCATTTTTCTTGACTGGCTCCAGAGTTACCTCTAATGGTGAGTACACTAGATAGAGGTAATGGCTTTTCTACGGGAATAAAATTCTCAGGGATGAAGTATTCATACAACAGAGGTAACCGAGTCTCTGGGTTAAATTCTGTAATTTTGAGATGTAAATTCTCTAGTTTTAATGGTTCGGCTACATCAGTTCTATTCACATAAACATTGGTAAAAGAAGTGCCGAAATCTACACCAACTGTCCAGGAACTCCTCAGATCAATTTCATCTGGAGCTTTGAGTAACATTAAACCAAGGAGTTTTCTGTCTTTCCCTTGACAAATAATAACGGATGGGAATTGTTCTAAATAAGCCATTTGGTAGGAACCCCTACCATCTTTGAAAATATGTGGTTGTTTGGCTTCTGGTAGAAAGACTTGAAAAGTATCATTTTCGTGTTCACCATCGTAATAGAAGGCATAATATGTTTTCCAGCCTTTGGCACGAAAATTAGGCCAAACTTCTAAAACAGGCACTTCTGCTAAAGCGTTCTCTTCTTTAAGGGGATAATCTTTAGATATGCGATAATTAGCAGGTGGATTGCCATCGTTTAAACCTGCTAGAGGTAAATCTAAAATTACCCTGACTTGAGGTCCCTCATCACCATTAAATGGTTGGAATTGAACCCGGCGATTTATATCTTCTGGTGTTAAATACTCTAGCAGTTTGGGATTGAGGGGAATTAGGGGTGTAATTCGTTCACCCTCAAAGATTAAAGGTACAGTTTCCTTGGGGAGATAAGCGCCTGGTAAAGCTTCTTCTTGATTAATAAAAGTGAATTCTGGTAAGAATAAATCTTTAGATTCAATCCATTGCACAGTTTGCCAAACAAGTTTTTTAGTCCGCAAATCTTCTATGTTTAAAGATGCTAGGGTTTTACCTCCATGTACCCATATATGTTGTGGTGATTCATTCCAGGCTTTGGCAATTTCTGGATCGATAATTAGTAAGTCAGGTAATAGACCTTTTTCGGGACTGGGAATTAAACGGACATTAGAAGATTTTTCCTGTGCTTTGACAGGTTTATTTAATGCGTTGAGTACACCGCGATTGAGGGGTACGCCAAAAAATTGGGGATCTGCTGTTAAACTTAAGGCTGGTTGAGTATCTGCATTTAATTCGCTGCGGAATTGATCGATCAATCCCCCAATCATGTTAATAGCTTGTTTCTTACCTTGATAGTTACCTAACTCTTTGCGGAGATTTTCTAACCAGCGCCACAAAAGTGATTTTTCTGTACTATTGATATGGCGAATTGGGGATTGTAATCTGCCATCTTCCCACCAAGGTAATCCTATCCATTTGCCTTCCTCTGAGGGACAAACTAAGGTACTAGGTGTGGTGATACCTACTGGTTTGCCATCCCATAAAAATATATAAATATCTTCCCAAGGATGTTTATTTTCTAATGTATAAAGACTATTACTATCACTCGGTAAAAGTTCGGATAAAGAACGGGCAAATTCTTCGTGTCGGAAATCTCGCAGTTGCAGTAACTGTGCTGTGATGGGAAAACCCCGGACTTCCGCCAGAGCGATCGCGGTTAACATCCCCCGCCATTGCTCGATCATTTGATCGCGGATGGGGTATTTACCATTATGTAGCGCCATTTCCATAGACAGAGGACGCGCCCACATTGTCGGTACGGAACTAACGCTTTTAACTGCTCTAGGGGCTTTATACTCTAAACTAGAGGCTACATCTTGAAAGACTTTGTTTTTTTGCGCTTGCCATTTTCCTGATTCATCAATTGGTTTGACATCAGAATCTGGCTTTAATGTGGGGAGAAAAAAATGCAACTGCTTTTTACTTGGTTGTGCGTTCGTCATAGGGGCTAGGGGCTAGAGGGGCTAGGGGTGTTGAAGTTTTGTAAAATAGGTTTGTGCCAAAACGCAAAGCGACTTGTCGTAGACATCGCGGAGTTACTGAAAACCTTTCTTTCTTCTCTGTGCGTCCTCTGCGTCTTCTCTGCGAGACGCTACGCGTTCACGTAGTGTCTCGTAGAGAAGGCGGTTCGTTAAAAAATTGACTTTGTTCGCAAAGTTTTAGCCTTAACTAAACTGAAAAGTTTGCAGCGCCGACTTTTGGCTATCTAACTTTTCGCTTTATAAATAGAACAATTTCATCCTTCATCCTTCAGTTAAAGCCGACAAAGCATGTATAAAGCCTTAGCTAGTCCTGCTGTACCTTGATTGGGTGGATTAAGAACTCTGGGTTCAGATATTAGGGATACGTGTAATCTCTGCACTGTGTCTTGGTTTTTTTTACCTTCATCTCGACTATCACTTTTGATCAGCTGAGAAAATTCTTCTTGCTTGAGTTGTCCTTCGGGATTGCTAAAAGAATTAGCTGTAAACAGATTCACTGCATCACCTTGACATTGATGCAATTCATGCAACCAGCGGAGATAATCCTGACACCAAGAATTGACAATTCTCACAGCTTCCTGTTCTTTAGGATCGGCAAAGTCGGGTAATTCTTCGCCTTTTTTGTCAAAAATCTTGCCTAGCATTCCTGGGTTAGGACGGTAAAATCGACTAAACCAATTAATGTATCTTTGCGCCCAATCAACTCCTTTATCTTTAGCACTAGTTAACTCCACAGCAGTGTTGGATAGCCAAGCATAGGCGAAGCGTGTAGCATTCACCAAGGCTGATTTAATTACATTTTCTTCGGGAATATCGCTCCAATTTAGTTGTTTTTCTCCTTCTCTTCCAATTAACACTACTGTTCCAGTTGGCGGAGAATTGAATAAAAATTGTCTGGCGGCGGTGGCTGCATATAATTCGAGAAAGTGTGAGTGATTGCGTTGAGTTTTTTTGCCAATACTGAATTTAACTGGTGTGGAGTTGGAATTACCCAACAGATACACTGTGTCGAAAATTTCTTGGGCTTGACTTTCGTAGTATCGGAGTGCAGCTTCTGTGTTGAGCAAGAATAAATCAGATTGGGCATAAACAGCATTTGGATCTTCTCCGGTAGGCGCTGAGAAGTTAAAATAAGGCAGAACAAATAAACATGCAATTTTGACGCGATCGCGGACACTAATTTTTCTCAATTTATTAGCAATTAACCTGCCAATAGTTGGTAAGCCGGAAGCGCCTGTACCGCCAAAAATTGAACCGCACAGAAAAATCTTTACTGGCTTACCAGCACCAACATCACTTTGAATTTGATTAATTATGCTCCGCCAAGGTTCTTGATCTAGAGTATCTAAATCTACTTGACTCATAATCGCCGAACCAATAGCCGGTCTACCGCGAAAACCTACATCTAATTCAACTTCTCGTTCTTCTTGTGTGTATAAAACATCAAAAAGATTACCCAATGTCTGATAATTTTGCTTGAGGTTGTTGTAACCAAAAAATGAGCCAAGATTTTTATTAATAGCTTTTTCGCTAAACGGCGACCAGACTTCAAAGGCTTCAATTGGTGTTTTCATCCAAGGAGACTGCTGTTTATCTCCTGCTAGTAATTTGCAGCATCTTTGATAAATATTGAGACTAGAGTTAGCACGTTCTAAATTACCATTACTTTCATCTGCATCGATAAACAAAAGTTTAATCGGTTCGTCTGTAAATAAACCTACAGCAGCCAGATGTATTACAGATTCCATGCATTTAGCACCTGTACCGCCAATGCCAATAATATAAAGTGACATGATCTATTTCCTAAATAGACGCCGGATTAAAAATGCACCAGGAGGAACAAACTGTAAACTTCCTGGAGAACTAGTTGCGGTGGTAAACCAATAAAGAAACAAAATATCGATGACAAAAAAGGTGGTTAATGATAAAAGTGCTTGATTGTCTCCCTTAAAAAAGCCGATCGCAATACAAACACCGATCACCGGTAATAGTAAAATTAGCCACCAAACCAAAGACCATTGTTGCACATCATGTCCGCCTTTAGATGGTGCTTTAGCAGCCATCCAATACCATGTAATTGTCGAAAGAACAGCAACAATAAATACAATACTTGCCCCTACCATGTAAGATTGACTGAGCCACTCCTCAATAGGCCGTTGCATACGGACAAAAGGAAATTTACTCCTGTAAATCCACGGTTGAACCAAAAACATTACAACCCAACCTATGAGGCTAAAAATAATGATGCGAATTACCTCACTCGCTCTCATGGGTCCTCCCGAATAATTCCGAGCGCAGTTTTATTTCAGTATTCTTATTATGGACTATTATAAACATTTGACACAGTGAGCTTTATTTGTAAAGTAATAATAATTACGCTTTATTTAGAGAATTTAAATTTTGGCAATAAAAGTAAAATATGGTACCAGCCCAACACCCAAGCCTGATGCGTCTAAGCCGACTAAAGCAAGGAAAAATTAACTGCGGTCAATAGATGTTAAAGTACGTAAATGGTGTAGTTTATTGCGATAATCTATAAAATACCCGCTTTTATGCTTAAGGAAAGCATGATCCGAGCAAAATGGCTAATATTGGCGATCGCTACAAATCTACTGGTAGTTGCTTGTACTTCACCAAAACAGGTGGATTTTAACTGTGAGATTCCCGCAGCTAGTAGTCAGCCAACCCAATCCCAGAAGTTGACTATTGAGATGTATGTAGATGGGACACCATCTATGGCAGGCTATGTAACACATCCGACAAATGCTAAAACTCGCTACATTGACACAATAGATTTACTTGACCAAATATTACAAACTGGCTGGACACCGATACCGAGAACTCAGCCACAAGTGCAATATTACCGTTTAGGGGAAACAATTAAAAATATTGATCGTAAAGACTATCTACTAGCAAAACAGTCGAAATTTTACAATGGCACAGACACCACAAAGTTTCCTCTACTAGGAGTTAGCAGAATTGAAACGGCGATTAAGCCTGCAAATGATGAAAAACTAACAGTTATTGTCACAGATTTGTACCAAGATGGCGAGGATGTCATTCAACTTAATAAAACAATTCTGGCTCAGAATTACTTTAATCCCAATCAACCAGGTTATGCAGTAGGTATTTTAGCCGTTAAAAGTGAATTTAATGGTGACGTTTATCTAGAAGATGGCAGTAAGAGAAAATTTGCATATAAAACTAATGATAATCAAGGTAATACCATTAAAGGTCAAGAATATAGACCATTTTATGTAATTTTTTTAGGGCGGTATAGTGATATTTCCGATTACTTCAAGAAACTAACTGAGAGCAATAAAATACCTGGAGATAACCACTTAACGATTTTTTCACCCAGTAATTTAATAGGTGGAGTATCTTATTTGCCAGATTTACCCAAAACTGAAGAAGGCTTACAAAGATTGCCAAATCTCACTAACGATCATGTCTCATTAGACAGAAAGGATAAAACTGAGCTATTAGAAATAGATAAAAATTACACTAAGGACTTATCAGTTAATTATAATGTTCCTTTTCTGCCTTTGAGTAATACATTGCCAGTAGACCCAGATTTTATCCAAACAGAAGTTAATATCAAAACTTCGTCTTCCTCAACACCTCTGCAAGAACTACCTCCAGATTCGCCGGTGCAAAAGGCACTAGAACTAAATCAATGGAAAATAGATAATCAGAGTTTAAATTTTACAACTACAATTAAACCCAGCATTTTTCCCCAACCAGAAATTTACTTATTCACTGTTGATGCAGTGGCTAAAAAGGTACAAAAGGAATCCTGGTGGTCTGATTGGAATGCAACTAGCAATACTAGTCAGGACTGGAAAACTTATAATTTGCAACCATTCATGGAAGGATTAAAAAATAGTACAGACAACTTGATGAGCAATAATAAAGTTGTGGTAGGGCGTTTTTGTTTTGCGATTCAAAAAAATTAAGATGGTGAGGGCGGGGAATCAGGGAATCAGGGCGGGGAGACCCATTGGTGTCAACTTAAGCTCAAACGCTTACCCGATATACGTTTTACCCCACCCCCAACCCCTCCCCTTGCCAAGGGGAGGGGCGGTTTTGCGTCAGCAAAGCCGGGGTGGGGTAACGCTCCTCGTGAGGATAAATGAGCGATCCCATCTGGGCAAGGGTTTCACGTTAAGTTGACACGTATGGGGGAGACCCCGCCCCTACGAAGGTGTTGTTTAATTAATTTCTCACTCAAGAATCAAAGTTCAGCACTTTACATTGTCCGTGATTTCTTAATAAATGATCGCACAATACTAAGGCTACCATTGTTTCTACCATTGGCACGGCCCGGGGTAATACGCAAGGATCGTGTCTACCTTTGGCTGCTAATAGGGTTTCTTCACCTTCACGAGTGACTGTTTTCTGTTCTTTTCTAATTGTGGCTGTGGGCTTAAAAGCAACTCGCAAAATAATATTTTCGCCGTTGGAAATTCCCCCTTGAATCCCACCAGAACGGTTGGTGACGGTGCGAATTTCACCTTGTTCATCAATATAAAATTCGTCGTTATGTTCAATTCCGGTTAACAGGGTTCCTGCAAAACCGGAACCAATTTCAAAACCTTTGCTAGCCGGAAGAGACATCACAGCTTTGGCAATATCTGCTTCTAATTTATCGAAGACTGGTTCGCCTAAGCCTTTGGGGACGTTTCGCGCTACGCATTCGACTACGCCACCAATAGAATCACCTTGTCTACCAATTTGCTCAATTAATTCAATCATCCGTTCTGCCGATTCCCCATCGGGACAGCGAACGATGTTGCTTTCCACTTCTTCTAAGGTGACGGTGTTGGGATCGATAACGCCTTCTAAGTCTTTGATGCGCTTGACGTAACCAATAATTTCCACATTGGCGACTTGACGGAGAATTTTTTTAGCGATCGCACCTGCGGCTACTCTGCCAATTGTCTCACGCGCTGACGACCTACCCCCGCCTTGCCAATTGCGAATTCCATATTTAGCATCATAAGTGGCATCAGCGTGAGAAGGGCGATACTTTTGTGCCATCTCATCGTAATCTTGGGGACGAGTATCTTTGTTGCGGACTAAAATTGCGATCGGTGTTCCTAATGTTTTGCCTTCAAACACCCCAGATAATATCTCGCAGATATCAGCTTCTTTGCGAGGCGTTGTAATCTTACTTTGTCCCGGACGCCTTCTATCTAGTTCTACTTGAATTTCCTCCGCAGAAATTTCTAGTCGCGGCGGACAACCATCAATCACAACTCCCACACCACCGCCGTGGGACTCACCAAAAGTAGTAATGCGAAATAGATGACCAAAAGTGTTGCCCATGATGTTGAGGAAATATACCAGGCTTATGTATTTTAACTGGTGGGGTGACAAAAGGGCGAACTCTTGAGAAAGAAGGCAGAGAGGAGAAGGAGGATGAGGGGGACAAGGGAGACAAGAGAGATATTGGGAGTGTGGGGAGAATATGAAAAAGCTTCCCGCCCAATGCCCAATGACTATTGACTATTGACAAAAAACGAGAATTTTAATCTTTATTTTCGGATTTACTCAATATCTTAAATGCTATTCTTCTCAATAAGAATGTCAATGTTATATGCAGTACATTTTTTTAGTAAAAGTCTGATAAGTTACTATAGAAACCTCAAAGTACTTACCCAGCCGTTATTTTAGATCTGTGCAAATTCATTCATATTCAGAATTTGACCCCAGTCGCCAAAGGAATTATGAGCAGGGGTTACGAAGAGTGCTTGACCGTCTGGTAATCACCATGCAGCGGGATGCATTAATTCGACAAACGATCAATCAACTTAGAGAGTCACTTCAAGTTGATCGCGTAGCTCTATATTACTTTTATGGCTGTTGGCAAGGACAAGTAACCTTTGAATCTATAGTTAAGAGTGAATACTCAATCCTGGGTTCTAAAGGGCCAGATAATTGTTTTAATGAAGAATATGCGACTTTATATTTAGCAGGAAGAGTCCGGGCAATCCCCGATATCGAATTAGAATCAATACATGATTGTCATCGAGAATTTCTCCGCAGTTTGCAGGTTCGCGCCAACTTAGTAGTACCTGTTTTGATACCTAGAGGATTATGGGGATTGTTAGTAGCGCATCACTGTCAAGCACCTCGCTTTTGGTCGCCATCAGATATTGAACAGATGCAAACAGCGGCGAAAAGTATGGCAACAGCCCCTTGTATCCTAGAGAGTTAATTATATGAAGTTCGGTTACACGATCGTTTGGGTGGATGATGTAGTTAAGACCGTTGAGTTTTACGAAAAAGCGTTTGGCCTGGTTCGTCGTACTATCCGGGAGCAAAACCAAGTTACCTGGGCAGAAATGGAAACGGGAAACACTACCCTAGCTTTTTCTTCTATTAATGAAGCGCAAGCATTATTTCCTGCTGGCTTCCATGCTAACGAACCCACCCAACCACCAACGCTAATTCAAATATCCTTGATTACACCTGATGTTGCTACTGCTTATATGAGAGCATTAGGGGCGGGAGCAAAAGCACTAGATGCGCCAAAACGTCAGCCTTGGGGACAGACAATTGCTCGTGTCCGCGATCTCAATGGCGTGTTAGTGTCGTTGGTGAGTGATTAATACATGGATTATAATCCAGCGTTGTGTGCAGCTATAGCCGATCGCATTAGCACCAGTCCCCAAGGGCGAATTAGTTTTGCTGAATATATGGACATGGTGTTATATCACCCTGAACATGGTTACTATTCCAGCAATGCAGTCAAACTTGGGTTTGAGGGTGGTGATTTTTTTACTTCTGTTCACCTGGGTAATGACTTTGGCGAATTGCTAGCGGAACAATTTCTCCAGATGTGGGAGATTTTAGGGCAACCTGAGAGCTTTTATCTGGTAGAAATGGGAGCAGGTCAAGGACTGCTAGCATCCCATATCCTTCACTACTATCAGCAGCAGTACCCAGATTTTTTGGCTGTGCTGAAATATTTAATTGTGGAAAAATCCCCCTCTCTCAAGCAAGAACAACAGCAACGCTTACAAGATTTCCCGGTGCAATGGTGCAATTTAGAAGACATACCAGCCAATTCCATTACAGGTTGCTTTTTTTCTAATGAATTGGTGGATGCTTTGCCAGTGCATCAGTTTATCCTCGAGGCGGGGGAGTTGCGGGAAGTTTATGTGACAACTTGGGGAGAAGGGGACAAGGGGGACAAGGGGGACAAGGAGGATGTTGCTTTCTTTACTCCCTCATCTCCCCGCACACCAGCGCCATCATTTGTGGAAGTTACAGGGGAACTGTCTACCTCACGGTTGGCAGAATATTTCGATTTAGTGGGGATTGATTTTGCCCAAAATGGTTATGCAGATGGCTACCGTAGTGAAATTAATTTAGCAGCTCTAGACTGGTTGAGTATAGTGGCAGACCGCTTGCAGCGGGGGTATGTGTTAACTATTGATTACGGCTACCCCGCCAATCGTTACTATAACCCCAGGCGATCGCAAGGAACGTTAAAGTGCTATTATCACCATCGCCACCATGACAACCCTTATGTCAACATCGGCCAGCAAGATATTACAGCCCATGTTGATTTTACTGCTTTGGAACGATGGGGCGATCGCTGCGGTTTAGATAAAGTGGGTTTTACCCAACAGGGTTTATTTTTAATGGTGTTAGGCTTGGGAAGTCGCATTGCGGCGCTTTCCCATCAAGAACAGTCCATTTCGCAACTATTAAGGCGGCGAGAGTCACTACATGAACTGCTGAACCCTTTAGGACTAGGTGGCTTTGGCGTTTTAGTTCAAAGCAAAGGCTTAAAGGAAAAAGAACTTTCCCAACCGCTAAAAGGCTTAACTGTGCCAGAGTAAAAGTAGGCGAAAAGTTAAAACTCTATTAATGCTGCTGTACTCTCACTTGACTAAGGTAACACTGTAACAGTGACAACTACAACATCAGGCAATGAAAAATTATGAGTACCCATGACTTGTTAATGCTAGTTACCCTACTTACTCCCGGTATTTTACTGTCAGTTGTAATTCTGGCGACTTTTGCCGCCGGGGGTTAATTACCAGATTCAAAATTCAGCAAACAGTTACCAGTTATCAGCCATCACTGTTAACTGGTAACTGTTCACTGTTCACTGTTAATTGATAATAGAAACGCGATGTCTAAGACAGGCTTCGCCTAAGCTGTACGAAAGGAACGTAAACAATGAAGGTGGCATTTCTGGGAACTGGACTGATGGGACTACCGATGGCGCAAAGGCTATTGGCAGCAAATATAGAGTTAATTGCCTATAACCGCACCCCAGAAAAATTAGCACCACTACAAGCAGCTGGTGCCGAAATCGCAACACATCCCCGCTATGCAATTCGCGCTGCTGATTGCATCATCCTCATGCTGACAAATGCAGCGGCTATTTATAGTGTGCTGCTTTCAGATACTTCTTGGCGCACTCTCTCAGGACGCACTGTCATTCAAATGGGGACGATTACTCCCACAGAAAGCCTAGAAATTAGAGACTCAGTTGTGTCTGCCGGTGGTGAGTATCTCGAAGCACCAGTTTTGGGGAGTATTCCCGAAGCACAAGCTGGTAACCTCATTCTCATGGTAGGCGCTCGCGAAGATCAATTTCAACGCTACTTAAATTTACTCCAAAATTTTGGTCCTGAACCTCGATTAGTCGGGCCTGTCGGTGCTGGAGCATCAGTTAAACTAGCATTAAATCAACTAATTTCTTCCCTAACAACTAGTTTTGCGCTGAGTCTAGCTTTTGTCCAACGTCAAAATATTGACGTAGAAAAGTTTATGGAAATTCTGCGGGAAAGTGCCCTTTACGCCCCTACCTTTGACAAAAAGCTATCACGAATGTTAGATGGCAATTTTGCTAATCCGAATTTTCCCACCAAACATTTGTTGAAAGATACAGACTTATTTATCAATGAAGCCAAAGCAGTGGATTTAGATGTTAGTAGTATTAAAGGTGTCCGGCAAATTTTGCACTCAGCGATGAAAATGTCATTTGCGAATGATGATTATTCATCCGTGTTTTATGCCATTAAAGCTTGGGAAGAGGGGCGTTGGGAATAGGGTGACATAGTAAGCTTTTAAACATTGAATTGCTAGCATTCGACTAAAAATATACCAGTTCAATGTGTATCAGCTTGCTAATCATAGTTTTTCGTTTATTGTACCTTGCTGCTAAAAAATTAACTACTTTCTGCTTTATTAACCGTAAACAGTACTGATTGTTCTATTTATGAATAATCAAAAATTTCGCGATCGCACCTGGATTCATCAATTTTACGAAAAATAAATTATGACCAATAATCAAAACCAACCTAGAGAATTCGACGATAATGGGTATAATAATTTGGCTTTCGCGATCGCGAATTCTCCAATGATAGAGAATTTAGTTGAACTCGACCTTTCAGTAGGAGACATAAATGATATAGGTGTAGAAGCTTTATTTAATTCTCCAGTAATTTGTCAACTCGATACTCTTGATATTTCTTATAATTGTATCAATTATGAAATGATTAATAAAATGAATCAATTAGGTATAAACTTTATTTGTAAAAGTGACAAACCATCTGATTACAGATACTATCCTGCTAATGAATAATCAACAGATATCTAATCATTTTTAACTATATATAGCAATCCGATGTGATTTCTGAAAAACTCTCCGTATATGTAGGGTGGGCATTACCCACCCTAAGCGTATATTCAAAAATAAAATAGGAATCCTATATATATTTCGGATTTTATGTTAGTGAATCAGTCCTAGATTAAATAAATAACCGCCAAGTACGCCAAGTACGCCAAGGAAGAAAGGGTTTATAGAGAATTTGTATTAGTAGCCAAGTATTTCTGAAAACTAATATGAGAGAAAGAGTAAATACCCCTGGTTCTCTCAACCAATAAACCATTTTGAGCTTGAATAAATTTAATAATCGCTTCGCTATCAATTTCCAATACATCTAAATTTTTATTGTCATCATATAAGCTATAAATGTATTCTTGTATCTGCTGCTCAACAGCTTCTTTTTTAAAGAAATACTCGCCTTTAGACCAAGAATTACGAGCAATTTGGCTCAATAATTCTCCTGTTTGTTTTACAGAAATGTGCTGATAAATTCCATCTCGTTGAATATGACGCTGATTATCCCATTGTTTAAGCAAGATATCCAATGCTTCTTGATAAATTGCCGATGTATTAAATATGAAATCTGCTCTCGCTGCAAAAATTAAACATAAAAATGTCAGCAATAAAGGATTAGTTGCTAGTGCTTTTAGTGATTGATTCTCTCGTAGCTTGTGTAAAAAATATTCTGCTTTTATCGCTTCTTTATCCTGAAACCATTTAATCACAAATTCAGTTATCTGTTGCTCATCAAAATCAGCAATTTCTACTTCAGTGAACTGCTCAAAAATATAATTCTGTGCCGCAACTCGGCAGGTAATCACAAAGGAATTGGCGTAAAATCGGGTTGTAAAGCTGCAAATATCCTGCAAAACTCGGTTATAATCCGCATCCCTGACTTGATCTAAACCATCTAATAAAACTATTGTTTTCCCTTGCGTGAGAAGGGTTAGCCCTGCATTGGGTACAGCTACTCCACAATCTTCAAACTGTTCTGTAATGTACTCTAGTAAGGTGGGTTGCTCTTTTGCCTGGGCAAAGTCTTTGAGAGCAATGAATATAGGGACGCGATCGCCTCTATACTCACCTAGGTTACACAGAAACGCCAGCCATTTTAAAAATATCGTCTTACCCGTTCCTGGTTTCCCGAAAATCATCAATTTGTCGTAGCGTTCCACGGCTTCTAAGGCTGGTAGGCGCGGTTGTTCTAGGCTTCCTAAGTTAAAACAGTTAAACTTCGTCGGGTCAAAATCCCGTACTATCTCCGCAATATCCAGCCGTCTGCGTCCAGTGATGCGTTCCCAAATATTGACATGAGTGTAGATAGTATCTAGCCTGATTGGCTGTTCCATATCTAGCACCCGCATGACACCACAACGTCTTTGAATGCTGTCGTGGACTTTTTCGCGGACATTATGCACCAAACTCTGAATTTGGCTAATGCTGGCTGATTGTTCTTCCTCAGGGAAGGATGAAGGCTTGACAATCTCTTCCCAATTCAAGTTAAGCTTTTCGCAAATAGTGACGAAAATATAGCGATCGACTGCTTTACCTTGAAAAAACTTAGTCACTGGCTGACGACTAATTCCTAGTTCTCCAGCTAACCCCTGCTGTGTCAAGGAATTACGGATCAGCGCCGCTTCGGCCTTACTAATTCCCTTAGCCGATGCTTGAAGCGATCGCCTAGTCATTACGTCTATATCAAACCATTTTGTTAATTATATCACTAATTTAGCAAAAAATCATACCCATCTCATTCAAAAGTCATACATAAGTCATGCCCAAGAATGATTGTAAAACATGCATAAGAATGCGAATCTAGAGATCTAGATATTTGACATCTCTTACATGAAGAAGTGAATATTATGTTATGTGGTCGGTTTAGGAGGGATTATGAGCGGAATTAACGTCTCGATTGATGCTCCTTCCGGGAAATATGTTATGCAACAAGCACTAGAGCGAATCGCTATAGAATTTCAGGATTATCTTAATTCCCTACAACCGGAGGAAATTAAATGTTTAGCTGAGCGATTAACACCAACTAATATTAAGCCAAAGTATTCCCAAGCTGAAATTGACTTTGCTGCCAAGCTTGGTGCTGATCAAATTAGTGATGAAGAGCGTAGTAGGTTAGAACTGGCTACCCTCACAAGAAATTTTAAGTGGAGACAAGAATTACTTAAATCTTCATTAACGGCACCACAAGTGGCCGATTTATTAAATACAACTCGTCAGACACCACACGATCGCTTAAAAAAGAATAGCTTAATTGCTGTTCAAGATAACGGAGTCTGGAAATTTCCCACCTGGCAATTCGATCCTGAGGGGCCAGATGGCACGATCGCTGGACTTCCAGATGTTTTAAAAGCTTTAAAAGTTCCTGCTTTATCAAAAATTAGTTGGCTAACTCGACCCAACAAAGCTTTAAATGACTTAACCCCCATAGAAGCCTTGAAATTTGGTCAGATAGATGACGTAATTGCTGAAGCCAGGACTGTGGGTGTCTTTTAGCAGTCTCTCCACAAACAAATGATCAATCATATTCGACGCGCAGACGCGGGGAAATTTTCATTCTCCGCATCTTCGCGTCTTTGTTTTTGGTCATTGGTCATTGGTCATTGGTCAATTGTCATTTGTTTTCCTTTGTCCTCCTTGTCTCCCTTGTCCTCCTTGTCCCCCCTGTCTCCTTTGTCCCCCTTGTTTCCTTTGTCCCCCTCATCGGAAACCTAAACAATGGACTCTTGACTATTGACAACCCTAACCTTGAATGTGTGTGCCCTTTGCGTAAGTCCTCTAAGTATAAATCCTGCCCAAAAATTAAATAAGTGGCGGCTAAAAGTTACAGAAACTACAATTAAATTGCTAAAAATGTCCGGAAACACGTAGCTAACACCTGAATTTTGCAGTAGATATAGTTGTAATGTACTAGTGCAGCGATCGCAGAAATGCAGCTAATATTCAAAATAGATAAAAAAGCTACGTAATCAGCTTTTTGAATTTTGAATTCCTGGCGACGGCTGTAGTTGACAGATGCAGTCAAAGTCTGCAATTTCAAATGAAGGCGCTCAGTATCAAGGATAAAGGATGAAGTACACTCTATAAATCAATAACATTGTTGGTCAATTCATCAGGGGTAAAACACCTGACCAAATAAACCCTGGTTTTGTGTTGTTTTATCGCCTAGAGGAACTTTCATCTTTCATCTTGTATCGTTCATCCTTATTCAGTCAAGTATTCCCATTTTCTCCGTCAATCAGATGAGGAGTGATCAAGGTGGTCAAACTAATTGTCCCGCCACCTCGCTTTGGCAGGCCAAGACCAAAATTTTATAGTTTAAAGAAGGGTACGGAACTTTTCAGAATTTTCCGGACAGATTTTGGTACTAGTGCCCTAAGTTTTCGATTTTGGGGTCCACTTTATCGCTTTGATCATCATCGTGGTAAATTGCCTAAAATTTCCTACGAACCACTAGATCACCAACCAGACAATGACCACGAACGGGGTATTTACTACCTTGCACCAAAAATCTCCAGTTGTCTAGTAGAAATTTTTGGTGATACTGGTTGTATAGAAATTACCGACCAGCAAATTGCGATTGTAACTGCCACAAGGGATTTAAAATTACTGGATCTACGTGGTGATGGTGCAATGCGGGCTGGTGCGAATGAAGCCACTCTCGCCAAGACAGAAAAACGTGGTCTTAGCCAAGCTTGGTCACGCTATTTTTATGAGCAGCCAGCAATTTACTCCCAAATCCACGGGTTAATTTATGGCAATGCCCATAATAATGAAGAAGCGATCGCTATTTATGAACGTGGTGAACATTTCTTCAGCTGTAAACCAGAAAATATATTACCGCTGAAACACGAATTGTTACGGGGCGTAATCTTAAAAGCAGCAGATGACAATAATTTAGAAGTTATTCCTTATTGGTAATTTTGTCATTTGTCATTTGTCATTTGTCATTTGTCATTGGTCATTAGTAAAGGCTTCAGATATATTTACGGTTCGCAACATAGCTTTGGACAATCGCCAACTAACTTAATTCCGGTTAGCGCAAATCCTCGTAGGGCTGGGGTCTCCCCGCCCTTTTCTTGACGACAATTTATATATCGCTATTATTAATTAAATTTGTAAACAAATTATGATTAGCAAAACCGATAAAGAACCAGGTAACAACCAGATTTCTCGGGAAGCGGTGGATTGGCTACTAAGACGGATTCTTCATATCCCCAAAAACTGGTTAATTATTAGTAGTCTTTTTATCTTACTCAGCACCTTTCAAATTACTGGTGGTGAAAAATTAACTTTTAAATTTCAGGTAACAAATACAACAGCAATTTTCTTAGTCCTAATCTGGCTACCATCTGTGCTGAAAATTGTGGCTTTAACTGGAGGAGCAATCAAA
The DNA here is from genome assembly GCF_002368195.1 of Calothrix sp. NIES-2100. Taxonomy (GTDB): domain Bacteria; phylum Cyanobacteriota; class Cyanobacteriia; order Cyanobacteriales; family Nostocaceae; genus Aulosira. The sequence goes on along the minus strand of NZ_AP018178.1, from coordinate 7,672,711 downwards.
ACACCAGCGGGTGAAATTACTGGTTCTAGTATGATGCCGATGCTACAGTCATTGACTGGGGATACTCTAGGATTTTTGATTGAGCATACTAAGCTAGCAGAAGATGTTGCACCACCACAACAGCAGCTAGAAATGCGGCAAATGCGTCATGAATGGCAGAAAGTTTATGCATCAAGGGTTCCTGCGTCGGAAATACAAAAACAAATTGAGAGCTTGAGTCAACGTTATAAAGAAATTAGAAGTTCTCTACCATCAGGAGCAAAACGCACATTTGAGATGGAATCTATTACTGGTAGGATGCGTGCGCTAGCTCCCGAAGTGAATTTTTCTGAACCAGAGGTAAACAACCTGCTCAAATCCAACGACCAAGGTAAGCGATTACTCGGGCTGTCTGTAGTAGAGTGGTCTGGAGATCCGACTTATTTTTATGCAGTGCTAAATATGATTAATAATTCGGAAACTGCTTTTGAGCAGACTTGTGCATTGCGAGCTGCTGAGAAGATGGTCAGTAAACTAAACACTCAGCAGAAACAAGATTTGCATTCAGTACTGCTACATCAACGGAATTTCAATGAAGCAGAAAAATGCTGGATTAGACCTAATTCTAATCGTTGGGCACTGAGCGATCGCATTTTAACAGCCCTAGAACAATAGGCAGAGGGGACAAGGGAGAAATAGCAATTTCCAATGCCCAATCCCCACTTGCCCAATGCCCAATCCCCAGTATCTATAACTTAGGTAAAATTTCCGGTAACATCTGAGCGGGAATTTTGGATAAAGCAAAATTTTGCCCTTGGATTCCTAATTCATTATGGAAAGCGCGAATTGTTTTCACCACATAAGAAAAGGTTGTTTTATAAGCTTCTGGTTGTTTGCTCAATCCATTTAAGGCTTGCAAATGGTTATTTAATGCTGCTTCTAAATGTTGAGAACGTTCTGTTTGATCGCCATTGAAATATTGATCTGTAGCCATTTGATAATGGGCTAGACCTAAGTTATTGTGAGTAGCTAGCAAATCAAAACTTAGAGCCGAAGCATGAAGTGAGTGCGCCAGAGCCAAGGCTTCATCATAAGCGGCAATGCACAATCGCAGATAATTATATCGGTCTTCTTTAGTTGTCTGTGATAGATTTGCTAAATGCCAATAAGCAGTGCCAAGATTATTTTGTGTCGCAGCACAGCCGCTAGGAACAGTTGCGGGTGTGCGGTATTTGAGCGCATCACAATAAACATCAATCGCCATTCGCAGATTGTGAGCGGGTTGCTCGTATTGTGCAAGATTCCAGTAGGCAGTGCCGATGTTATTTTGAATCATGCCATACTTGAGCGGTTCATCTTTAGGGCTGTAGTGAGCAAGTGCTAAGTTATAAGATGCGATCGCTTTCTTTAAATTCACCGTAGGTTGATTGTATTGTCCCAGATGCCAGTAAGCAGTACCCAAATTATTCTGACACGCTGCATACTTTAATGGCTCCATTGCCACTGTACGGTAGCGCAAGGCTTCGTTATAAGCTATAACTGCTTGTTGCCAGCAATCTGGCGGGTTAGCAAACCGGGCTAAATCTCCGTAAGCTGTGCCTAAATTATTTTGCACACGAGCATAAGTTTCTGGGTGCGTCTGTGGTGATATCTGCTTTAAAGCTAACTTGTAAAATTCAATTCCTTGTTCTATATAAGTTTGTCCGTCTTCAGAATTATGTGGGGTGCGATATAACATCCAGTAGAGTGTGCCCAAATCATTTAAGATATCTGGCATGTTTGGCGAGGTGTCATCAAAGGATATCGCTTCTTGGTAGGAAATAATTGCTAACATTAGGTTTTCTACCGTTACTTGTCCTTGTTCAATGCGAAGGCGGTATAAGTTTCCTAAACGATGATAAGCGGCTGCTAATGCTTCGGGTGAACCGTTCTGTGAGTGTAATCGTTCAATCTCAAACAGAATTTGCTGCGGTTGCGAAATCTCCTCGTCATCTTGAATTATTTTTGTATTAATTGTTGCTAATACTAGATCGGTTAACTCTTTGCTAATATGAGCCAAAGATGGCAGTGATGGGAGATTATCTTCAGTGGATCTGTCCGGAGCTTGTTCCTGCTGTACATCGACTTTCAAAAGTTCCGTTGGCACAGAGATTTCCTTTGGTTGCTGTCCGTTATTTTCGGCTGTATCTTTCTGAAAATCAAAATCATCTTCAAAGTTTAGTTCGCTTGAAGTTGCGGCTTCTAGTTCTGCCTGCGCAACTGCTTCTTCTAAAATTGAAGGTTGAAGATTCTCAAAATCTAAACTTCTAGAACCTGCAAACCTTTCCGGAAAATCTGCATTTTGTATCGTAGGTGTCGGATCTCCTGCAAAGAAAAATACACCTGTACGGCTATCCCAAAACTGTGGTGCTGACTGCTGAATAGCAGATAACCAAGGACGCGGTATCCACAACAGTATGCTAGCTTCTAAAAACCTGGTGGATTGTGGGCTAGATAAATATTCCTGACTTAAGCTGAGGTGGTGTAAAAATAAACGCTGGACTGCAACTGCTTGTCTGGTAAGTAGCTCGACGCCGACAATTTGAAATGCAGGTACAGGTAAAGGCCTTCCTGGGCTATCTTTTGATGCTCCTACAATTGGCGGTGGATAATTAGTCAGCCATTGATTTATCTGCGCTATGGGATTAGGATCGCTGAGATTTAAACGCAAAGTTGCTAAGCGTGGATAAGCTGGTGTACTACTTTCCAGCATATCTTCTGGCTGATATAACACTTGTCCAACTGGATAAGCCAAGGTAGAATGCAAACGAGCTGCTATTTGATTTCTTAAGTGTAAATCATCACAAACTGCTAAAAATAGTTGTCTTCGTAAATTCAAACTCAAGGCAAGTTTTAATCGGTGATATACTTGCCGATTCCAAGTAAAATTGTCTGTGTGTGGAGTATCATTCACGCTCATCGAAAAAATGGGTCTGAAACCCCGTCCTTTAGCGAAGCGAAGGACGGCTTTACATATCTTTTAGACAACAATCAACCCGTTGGAACGACGAATTAACTGCACTTTGCTAGAAGCAATCTGCCCTAACCGTTTCCAGTTAGCATCGCTGACAGATACTTGTTTTTCGGTGTCTCCTGACACATAACCGACACCCTTGGGAGATTTAACAAAGTCACCCTTGCGTAATCCGTGACGGGTTGTAGAACCGCCATATCTACGTCGCACTCCACCCTTTGCAGGAAGCATTAAGTGAAGTTGGCGACGAGAATAAGGAGGACGAAGAATTACCTTGAATATTGCAGACGTAATTGTGACATTACCAAACCAATCACCACTATCAACTTTTGTTGTGTGGTACTGGCGATACTCAACAAAAGCTGTTGCCGCAATAGTTACACCATCAACAGCATGAGTATTAAACTCAGGATTGGACTTGTCTAGCTTATTCTTGGTTAGCCCCAAGTGTTTGCGAGTTGATGCGGTTTGATAGCCCTCAACTTTAACAACTGGTGCGAACTTTTCTAGTTGGCTTAACATCCATTTTTGTCCGACCATTACAGGTGAAAAGCCTTTACCAGATTTCGCTTTTTTACGTCCACTGGTGAGGTCTACATCAGCCCGGACATACTCGTACCGAATTTTTGACACTGGATAGATTTTGCATAACTCTGAAACTATCCTGAGTTCCAATTGACGATTAGCACGAATCGAAGGTGGAAGCTTACCTTGACAACGATTATCAAATCTTTTTTGGCGGTGTGCGCGGTTTAAAAAATCGACCTTGCGGTTGATTCTTCTTTTTCTGCGACCTTGCCGCATTAATCGCCTTGAGTCCATGCGGTCACGCACTGTTTGAAACGGCAAAATCAAGTGAGCCGTGTACAGTGTAAACTTTGCGGACTGAACACCAATTCCAGAGAAATTTTTGCCGGGGTCAATCCCAACGACAATATCTTGGGCTACCCGTCCAGATGGCTTACCAGTCAGTTGAACATAAAATTGTCCACAATCCGACCAGCGTTTTACTGCTTTACCTGATGCAATCCATTTCCTTGCTCGTGCAGGTGTTGTGGGCATCAGTGGTTGGTGGTTTTGATTTACTACAGGTACTCGCATTTTTTTGGTATAACCCAATCACTTGTTTAAGTCCCTTCCCGCAACATAGCTAAGATGCCTTGCCTTTACGCAACGCCTAACCAATTAGGCTTACAAATAGTCCAGACTAGGGAAGTATCTGGAAGTGTTTACTAAGCCATGTCTCAATGCGGTATTCACTTCTTGCGTTGTCTAAATTGGTTTAGACAAACCTCACTCTAGAAGGGTGAGGTTAGTGAAAGTGGCTACAAAGCCAAAACATCGTTTACATTCTTTTTAAGGGTACATCTAAGTCGTTAACCCCTTTGGGGAATTTAACACTCAAGAGTACAATCCCCATAAATTAATGATACCTAAATGATACGGGTAGCAGATAGCCCCGAAGTAAAACCATCAAAATGCCCAAAATTTTGATGGTTTTACGTCTTTTAAGTCTGGGTGTAATGAGGACAGTCCTAATTTATTAGGCACCCGTATTATTTTGCACATGAAAAATTACACGCAGACTGACTATAGCAGTAGTCCTAAATTATTCGTGAGAAGTTATACTAATTCAAAGAATTTTTGCTACACATAAATTATTCGTAAGGGCACAACATTGTAGTGCTACTACCCATCTGTCGCATTATTTTTTTAAATGAATTTGACTTTTAAAAAGACTGACCCAATTCTTCTTACTAAACGGACTAAGCCACATGAATAGTAGCTTTACCGCTTCTCAAATTTGGTAATACCAATTCAAATAATGTTTGCGACACATCAATATATTCTAGAGGGCACAGCAGTGTTCCCTACCATCTGTCACATTCTTTTTTCAAGTTGGTATAACTTCAACATAATTCACTACTTAGAGAAAAAATTAGGTTCCGCGCGAACGGGGAACCTGAAAGTTCAGAAAAATTAAATTTTATTAAAATTCTTTGCTCTCAACTGAGGTTAAGAAACAGAGAAGGCGACGAAAATCAAGCCACCGACCAAGACTATACCGGCGACTCCTAGAAAAATATAGGTGCGCTTTTGCCCTGCATTGGGGGGTTCTGCTGCATAAATCTTTGGTTCGCGAGCAAAATTATTCAGACGACCGCCTTCTTCAGTTGTATAGGGCATGAACTAATTCCTTATTCTTATCTTTTGTTTAATTGTTGCATAAACTTTATATTACCGCTTCACGAAAAGTAAAGAATCGTTACCTTAGTCATTAGTCCAGAGTCAATAGTCATTAGTCAATAGCATTTATCGGTTACGGAATGCGGGGCAGCACTTCGGCTTGCAAGAGTGACCAGGTGGCAGGGGACAGAGGAGAAATAACTATTGACCATTGACCATTGACCATTGACTATTGACCAATGACTAACTACTAATAGTCCCTGTGAGTGGTGAACTAGCACTGGCGTAGTCTTTGATGGGCATTCTCCCAGCTAGGTAGGCGAGACGACCGGCGACTGTGGCGAGATTCATTGCTCTTGCCATTGCAGGTGGATTTTTTGCGAGTGCGATCGCACTATTAATTAATAAGGCATCTGCTCCTAATTCCATCGCCTGGGCTGCTTGGGATGGCGCACCAATACCAGCATCTACTACGACTGGGATACCCGCGTTTTCAATGATGATCTGGATGTTGGCTGTTGTCTTCAATCCTTGTCCTGAACCGATGGGTGATGCTAAAGGCATGACTGTTGCACAGCCGACTTCTTCTAACCGCTTGGCTAACATCGGGTCAGCGTTGATGTATGGTAAGACTGCAAAGCCTTCTTTAACTAATTGTTCTGCCGCTTGTAAAGTTCCAATCGGATCTGGTAACAAATATTTAGAATCGGGGATAACTTCTAACTTGACAAAATTGTTATCTTCTTGTCCTAAAAGTTTTGCCATTTCTCTCCCTAAGCGCGCTACCCGAATCGCTTCTTCTGCGGTTTGACAGCCTGCTGTGTTGGGTAACATCCAAATTTTCTGCCAATCAAGTGCTTCGGCTAAACCTTCGTGTCCAGCAGCTTTGGTTTGGACTCGCCGCACTGCTACGGTAACGATTTGACACTCACTCGCGGTAATACTTTGCTGCATTTCTTCAATGCTGCGATATTTACCAGTTCCAGTCATGAGGCGAGAGTGGAAGGTTTTACCAGCAATCGTTAGTGCTGAGTCCTGTGTTGTAATTACAGCGTTGTTTAAAGCAACAACAGGACGATGGCCATTGGAGAAATTCGCAGAGTGAGTGAGCATGGAGGTAGATGATGGCGGCAGGAAGCGCGAATAGTGAAAATGAGATAATAGAGGATCTGACTTTTGTTGTGAAATCAAATCGGCAATTAAGGCTGCGGTTATGGGTGCTAGCAAAATGCCATTGCGATAATGACCAACTGCCAAAGTTAAATTTGTACAGGGACTAGTGCCTAAAATTGGTAATTCATCAGGGGTAGCTGGGCGAAATCCCCACCAAAATTCCTCGATGGGATAATCTTGTAATTGTGGATAAAGGCGGATGGCTTTTTGCAGTAGACTTTGAATCCCGGCGGGGGTGTTGTGGGGGGTAAAACCCACATCTTCGCTAGTTGCACCAATAATTATTTTGCGATCGCGTCTCGGAACAATATAAATCTCTTGCCCATACAAAACTCTTTTCAAAGGCAATTCTGGCAGAGACTCCGGTATCCGCAGCCGCAGCATTTGCCCTTTTACAGGACGTACGGGAAATGGTAATAATTCATTTGACCAAGCACCTGTGGCTAATACATAATGGGCGGCGCTGATGACTCCGGCGCTGGTTTGCACACCCACTATTTTGCCTTGCTGCTGTAAAAATGCTTCGACGCTAACGCTATCTTTGAGTTCAACACAAACAGACTCAGCCGCTGTCCACAGCACTTGTGCTAAGGCGCGATTGTCTACTTGTCCATCTTCGGGATACCACCAGCCACCAACTACTTCATCTGACAATCCTGGTTGATATTGTGAAATTGCTGTTTTATCTAACCAGTATGCAGGTGATTCCCGGGAAGATGGTGGCAAAGCTGCATTTTTCTGGTCTTGGTGTTGATAAACAGGTGCTAAGATGCCACAAGGCCAGTAATGTGTGGGTAAACCAGCTAGTTCTTCGAGTTTGCGCGTCCAATCTGGATATAAAGCACGCGATCGCCAGCACAAAGCATACATTGCTTCATTTGTCAATTTTTCGGCATCTGGTGCTAGCATCCCAGCCGCCGCATGGCTAGCAGCGGCGTTAAAATCACGGCAAAGCACGGTGACAGTTGCCCCGCGCAGTTTTAGTTCTACGGCGATCGCCAAGCCAATAACGCCGCCGCCAATAATTAAAATGTCACTAGTCATTAGTCATTAGTCATACATTATTAGCCATTTATCATTAGTACACAACTAACAACTCATAACTAATAACTCATCACTCATAACTTATAACTTATAACTTGTAACCTATGACGAGCAAGCTCTACCACAAGGCGCGAATGGGTTGAGAGTTTTGATTTTCGTCACTGGATTGGCTGTCTGTGGATTGGGTATCTGTGGATTGAGTATCTGTAGTGGTTGTGTCTGTAGAATTTTCTGTATCTGATGTGGAGTCATTCGTCGAGTTATTATTTTGAGCAACATTGCTTCTGCTTTCAGTTGCAGAACCGTTATTCCTGCCCCCCTCTGTGGTATTAACATTAATATTAGCTGGGAGGACTTTTGAGGTTCTACCATTTCCAGGCGCGCTGGCGCTTTGTCCCCCCATAGGAAAGTTAATGCCAAGTAATGTACCCAGCAATATCGCCAACCCCCCAGCCATCAGAATTAGCGGCGTCCATCTACCCATTTTGTTTTGCTCCTTGTTAACTTTCTGTTTTTCACTTGATTTGAGAACTTTGTCTGAAGGATGAACGATAAAATTAAGCTACCCATCAAAGCAGCAGGTATGAATCAAGATAACTCCTCGCGCGTACCATTTGCTCACTTCATCCTTTATCCTTCATCAGATTCCTCACATCTGCCAATTGGGCGATAGTTTATTAACTTAACACCGCCCTTGTAGAGGTCAATACCATTTTGCACTAAAGTTTCTCGTAAGTCGGCTGTCTAATGGACACTATTTTGCTTGAATCTTTCAGTAAGGACTTCCAAGTCAAAAAATATTCCATTGTCATTGTTGACTATTGAGCGTTGGGAGTTGACTGTTAAGAGTCTGTAGGGGCGGGTTCTCTCGCGATATTTACACAGGAAACAAATATGTCCGTTAAACCTGCACTTACCATTGTCAACAACTTTAAGCTGTTGTTTATTTTTTGGAATTCCCTCACATAACCCGCTGCGGCGATCGCATAGACTCATGGGTTTGAATTAGCAAGCTGGCTTTTTGTTGTATATTGGCACATTGCCTTGAAGTTGTCTCGCTTTTTTTCAGTCTTATGACTACAAATTCTTCACCCCAACTTTGGCTCTATGACACTACGCTACGAGATGGTACTCAGCGTGAAGGACTATCGGTGTCCATAGAAGATAAGTTACGCATTGCTAGAAGACTTGATCAACTAGGGATTCCTTTTATTGAAGGTGGTTGGCCTGGTGCCAATCCCAAGGATGTACAATTTTTCTGGCAATTACAGGAAGATCCGCTCAAACAAGCAGAAGTTGTGGCTTTTTGCTCAACACGTCGCCCTAATACCACTGCTGCATCTGAACCGATGCTACAAGCGATTTTAGCGGCGGGTACGCGCTGGGTGACCGTTTTTGGCAAATCGTGGGATTTACATGTCACAACCGGGCTAAAAACGACTTTAGAAGAGAATTTGGCGATGATCCACGATACGATCGCCTACCTTTGCGCTCAAGGACGGCAGGTAATCTACGATGCCGAACATTGGTTTGATGGCTACAAGCATAATCCAGATTATGCTTTACAAACATTAGCGGCGGCGATCGCAGCTGGTGCCCAATGGCTAGTCCTTTGTGATACCAATGGCGGGACTTTACCCCATGAGGTTAGCCAAATTGTCCAAGCCGTCAATAGTCATTTGTCATTAGTCGTTTGTCAAAAACCAATGACGAATGACCAAGGACAAATGACAGTTCCCCAAATTGGCATTCACACTCATAATGACTCCGATTTAGCCGTTGCCAATGCCTTAGCGGCTGTCATGGCTGGGGCGACGATGGTACAAGGTACAATCAACGGTTATGGTGAACGTTGTGGGAATGCTAACCTTTGTTCGTTGATTCCTAATTTACAATTGAAGTTGGGTTATAGCTGTATCGGTGAAGACGAGCTGGCGCAACTTACAGAAGCCAGTCGCTTTGTCAGCGAGGTAGTCAACCTAGCGCCTGATGAACACGCAGCCTTTGTTGGCAGATCAGCATTTGCTCACAAAGGCGGTATTCATGTATCCGCAGTTGAACGCAATCCTTTAACTTACGAACACATTCAGCCTGAACAAGTAGGGAATCGTCGCCGCATCGTTATTTCCGAACAATCTGGACTCAGCAATGTGTTAGCCAAAGCCCGGACTTTTGGCATTGAATTAGATCAGCATCAACCAGAAGCAAGGCAAATTCTCCAACGGATGAAAGATTTGGAGAGTGAAGGATATCAATTTGAAGCCGCAGAAGCCAGTTTTGCACTGTTGATGTACGAAGCGTTGGGGAATCGCCAACAGTTCTTTGAAATTAAAGGTTTCCAGGTTCACTGCGACTTAATTGCCGGCAAGGAAACAAGCAACTCTTTAGCTACAATTAAAGTATCTGTCAATGGTACAAATATTTTGGAAGCTGCCGAAGGTATCGGTCCGGTAGCAGCTTTAGATGCTGCTTTACGCAAGGCTTTGGTTAACTTTTATCCCCAAATTGCCTCTTTTGAGTTGACAGATTATAAAGTTCGTATTCTCAACGGCAACACCGGTACAGGCGCGAAAACTCGTGCTTTGGTAGAATCGGGTAATGGTTATCAACGCTGGACGACGGTAGGCGTTTCGACAAATATTTTGGAGGCTTCCTATCAAGCTGTAGTCGAAGGACTAGAGTATGGTTTGTTGCTACACTCCCAACCAGTATTTATCGAAGCGCGAAAAGCTGAAACCTCAGAACACAAAGGTTCCTGAATCCTAATATTTACCATCTCAGAAACGTTTTTAGCTGCCCAGAAGCATTTCGATTAACAGCAGCCTAATTGCCAATCTCAAAGCACACATCATTTTTCTTCCCACACCAATATATGCAATTGGCAAGCTGGGGAAACACTGTACTATTACTGCTGTTATGCGAAGCTATCCCAAGCTTGAGCAACCAACTTACTCAGCCAGCGTCGCTGCTGTTTATCAAGCATGGGGTCGTCAGCTAGCACCTGGGCGGTTAATTCTTCCAAGGATTGACCTTGCGATCGCACAATTCTAATCACTCCGGCGATCGCAGATGCAACTAATTCTTCATCAACTGGTCTTTGTTGCAGGGCAACAATATCTTGGGGGCTGTCTGGGATGGGATAATTCATGGCGTGGGTTTACAGAAATTCAAAATGAACAATATGTTTGATAAATTATTAAACTTTCTTCACCAAATCTTTATGTAACTGATAGGGCGGAGTTTAGCGTATTTCATGCCTTCTTGAAATCTGTCTTAGTGAGTAGATTTAGTGGAGATGTCAGAAAAAAATGAAAGAAGTACTTTATTTAGAAATTCCGACACCAGATACAGCATCTGTTTGCAGTTGGCTACAAACAGATTTTAAAACAGGGACTTGTGAAAAAATAATCACTCCCGACGGATTTCGCCTCAGAGTAACTGCTGAAACTACAAATGCTGAGGCTGCTATTTCCGAAAATTTACCGAGGGAACTTTCCATATTTGTTTGGTCGGTGCAGCGAACTACTTACTTAAAAGCGTTCCGTTGGGGAAACCAGCCCTTTCCTCAAGAAGCACAAATCTTACACCGCCTGATTGCTGACATTAGAAGCCGCTTTCCCCATAAATATCCAGAACCACCAGCAATTGATTTATCCCAGCAATCGATATTTACAGCCCTAGCACCCTATTATCCTCTCACAGTCAAATATTTTCAGAAAATGCCCAATGGGGAATATGATCTCAAACGTGCTTATTGGTGGGAGCAACGATGGCGGGAGGGTGTACGCAATCCGCAGCAGCCCCGTCAGGTGGTGTTTAGAAATGACGCGGAGAATGGGAGACGCGGGGACGCGGAGAATTTTCTCCCCGCGTCCCCGCGTCCCCCTGTCCCGGTGTCCTCATCCCCTACCTACGACATCATCTACATAGGCGGTGCCTTAGGTGCAATTCATGCAGCAGTGATGGCAAAATTAGGCTATAAAGTTTTACTAGTAGAACGAATGCCTTTTGGGCGGATGAACCGGGAATGGAACATTTCCCGTGATGAACTGCAAAGCTTAGTTAATTTAGGTTTGGTGACGAATACTGAGCTAGAAACCGTAATTGCTCGTGAGTATAAAGACGGTTTCAATAAATTTTTTGATGGTAATAATCCAGCTAAATTGCGATCGCCTGTTTTACATACCCCCACAGTCCTAAATATCGCCCTCGACTCCGATAAATGGCTGCAAATGTGCGGTCAAAAGCTCCGCGCCGCTGGGGGTGACATCTGGGATGAAACAGAGTTTTTGCGTGCAGATATTTCTCAGACACAAGTTACAATTAATGTCAAGCATTTACCAACTCAAGTAGAGAAGCAAGTAACTGGCAGGCTGTTAGTAGATGCGATGGGTACAGCCTCCCCAATTGCTTGGCAATTAAATGGTGGTCGGGCTTTTGACAGCGTATGTCCCACAGTAGGGGCGGTAATTGACAAAGGATTTGAACCCCAAGTGTGGGATTCGCAGTATGGGGACGTTCTCTATAGCCACGGCGATATTTCTCGCGGTAGACAATTAATTTGGGAATTATTTCCCGGAATTGGCGAAGAATTAACAATTTATTTATTTCATTACCACGAAGTCAATCCGCAAAATCCCGGTTCCTTGTTAGAGATGTACGAGGACTTTTTCACGATTTTACCAGAGTATCGACGCTGCGATGTAGACAAGCTGGTATGGAAAAAACCGACATTTGGCTACATACCAGGGCATTTTAGTGTGGGAAGTAGCGATCGCACAGTGGCTTTTGATCGATTAATTGCGATCGGTGATGCAGCATCTCTCCAGTCTCCCCTGGTGTTTACTGGCTTTGGTTCCTTAGTACGCAACTTAGAACGCCTAACTCAACTTTTAGATGTTGCTCTCAAGCATAACCTGCTGAGTTTCCGCCACTTAAACCGAATTCGCGCCTACCAAAGTAACGTTTCTGTGACTTGGCTATTTTCCAAAGGAATGATGGTACCAACAGGTAAATTCTTACCACCCCAAAGAATCAACGCCATGCTGAATACCTTTTTTGGGCTGTTAGCAGATGAACCCCTAGAAGTCGCAGATAATTTTATTAAGGATCGTTGCGATTGGTTAACTTTTAATCGCCTCGCCATCAAAGCAGCACGGAAAAACCCTGCCCTGCTATTGTGGATTTGGGAACTTGCTGGGCCGAGAGATTTAATTAGGTGGCTAGGAAATTATTTTAACTTTGGTCGTCATGCACTTGTCAGCGCTGTGCTGCGGGGCTGGTTTGGGCGCTTGTTGGTAAAAATCAATCCTTGGCTGGAACCCCACTATCCCGGATTGTGGTTAAGGCTATTAGCTATTAACTACGCTATCACCACAGGTAAACCGCGATCGCAAACTCAAATAGCACAAGTCAACCCAAAAGCCAGAATCCAAACTAGTCATTAGATTTGTTTGCTATCTAATTAGCGCACAAAAAAGTGGTAGATGCGAAAAACCAACATCTACCACTTGCACTAAAAGTCTGTATGCAAATTAGAACACTTGGCGTTGCATAATAGAGAGATGAATTGAGCGCTCGATTGTGCAATTTCCATACTGGGAGTCTACGAAATGCTATTCTCAGTCTGAAGAAATGCGCTCGTTACTACACTATTTCACCTATCAAATTGTACCTACATAAATCTATTCATCCCTTTAGTTTATAACACCGCCGAGCCGAATAGGAAGTTAGCGTCAGTTAAGCTACTAGCAGTGACATTATTCAAGGTAGCTAGAGTAGCAAAGCTAGCAGCACTACCAGTTCCATCAGTGTCGATCTTAACTAATGTATTACTGCCAGACTGTAGTAATTGTAGATAACCGTTAGCCTGTGCATCATTTAAATTAGTAGTACCTGGACTAATAGTTGTGAATAAACTACTTAGGTCTAAGACATCATTACCATTACCAAAGTCATTGATGGTATCACTAGCTTCAGTCATGCTAGAGAAGACAAATACATCACTACCATTACCACCAGTTAAGGTGTCACTACCATTACCACCAGTTAAGGTGTCATTACCATCAAGACCATTGAGCTTGTCATTACCGTCATTCCCTGTGAGGCTATTATCAGCAGTGTTACCTGCAATCGAGTTGTTAAGGGTATTGCCCGTACCATTAATCGCATTACTGCCAGTTAGGAAAAGATATTCTAGGTTCGCACTGAGAATCCAGGTAATAGAAGCGTTCACGGAGTCTGTGCCAGCACCTGCATTTTCTGTAATTGTAACGGAGTTACTATCTACAACGTAAGTGTCATTACCAGCATCACCAAATAAAGTGTCATTACCAGCAGCACCATATAAGGTGTCATTACCGCTATCACCGTGGAGGATATTATCACCACTGTTACCAGTAATCGTGTTGCCGAGGGTATTGCCCGTACCATTAATAGCATTAGTGCCAGTCAGCACAAGATTTTCTATGTTCGCATCTAGAATCCAGGTAATAGAAGCACTCACAGTGTCTGTACCAGCACCAGCAGCTTCTGTAATTGTATCAGAGTTACTATTTACAATGTAAGTGTCGTTATCAGCACCACCTATTAAGCTGTTAGCACCTAGACCGCCATCAAGTGTGTCATTACCAGCACCACCATCAAGGATATTATCACTGGCATTACCTGTAATCAAGTTGTTGAGGGTATTGCCCGTACCATTAATCGCATCAGTGCCAGTCAGAACAAGATTTTCTAGGTTTGCAGCTAGAGTAAAGGTGATAGCAGCCCTCACAGTGTCTGTGCCAGCACTAGCATCTTCTGTAATTGTATCGGAGTCACTATCTACAAGGTAAATGTCATTACCAGCACCACCTATTAAGCTGTCATTACCAGTACCACCATCAAGGGTGTCGTTACCAGTACCACCGTCAAGGGTGTCATTACCAGTACCACCATCAAGGGTGTCGTTACCAGTACTACCATTGAGGGTGTTATTGGCACTGTTACCAATAATCATGTTATCAAGACTGTTACCTGTACCGTTGATTGCTGTACCAGTGAGGATGAGGTTTTCTAGGTTGTTGTTCAATGTCCAATCAATCGCAGAAATGACACTATCATTTCCCTCATTTGCGTTCTCCACAATCCTATCGCCGACATTATCAACGCTATAGCGATCGTTACCCGCACCACCAATTAAGCTGTCATTACCCACACCACCGTTGAGGTTGTCATCACCCACACCACCGTTGAGGGTGTCATTACCCGCATCACCAAGGAGAATATCATTACCCACACCACCAATGAGGGTGTCATTACCTGTACCACCAAGAAGGGTGTCATTACCTGTACCACCATCAAGGCTGTTGTTTTGAATGTTACCAATAACAACATTATTGAGGCTGTTACCTGTACCGTTGATGGCTGTACCAATGAGGGTGAGGTTTTCTAGGTTGTTATCTAATATCCAATTAACCGTAGAAGCTACAGTATCAGTTCCCTCATTTGCGTTCTCCACAATGGTATCGCTGACACTATCAACAGTATAGCGATCATTACCCGCACCACCAACTAGGCTGTCATTCCCCAAACCACCAACTAGGCTGTCATTCCCCAAACCACCGTTGAGGGTGTCATTCCCGTCACCACCGTTGAGGTTGTCATTTCCGTCACCACCATCAAGGCTGTTGTTTTGAGTGTTACCAGTAATAATGTTATCTAGGCTGTTACCTGTACCGTTGATAGCTGTTGTACCAGTCAGGGTGAGGTTTTCTAGGTTGTTATCTAAACTCCAATTAACCGTAGAAGTTACAGTATCAGTTCCCTCATTTGCGTTCTCAACAATGGTATCGCCCACACTATCAACGTTATAGCGGTCGTTACCCGCACCGCCAACTAGGCTGTCATCACCCAAACCACCGTTGAGGCTGTCATTCCCCAAACCACCGTTGAGGCTGTCATTCCCGTCACTACCGTTGAGGGTGTCATTTCCGTCACCACCATCAAGGCTGTTGTTTTGAGTGTTACCAGTAATAATGTTATCTAGGCTGTTACCTGTACCGTTGATGGCTGTTGTACCAGTCAGGGTGAGGTTTTCTAGATTGTTATCTAATATCCAATTAACAGTAGAAATGACGCTATCAGTTCCCTCGTTTGCATTCTCAACAATGGTATCGCCCACACTATCAACGTTATAGCGGTCGTTACCTGCACCACCAACTAGACTGTCATCACCAGTACCACCGTTGAGGTTGTCATTCCCTTCACCACCAATGAGGGTGTCATTCCCTTCACCACCGTTGAGGTTGTCATTCCCCGCACCACCATCAACGGTGTCATCACCAGCGCTACCGTTGAGGTTGTCATTATTCACAGTACCAGAAATTAGCTGAGTCATAGTAAATTTTTCACTCCTAAAAAAGTAGCCACAAAAGTAGTCGCCGTATCTTCAATAACTCTGTAAATTTTGAATAAATTATTTCTACAACTGGGGTAAAATAAAAATAAGCGAGTAAATTGCTCAAATTTGCTTTTTACAGAAAATTTGACAACTGCTAATAAGCTCATCCCAGCCCCTTACGATGTAGGATGAACTTCAAAAGTCGGTTGTTTTTGATCGTGAGCAATTGACTATTAACCAATAACGATATCTTGAAGTTCGTTATTGGTTTGATAGCATGTTGTAGAGAGCGACTTTATTGTTGCCCTTTTGTAATAGTTATTCAAAAAACCCGGGAAGTTTCTCTGGACAAAAGTCAGTTATTTTTGTATGTATCTACCTGTTCTGAAATTGGTACAAATTGATTTTTAAGTAAAAATACGGCTAATGAGTGACAATTTACTTAAAATTTCCACGAAATCAACCAGTACAGTGCAGTTAAGAAGAGTTGTAAATTATGGTGCTATGCGCCTAAACAGTATTACAACCGACCCTAGCTGAACTCCATTGATTATAGCTAATGATTATAGCTAAATAGTATAATCAATGACAAGTGTTCAATAATTAGTGACTCTGCTGACGAAAATTTGGTAGCTCTACAGATGCCAAAGACTTGCGTCCCTTGGGTGGACGTTTGGGATAAACTACTGGTGAAGGTGAGTTAGCAGATGAGTCTTGTGTTAGATCCGACAAAGGCAAGTTTACCTGATTCAACTGGGAAATGTCTGACCAATAGTCTTCATTGTCTGCGGTATCAGTTGTTTGCGCAAAGACGCGGAGCGGCCTGTCTCCAGACATCGCTGGATTGGGAGATACAGGTGAGTTATTCGCTGATTCAGAGGCGTTATTTACTACCCAGCTAATAGAGGGGTTGCTTTCTGGTACAGCCTCTAATTGCTCGTCATCGGTAACAGTTGTTGCTGAAGTTTCCCAGAAAGATATATCATCAGCTTGATTGCTGTCTGCATCTATGTCAATAGTAGACATTGAAGATGAAGATGCAGGTGGGGAAACAAAAAACATTTGGATGAGACTTTCAATTTGCTCATCAATGTTAGAAGCACCCAAATTTGCTCCTACTTCTGATGTCGTGGCGGAATCGTCAATGATGTGGGATGAGTCTAAATGGGGAACGGCTTCTTTGGAAGTATCTGCTTGTGGCGGTGTTGGCTGTTCTTCTCTATCTGACCAATCCCAAGGAGAGGATGAAGTAGTAGGAGGTTCACTTCTGTGATGTGAGGCTGATGCAGAAGATTCTCTGGTGGAAGTATCTAAATTATCAGTTAAAGATTCTGGTTCTGCTGACCAAGGCTTAATTGGTTGCGCATTGGGAAACAAAGACCGAGCTTTTTTCGCAAATCTTGATTGCTTTGTATTTTTCTCGTGCTTAGGAGTTGCAGTATCTGCTAGGGAATCATCACCAGGGACGGGTGTCTCCAAACACTTTTCCAGAGCCGCTTTAAATTGTAGGGTCTGGCGTTGTTGTCGCATTAACCTGGTACGTAATTCTCGACAAGAATTTTCTGATTGTAATAGCTGCTGAGATTGCTCGCTATAGTTAGTTTGCAGCAGCGAACATTCCCGTTCTAATTGCGCCAGACGTTGTTGACTAATTTGTAGCTGTGCTTTGTATGTTTCAATGCAAATTTCTTGGCGCTGAACGTTTTGCACAGCAGTTTCTAATTCTTGGAATAAAGATTGTATTTGTTCTTGGGCTGCGGATAGTTCCTGAGTTTGTTGGTTGAGCATTGACTCAGTGACGCTAGCCCGCCTTTTCTGCCATTGTATAACCTTTTCTGACTCAGCTAAATCATCTTTGAGTTTTTCTACCTGCTCATACAAGCCATCGTTAGCCGAACGCAATTGGGCATTCAATGTCAGCAGTTTCTGAAATTCAGCATCTATCAAGGTTTGTTTATCTAGATCTGGCTCAGCCACCCAGTCCTGCTTGGTTTCCTCTGCTGGGATCTCTGGAACTTCTATCTCGTGCTGCTCATCTTTTGCTGGAGCTAGAAGTGGCAATTTCCGAATTGCCATATTGTCATTAGGTACAACAGAATAAAACGGACAACTCGCCTGCTCAACTTGTGGCGAATTAGCAGAATTTAAGGATTCAATAAAAGCCTCATTATTTGAGGTCTCAGCTTCATTCATCACTCTTGACCCACCTGCTTAAAAATGTTCAGCAGTGCTGGCGTTAGCATTGCTTATCGACAGTGTCCGAATCGGTTTTGACGCAAGTAGCTGGGGTAAACTTGAGCAGCCCCTGGCTTGAGCCTTGGGGAGATGCACTCTAGAAGCCAAGTGTAGCTCTCCTCCTCCAGGAATAATTAAGCATTTATTCGTGTTCCCCATTTTGCATCTAGAACTGATGAAGTTATAACATTAAGAGGTTATATCCCGCCAATGTAAGAATGACGGAAAAATCTAGTTCTGATACTAATTGCAGCCGCGATTCTGCTTGATTTTAATCAACAGTTGTGACTAAATAAGTTATTGGCACAAATTCAGCACGGTAGAAGCGTTAGTACTGTATCTAATTTAGCAAACAGCTTACCCTCAGCTGCAAGTAATTTGAAAAATGGCAGAGATGGGCAGTTGTCAGTTGTCAATTGTCAGTCGTCATTTCTTATTTATCTCCCTTCCCTTGTCCCCCTTGTCTCCCTCATCCCCCTTGTCTCCCTCATCCCCCTCATCCCCCTCATCTCACGGTAGCCAATGGGGGGCAAATCCATCTAAAGGAAGCTTCTCTGGCTGAATTTGGGCAGTAGTGGTGTCGGCGATTGGCATTAAGGGCATTAACCACAAGCTACTAGTAGCGATCGCTTCGCCATCATCGGTTTTTAAAGGATTTGTCGTTTGTGCAGCAATTGGCTGTGCTACTACTTGGTCAAATAATAAGCCTAAACCATCTGGTGATAGGCTCATTTGCACATTTCGCTGGGCGATGGGTAGTAGCAGTAGCGGTTTTTGTTGTGCAGTTTTCAAATCGATGGCGACTACATAAGGCTGTTCTATGTATTGTTCTTTAGATACTAACTGTGTTAGCAAGCAGTAAAGGGTGGGAGAGGCTGGATCGAATTGGCAATTGAGAATTTCGCCTGTTGTTTTTAACAAGGATTTTTCAATTCCTTGGTTGGTAACTAAAAATAAATCTCGCGTGTAATCTGTATTAAATTTGACCATTGCTGCTTGCGAGCCATCTTGAGAGAAAGCTTGGACTAACCCATACTGCGGCAGAAACTCTAAAGGTTTACCAGCATCTTTTTTTAGAGGTAAAGTTGCTACTCCCTGTCCTTGGGCAACTGCCACTGTTGTACTATCAGCTGAAATAATAAAATCTCCCCCTGGTTGGCTTTTGAGGGGTTTAGCAGTAAGTTTTTCTCCAGAGTCGCTAGTTGTTGGCATGATCCACAACCCAAAGTCGCCAGGATTAGATTTATTTCCTCGCTGAATGACAATGGTTTTTCCATCTGGCGATAAGTCAAATTTCAGGTTTTGGTAGTCTTTACTATCTAAAAGTAGGTCTACTCTACCTGCTGGTTGTGCTTGTTGATCTACTTTGGTAGAAATACCTGTTGTAACTGTGTATAGCTGAGCCGAAAGTAAGTCTTGAGTTTTACTAGTGCGCGCGGAAAATAAAATTTTATCTCCATCTGGAAATGGCTCAAAGTCCATGACAATCAAATCTTTGGGGCTAAGTACCTTTTTTTGCTCTTGGGTTAAGTTGTAAAGAATCAACTGTCCCCGTTCTTCTGGATTAACTCCGATATAAAGAATTGCGCGATCGCGGCTGCGAAAGCTACCGACAAAAGGCTGATTTCCCCTGTTGTTGCCTGTTTTCTTAGCGAATTGATCTTTGGCTCCCTGCAACTGAACTTTATAATTCGTGCCATAGGGTGCGGGTGTCAAAAGTGTATAAACCATCCGCCGCCCAGCCCAACTGATTTTTCCAGCTAGAGGTGGTTCAATTTTCAAGTTATCCTCTACACTTTTTGTATCCATTGGGCGGCTAAAAGTGAGAGTAAAAGCTCTATCTTCTGAGCCAATTTGCAGGTTTTGCCAGGTGAAGTTTCGCACCTTCGCCTTTACTGCATCACCTTGCCAGATTACCAACCCAATCAGCAAACTCAGCAGCAGTATGAATGTGATCGCCACGCGATCAAGTGGTTGGATAAATGCTTTGGATGTAGTCATTTGTCAATAGTCAATGGTCAATGGTCAATGGTCAAGGGTCAATGGTCAATGGTTATGAGTCTATTAACCGTGGACTTTTGACTCTTGACTAATCAAAATAGGGATTTTTTGGTTGGGGAATCTTTTTGAGTGAACTGGCGGCGATGGTGAGTTGGCGTTTTCCAGAAAGATTTTCTGTGAACATTTGTCCTTCTATTTCCAGCCAGGTATCAGCTGGGTAACGCTCATGATTGTCTTGTAGTTTCACGGGTAAGCCCACCGGATAAGCATCAGCAGCACAACAAGTTAAGACGAATCTAGCTAAGAAAATATATTCTTTCCCTAGGTCTGGTGGGTGGATGACAAATCCCCGCACCTTGACTTTTTGCCCTGTATATGAGTCTGGTTCAGGATAAACATTCAGTGTGCGTACCCAGTCTACAAGCGATCGCTCTTCTGGACGAACAGTAGCTCGAAATGCTTGGGGTTTGAGGCGTGAGGTTCCCAAGGAATCAATTGTCACACCGCGCTGGAGTGCTTTATCACTGGCAAAGACTTGGGGTGTAATTATGAAACCCAAAATCGCCGTAATCAATAGTAAACTAGCACTCCACCCAGGAGGAAATATATTGATATGCATCGGGTTGGCTACATCATCTCGCCTACGCCGCCGCCATAGTTCCTCAGCTTTAAAAAAACCGACAACTAGCAAGCCAATAGCACCAGCAATTGCTAATCCAAAATAATCGGGGTGAATTAACAAGTTCAGCTTGCCGGTGACCCAGTATTTTAAAATTAAAATTCCCCAAGCTGTAATTGCTAAAACATCCAGCCAAGGTATTAATAAATTTCGGAGTTTAGATTTAGACTTTGGTTTGGAATTCATGGGTAAATAGTCAAGGGTCAATGGTCAATGGTCAATTGTCAATGGTCAGTGGTCAATGGTCAGTGGTCAATTGTCAATGGTTAAAAATTAAGGAACAAGGGTCAATTGTCAAGGGTAATTACTATTGACTTTGGACTCTGGACTATTGACTCTGGACTATTGACTTTGGACTATTGACTATGGACTAATTGATTTACATGACATGTAAATTCAAAAACAATGTGAACAAAAACGTTAATAATCCTGCTAAAGCAAATAAATAAAATAACGCCTTAGCTTTGAAAATTGATAACATCAAACCTACACCTTTGATGTCAATCATCGGACCGAATACTAGAAAGGCCAACAAGGAACCAGTGGTAAAAGTAGAAGCGAAAGATAGGGCAAAAAATGAATCTACTGTTGAACAAATAGATACCACTGCTGCTAATACCAGCATGGCAGCGATTGAGCTAATCGGGCCTGCACCCAAACTCAGGATTAATTCTCTGGGTGCTAAAACTTGAATAGCAGCGGCGATCGCACTTCCTAAAACCATGACTCCGCCTAATTCCCGCAATTCCTGGACGATGTTATCTAATAACAACCGCAGTTTATCTGGAAGAGGTTTATTGCTAGGAGATGATGAGTTAGATGCTGGAATTAAATTACTATCTATGCGCGTGGTTAAATTGGATTTTCCTCCGAGGATATAACTTCCAGATTTCAACAAATTAGAACCTGTGGTGTTTTGTTGTGTTTGATGTCCTCGCCCACGGCGGGTTGCTTGTGGCGGCGCTGGGGGATTAAACTTGAGATAACGAGCGATCGCTGGTTGCACAATTGGACTCAAGTCTTTTTGAACACTAAAAACATAACCGAGAATTGTGGCAATCAATAACGAAAATACGACACGTAAGACCACTATTTCTGGCTGATCTCGAAACGCTGTCCAAGTTGACCAAATTACAATGGGGTTAATTGTTGGGGCTGCTAGCAAAAAACCAATTGCTACTGGTGTGGGTACTCCCTGCATCAGCAAGCGCCGCGCCACCGGCACATTACCGCACTCACACACCGGAAACAAAAAGCCGATTGTGCTACCAAATAAAGCTCCCAGTAGAGGATTTTTGGGCATTTTTTCTACGAGTTTGCGCTCATCTACAAAAAATAGCAGCACACTGGAGAATAAAACTCCCAGAAGCAAAAAAGGTATGGCCTCGACTAGCAAACTCAGAAATAAGGTGAAACCATTGTTCAGTTGATTCATGGGTGTTGCAGTCAAAAGCGGTTTGGAGTTTTTAGGTTATGCCTAGTCATTTTATCGAAATGGGGATCAAAAGCAGATAGGGACAATTTAAGCTCATTTAAGCCAAAACTAGATATGGGATTTATATTAACGCTTCCGCCAGAGAAAGCCATAGCTATTCAAAGATAATTATGTTTACCAAAAAAAATAAAGTGTAAAGGATGAAGGATGACAACAATCGTTACATCCGCTCAGAGCCAATGGTTGTGATAGATAAGTTTTTATCCTGATTTCTACCCACTCGCTATTTAGAGAATAGGGACTAGGGGAAGCAGGATGAGGAAAAAGAGATTTTCCTGTGTAATCGCAGTCCTTGAAAAGTGACGCTCCTACGTCGAAGAGAGCTGCGCTAACAGAGCGCCGACAGCCGATGCTCCGCTTTTTTGCTTACTAGGTGGAATAATTTCATACTTCATACTTCTTCCTATCTACTTCATACTTCAGTTGACTTGAGTGGATTTACTGACAATTACCATTCTTCAGAAGAACTATCTTGATAAATGGTTCCAATTATCTAGCTTAAGCACCTACTGTACTATATTTAATTCTCTATGTTTATACTGACTTCAATTTGGCTAGTTAGTAGCTTGACTTACATGCATTTTTATCAATGCTTCACAGTTTTTCAACATTTGGGGAGCAATGTTAATAGCCTCTGCTGCTGATTTTTAGCAACATTTCCTACTAAAGTAAGCTGTAAGATAAAGATTGAACATTATACTTTCCGTAATACTGAGTGTTGCCTCTTGGGTAAATCAGTTAGTAGAGGCACGACACCGAAAATATTTTAGTGTATTTACTGAAGCCGTGCCCCTACTTTAGCCCTAGGTTTATCAGCAGGCTTTTTGCTGATTAGGAACTGTGCTTTCAGCCACCAGGTATTGAACAAAAGCAGACAGAGGCTAAAATGATTGCTTATTGTTTGCTAGTTTTTATACAAAGTTAAGAGTCTCCAGTGTCACAAGATTTTAGTTTCCAAATATCACCACCATCTTTATCTCAGGGTAGCGATCGCGATCTCGGTTTAGAGTCAACTCTCCAAGAACTGTCAATGTACAATTTCCAAGTGGAACTTAGCTGTACCGCTATGGAAGTTGCACGGGTTTTTGAACAATACCCTTTGCTACCAGGTGCAATTTTACGCGAACAGGGAAAGTTCATCGGGATGATTTCACGGCGACGGCTGCTAGAATTTTGGATTCGTCCCTACGGAAAAGAGTTATTTTGCGGGGAACCATTGGGTATCCTCTACAGCTATGCAAGAACATCGATTTTGCAGCTTCCGGGTACGACACCAGTTTTAACAGCAATGCAACTTACCTTGAGGCGATCGCCTGAATTTGTCGCCGAACCTGTGGTGGTGGAAACTGCACCTGATACTTATCAGTTGTTAGATATATACGAACTAAATCTTGCTTCTTGGCAAATTCGCGGTATAGAAACTCAAGTGCGTTATGAACGCAGCCAAACCCAAATGATTCAAAATGATAAAATGGCAAGTTTGGGACGGTTGGTAGATGGAGTCGCCCACGAAATTTTAGACCCCGTAAGTTTTATTTGGGGTAACTTAACTTATATCTCTAACTATAGCCAAGACTTGCTTAAACTCATAGCCGCTTACGATCAAGAGTTATCTCCTAGTTCTAATTACATCAATCATCTCAAAGAAGAAATTGAATTTGATTTTTTAGAAGAAGATTTATCAAAATCCCTAGCTAGTATTCGCACTGGGGCTGAAAGATTAAAAAAACTTGTCACTAGTTTACAGAACTTCTGTCATATCGATGATGTTTATCCCAAGCCAGGAGATTTACACGCCTGTTTAGATAGTATTGTCTTATTAATAAATAGCCGGATTCAAGGAGAAATTGAAATAGTTAAAAACTATGGTCACTTACCACCTGTCTATTGCTTTATGGGACAACTAAGCCAAGTTTTAATGAATATTTTTACTGAATCTATAGATAGCTTGCTGAATGAAATTGTGCGGCATCAGTTTCATCCAGAAAATACAAATCCTCAGGAAAAGCCGCGCATTGAGATTACTACAAAAATTATTTCCCAACCAGCAACTAAAGCATCAGCACCTGACTCTCGCTGGGTTTCTATTTGTATTGCTGACAATGGCCCTGGTATGTCTTTACAGTTACAACAGCAAATTCTTGAATCTTTCTCGATGGAAAAACGCTCTGATAAAGCAACTAGTTTAGCTGTCAGTTATCGGATTATTACTGCTAAACATGGGGGTCAATTAAATTTCCGATCGCAACTTGGTCAGGGTACTGAATTTGAAATTTTATTACCCTTACTGTGATTAAACTGGAAAAATACTGCTTTAGGGACTTCCAAGTAAAAAAATATTCCATTGCTATTGTTCACTGTTGACGGTTGACGGTTCACAGTTAACACTCAACCGTCAACCGTCAACGTTTAACGGAATAATTTATTTGCTTAAACCATCATATCTATTTGGGTCTTTTTTCTCCTTTTTTTTATCAGGATCTTTTTTGGGTTTCTTGGATTCTCTGTTACCCTTTTTTTCCTTAGTCATTATTTCTCTCCAAATATAGTAATGAGTGAAATTTAGCTAGAGAGCTAATTAAGCCTTTTCCTGGTGAGATGTCGTCAAGCTAAAGAATGTCCAAAAAGTGCAGAAAGCCGTGACCGGAAAATACTTCAATCAACATAACGGTTACAAACCCTATCATTGCTAGACGACCGTTCAAAATTTCCGATGGAGCAGTAAAACCCCCAAACCAAGTCTTGCTTTTATTTGAACTCAACTGTTTAACTTTTGTTGTGTTTGGCATAAATATCGCTCTAAATTTTTCAGTTTCTTGTAGGCTTTAGTCTCGAATCAATCAAGTATTTGGCGAGGCTATTAACCGAAAGCTATAGCTGCAAAAGACTCTTGCCATACTGCATGACAGCGATTATTGAATTGAACTAAGGATTAAGTTCACTAACATCTTCAGCAGACATTATTTTTGCTCAAAACATAAAATTTTAGATGCTAAAATAGCACTTATGGTCGCTCTCAACCGACAAGCAAATTTCTTCATCTTTAACTAAAGTAATTTGCTGAAATTAAATTATCATTGTGCATCCTGCCATCGCCGATTTTTGCCCCACTGACGATTAGGCCTGCTGATATTTATTCCTCTCAGGTTGATCCAATTTAAATTGGCAATACCTAAATTTGAGTTGTTCAAATTTTCTCCAGGAAAATTTACTTCCGTGAAATTGACTTTGATGAGGCTGATTTCTCTCAGATCTGCCTGCCTACAATTTCTTTCTCTGGCTGCATATAGACTGAAACTTCATTGGCATCCATATTGGTTGCCTCGCAACGTGTAGCGCGATCGCTTTTTATATACTTTTAATTGTATGGCATAAGCTGCAATTTTGCTCAAATTACAGATTCATGAAAGTCGGTGGGAAACTCCATCTCCTTGTGGGTGCGAAGGGTGCGCGCCCCGCCGACTTGGGGCATTGGGCATTGGGCATTGGTAACCATTCATGCCCCATGCCCCATTCCTCATGCCCAAAAACTCCGATCCGTGGATGGAGTTTTTCATCTCAAGTGACTGCTCGAATATGCCTCTATATTTCAATAGAGGCTTAAAAACTTTATTCTTCAGTACTAAGTTGTAGATTTTTTGCCCCTTCCCTTGTAGGGACGGGGTTGGGGTTAGGTTCCCTAGAACTCAGGTTTATTTACAATGTCCCTTGCAGCGAATTTTCGCCCCGTTGGTAAATTTCTCTAGCATAATCAGTCCAAGTACCCTGTCCCCAATAACGAAAACAGCTAGTTTGCAACAAAAGATTATGTAACAAAAGCTGGCGATAACTAGCTTGTTTAGTGATAGATTCGGCTGTTGTGGAATTAATTAGTAATTTATCAACCTTATCATGGAATAAACTACTTAATTCATACATAGGAGACAATACATTTTCATATCCCTTAACCCAACTTATATGATTAGTCCATGAGGCTCCATCTAGATGAAAATGGGGATTAGTTTGCTTTAATTCTAAAATGGCATTCTCGACAGCTTCAGGTTGAATATTCTCAGGTGCAACTCGCTCCCAAATATAATGTTGTCCTATGGGCTGACAAGTGGGATAGTCTTTAGGTTTGCACCCAGCATCTGTGATTAATTCTAAATATTCTGTCCCACAAAATCCAACTACACCTGTTTTTCCACCACCATGATTTACCATATCCCACCAAGCTTGTTTGAAAGCACTGGGAAATTCATTCATCATCACCCCGCCGTTTTCACCATCTCCAATTTGACTAACAATTGACGGTACTAATGCAGCGCCTAATTGTTGTTTAGATAAAGTTTTGGCTTCATAATAAGGCTGCATCTGAGCAACTAATTTAGTATCTGAACCTTGGGTTTTAATTAAAGCGGTGATGCTAATTGTTTCGCCTTGAGAATTGCGAGCAATTAAACGGTGTGGTAAATGTTTGTAACTAAGAGGTTGTCCGTTAATTGTTTCTACAGTATGTTCTTGAACAAGTAGCCAGCGATATCCACATTCTTTGAGTGCTTTGACAAATGCAAATAAAGTATCAGGATGATTTGGCAGGTGCATTTCTGGGGGAGAAAATCCTTTAACTCTCGCTAAGGCTTCCCAACCAAAAATTGCGGCAAAATGCTGTTGCCATGCGAGGATTTGTAATTTAATGTCTGCTATGGGGGTGGAAGGGATCACCGCATGACTCCACATTGTACCCAACCACTCAACATAAGGCTGATAGGTGGGATCGCAAGTGATGCGTTTGAGGTTATCGATAATGTCACTGCGTCCCATTTGTCTCAATCCCCAAAAAAGATTACCAGAGTAATCCAACATGACGCGGGGATTGCAACCTTGACTGACGAGTTCGGGAATAAAATCTCCAATGCGGCTGTAACAATAGGCAAAAGGCCCAGCATTGTGATTATCACCTTCCCCTTGATGTTCAAACATGTATTGGAGATTGCTAATCAATCCCCCATCATATCCAGCGGGTATAGTTGGCTGGTGCATATGTAAGGCGATCGCAAATCCGGCGTTAATATCTTCTAAACTCAGGTTGGTTTTTGCTAAAAATACGGGTGCATCATGGTTTACCACCGATAAAACCTCTGTTTCCCAACCAGAAATATTTGGTAACCCATCGATAATTTCGGGCAAAATGGGGAGATTATCTGGCAATTTCAGCATTTCTGGTGGCTCCGAAACGAGGTGTATCTTACTTATCCAAGCACAGTCTGTAGTCAGGGCACAAAGTTGTTGTGCCCCTAGTGTATGTTACTTACGCGCAGATACGATCGAAACCATGTTTCTTGATAAAAGTAGATCCCTGGTAATCAGGCTGAGTTTTTGGGTAATTGCGCTCAGTATGGTGTTAGGCTGTTGGGTTCTCAAAGCTCTTGGCGTTGCTAGTTGTAAAATTGGTTCTAGCAACCAAGGCATCAGGCGTTGACACCAAACAGCTAGATGACTTTGCCAACCTACTAAAATTTCTGGTGAATCTCTTTGCAAGCCAGCGACAAACGTTTGGGCGACTTCCTGGGGTGTCATTGGGATCACCCAGCGAAATAATTGGAAGCCGCGTACCATGTCTGTGTCTGTCAGGGAAGGTAGTAATGCTTGCACTTGAATATTGTATGGTGCGAGTTCCTGACGTAAGGCTTGAGTAAATCCTAAAATGGCGAACTTAGTAGCTGAATAAGTCGCCATTGTGGGTGCAGCGATTTTCCCCATCAAGCTGGACACATTCACAATTGTCCCTTGTCTGTGGTTAGCCATACGCCGCGCTACCAGACTAGTTAGGTTGTACATCCCCAATAAATTAAGGGAGATTTCTTCTTGAACTTGGGGAAGTTTAGATTGTAAAAACGGACTTTGGTAGGCTACACCCGCACAATTAACCAGTAGATGTATGGGGCCATGATTGCGCCAAAGCTGCGCAACAGCAATATTTACCTCAATAGCTTGAGTTAAATCTATCGGTACGATGGTAGCGTCTGCGCCCATCGCCTCGATTTCTTGAGCTACTTCGCTCAACTTGTGGCGATCGCGTGCCAACAGTATCACACGTTTGATACCTTGCTGTGCTAATTCTAGAGCGATCGCACGCCCAATACCACGGGAAGCCCCAGTAACTAAGGCAACCTTACCTTGAATCTTCATGAATTTGTACCTCCAAAATCTTCAGTCTTACCGCGTTCTCGCATATTTTGGGTAAGACACATTAGTTATTGCCATTGAAATCAAAAGTAAGCCTTTAAACAAGCAGAGATTTCTGAGTTAATCTACAAATCCCTTATAGTCAGCCTCCCAACCACAGAAATTTCTCGCTTGCTGTTTGACAATTACATACAATTGGCTGCATGGATATAGCTCATAGGTTTTTCAATCTCCTTAATCCAAGCATTAACCAAAACGCTGTCATACACACGTTAACAATTTAATCAAGTTATGGCAACATTTATTAATAAGCATTTCTTAATACTTATTTACAAATAGTATATATATAGGCCAGATTTTTGGGATAAGTTTTTATTAATACTGCTGGAATAATATAAAAATTTCTTGACAATCAGTACCAATTTCTGGCATTAATCAATAAAATCAGCAATTTAGCTAAAATATGACAGTTTGCGTCATCACGAAGACATTAAATGTACATATAGTTTGGGAAACATTGTAGTAGTGATTGTCGTCAGCAAATCTACTAAATTTAGGCGATGAATACTCCTAGCCATGCGATCCTCAATTTGGTGGTTTTCAGCCAACAAATACGAAATCAGGCAAGTCACGCCATTTTTATTGGTGCAATCTTGCCCGATGTGCCGATATTTGTGTTCTTCTTCTTGATGAAATTTGTCTATCGCCTGCCTTCACATCAAATTTGGTCAGAAGTTTACTATCAGCCCTTTTGGCAAGCCATAATCAGTACTTTCCACTCCATTCCTTTAGCATTAATTGGCGTAATCATTGCCCATTTTTTGAATTGGCAAGTCATAGAAATGGGGTTTATCAGTATGGTGTTGCACTCACTTTTAGATTTACCAGTGCATAATGACGATGCTCACCGCCACTTTTTCCCCTTTAGCAATTACCGTTTTATTAGCCCAATTTCCTACTGGGATCGCCAGCATTACGCGGGGATCGTCGCTTTCGTAGAGATATCCTTAGTATTAATCGCCAGCATTTCTCTATTTCCCACTATGCGCTCATACTTCAGTAAAGGACTATTATTAGCAGTCAATCTATTTTACTGGGGTGCATACATCAGGTTTTACCTAATGGCAGCAGTCAATAGTCAATAGTCAGTTGTCAGTTGTCATTGGTCATTGGTCATTGGTCATTCTTACAAAGTTCTGTTCGTCGTACTCCAAAGGAGAACTCGAAGAGTAGACGTTGGCGTCCCTTGCGCGTCTCCCCTTGGGAGAAGCCAGACGCTCGTACCTCGCTAACGCCGGACGCCGGCGCTCAGACTTTGCGCTTTGTAATTTCTCCCCTTTGTCCCCCTTCCCTCATCCCCCCATTCCCCTTATGGCGACCGAGTAGGCGTTGGTTGCGGCTGTAGTTGCGGTGGTGGTACGGTTGGTTGAGGATTTAAGCCATTGAGTGCTTGTTGTAACTGCTCTGTTGTCAAGGACTGTACAATACTGAGATTGAGAGGAGCCTGACTAATATATTGGGCATAGGATGGCTGCAAGTACGAGCGGTATTCAGTACGGTTTAAAAGATGGGTTTCTAAAAAAGCTAGGCTTAAAGCTTTGATATAGGAATAAGCAGGCGCACGATTTGGCCCTAGCAACG
Source organism: Calothrix sp. NIES-2100 (assembly GCF_002368195.1). GTDB lineage: Bacteria > Cyanobacteriota > Cyanobacteriia > Cyanobacteriales > Nostocaceae > Aulosira. The sequence goes on along the minus strand of NZ_AP018178.1, from coordinate 7,642,713 downwards.
CCTCTGGTACAGGTAAAACATCATTGTTAGCAGTTGGTTCTGCGATCGCACTAAAGTGTGTAGCTTTTTCAATAACAACTAAGTATTTATTGGGATTAGGCAGCCAAGTAAAGGGGTAAATCTGTTCAGCGACCGGTGGGGCAAAGATATCTTCGCTACCAGCGACTAGCATTGTTGGGACTTTAATTTGACTCACGCCACTTTCACCCAAGACTGAACTATCAATCGGATTAATCGCGATCATCGCTTTAATGCGAGGATCTTGCAGTGGATAATTTTCTACTGGTAAATCATCGGCGCGACATTGCAAAAATACTGACACATTCAAGGTGCGATTCGGATTGCAATCGCGGCGCAGTTTGTCAAAGTTAATTTTTGCTCCCGCTAAAGCCATGACAGTATAACCACCAAAGGAATGACCGAAGGCGGCGACTTGTTGCAAATTTAGTTTACCTTGGAGGTTGGGATTAGTCTGATCTAACTGCTGGAGTTGATCGAGTACGAATTTAACATCTAAAGGTCGATTAATAAATTCTTGCGCTTCTGGTGGCCCCGCTAAGCCGGAAAAGTATAGCTGAAAGCGTTCAGCGTTACTACCAGGGTGTTCCAATACAGCAACAGCAAAACCGTGAGATGCTAAATGTTCAGCTAGGTAGACGAAAGCATAACGATCGGAAGCGATACCATGAGAAATCACAACCAGCGGAAAGGGAGGTTTAAGTGCATCTGTTGTTGTTGACGATGATGCTTGAGGTACATAAACATCCACTGGGAGACTGCGATTCCGGGAATTGTCGTTAAGTTTCAGGCTAGTGATTTGAAATTTAAAATTTCCAGGCGATCGCAAATCTGGCTGTTGGGCGAAGTCAACTGTGGCATTATTAGTTTGGGTGATGGTCTGTTGTTTGATAAATGCCACAATTTGATCCTTAGCTTTACCCAACTCTACCAAGCTATTAACTATCTGTAGCCCCTCAGAAAAATTCAATCGCAAACTGTCGCTAGGATACTTACGCAACAAATTGACAACAGTTAAGCCGTCTGGATCAGCCGCAGATAAAATCAAAGCCGCACGAATCGCATAAAAACCATTCTGGCGAGAGTCGGTAAGCAGTATTTCTCCTAAACGTCGCACTACCGCCTCCCCTAATGGTGAGTAGGTAAACTGAGACACTAAAACCGGAGGAATATCAAATTTTTGTTGCAGTAGTTGTCGTAATTGCGCCAGTTGTTCAGGAGTAGCACGGCTGGCATAAAATGCTAATTCACTATTGATTTTACCTTCTTTGGCAAATTTTTCCAGAGATTCAGCCGATAAAGAAAATTCTCCGAAGGGAGGGTAAAAAAAACTAATGCGTTCAGCGCCTAATCCAGGCGTTGCCGTCAAAATCGTAGACAATATACCTAAACTGAGGTATTTCAGAAATTTTTTCATCAGCAAAACCCGCTGTCTACCCCGTCCACACAAATTTGGGCGGCGAGGAAAGCGGGGCGGGATATGTACCGCTTTCCTATTTACCTACTTTGATATATAACAAATGGCTGATTACTACACATATATCTAATAGGATATATAGCATTTATCAACCATTAATGAAAAAAAAGATCCCCGACTTCTTTAAGAAGTCGGGGATCTGATACTGGCGATTTTCGTTGATTAAATAACTTGATTTATCAGCGGACATCGGCGGTTAATTATGCTTATTTGAACAGATGTTTCGAGTCACCTTCAAAGGGCTAGCCCCTAGCCCCTAACCCCTAACCCCTATTTTCAAGCTTTTAAAACCAAATTGAAGGAATTTAAATAACCTGTTATGGTTTTAGCTAAAGTTGGGCGTTGTTTTTTTGTCGTTATCGCCATTACTTGATACAAACGCCCTTCGGCAAAATACATTCTGCTTTTAGTGAATTTACCCCCAGCATTGACATACTCAATTTCTTTACCGGGATGACCATTAGTACTACGAATATCTCGCTGACTAATTAAATTGCTTTTCGTAGTTTTTAAAGCGAGATCTCTGGCATTATTAAGTACTGTTTGGGGGTTTACCATTTGACCATAACTGTAAGGAAAGTCATTGTAAGCAACTACATAAGCTACTTCCTGTTTTGGTGGTTGAGCTGTAAATAGTTCTACATTGATTTCCCCCATGTAGGTTTTTTGAGCTTGGGTCTTCCTGATGGGTATTCCTGGCATTAAAACGCTAAAGCGCCCATCTGGGCCAGTAAACAACTTCCATTGTGGCTTTTGTGGTTGAGTAACCTTGGGTTTAGCTGGTGTTACCTTTGGTTTAGGTTGACTGGCCTCAACCAGGAAAGACCCGCTGCATACAAGTGTGGCAGCAAGTAAGGGCAATAAAACTTTAATTGTCATAGTTTTTGCTTTTGATGATGCTGATATCACCGTTGTTGCTAGTACAGCACAGCGGAAATAAATATTCGATTCAAAATAAACGCAAAGCTTACTTTATAAGCTTTTTGCAATTTTGAATTTTGACCCTTCGACTACGCTCTGGGTAAAATTTTGAATTTTGAATTCCGCAAAGCGGTACTAGCTGTTATAACCTAGCAGCATACAAAGCAGCACCAATTAGCCCTACTTGTTGATTGAGAATAATATACACCGGTATTTCTTCGAGGAGGGAACGCATTCTACCTTTTTGGGTAAAATTCAAGAGGAAAGTACCGTCTTGCATTAAAGGCAATATTTTCGGAGCGATACCACCAGCAATATATAATCCGCCATAAGGTAGAAGTTTGATGGCAAGATTTCCGGCTTCTGCACCGTAAAGTTCGACAAACAGATGCATGGTTTGTTCGCAGAGGCGATCGCGTCCTTGGAGTGCAGCCGTACCAATGATCGCATTTGGATCGACGCTTTTCTCTAGTTTTCCCGCTTCTTGTTCCCAAACTCTGACGATATGGGCGATATCTGGTGATTCGGCGGCAATTTTTTGATCCCGCAAAAATTGGTAAATTGAGATAATGCCTTGCCCAGACACAACTCTTTCTACAGAAACGCGCTGGATATCATGTTTATCCATCAGATATTTCATCAGCCGAAACTCTAACTCGGTACGCGCAGCAAAGTCGGCGTGTCCACCTTCGGAAGCAAAAACGTGATAATTTTCTCCCTGCTTGATTAAAAATCCTTGTCCTAAGCCAGTCCCCGCGCCAATAATGGCAATGGGTGCTTCGGGTCTGGGTTTCCCTGGTTGTAAAGTCAGCAGATTTTTGGTGTTTAAGCCGAAAATGCCGTGACCAACAGCAGTAAAGTCATTGATCAGGGAAACAGAGGTAATCCCCAATTCTTGTTGTAGACGTTCACTATCTAAATACCAAGCTAAATTGGTCAGCTTAGCAGTATTGTTCACTACTGGACCGGCGATCGCAAAGCAAGCCTTTTGGGGTGTCGAAGACTTAGCTTTGATGAGAAACTGTTGGACTATCGGTACTAAATCAGGAAAATCCTGACTGTGAAAACTCTCCTCATAAATATTGCGTAAAATATGTGAGTCTGAGTTTTCATGCAATCCTGGTGAATCTGTGGTTTCAGCCAACCGCAGAATAGTTTTCGTACCACCAATATCTCCCGCTAGTAATAATGTCATAAAACTTATTAGTAATAGAGTGACTTTCTCAGTACATGGCAATATCTAGATTAGCGTCAGCCAGGATTTAAAGTCTCTATCCGGGAATTAAACAAATCGAATTACTTCTTCTACCTCCACCAGATGAGAAGTATCCCCCTTAAGTTCTAACAACCATTCTGCGTCTTGAAGCACGACTTTGACTAAAGAACATAAAGAAGCTTTCACTTCCATTTTGGCAATTTCCCCGACTAATCCCATCGCCGCTCCTAGTACAGAAGCGCCATGCCCTACTAATAGGATATTGGCAGGGTAGAATTCACTGGCTAGACATCTAGCGGTTTGTCCAGAACGTCCCCTTACTTGTTCTTGTGTTTCGGGATATTTGGCTGCAATGCGTGGAGTATAGCCCAGATCAATTCTCGGAAATAATTCTGCTAACGCTGAAGTTGAGAGTCTTTCTGGTTCTTCTGTCATCCAAGTGGGATTTAGCCATTCACTTAACCCAGTTTCTAATTTAATCGGTAAATCTAGCGCTTCGGCTACGGCGTTGGCTGTTTGTACTGTTCGCAGAAACGGGGAAGCAAAAATATGGCTGATTTTCTCTTTCTTCAGGCGATTAGCTAGCTGCTTGGCTTGAATGAAACCATCCTCCGATAAAGGTGGATCGTAGCGTCGTTCAGCAGTGAGAAACCAATCAGGGTTGACAAAGTCGAGGCGGTTGGCGTGTCTGGCGATCCAGATAATTTGACTCATGGCTTTGATTATTTGGGCGAATACAATTCGCTACAGTGATAGATACCCAAAAACTGGGAGACAAATCTCAATATATGCTAAATATTGTAACTTTTTGTAAAAGGGTTACTTCTGAGACTAGTAGATCAGGGCGTAAATAAATTTAGCGCCAAGTCTGAGTCGAAGTATCCTTCAATCAGAACTTTCTAAGAGATCTGCTTGTATCCTTTCTTTCTTCGGTCACTCAGAGATATTTACATTTAATGTATATAAAAAATATAAATTATCCGTATGACATTTTATTCTTAACTTAGATTGTTACTACTTACTAAATATTGATAACCTCACTAGTTAAACAAAAACAAGATACAAATCAACATAAAGTGTTGTATAAAATTAAAACAACATAAAATATTAAAATTTCTGATACAGACCATCGTAAATTTAAATTGAGGAGAGAATGGAGAAAAAAAATGATACCTCTTGTTACGCGGTGCCTGGCAGAATTTCTCGGAACATTGGTGCTAGTTTTTGGTGGATGCGGCAGTGCTGTTTTTGCAGCAGCATTTCCTGATGCCAAAGCCAATGAATTCGGAATTGGTTTTTTAGGGGTTTCTTTGGCATTCGGTCTGACAGTATTGATTATGGCCTATGCGATTGGTCATATCTCTGGTTGTCATCTTAACCCAGCCGTATCATTTGGTTTGTGGGCGGGAAAACGTTTTCCCGGATCAGAATTACTTCCATATATTATTTCCCAGGTATTAGGAGCAATAGTCGCCGCTGGGCTAATTTATTTAATTGCCAGTGGTAAACCAGGATTTACACTTTCTGGATCTAATCCATTAGCAACAAATGGCTTTGCAGAACATTCTCCTGGAGGTTATTCGCTGGTTGCTGGTTTCATCACAGAAGTTGTACTTACCTTCATTTTTTTAATAGTGATTTTAGGTTCAACAGATGGACGTGCGCCTAAGGGCTTTGCACCTATTGCGATTGGTTTAGCACTGACACTAATTCATTTGGTTAGTATTCCCATCACCAATACATCAGTGAATCCTGCTCGTACTACTGGCCCTGCACTCTTTGCTGGGGTAGAAATGTTTAAGCAAGTATGGATGTTTTGGGCTGCTCCTATTTTAGGTGCAATTTTGGCAGGATCATTCTATTCACGAGTTTTGGGTGAATCAGGAGAGCAAATTGTCGGTGAAGCAGAGTTGCAACTGAAATAGCAATTCACCAAGACAAGATTAGTCGTAATTTCCAACAATCAAGAAATTTCTTGTAGCAGAATAACAGACGATTTATAAAGTACATCTTAAGTAGGGTGCGTTAGGCTTCAGCCATAACGCACCATTTTTATCTTATAACTTTAACCATCCAAATAACTCACCTACAGTCAATTGTAAATTACTCACTAAATCGGGAGCTGGTAAGATTTCCTGTTCTGCTTGTAAAAGTTCTGGTTGCTGTTTTGGGGGATAAACTATAACAGAACGTTCATCTGGATCTATCAGCCAACCTAAGCAACTACCATACTTTAAACAATGCAAAATATTTCCAGTTACTTTCGTCTGACTTTGTTCGGGTGAAAGAATTTCAATTGTCCAGTCTGGATAGGTTTCAAAGACATTCGCTACATCTCCGTTTGCATCTAGAGGAATTCTTTCCCACGCAAACACAGCGACATCGGGAACAATTGAACGCCCGCCAAAGGTACACCGCAATTCTGGAAAAGCTAGGGCAATTTTTTGAGTTTCAGCTAGTTGATTAATATCAGTAACTAGCTTACCCTGTAATTTACTATGTTTTCCTCGTGGCATCGGTTTTTGAATAATTTGCCCATTGATATATTCACTAGCTGGCTTGGTTTCCGGCTGGTTTAAAAATTCTTCTAAAGTTAGAGGTTTGGTTGGTGAATTTAGCATATGTTCGCGCTTATTGCTCATAATAAAAGCACCCCACCCCCAACCCCTCCCCGCAAGCGAGGAGGTGAGTAAAAGAGGAGAGGAGAAGTTGAGATTTGGTGGGGTGGGGTAGTAGGGACATGAGATAAAATTAAGTTATCCTAAATAAGCTTTTTTAACTCGCTCATCGATAATTAATTCGGATGCTACACCTGTTAAGCTTTTCGCGCTTATTGCTCATAATAAAAGCACCCCACCCCCAACCCCTCCCCGCAAGCGAGGAGGGGAGTAAAAGAGGGGAGGAGAAGGGTAGATTTGGTGGGGTGGGGTAGTAGGCATACGTGTCAACTTAACGTGAAACCCTTGCCAAGACGTGATGACCGAATTATCTCACCTACCATCACGATCCGCGTCACCCCACCCCAGCTTTGCTAACGCAAAACTTCCCCTCCCCGTTTACGGGGAGGGGATTAAGGGGTGGGGTGAAAGACTTGTGGGATAAGCGTTTTAACTTAAGTTGACACCAATGGGTAGTAGGGACATGAGGTAAAATTAAGTTATCCTAAATAAGCTTTTTTAACTCGCTCATCGGTAATTAATTCGGAGGCTGCGCCTGTTAAAGTAATAGAACCAGCTTCTAAAACATATCCTCTATCGGCAATTTGTAGAGCCAGATTTGCGTTTTGTTCAACTAATAAAATCGTTACGCCTGTAGCTCGGAGATTTTCAATAATTGTGAAGATTTCCCGGACGATCGCAGGCGCTAAACCTAAGCTAGGTTCATCTAACAGCAGTAGTTGGGGTCTACTCATTAAAGCACGAGCGATCGCTAACATTTGTTGTTCGCCACCGCTGAGGGTTCCTGCTAGTTGATTGCGTCTTTGGGCTAAGCGGGGAAATAGCTGATATTGATGTTCTAAATCTGCTTTAATTTCTTTTTGATCGTTGCGAATATACGCACCTAATAACAAATTATCTAAAACTGTTTGTCTAGCTAATACTCTCCGTCCTTCCGGAGAATGGGCGATACCCAGTTTTACTACCTCATAAGCTTGACGGCGCGTAATATTCCGTCCATTGTAGATAATTTGTCCATTTTTAGGGTTAACTATTTTTGATATAGCGCGGAGTGTAGTAGTTTTACCAGCACCGTTAGCACCAATTAAAGTTACTACTTCGCCTTTTTTAATTGTTAAATTAATCTTTTTCAGAGCTTGAATGCCGCCATAATTTACATCCAGGTCTGTAACATCTAAAATCGTAAAATCTTCTTTATCTTTTAAATCTCGGCGTTCATCGGCGTTCATCGGCGGTTCAATTCCTCATCCACTTCCCAAATAAGCTGCGATTACTGCTGGATCATCTCTGACAACAGCGGGTTTACCCAAAGCAATTAATTGTCCAAAATCCAAAACAGCAATGCGATCGCACAATCCCATAACTAAGGGTACATGATGCTCAATCAATACGATCGTTAAGTTAAAGCGTTCTCTAAGACTGCGGATAAAATCGCTGAGTTGCTTTTTCTCGCTGGGGTTCATCCCTGCTGCTGGTTCATCGAGGAGTAAAATTTGCGGTTCTAGGGCTAAAGCGCGGGCGATTTCTAAGCGACGCTGATCGCCATAAGCAAAATTCTTGGCTTTTTCTTCAGGGCGATCGCTCAATCCCACCATCTCCAATAACTCTAAAGCTTTTTTCCGACTTTTAGATTCTTCACTAGGCGCTGGTGGTAATCCTAGAACTCCTGTAATCATACCACTTTTCGTATGTAGATGACCGCCGATGATGACATTTTCTAAGGCTGATAATTCACCAAAGAGGCGAATATTTTGAAATGTTCGCGCAATCCCTAAACCTGCAATTTTATGGGGACTTAATTGAGAAATGTCTCTACCTTGATAAATTAATTGTCCATTAGAAGGGGGAATGAAGGCTGTAATTAAATTAAATAATGTGGTTTTTCCCGCCCCATTAGGGCCAATCAGTCCAAAAATTTCATGATTTTGAACTGCAAAAGATACATTATTCACAGCCACCAAACCACCAAAGCGGCGAGTTAATGACTTTGCTTCTAAGACAGTAGAATTGTTATCCATTTTGTTAGGGGCTAGGGGTTAGTGCGTAGGTTGGGTTGAGGAACGAAACCCAACATTTTTGCCGCTATTTCATCGGAGAAATTTTGCTTGAAAAATCTCTTTTTAATCTCTTGTCTCTGTGTTCTCTGCGCCTCTGTGGTTAAATAAATTATTTTTTTGTACCGCAGAGGACGCAGAGGACGCAGAGAGAGAATAACTGTTTTATCTATTTTTTACTTGACGTTTTTTGAAAATATCTGGTGTCACTAATCCTTGAGGAAAAAATATTGTGCCGATGACAATTAGTAAACCAAAAATAATTAATCTTCCATCTCGTAAAAATTGCGCTAACCAAGTAGGTAAACCGCCTGTATCGGCTAGGCTGCGCAAAATTTCTGGTAAGGCTGTAAATACCATTCCTCCAACTACCGAACCTAAAAAAGTTCTCGAACCGCCAATTAACACAAAAGTTAAATAAATAATACTCGCATCAAAAGTACCTTGACGCGCATTCCATGTATTGAGAAAATGGGCGCTAATTGCACCAACTACACCTGCAAGAATTGCTCCTAATGTAAAGGCTAAAACTTTGTAGTAGGTGGGGTTGATTCCCATTGCGCCGGCTGCTAATTCATCTTCACGAATAGCAGTAAATGCTCTGCCTACCTTAATACGCTCTAGACGGTAAAATAAGACCATCGCTATGATTAGTAATGGCAAAGCAATCCATAAATATTCGATTTGAGATTGGAAGGGTTGAGGAATGCCAAAAATGCCGACAGCACCGCCTGTAATGTCCAAATTGAGGGAGATAACTCGCAAAACTTCGACAAAAGCAATAGTGGCGATCGCTAAATAAATTCCTCGCAATCTTAACGCCGGAATTCCTACGGCTACACCCAATAAGCCGGAAACTAAACCAGCAATTATCATCTCAGTTAATAACAGCCAAATCGGAAATGAGCTACTATCAGATTTAAAAACTGTTGTTGATAAAATTGCCGCAATATAACCACCTAAAGCATAAAATCCAGGGCTGGCTAAAGATAGTTGTCCTGTCATTAATGGTAAATAAAGGGATAGTCCTAATAAAGCCCCTAATACCATAGAAACAATTAGCGAAGCGTAAGTAGAGAAAAATTCAGTCATTTGTCAGTTGTCATTTGTCGGTTGTCATTTGTCATTTGTCATTTGTCATTTCTCCGCGTCTCCGCGTCTCCGCGTCTCTTTGTCCTCCTTATCTCTCTTCCCTCATTGTCATTGCGAATGCAGCCCAATTGTCAGGCTTAAGCTGTTAATATTTGCTCTGCTGTCAATGTCAATTCGCAGTTTTTAAACCTTCTGAATAAACCTGCGTCCTAGTAAACCTTGGGGTCTAACTAATAGCATGACAAATAAAATTGCAAATGCTACAGCGTCTTTATAACCGGAGTATTCGCCGGGGACAAATGCTTCTACTAAGCCAATAACTAAACCTCCTAGGACTGCGCCGGGAATACTACCCAAACCACCTAAGACAATGACTGCTAAACCTCTTAAACCAAAGGCGATACCAAAATATGGCCCAGCAATACTGACGCTAGAAGCCACTAAAGTTCCGGCTAATCCGGCTAAGAAACTGCTGATGAAAAATGTCAGCACAATAAAGCCATCGGTGTTAATTCCTAACAAACTGGAGGTAGTTGCATCTTCAGCGATCGCTTGCATGGCTTTACCATGTTTAGTACCGTTAATAAAATAGGTGAGAATTGCGACAAATACCACAGACACAGCAAAAATTACTATTTGTACGCTGCGTATAGGAATGGGGTTTTCAGGGCTGCCAAAGTTAATCGATGCTGGTAAATTCCCGTAAGCATCGGCGGGGAAGGTATAACTTTCTGCACCGACTAAATATTGAATCAGGTTGACGATGACTACCGCCACACCCAAGCTGGAAACCACCGTTAATAAGGGATCAGATCCTTTACGGCGTAGGGGTTGAAAAGCAATGCGTTCCATCGCTATACCCACCAATCCCGCTAAGGTGCTGCCTAAAAATAAGGCGATCGCAAATGGTAACTTTATCGGTATTGTCGCATTAGCTAGCAAACCATTAAATCCGAAAGTACCACCCATGAGTGCATAAGTAAAATATGCACCCAGAGTAAATACTGCTCCATGAGCTAAATTAATAATGCCTAAAATAGAATAAACCAGAGTGTATCCCAAGGCAAAAATCGCATAAACGCTACCAATAGATAGCCCGTTTAAGACTTGTTGTAAAAATAGTGTGAATGTCATTTGTCATTTGTCATTTGTCATTTGTCATTTGTCATTGGGCATTGGGCATTGGGCATTGGGCATTGGGCATTTCTTATTTATCTCCCTTCCCTTGTCTCCCTTGTCTCCCTTGTCCCCCTTGTTTCCCTTGTCCCCCTTGTCTCCCTCATCCCTATTCCCTACGCTATTTTAAAAAGGCAAATTGCCCTTGGTTACCATCTTTATCCATTTTGATTTGGGCTACATAAAAATCTTTTTGGACAACTTCACCTACGGGAGTAAAGGCAATTTCGCCTAGCGGTGTATTATATTTTCCAGCTAGTATCTGTTTATTTAATTCATTCCGCAATTGTGGCAGTGCTAATGTATTAACTTTGGTTTTTTTATCTAAAGCTTGGAGTGCTTCGACATAAACCTGAACTGCGCTAAAAGCTTGAGCCGTAAATTGTGGTGGTTCTTTTTTATATTGCTCGGTGTAAGCTTTACGAAATGTCGAATTAATTTCACCAGGATGTTCTGGACTGTAAGCTTGCGCAATCAATACACCATCGCATAATGCTTTACATACTGGAAAAATGTTGGAAGTATTGAGTCCATTACCACCAACAATTAAACCTTTATAACCGAGTTCTCTTAGTTGTCTGACTAAGTTACCACCATCAGCAGCTAAACCTGAAATAATTACTAAATCTGCTTTGAGGTTAATCGCGTTGGTGGCTTGGGTTTGAAAATCTGTATCGCTAGTTTGGAATTTTTGGACTGTGACTAATTCCAAATTCTGATCTTTCACAGTTTTCTGGAAAATGTCTGTTTCTGATTTACTATAAGAATCATTTTGGGCAAAGAAAACCGCAACTTTTTTAATGTTGGGATTGAGCTTGAGTGCGGCTTTTATAGAATTAGGTGCAACTACAGAACTAGGTGCAGAAACCCGCGCTACATAATCCCCGATTTCGGGAATTTTAGCCGCTGTATTCGATGCTGCTAATACTGGTACTTTACCACGGTCGGCAACTGGGTCAGCACTAAAGGCTTGCTGTGACAAAGTGGGGCCGACAATACCGACAACTTTATCTTTATTAATTAAAGTTTGAAAGGCGTTGATTGCACCATTTTCATCACCACTAGTGTCTTGAAACACTAGTTTAATTGGTGTACCGTTAATTCCACCTTTATCATTAAAATACTTCTCAGCAATTTTAGCTCCTGCTACTTGTTCTTGACCGAGTAAAGCGACGTTACTAGTTTGGGCAAAAGCAATACCAATAGGAATTACACTTGATGTATTTGTAGTCTCATTTTGAGAAGTATTACCTATATTTGTACTATTACTAGCTCCACTACAGGCTGTTAGCAGCATACTCAAAGTGACGAAAAATGTAGTTGTCAGCGCAGCGGATTTTTTCATGGATAAGAAATAATCTATTTTTGGAATCATCTTTATTTGACCACAAGCAGATCCAGATTCCAAGAGTAGTATGTCAGTTTTGCAAATATCACGCCTCCCTCAAGGCTAAGAGGATGTCTGAAAACTTTTTGGTGTAGTATTCGAGACTTGTAGATCCCCCTAAATCCCCCTTAAAAAGGGGAGCCACTGCGTTGGGCGGGTTCCCCGACTTGTAGCAAGTGGCGTGGACTTTGATTCATTTTCCCCCCTTTGTAAGGGGGGCTAGGGGGGATCTGGCGAAATATTTAATACTTCAAGAGACAACCTCTAAAAGCCTCAGTCTGAGTTGGTTAGCTTTGCTCATGTAGCGATCGCCTTTAGGGTTTTAAACATTTGACAGATTTTCTAGATGTTTACAAAAATTTAACGGTTCAATAGTGGTGTATGCGCAATAAAAGCCGGATTAGTGCGAGTTGCAAAAGCTTACTTATCCTGAAAATTACAGAAACACTCAAGCACAAACTAATCATCACAAAACCCAATACTTTCAGTCCCTTGTCAATCACAACGTACCAGCCAAGCCATTTCGTTTAATGCTAAAGCGGAAGGAGATCGGGGTCATCCTGTCAACATAATATTAGTTGACCGATACTCTAGTAGGAGTTCGGACAAAAGTTACAAATCTTATTAGGGAAAATACCTCGTTTAATTTTGCGGGGAAAGCCAACAAATAGCGATTGCCACTGTCAAATTATTGCATAAGCTCCTACACGCTAGAAATATATTAAGTAATAAACGAAACACTACACCAAGTAAGCTAATGAACTACCACCTAAAATATCTAGTCCTTACTACCGTGCTACTCTCTCTCAGTTGCCATGTTGGCATTGCCTATTCGAGAACTGAGGAAAAAAATGACCTAACACATTTGAAACTGGCACAGGTACCACCAATTCCAACTGCGTTACCGCCACAGGAGCAACCAACAAACTTCCAGACACCGGCTGTACAACCAATTCCTGATCCGTTACTGAACTTGATACCGGCTGTACAACCAATTCCTAATCCGTTACTGAACTTCCAGACACCGGCTGTACAACCAATTCCTAATCCATTCAAAACACAGGAGCTACCAAACAACTTACCGATAACGGCGCCACAACCAATTGTGACTCCGTTCCTAACACAGGAACAACTAAAAAACTTCCAGCCACCGTCTGAACAACCAATTCTTACTCCGTTCCTAACACAGGAACAACTAAAAAACTTGCCGATACTGTCTCCACAATTAATTAATATAGAAGCCGATAAACAATTCCAGGAGCAACAGCGTCAAATCAGTGAACAAGTGCAGCGCTCCCAAGAAGAGAATCGACGCAAACGTGAACAACAGCAGCAAAAGTTGCAACAGCAGCAACAGCACCAACAGATGCGACAGATGCAACAGGAGCAACAGATGCAAGAATGGCAACTGCAAGCATGGCGACATCAGTTGGAAGAGCAATTAAACCGCCGTAATCCGGAATATTTGAGTGGTGAATACCAAGCAGCTATGCACTGGATGAGAATAGGTGAATATCAAAAAGCTTTAACCAAGTTGGAATGGATTTTATCGGCTCAAAGAGAAAATAAGTTTCGTAAAGATGAAGGTATAACTTTAACTGCGATCGCACAAGCTAACAAAAGTCTCAGCCGTTATTCCAAAGCTTTAGAGTTTTGCCAGCAAGCCCTACAAATTCAAAAACAAATTAACGACCAAGAAGGAATCAGCATCAGCTTGAGAGTTCAAGGTTTAATTCACCAAACTTTAGGACAGTACTCTAAAGCTTTAAACTTATATCAGCAAGCTTTGATAATTACCAAAAAAAGTGGTGATAGGTTTCAGGAAGGTCAAATTATTGTTGACATTGCCAACATTTATATTCATCAGGGTAACTATTCTCAAGCCAAGAATTTATATGAGCAATCACTAACTATTGCTAAACAAATTTCCGACCAACAACAAGCATCTAAATCCTCGGAATCTAAACAAGAAAAGCAAGCATCTACCACCATCAAAAAAGAACGTTATCTCCAACTAGAAGGACAATCTTTAAGTGGTATAGGTGAAGCGTATCAAAAACTCGGTGAATACAGCCAAGCTTTAGATTTATATCAGCAAGCTATAAGTGTACAAAAACAGATTAAAAATAAGCCAGATGAAGGAGAAACTCTGACTAAAATAGGTTCTGTTTATGTTAATCAGGGTAATTTACCACAAGCATTAGATTATTATCAGCAGTCTTTAAATATTGCTAGACAAACAAATGACAAAGTAGCGGAAGCTACATCTCTCAATAATATTGGTTTGGCTTACAATACCCAAGGTAAATATACTGATGCAGAAAAAACACTATTTACTGCTGTTCAAACTTGGGAATTTTTACGAAACGGATTATCGGATGATCAGAAGATATCTATCTTTGAAAACCAAGCTACTTCCTACCAACTTTTACAACAAGCTTTAGTAGCTCAAAATCAAAGCAACGCTGCTTTAGAAATAGCAGAACGTAGTAGAGCTAGAGCTTTTGTGGAGCTACTAGCTTCAAGACTATCTGCTAATAGCATAAATCCCGCAAACGATCATCCCCTTAATATCAAGCAAATTCAACAAATTGCGCAGCAAAAATCAAGCACAATCGTTGAATACTCAATCATTAACGATCCATTAGTAGAACAGGGTAAAGAAGAATCACATCCATCACAACTTTACATTTGGGTAGTGAAACCTACAGGTAAAATTACTTTTAAACAAGTCAACCTTAAATCCTTAAATGTATCTTTACGAGACTTTATTGCCAAAGAGCGCGATTTGATTGGCACAAGAGGTCGCGGTGGTATTAATGTAGTTATGGGTGATTCGTCAGTAAAAAATCAACAGCAAAATTTATTACGACAACTCTATCAAATTTTGATTGAACCCATAGCATCTGAGTTACCAACAAATCCAGATGAACCTGTTATTTTTATCCCGCAAGGAAATTTATTTTTCCTTCCCTTCGCTGCTTTGCAAGATGAGCAAGGTAAATACCTGATTGAAAATCATACTATTCTCACGGCTCCTGCTATCCAAGTGTTGCAGTTAACCCATCAACAGAAAATAAAAAACCGCAGCACGAGAATCACAACACGCCCATTAATAGTGGGTAATCCGACCATGCCTAGTATAGCCCCGGAAGTAGGCGAACAACCTCAGCAGCTATTATCATTACCAGGTGCTGAACAAGAAGCTTTAGAAGTTGGCAAAATATTGAATGCACAAGTTTTAACGGGTAAAGGGGCCAGCGAAACTTTTGTCAAGCTTTTGATGAGATCGGCAGGAATTGTGCATTTAGCAACCCACGGACTACTGGATGATTTTAAAGGATTTGGCGTACCAGGAGCTATTGCTCTTGCCCCTTCTGTTAGAGATGATGGATTATTAACAAGCAGCGAAATCTCTGAAATGCAACTCAATGCTGATTTAGTTGTTCTGAGTGCCTGTGACACTGGTAGAGGAGATATAAAAGGCGATGGTGTTATCGGTTTGTCACGCTCTTTGATTGCCGCAGGTGCATCCAGTATTATTGTTTCTTTATGGGCGGTATCGGATAACTCTACTACATTTTTAATGACCAACTTTTATCAAAATCTACAACAAAACCCTAATAAAGCTACAGCACTCCGTTCAGCAATGCTTACAACTATCAAAAAGTATCCTGAACCATTAAATTGGGCTGCATTTACATTAATTGGCGAAGCAGAGTAAGCAGTTAAGCCTTAGAGGATGTTTGAAAAGTTTTATTGTAGGTATTAAAACGTTCTATATCCCCCTAAATCCCTCTTTTTAAGGAGGACTTTGATTCCGGTTCCCCCCTTTTTTAGGGGGGTTAGGGGGGATCAAGAGGTGCGTAAAATCACAACAAAACACTTTTTTCACAACCTCTTAAACATTTCCAAATAAGATGTCTGTATTAGCGAAAGTTTGTAGATGCGGTGCCTTTACTGGTTGATTAATTTATTTTTTGGTATTTCCTTATACTCTTCATAAAAACCTGCTACTTCTGCCAAGGTATAAAGAGGCCTTTGTTTTACCTCTTCATAAATCCGCCCAATATATTCACCCAAAATCCCAATACTAAATAGTTGTACGCCGCCGATAAAGAAAATGGCTACCAAAATAATCGCCATTCCCGTGAGGGAAGAATGTGGCTCAATCAGTCGCCAGTACAATACCAGCACACACATGAATAGGGAAACTAGGGCGGCGAAAAAGCCCATATAAGTTGAAAGTTGCAGGGGGACTTTAGAAAAAGAAACTAAGCCGTTAATTGCTAATCCTAAAGATTTGCGAAATGTATATTTCACCTCACCTGCAAACCGTGGATCTCGTTCAAATTTAATCGCTATTTGATTAAAACCAACCCAAGCCCGCAAGCCGCGAATGTAACGATTTCGCTCTGGCATTGCATTTAAAACATCGACAACTTTACGATCTAATAAACAAAAATCCCCTGTGTCTGTGGGGATATCTACATCGGCGAGATTTTTGAGAATGCGGTAAAAAGCATAGGCTGTGAAACGCTTAAACCAGCCTTCTTTTCGGCGTTGAAGACGTTGGGCGTAGACAATTTGATATCCTTGTCGCCATTTTTCCACCATATCGGGAATCAATTCCGGCGGATCTTGTAAATCGGCATCTAAAATGACAATTACCTGTCCTCGGACAAAATTTAGTCCCGCTGTCACCGCAATTTGATGTCCAAAATTCCGCGCTAGACTTAAGTAAACCACACGCGGATCTTTTTGATGTAATTCTCGCATCATTTGTAAAGAGCGATCGCGGCTACCATCATTCACCAAACATAACTCTACCTCACCATCCATCCGATTCATCACCAGGGAAATGCGGCGGTACATTTCCTCGATGGTCTCTTGTTCGTTGTAAATCGGTACTATAAAAGAATACTTGGGTAGCATGATTAACTTAATCTTTGCGACGAAAGGGAAAACTGCGACGACGGCGATACCAGGTAGATCCAGCTACTAGCATTCCTGTCAACGCCAAAGCGCCAATCAGTGGCATAACTTCGCCTGTACGGATGGCTTTTAAGCCGGAACTACCCAATAACACAAATGGTAATACTGACGGTATTGTCCCCAAAATCGTGCCAATTAGGTAATCTTTGAAGCTAATTGATGTCAACCCAGCCGCAAAATTTACCAATCCATAGGGCATGATCGGTACTAGACGAATGGCAAACATATAATAGACTCCACCTTGGCGCACCTCCGCGTCAATCGCTTGCCAACGCCCTGCTAATCTTTTAGCTACAGCATCATGTCCAATTGTCCGCGCAAAAATAAAAGAAGCGATCGCTGCCACAATTGCTGCTACACTTGTCCAAAATGTCCCCAGCCAAGCGCCGAAAATTGCGCCCCCCGTTAAATTCAGGGCGGTGGAAGGTAAAACTAAAATTGTTGCTATCACATAGATTACTACATAAGTTACAGGCGCCCAGATACCAGAGTTTTTCAACCACAACTTAATCACATCGGGATTAATTCCTCCTAAACAATAGGCTGTGAGTCCAGTCGCCACCAGACAAACAACAAACAATAAAATAAAACTGGTTTTAAGATTGAGCATAAATACATTAATGTTTGTACGGCTGGGCAGAAATAGAGTACCACCCCAAAATACCTTGACATTCATTCAAACATTACGTGACTTTCTTTGTGCAAGGTTGGTGAGTTTCGGCTACGCTCAACTACGGCAAAGCCGAACCACTGACTTTTTTTGGTAAAATTGTATCTATCGGCGTGACAGAGGCGATGTCTACAACAAGCCGCTTTACGCCCACGCTATCACAAGACTTTTGCCCTGCGTCTAGCGTCAACCAGTAGGTGTTTAAAAACAACAGTCAAATTTTGCGCCTCAAAAGCTTACTGCCTCTAGTTTTGAACCCTTTTTCAGAGAATATGAGGTTGACGCAAATTCTCTAACCCTTGCTATACAAGCATTTGCAGCTTTTTGCCTATGACACCCTTGACAACTCAATGTCCTAAAAGCTATTTTAATTTGAGGTTGACGCAACTGTACCTTGAAAACCAAATACAGCAAGCCTTCCAACTCCGGGCATTGCAATTAATTAAAATCCCTATTAGGGATTGAAACCTGAAATAGACAAACACATCCATTGATTCAGGAATATTGCAATTAATTAAAATCCCTATTAGGGATTGAAACCAAAAATTACTTTTTGGGGCGTTCAAAGAGAAGTTTGCATTGCAATTAATTAAAATCCCTATTAGGGATTGAAACATTCCCCCAATAAGTATCAAAATTGGTAATGTTGTTATTGCAATTAATTAAAATCCCTATTAGGGATTGAAACCCATCCAAAGTATTGTGGTGATTCACCACTAAGATTGCAATTAATTAAAATCCCTATTAGGGATTGAAACAAAAATTCACAGACTACGGAATTTTTGACGAATTAATTGCAATTAATTAAAATCCCTATTAGGGATTGAAACTTCATTAATGCCTAGTTCAGAAGCAAATTGCTTTATTGCAATTAATTAAAATCCCTATTAGGGATTGAAACACATCGCCCGCGCTAATTCCACTCAAAGCTGCTAATTGCAATTAATTAAAATCCCTATTAGGGATTGAAACGTAGATAATTCTCAGAGTGCTGATATAGCAGCATAAATTGCAATTAATTAAAATCCCTATTAGGGATTGAAACCAGGTTAAACGTACCAAAATTCTAGGAAAATAAATATTGCAATTAATTAAAATCCCTATTAGGGATTGAAACACTGACTTTTCTATAGGCTTAAAAAAGCTTACGGGATTGCAATTAATTAAAATCCCTATTAGGGATTGAAACTATGGGTGGATTTGTAAAAGAAAGTAACGGTAATTATTATTGCAATTAATTAAAATCCCTATTAGGGATTGAAACAACAATTCTTCCAATTCTGGCAGGGAACTCTTTATTGCAATTAATTAAAATCCCTATTAGGGATTGAAACCAAGCCAAATACGGTAATGTACCGACAATGGTATTTGCCTCTAGATTGCAATTAATTAAAATCCCTATTAGGGATTGAAACCTTCGGCTTACCGGATTTGTAAGAATTCGCCTGCATTGCAATTAATTAAAATCCCTATTAGGGATTGAAACAGTGCGACTCGTTCTAGAGTAAAAAATACTACCAAGTATATAGCTCTAGGTGAGAAAAATCCGGATGAAACCTGGAAAATCTCATAACTAATTCTCGGATGTAGGTATAGAATCCTACCCTGGAAAGGAAACAGTGACTCCCAACCTGTCCACACCGACTAGACTCGGAATTCTAGAGAGTGAAGCTGGAAACAGGACACAATCAGAGCTAAAAGCAGATATGGCACACTGGTGTTAATGGGGAGATGACAAGGATAAACAAGACCTAAAAAAGCGTCATAATCCCAAGCGGTAATCTGAAAAAAAACATACCGACTTGATGTTTTTATTCTCGCGGCAATATTGTTTCGTTAGCCGTATTCCTATGAGAAGAACATTGGCGAACTGGTCTGTCCTAAATCATCAAAAAATCCAGAATTGGAACGAGGAAAAATAATGATGGAGTCTAGAGAAAGGTCGAAACTCTAGTAGGTAAGACGAGATAAGTAAACCTCCACATTAGGTAGGACGAACCGTAATTGGTTCGAGGCAATCAGAGTATAATTAGCGGCGTAGAGTATGGTTAGACACGTAGAAATAAACTACAGTGAACTGTGGAAATCGTTACCGTGGAAGAAACTCCGCAAAAACCTTTTTCGCCTACAATGTCGATTATATAAAGCGATGCGAGCCAATGACCAAAAACTTGTCAAAAGTCTCCAAAAGCTGATACTCCGTTCCCGGAGTGCAAGATTATTAGCGATTCGTCAAGTCACACAATTAAATGTTGGGAAGAAGACCGCTGGTGTCGATGGAAAAAAGTCCTTAACTTTCTTTGAAAGAATTGAACTCGATGAATACATCAAGGTAAATATTCATAATTGGAAACCCCAAAAACTCAGAGAAATTCCCATACCAAAGAAAGACGGTACTCAAAGAATCTTAAAAGTACCCACGATTCGGGACAGAGTATGGCAATGCTTGCTCAAATACGCGATAGAACCAGCACACGAAGCATTATTTAATGCCAGAAGCTATGGATTTAGACCAGGACGTTCGGCACATGATTGTCAAAAGTTGATTTTCCAAAACTTGAACTCTCATGCGAATGGAAAGGAAAAACGAATCCTAGAACTCGATATTGAAAAATGTTTCGACCGCATCAACCATAACTTCTTGATGTCTGTGGTAATCGCGCCGCAAAGCGTCAAACAAGGGCTGTGGAGAAGTCTGAAAATCGGTACAAATCCCGAATTCCCTGATTCTGGTACACCACAGGGAGGAGTATGCAGCCCACTTCTTGCCAACATCGCATTAGACGGCATCGAAAATATCCATAAATCCGTCAGATATGCGGATGATATGGTATTTATCCTCAAGCCGAATGAAAATGCTTCACAAATACTTGATAAAGTCAGCGCCTTTTTGCACATTCGCGGACTAAATGTAAAAGCCTCAAAGACAAGATTAGTTAGAGCGACAACAGGCTTTGACTTTTTAGGCTGGCATTTTCAAGTCCAGAACAATGGCAAGTTTAGATGTACTCCGGCAATGGAGAACTTCAAAACTTTTCAAGCTAAAGTCAAAACCATTATCAATAACTCGCATGATGGTGCAGCCATCAAAGCCGATAAATTAGCCCCAATTATTCGGGGTTGGCGAAATTATCATCGTTACTGCAAAATGTCTGGTTCTCAGTTTTCGCTCTGGTTCATTAATCACCGAACATTTAAAGTGTTCAACCAACAACCTAAAATGAACCGTTACCAAGCCGAAACCCTAGTCAAAAAGGCATTTCCTCCAGTCCCCTACTCGGAAAATGATTTCGTCAATGTCAAAGGAGATTATTCTCCCTTCAACGGCAACCTGATTTATTGGAGTCAACGTCAATCCAAATTCTATGATGGTGCGACATCCAAAGCTTTGATTTCTCAACACCACAAATGTGGATTTTGTGGCTTAAGTTTTGTAGATGCTGAAAGAATTCACCTCCATCACATTGATGGTAACCATGACAATTGTCATCCTAAAAACCTTTTGGCTATACATGAATCTTGCCACGATTTAGTTCACTATCGCAAAGGCAAATAGCCTCAGATTTGTCGAAAGCTGGATGCACCGAAAGGCGCACGTCCAGATTGAAATGGGAGGTGCGGGGGATAATACCCCCCATCGACCCAACCAGTAAGATTTTTCTCTCTCGTAGTAGTCATATTATTGCAATTAATTAAAATCCCTATTAGGGATTGAAACGCCTAATAGCTAAAACTACGACTGAGCAATACTCTTGATTGCAATTAATTAAAATCCCTATTAGGGATTGAAACACGCTAATCTTACTGCTTCATTCTGCGCTCGAATTGCCAGTCTTTGCGATTGCTTCGTTCCTCTCTACGAGACGCTTCGCGTTAAGCGAAGCTATGCCGAAGGCTTTACGCAATGACAAAACATATTATATTTATTTACGTTGAGCTACTTATCAGCAAAAGATAGCTCTAAGTCGTGTTGATCGGCTTCAACATCGTATTTATCGGCGTAAAAGTCGTGTTGATCGTCATCAATATCGTATTTATCGTCGTCAAAGTCGTGTTGATCGTCATCAATATCGTATTTATCGGCGTAAAAGTCGTGTTGATCGTCATCAATATCGTATTTATCGGCGTAAAAGTCGTTTTGATCGTCATCAATATCGTATTTATCGGCGTAAAAGTCGTGTTGATCGTCATCAATATCGTATTTATCGTCGTCAAAGTCGTTTTGATCGGCTTCAAACTTTGTCGCACCGCGATCAAGTAAGTACACAGGTGCGATGTCTGGCGACAAGAAGCGGATACTCTTGGCGAATCAGGGGTATCACCCTTGACACAAGGGACATCCAATTTTTTAAATACCCAATAAATTTGTAGTGCGAGCGTCTCACTCGATGAATGAACATCAGCGAGCTTTCCGGCTCGCACTACGGAATATGGGTAATTTATTTGTTGTAAGTCCCGAAGGATTTTTCGTCATTTCAGACGATTGTAGGGGCGGGGTAACCCCCATACGTGTCAACTTAACGTGAACCCCTTGCCAAGATGTGATTTGATACAAAATCACGTACTATCAAGATCCGCATTACCCCACCCCAGTTTTGTCTAAAGCCAAAACGTCCCCTCCCCGTTTACGGGGAGGGGATTGAGGGGTGGGGTAAAAGGCCTGTGGGATAAGCGTTTTGACTTAAGTTGACACCAATGGGTTACCTCACCCTTACGAGGGTTTTTTGATTAAATGAAGGGTCAGAGGTATCACCAGCGTAGCTCTCTACACATGTTAGGTGAGAATGGAGAAGGCGATCGCAAACTGCTTCAGTTGAACAACAAGATCCCCGACTTCTTTAAGAAGTCAGGGATCTGAGTCTGTTGAATTTTACAAATCAAATATAGCGGTTCTCACTTGGATGAAATACAACCGAAGGCGGGGAAACCCCGCCCCTACAGGCTTTACGATTTAAAACTGTACCTCACCGATTTGAAAACCGCTATATAACTGCTATATATCTTTTATTTTTGGTAGCTGTTGAAAGCGTTGCATAAAGCGACGATCAAGCCAATCTTTCCAAAGCCACAATAATTTATGGGGTGGTAAAGTGAATCCACCTTTTGTGGCGATCGCTTTTTTATCTCCTGTACCAATTAAACTTAAATATTGCTTTTGCGGTATATAAGGTTTGAGCGGTTTACCTAAGACATACCGCTGTAAATTCTCAAACAAAGGTTTACCTTGTCGCACAGCAAATACCCCAGCTTTGGGGCGGGGATGATTAATCATTGTCGCAATGTCACCGGCGGCGAATACATCGGGGTGAGATGGGGATTGTAATGTGTCTTCTACTAAAATAAAGCCTTGGTCATCAGTTCTCAGTCCTGTAGATTTTAACCACTCAGGTGCAGCAGCTTGAGTTACCCAAAAAATTTTGTCACACTCTACTGTCAATCCCGATTCACATTGAATTTGTAATATCTGTGGATTTTCCTTCTCTGTTAGGGGTGTGACTTGAGTGACAGTTTCTCCTAAATGGAGTTGAATACCCCGCTGGGTAAGAATTTGGCTAGCTGCTTGCTGTACTGATTGATCATACTTCGCCATCAGTTGGCGATCGCGCTGGAATAAATGAATTTCCAGAATCCCCGATGGCTGTAAAATCCGCTGTAACTGTGCTTGCATCGATAGCGCCAATTCTACACCACCAGCACCACCGCCGGCGATCGCAATAGTTATCGGTTTTTGCAGTTTTTCTGCCACATTTCTCAGTAATTCATCCCAATGTTTGAGCAATTCTGATACTGGTTTTGCGGGAATTACATATTCTGCTGCATCGGATACAGATATTTTTGCCGGAGTACTGCCAATATCAACAGACAGGACATCAAAATCTACCGCAGGGCGATTAGCACAAATTACTTGATGATTTTTCAAATCCAGATTAATAACTTGGTCAAGGTATAACTGTGCTTGGGCAAATTGGGTTAATACTCGTAAATCAATATGGCATTCATCATGGGTGTAAAAACCAGCAATGTGTCCGGGAAGCATCCCAGAATAAGGTGTATCTGAATTTGTAGTAATCAAAGTTAAACGCACACCCGGTAGAGGTTTCATCCCAAACATCCTCAGCACAATTGCATGGCTGTGACCACCACCAACCAGTACCAAATTTTTTAATATTGGCTCTCTATCCTGCTGCATCTCCATATTTGAGTACATGCTGTTCCTTTATCTATTGTGAGCCGATCAGCCACTTACTAATTATTTTCGTTTAGCTGATTTAATTCTCTGGCTACTATATATTACTGATTATTGCTAAATTAAAGGGGTACAGAGTAATTACATTGGTTGGTGGTATAATTACTTAAATTAGATTATTTTTTTGGGTAGAAAATATCTAAATTATTAAAAATAACTTCGGGTATGTTAAAACGAATTGCAAGTGCTTACAATACGGCAAAAACTTGGAATCCAAAAAATATATTGTTATTAGAAAAAATCTATCAAGCAATATTTGCTAACGATAACCAAGTACAAATTATTCCTAAATATTCTTATACACAACGTTTTCACCTAGCAATTGAACAGCTAGAACGCCAAAATAGAGAAATCAATTTGGCTGTATTTGATGATTTAGCCACAATGGCTCAAGAAGATCCAAAATTACATGGAAAAATCATGGCATCTCTGACGAGTTTTATCCGCAATAATGCTCAAAAAGAGCCAGAAAAAGAAGCCAAGGACAACCCATTAGCAACAATTCGTGTCGATATTCAAGCAGCCTTATCGGTGCTAGCTAAAAGAAATGCTTACAAAGATAAAGAAAGTGAACCACTAGATTTGAGCTACATAGATATTAGAGGCGCTAAACTCTGTGGGGCAAATTTACAGCAGACAAACCTTTATCAAACTAATCTTTCGGGAGCAGATTTGTGTAGCGCGAATTTGCATGGAGCCATCCTGACTGCGGCTAATCTTTCGGGAGCCAACCTGGCTGGAGCTAATCTCAACGAAGCAATTTTAAGTGCAGCTAATCTTTCAGGAGCCAACCTGGCTGGAGCCAACTTATATCGAGCAAATTTATACTTAGCAAAGCTGGATGGTGCAATTCTCCAGGATGCCATACTTGATGGAGCAAACTTGAGAGAGGCGAAATTTTCTGAGGGATGAGGAGGGGAAGGGGGAAGGGGGGAAGGGGAGATGAGGGGGACAAGGGGACGCGGGGACGCGGAGAAATGACAAATGACAAATGACAAATGACAAATGACAAATGACAAATGACAACTGACACGCAAAGCGCAATAAATTACGTCTAATGGAGAATATGCAAATTATATGCTAAATGATATACTTTTTGCCTCAGAAGATAAGTAATAATCCTGAGTTGTGAGGAACATTTCTGCAATGTCTGCTAACAAGACAGGCGTACTCTTAAATTGGTTAATAGTTATAACAGTTATATTTGCTCTCTTATTGAGTTTAATTGTCTTTGTATTATCAAAGATTCGGCAATTATCAATTCAGCAACAAATAGAATATGGTATTCAAGCATTAGCGACGATCGCCATCATTTTTCTAGGTTTGGCATTGCTGGTGAATGCTTACTATGGAGCCAAGCGTGCCCAAGCCTTACATAAAAGTGCGATCGCTGCTGAAAGAAATATTGAACTGGGGCTGCAAAATGCTAAACTATCTCAAGATAAGCTGATTGCCGAACGGTTTATGACAGCAATTGCCCAGCTGGGACATGATAAGAGCGAAACCCGCACGGGGGCAATTTATGCTTTAGAAAGAGTCGCTCAGGAATTTCCGTCAGAACACTGGACAATTATGGAAATCCTCACAGCTTTTGTGCGGGAAAATGCTCCTATCCGCGATCGCGGGCAAACAACTGAGGAATATCTAGCGTCTATCGATTTTGACAACCACAGAAACGAGAACCAGCGTACACAACAGTTGGATGTGAATTTACCAGAGCAATCAGCCAAAATTCCCACTGATATACAAGTAGCTCTCACAGTCATTGCTAGACGTAATTATCTCCATGACCGAGAAAATCAGAAAATAGATTTACGGAATACAGATATTAGACGAGCAGATTTACCAGGAGCTAATTTAGAAGGAGTTGATTTTCGGGGTGCTGACTTATCTGGTGCAGATTTGCGGGGTGCTGCTTTGACTGGTGCAGATCTGAGTGGAACGAAACTCACTGGAAGTATACTTTATGAAGCCAACCTACCCAAAGTCAACCTCAGTGGAGCTGATCTTTGTTGGGCAAACCTGAATCGTGCTAATTTGTCTGGAGCTAACCTGCGGGGAGCTAATCTTGCAGGAGCAAGTTTGCGTGCAGCTAATTTGCACGCAGCCAACTTATATAAAGCTAATTTACAACAAGCAACCCTAAAAGTTGCCAATCTCTCAGGAGCCAAATTATTTCTCGCTAATTTGCAAGGAGCAAAGCTTGGTAAAGCCAACTTGCAGCTGACAGGATTAATTGGAGCCAACCTGCAAGGGGCGAACTTGAATGGAGCCAACCTGCAAGGAGCTAACCTCAATGCGGCGAAACTTCAGCAAACAGAAATCTTTTTTGCCAACCTGTCAGAAGCCAGCTTGGCGGAAGCTGATTTGTATCGAGCCAACCTCATCGGCGCTAACCTTTCTAAAGCAATCCTCTATGAAGCCAATCTCCACGGTGCAAATCTGATGGGAGCTAACCTCTTGGGGGCGAACCTTTGTGATGTCAAATTAGAAGGGGCGATTTTGACAGGGGTGAAAAATTTAGAATTACAACAAATTACAGCAGCAGCAGGCGATCGCACAACTCGCCTACCGGATTATGTCGAAGCCCCAACACACTGGCGAAAACCTGGTTAGGGAACTCCAAAAAATAAATTATTCCGCTCAAAGTTGTTGATTGTTGACTGTTGACTGTTGACGGGGTTGGCTCGTGCATAATTACAGTAGTTTCTATTATTTATCAGTAAATTTATATAGATTTTTTTATAGCCAAATTTATTTATTCATTAAGTCAGTATTTTTACTGTACTAAAAGAGACTGGCAAATAATACTATGGATAAACTTAATTGAAGAAGGAGTCAACAATGAAGACTAATTCTATGTCTTTATTCAAGTTAGATGGACTCACTAATTGGTTTATTTATATTACTACCATACTTGTTCTATCATTAACTTTAATTATGTGCTGGTGGTTGAGTTTTCAGGAAGTATCTATCTTTCAAACAATAGCAATCATTACTAAAATAATCACAATAATTTTAATTGTTGTTTGGGGAATAGTAATTAGCATTAATGCTTACTATACATCAAAACTTTCTCTGGCAGTGGGTCAGAGTGTATTAACACAAATTATTTCCGGAATTATGGAGCGTAAGCAAAATACAAAAATTGGTATAAATTATACAGAAACTAATCCAGAAGAATTAGTTGACAAAAGATTTTATCAAGCAATCGAACATCTAGGTCATGAAAAAATAGAAACAAGGTTTGCGGCAATATACGAGTTAGAAAGAATTGCCAGGGATTTTCCTAAACATCATTGGACAATTATGGAAATTCTTGCCGCTTTTGTTCGACAAAATGCCTCAGCATATGATAAAGATGCGGATAATTTATCAGCAAAAATTCCTACAGATATTCAAACAGCCCTGACTGTAATTGGCAGACGTAATACTCTGTTTGATTTGCCCAAAAAGAAACTAGATTTACGCGATATAAATATCAGCGGCGCTGATCTCATGGAAGCTGACCTTTCTGGAGCCATTTTAACTGGAGCCAATTTACAATGGGTAAACCTGATAGGAGCCGACTTATCAGGAGCAGATTTAACAGAAGCAAATCTCTGCGGCGCAGTTCTTTATGAAGCCAACTTGAGAAAAGCTATATTTGCTGAAGCGAATCTCCAAGAAGCGGTTTTGCGAAAAGTGAATTTATCTAAAGCAGTATTATATGAAGCTGACTTGCAAGGGGCAATTCTTTATGATGCCAACTTACAAGGAGCCATACTTGAGAACGCTAATTTAGAAGCAGCTATTCTTTGTGACACTAACTTAGAAGCAGCGAACTTAGAGGGAAGCAACCTCGTGGGAGCAAACCTGATTGGTAGTAACTTGCAAGGCGCAAAAATGATCGGTGCAAACTTAGAAGCCGTCTTATTCAGTACTGCTAACCTACAGCAAGCTAACCTCTATGAAGCGAATTTAGAACAAGCAAACTTCTATGAAGCTAACCTCCAAGACACAATTCTTACTGGTACGAACTTAAAACAGGCAATTTTCCAGAAAGCGCGAATTTTTGGCGCAGACATGACTAGATGTGAAAATTTAGACTTACAGCAACTGGAATTAGCGTTTGGCGATCGCACAACCGTTCTTCCAGAAACTCTCGAAATCCCGGAAACTTGGTGCTAACATCTAGCGGATTTTACTGCAGTTATGAGTGGTTGCTCCTTTCTAGATCCCCGACTTCTTAAAGAAGTCGGGGATCTAGAAACGTTCTAATATCTTGTTGAGCCAGAACCAGTGACTTGATTAGGGTCTTGATAAGCGCGAGGCTTTTCGCGATTACGAGTTAGACCTGCTAAACCTGCTAAACCAAGTAATCCTAACCAACCCCAGTTAGAACCGCGATCGCCCCTCACATCGCTGGTTCCTCGCAACGAGGGGTTAGTTGTAGTACCCGTAGTGCCAGTACTGCCAGTACTATCTGTACCCGTAGTGCCTGTACCTGTTGTACCACTGCTACCGCTACCTGTTGTACCAGTACTGCCTGTGCCTGTTGTACCAGTACCATCTGTACCTGTTGTACCAGTACTGCCTGTACCTGTTGTACCAGTACTACCGCTACCTGTTGTACCAGTACCATCTGTACCTGTAGTGCCAGTACTGTCTGTGCCTGTCGTACCAGTACTGCCTGTGCCCGTAGTGCCAGTACTGCCTGTACCTGTTGTGCCAGTACTGCCTGTGCCTGTCGTGCCAGTACTGCCTGTGCCTGTCGTGCCAGTACTGCCTGTGCCTGTTGTACCATTACTGCCTGTACCTGTAGTACCACTACTGCCTGTGCCTGTCGTACCTGTAGTACCAGTACTGCCACCTGTCGTACCAGTGCTACCGCTACCTGTAGTACCAGTACTGCCACCTGTCGTACCAGTGCTACCGCTACCTGTAGTACCACCAGTACTGCTACCTGAGGAACCACTACCGCCGGAAGAGCCTGATTGAGCAAAAACAGACGTAGATAAGGGTACAGCAACACAACTGAGAGCAAAGATACCAGCCAAAGCAAATTTAGATAAATTCAAAGGACGCATGACAATTATTCCTTATATGGTATGGATTTCTGTGATTGATAGATAGATTGTCAACAATGCCGTTCTCAACTACATCTGCTACTAAATTGAGTTTTTAAGCATCTGATTTTGATAACCCTGTCAACTCATGACAAAAGAACTGAAAACATTGCCATTAATTAAGATTGAGAGAAAGCCTGGGCAGATTTTAGCGGTAATAAAACGATCAGAAAATTCTCGCCCTGATTCATAAGTATCTTTATCTTCCGAACAAAGTTTTGCTTTGAGTGTGAGCTTGGCGAGTGACTGATGGCATCAGCATTATCGAGACACGATTTTTCTACTCTCGTGAAAACCCCCACGACGGTTTGTTATGCGTCGAGGTAACTTTGACTAAGAATAACTGCTGTTGATGTCTTAAGCTTCTACCAGAGGATGAAAACTACTTCTATCAAAAGTATTAGCCTGCCATTGATCTCAAATTTTGTTTCTACCTAACAGAATTTGTCTTTGGTATCTTGAATATTTATGACTAATAGCAGTACAGTTGTTCATATAACAATCAACACTGTTTAGTGATGAACTATAAAGTAACCAATTTTAGCCAATTACTTTAGTTGCCAAAGCTGTAATTAAAGGTTGACTATGTGGAAATACTCTTTGGTTTTAGTCAGTGTAAATTCTTTCAAAAAAAATAATTTTATTATTAAATATTTGGCAATTACACCTGATGGAGGATACTCATTTAATAAAAATATGCCTCACCTAGTTTTACTGTCCCTAGGCGAAATTTAAGCCGGAAGATACTCATATTTAATATTTGCAAATTGTTAATATACCAATATGACCCTAGTTCCCAGAAATAATCTGCATCAACCAGTAATATCTCCAGAAAACTTGGCTCATCAGCGTCTTGCGGCTGAACGGATGCAAGATGTTAACCTTTTATTACAAAATTTAGCTAATAGTGAAGAAGCGACTATTAAGCTAATAATTGATTGTCTATATGATATTGGTTCGGTAAACTTAATCAACCGCAGGTTACATTTTCGTCCTTTAAACCGGACAATAAAACTAATTGCCAAAATGTCTAAGCCTGTATTTAGAATGATTGCATGGCGTTGGTTTCAAAAGAATTGTCCTCAGTTAATTACTAACTGGCTAGAAACAAAGATTGCTTTTGAAGATCCAACAAATCTACCTGAAGAAATCGCTGTTGAAACCTCACCGGTCAAACCCTACTCTCAGTTAGAAGTAGATAACATGAACCGAGAGATTAAATATTTACGTTCCCAAGTCAGATGGCTAGTTGGGGTTTCTATAGCTGCGCTTTCGACGTTAGGTGTCACAGTCACTGTACTCAACCGTAGTCCCGAAGCACCATTACAAAGTACACAGCCAATGCGATCGCAAATAATGCATCCTTAGTAGTAATTGGGCATGGGGCATCCCTTCGGCTTCTCCTAACGGAGACGCTGCGCGAACGCTCAGGGCATGGGGCATGGGGCATTGGGCATTTGTCCTCCTTCCCTCGTCCTCCTTGTCCCTCTTCCCTTGTCCCCCTTTTTTTCTCACCGCTTCCCGGTTATTGATACGCTAAAGTGGCAAATGAGTGTGCATCTAGCTTAAGCCATGAGGAAATAGTGATGAAAGCAGTCTTAATGACAGCCGCAGGAAGCCCTGATGTGCTGCAAATACAAGAAGTGACAAATCCTGGTGTTCCTGTCGGAAATACGGAACTTTTGGTGCGCTTGGTAGCAGCTGGCATAAATCCCATCGATACAAAACTACGGCAACGCGGTACTTTCTACCCGGAACAAATGCCTGCGATTTTAGGATGTGATGGCGCAGGTGTAGTGGAAGCTGTGGGTGCTGGGGTACAGCGCTTTCGCCCAGGAGATGCGGTGTATTTTTGCTACGGCGGCTTGGGCGCACACCAAGGTAATTATGCTGAATATACTGTTGTTGATGAGCGATTTGTAGCACCTAAACCAGCTTCGGTGTCTTTTGCGGAAGCCGCCGCCGCACCTTTGGTACTAATTACCGCCTGGGAAGCTTTATATGAACGGGGACGACTGGAACCGAAGGAAAATGTTTTAATTCATGCCGGTGCTGGTGGAGTTGGGCATGTAGCCATTCAACTAGCAAAACTTAAAGGTGCTAATGTCGCCACTACAGTTGGTTCTGAGGATAAAGCTAACTTCGTTAAACAACTAGGTGCGGATGAAGTAATTTTTTACAAACAAACTGACTTTGTACAAGCCGCCTTAGATTGGACTGCTGGTGAAGGTGTAGATTTGGCATTTGACACTATCGGTGGAGAAACTTTTCACAAAACCTTTCCAGCTGTGCGGATATATGGCGATATTGTGACGATTTTGGAACCTGATGCCAAGACTGTGTGGAAAACAGCGAGAATGCGCAACCTGCGCATTGGTTTGGAATTGATGTTAACACCGATGTTGCAAGGAATTGTTGAGGGACTTCAGCACCACGGGAAAATTCTTGAACAGTGTGCGACTTGGATCGATGAAGGAAAGTTAAAAATCCATGTCAGTCACAAGTTTCCTTTAGAAGAAGCGGCTAAAGCACACAAGTTAATTGAAACTGGCTCTATCACAGGTAAAATTGTTCTGCTGATGAGCGATGACTAGTAAGAAACAATTTGGGTAAATTATTTTGGCAACGCAGAGGCTTATACCAATTCTGTGTGAGGCTGCACATTAACGCCCTCACCTCCGGGTGGGGCTATCGTTACAAAGCCTGCCTGCGCAGGCTTTTATACATATTCAGAGTAAATTGGTATTTACGAAGAATTTATGGGGTATTCTCTAGATTTTTCTGGGTATTAATCGGCGTTTTATTAATTATTCTGCTTTTATTTCCCCTACCAGCTGCCGCAGTCCAAACTTCACTACAACGTACACCTTTAACTCTGGAAATCTTACAAGAACGAATACATACACCGATACTCCGCGAAGGTAATTTAACAATAGATTTGCGGCAGATGGTGATTGATTTACGCCCAGAAAATGCTAGCTTCCGCGATGGTTTTTACCAACTCTTACGTAAAGAATTACAAAAAACGGGTGCAAAACCTCTGGGTTTAGATCTGAGTTATTCTCTGATTCTAGGGGATTTTATCGGTAGCGATTTGGGTTTAAGAACTCCGCTTTATGCCCAAGAAATTGCCCCAATTTTTACGCCAACTGAACAAGAACAATTAGAAAATTTACGCTTGGTTTGTTTGCGATCGCTGGCATTTGGGTTACCTAATTCTAAAGACTGTCGATCGCTTTTAGGAACCCAGTTAGATACATCCAGTGAAATTACGGTGTTTCGTGGTTCTTTGACATTGGTACAAACTCGTTTCAATGGCGAAGTCTGGTTTCCGAATATCTTCTTTCTTCAGTCTGTGGACGCTCAAGGGGCAACTTTTGTCCAACCAACTAACTGGACTGAAACCAGATTCAACCGTGCTGTCAGCTTTACTGGTGCTACTTTCCGCCATCAGAGCAATTTTCAGGGAAGTATTTTTTTTAACAGAGCTAATTTTAAACAAGTCCAATTTCAAGACATTGCTGATTTTCAACACAGCATATTTGAAGATACTGCCAACTTCAACCAAGCAAACTTTAAGCAGTTGGCTAAATTTAATAGCGTGCAGTGGGAAGGAAGTGCTGATTTTTCAGATGTGCATTTTTTTAGTCAAGCACAGTTTACTAAAGCTAATTTTGATCAGTTTCTGTTGTTGACGGATGCGACTTTTGATCAAGCGGTAATTTTTCGAGAAGCACAGTTTGATCAATCTGTGAGTTTGCGAGGTGCTAGCATTTTGAACCTTGCAGACTTTAGCGATGCAAATTTTGCTAAGTCAGCTTTTTTAACTGTAGCTGGTCTAACTTTTAACTCTAATCAAGCAAAAATTTTAGGTAATTCTGGGGAGATAGGGCAGAGATTTTGCATCCCGACTTTGCAAGGAAATCAGAACGTTTTGCGAAATTTGGGGCAAAATTTTCGTCAACAACAGCAAATTGCTGATGCTAATTCCTTGGAGTATACAAAACAGCAATTGCGACTAATGGAGTTAGGCCATCGTCTGGTATCTACAAATATTAATACTGCTCCTCTAGCTAGTTTAAAGAGATTGGGTTTTTCTGCAAACCAGGCAGAAGCGATCGCCCAGCGTCGTCAAGTTAAATTATTTCGCAACAATAGCGAATTATTAAGTTTAGCAGACATAGATTTAGAAACGTATAGCCAAGTGCGCGATCGCCTGATTGTCAGCGAACCCCTTTCTTTTGGCGTGTGGTTACTCCACGCTTGGAGTTGGTTAGCTTTGAGTGTACTGCTGCTACTCAGTGGCTATGGAACAAATATTTGGCTAGTATTTGGGGTTGGTGGTGTGGCGATCGCATTTTTTGGCTTATTATTTTGGCTATGCGATCGCTATCGTCGTCTGCATCCCGTACCGATTATTCCCACATATTACGAAACTATTTCTATCTTGGTAAGTTTTAGCTGCTTAGAATTCTTGAGCTTATTAGCCATCTTTCGCAGTGCGGAACAACCTTGGCTAACACTAGGGTGTCTGTTAATTATTATTATCCCCATACCCGTAATTTTATTAATCCGACTTTACCAACAAGGACGCTATCACAATTTATTAGATGTTTCTTACTTTACAGAAGACGGGACTTTGCGCCAGTTACGATTACTGATTGGACGCTTACCAGTAATTCCCAGAAATCCTACATTTCGCGAACGATATATGCCTTTATTGTGGACTCGTCGCTGGAACTGGCTGAATTACTACGACTTTAGTTTAAATAATTTAGTAAGATTAGGATTTAACGATATTCGGATGCGAGATGAACATTTGCCTAGTATTATCGCCACGCTGGGCTGGTATGAGTGGAGTCTAGGTTTACTTTATATTACTTTAGTTTTGTGGACTCTCTCCCGCACCATTCCCGGATTAAATTTACTGATATATCTTAAGTGAAAATCTCCTCAACATAAAGGAGATTTGGTCAGGGAAATACATCAAATGAAATTATATTTTGCGCATGAAAATGGTGAACTTTGGCAGGGAGATGCAATTGAATGGCTACGTACTTTAGAGACAGAATCCGTTGATTTAGTAATTGCCGATCCGCCATATAATATCAAAAAGGCAGAGTGGGATAGCTTTGAATCTCCAGCAGCTTATATTGCTTGGTCTTTAGAGTGGATTGAGCAAGTATCCCGAATTCTTAAGCCTACTGGCAGTTTTTATATTTGTGGTTTTTCGGAAATATTAGCGGATATAAAATTACCTGCATCTCATTTTTTTACAAGTTGTCGCTGGCTCATTTGGCATTACAAGAATAAGGCTAATTTGTCAAATGATTGGGGACGTTCCCATGAAAGTATTTTACATTTCCGCAAGTCGAAATATTTCTATATGGATATAGAAAATCTCAGAATATTGTATGGAGAACATACTTTAAAATATCCCTCACATCCCCAAGCCATAACTAGTCAGTATGGCAATAATGGTAAGAACAATGGCAATAAATGGAATCCCCACACCAAGGGGGCGAAACCTAGAGATGTAATAGAAATTCCCACCACTTGTAATGGAATGCATGAAAAAACTAAACATCCGACACAAAAACCAGAAGAACTGATCAGAAAATTTATTCTCGCTTCATCGAAACGCCAGGATATAGTAATTGACCCTTTTTTAGGTTCAGGTACTACAGCAGTCACAGCCGAGCAATTAGGCAGAAGATGGTTAGGATGTGATATAAATGATGAGTATTTAGAGTGGGCTTTTGAACGGATAAAAAACGCCAAGCACATGAGTGATGAAGAGTGGTTTTGGTTTGATAGAAAAAATGAAGAACGCCGAAAAAAATTTAGGTAATAAAACTAGCCCAGCACTTAAAGATCACCTCTGTTTTCCTTGGCGTACTTGGCGTACTTGGCGGTTATATTATAAATATAATATTGCGCGTTAGATTGCTGAATTCCTGAGTCAAAATCGAGATATTTTAGGTGTTGTAGAACATAATTCAATACGCTTAGTGTTACCATCAAAAAATTTTCATCTCGCTACTTTGGATTTCCTTCTTCAAGGCAAAGTAGCGAGAAAAATCTTGGGTTTCACTTCGGTAAAGCCAACCTACGATTATTCTTAAAACCAAGCGTATTGGGATATAATTCGGATTACCTTCTGCACCTCGCAGTATACTTCGTGCCTTAATTAAGTAAAATAATTCTGCGGCACAATAGTTAAAGTAGCCCTGATTTAATTTAAAAAAATGCCTCCTAAACAAACAGCTAGTAGCAACACAATTCAAGCGTGTGACTGGCCGATTGAACAATTACCAGGATTAAGCCAAGAAGAACAATCCCAATTGCAAAATTGTGGAATTACAACCACAGGATTATTAGTCAAACAAGGGAAAACTCCAGAGGGAAGGCTGGCGCTAGCGAATAAATTACAAATTCACCTGCAATATGTAAATAAATGGGTAGCTTTGGCAGATTTAGCCAGAATTCCCACTGTCGGGACACAGTATTGCGGTTTACTGCTTCATGCGGGTATTGGTTCTGTAGCACAATTGGTTCAGGTTCCCTCTCACCGATTACACCAACAAATTCTCCGCTTACAGGTAGCAACTATGCAGCGGCGAGATTTGTGTCCAGCGATTGAACTAGTACAGCAGTGGAGTTATCAAGCACAAGCAATTTTAAATTTTAGATTTTAGATTGGGAATTTTGCAATTGTGAATTGGAAAAACCGATTAGCGATTTATTCTTTGGCTAAGACACCATTGAGAAAGATATCAGCCAATCCTTCCGCCATCTGCTGCATTTCTTGGGGGGAAGCGTCAGGTTCCATGAGGGTATTGTTGGAAAAGCCGGCGATCGCAAACATTCCCAAGAATACCTTAGCCACGAGTTTGGCATCGGTTTGGCGATAAATGCCTTTATCCATAGCAGTTTGAAAGAACGCCTCAGCAACATCCGTCATTTTCTCAATCACATCCGATTGAATGCGATCGCGCAAGTCTGGATGAAACTGCACCTCCATAAAACAAACTTTCATCAAATCGACATTTTTGTGTAAATTCCACATCCGGCGACGCATCACCTGGGCTACAGCTTTATAACTACCCATTTCGCTCAATTCTGTGAGCAAATCTGTGAGAATATCTACCCAGCCACTAGTTGCTACCTCGACCAAAATCGCCTTTTTATTGGGAAAATGGCGGAATAAGGTACCTTCAGCCACGCCTGCGGACTGTGCTAAGTCGCGGGTAGTAGTACCATCAAAACCTTGGGAGGCAAACAATTTTTGTGCCGCTTGTAAAATGCGGGTACGTGTCTGCGCCTCTGAGGGGGGAGGAGAATTAAAAACTCGCATAGTAGTTATTGGGAGATCTCCGGAACACGACTTGTAGCATTATTGTCTAACGTTCAGTAGGAAAAGCACAGAAAGCTTAATACAAGATTAACGCTCTGCTTTTTCATTAGCCCGTTTCTTAGAGGATGTTTGTCTAGTCAAAATGTATACTTATAACCTCTCTCCTGCTCTTGAGAGGCTTTGAAAACCCCGTTTCCTCCTAGGGAAGGCTTGATCGGGGGGTGAGATTGTGAGACTTAGATGTTACCAAAAATACTTTTCAAACATTCTCTGAGGTATTAAACAATCCGTAGTTTGTAATTCATAATTCGTAATTATGTTTTGTAACGAGGATTTAGCGCCGAACGATATCTAACCCCTATTGAATTACGAATTCCGAATTAGTAATTCCGAATTATGATGAAACTTTACTTTATTTGCCGCTTATGAATCAGCTCAATCGCTGGAGAGCAATTTTATATTCTTCCCAGAAAGTATCCGTGATACTTTATCGGATGTTTGTGACTTTGTTAGCATTGACAATTTCTTGGTGTAGTTTACTACCAAAAGTTGCTCTAGCTCAGACTCCAACAGCACCTCCGCCTCAAAGAGTGCAGCCACTGAGTAAAACTCCGACTTCGATTCAACCTTATTTGGAGCGAGTAATTAAGCAGTTGACGGAGTTCCGCCTGGATAATGGTCTCAAGTTCATTGTTTTAGAACGGCATCAAGCACCTGTAGTTTCTTTTCTTACCTACGCTGATGTCGGTGGTGTGGATGAGCCAGATGGGAAAACTGGTGTAGCACACTTTCTCGAGCATTTGGCTTTTAAAGGGACAAAGCGTATTGGTACAACAGATTACAATGCTGAAAAACCATTACTCGAACGCTTGCAACAGTTAGATGCCCAAATTACCGCAGCGAAGGCGAGTGGAAAAAAAGATGAAATTGCCAAGCTGCAAGCTGAGTTTGAGCAGGTGGAATTGCAAGCAGCCAAGCTCGTCAAGCAAAATGAAATGGGGCGAATTGTTGAGCAAGCGGGAGGTGTGGGTTTAAATGCCAATACTTCTACGGAAGCGACTCGTTATTTTTATAGCTTCCCTGCCAATAAGTTAGAACTGTGGATGTCCTTAGAATCAGAGCGATTTTTAGAACCCGTATTTCGCGAGTTTTATAAAGAAAAAGAGGTGATTTTAGAAGAACGACGATTGCGGGTAGAAAATTCACCCATCGGCTTGATGATGGAAAAGTTTATCGATGCAGCCTATAAAGTCCATCCCTACAGACGACCGGTGATTGGTTATGACCAAGATATCCGTAACTTGACACCGGAAGATGTGCAAAAGTTTTTTAACACTTATTATGTACCCAGCAATTTAGCGATCGCAATTGTCGGCGATGTTAACCCAACTGAAGTCAAAAGACTGGCGCAAATTTACTTTGGACGTTTTCCCGGAAAATCAAAAGCGGTTGAGCAAATCGCCACAGAACCAAAACAGTCACAAACGCGAGAAGTGACTTTAGAGTTACCTTCCCAACCTTGGTATTTAGAAGGTTATCACCGTCCAGCGGTTACCCATCCCGATAATGCGGTGTATGACATTATTTCTGGTTTATTGAGTAATGGTCGCACATCGCGGTTGTATAAATCTTTGGTAGAACAGCAGCGTTTGGCGCTGAGTGCCCAAGGTTTTAGCGGCTTTCCTGGTGATAAATACCCAAACCTGATGTTATTTTATGCGCTGACAGCGCCAGGTCATACAGTTGATGAATTGGCTGTGGCTTTGCGAACAGAAATTGACAAATTGCAAACTGAACCTGTGACAGATACGGAATTGCAACGAGTCAAAACCCAAGCCAGAGCCGATTTGTTACGTACCCTCGATTCTAATATGGGCATGGCGCAGCAGTTATTGGAATATGAGGTGAAAACTGGCTCTTGGCGGAATTTGTTTAAGCAGTTGGATCAAATTGCGGCGGTGACGGCTGCTGATGTTCAAAGAGTGGCGAAAGCATCGTTTACAGCCGAAAATCGCACAATTGGCAAGTTGTTGTCTAAGGGATGATGAACGAACCGCGAAGACGCGAAGGACGCAGAGGGAAGAGATGAAGAGAGATATGCACAGGTATAAGGTGAAGGGTAAAAAACAAGTGGCGTGGAAAATGCAATATGGCAAGCGGCTGATTTATGCTTTGGTTGTGACTTTTGCTTTTTTACTTTTTACTTTTAACTTTTCTTTAGCGGCGACAGCAGCAGCCAAGCATTACACTGAGTTGCAGTTACCACCGTTACCGGAAATTAAGTTACCCAAGTACGATCGCTTTGTGCTGCAAAATGGCATGGTTGTCTATTTGATGGAGGATCATGAGTTACCGTTAGTGGGCGGTACGGCGTTGGTACGTACTGGAAGTCGCCTGGAACCTGGGGATAAAGTTGGCTTGGCTGAGTTTACAGGTGAGGTGATGCGAAGTGGGGGGACGAAGCAGCATTCAGCTGATGAACTCAACGAATTGTTGGAACAACGCGCTGCTTCGGTGGAAACTGGAATTGGTGAAACTTCTGGTAGCGCTAGCTTTGAAGCACTGACGGAAGATTTAGATACGGTGTTTGGGTTATTTACGGAGGTGTTGCGATCGCCTGTTTTTGCGCCTGAAAAGTTAGATTTGGCAAAGACTCAGGAGAAGGGTAGTATTGCTCGCCGCAATGATAACCCTAATTCTATAGCTGGTCGCGAATTTCGCAAATTAATCTATGGGAAAGATAGTCCCTATGGTCGCACCACAGAGTATAGGACTATTGATAAAATTTCCCGTGAGGATTTGCTGAAGTTTTATCAGCAATATTTCGCCCCGAATAATATAATTTTGGGGATTTTGGGAGATTTTGATGCGAAGAAAATGCGATCGCTCATTCAAGCGAAGTTGGGTGATTGGAAACCTAATCCCAATCTTGCTAAACCTCAGTTACCACAAGTATCTCAAGCGAATACTGGCGGAGTGTTTTTTGTCAATCAGCCGCAATTAACCCAAAGTAATATTTACATTGGGCATTTAGGTGGAAAGTTAGATAGTCCAGACTATCCAGCTTTGGATGTGTTGAATGGGGTGTTCAATGGATTTGGCGGACGCTTATTTAATGAAGTGCGATCGCGTCAAGGTTTAGCTTATTCAGTATACGGTCAATGGAGTCCCCGCTACGATTATCCGGGAATGTTCATTGCTGGAGGACAGACGCGATCGCAAACTACTGTGCAATTCGTCAAATCTTTAGAAGCTGAAATTAAGCGCATCCAAACTCAAAGAGTCACACCACAAGAACTAGCTTTTGCTAAAGAGTCTACATTAAATTCCTTTGTTTTCAATTTTGAAGACTCCAACCAAACTATCTCACGCTTGATGCGATATGAATATTACGGCTATCCGGCTGATTTCTTATTTCGCTATCAAAAAGCAGTAGCAGCCACAACAGCAGCTGATGTCCAACGGGTAGCAAAGCAATATCTTAAACCCGAAAATCTGGTAACTTTGGTAGTCGGAAATCAAACCGCCATTCAACCACCTTTAACTCAGCTAGCAACAAAAGTCACCCCCATAGATGTGACTATTCCCCCCGCACAACCACAAGCACAAAATTAAGTATTTTGGTTGAAAATAGTGTTAACTGTTGACTGTTGACTGTTGACTGGGAATAACGATTTTCATCCTTGGTTTGTGGGATTTTACCCTGTAATTGTAGCCATCCTCAATATTGTAGGGTGCGTTATGCGAAGCTAACGCACCTGACATAAACACAAATATGTTACGAAACGTAAATATGCTTGAAACTCTTACCAATGACCAATGACTAATGACTAATGACAGCCCTCAGTAGCTATCTTTAATTGCACCGCTCTACTTATCAATAATTCACCATATATTCTAACTCTTTAGTTAACCAATTTTTAAAGATATTATCGAGAATTTCCTGATAACGTTCAGGGGTTAATTTTGCCGGAATAAATTCGTCAACTATAAAAATATGATAGCCTTGTTCACTTTTTAAAGGCCCGATTAATTCTTCAGGCGATGTACTAAATACAGCAGCCGCAATATCTGGTTCCAGCGCAAACCGATAAATATTACCTTCATAACCACACTTCTGGCGGCGCTGAATATCTATATCATAAATGTGAGCAGCTTCATAAAAACTAATTTCGTCTTCTTCAATTTGATAGTAAATCTCTTGAGCCAGTTTTTCCGATTCAACAATGATTTGGTAAAGGCTAACTTGCTCAAATTCTAGATAATTTTCAATAAAAAATGTTGAAACATTTTTAGCAAACATTGCTTCAGCTAATTTTTTAGATAATAAGCGATCGCGAATCCCTATTTCCCAATCATCAGGAGAAACTAATTGATCGGCTAACCATGCTAGCGTATCTGACGCTTTTTCCAGATGCTTCTCGCGTCTCTGGCGATTAGCTTCCGCCTCAATTTCTTCTGGTGTAACAATTATCCCTTGTTCTTGGGCTGTATAATTTATCAATCTTTTAAACAACACATTCTGATAAACTTGTTTAAAGTTCATTTCGCTTTTGAGGAAGTTGACAATTTCCTCTGGTTCCACAACTAATTTAGAAAGATCCATCTTTTAATTAGCTAGGCTCACGCCTTGATCATGGTCATTAACATATAAATATTTATTTCTGCACCTATCTTCAGGCAGAAAATAATAGATTAAACACTATATAAATTACTGATATTGAGAGCTAAAGTAATTCTCAATAACCTAAAAAAATTGCAATAAGTTAACCAGTGCCACATCTAAGCGCACTGGCTGCGATCGCCATCCTTTATGAATAAAACAAACAAAATAAACCTTTTTATATACTATCTCTATAACGAGCTATATATCCATTAACCAAAAATTAACTTTTTATTAACTATTTATTAATTTAATATTAATAATAATTATAAAACTGCCACACTAGTCAATAAATAGTCCAGAGTTGAGAATTTCTTAACCAATGACTAATGACCAATGACCAATGACCAATAACCAATGACCATAAATAAAAAACTGGAAGCTATTCAAGTTTTTTAGCATCCAGTATCGCTCATATAAATTGCTAATTTCTAAAACAGCCATAATCCTGTTTGGGAGTACGAAGATTACAGCTTCGCTTATAGAATCCTCAGAGCTAGAATACCAATTCTCTAAAATTTTGTCACAGATTCAAACCTAGAAACCTAGAATTGGTATAAGTTTCAACAACATTGACTACGATTTAACTGTTACTTTTTCTATTTCCACTCTTGCTAAAAGTGCTAAATATGATCTTTTTGGGCTAAAGCCATACTAACCACATTCAAGAAAGTTTTATCAGCATCAATTCCACCATCTCTAAACTAGGTGGGAGCAATTAAAAGTCTGGGATAAGCGGACTTCTTGTAGCTCAAGCTGACTGGGAAAAAGAACCACCACCAGCAACAGTTGGAGCGTCGTCTTGATGATTAAATCTATTTCACGATGGGAACTAATCATTGATTTTGTTCCTATACATGAAATTAGCTGGTCAATAAGCTATGTTTCAGTTGGCATTTATAATTTATAAAATTTTCTCAGGCAATAAGTGCCAAATTGGCAGATTTCATCATAAAAATTTTACTTATTTTCATAAACTTAACTTATAGTCAAATTTAATGAATTCCCACTCAATTTTTCTTACATTTTTGTTGCATTTTATATTTTTTATCCACAAATATATACGGTGTAACTATAACTTATTTATGCGTTATAATATCGAAGCACAATCTAGCAATCCTATTGGA
Organism: Calothrix sp. NIES-2100; assembly: GCF_002368195.1. Classification (GTDB taxonomy): domain Bacteria; phylum Cyanobacteriota; class Cyanobacteriia; order Cyanobacteriales; family Nostocaceae; genus Aulosira. The sequence continues at coordinate 7,600,527 of NZ_AP018178.1, read as the reverse complement.
GTTGTGAAATCAGTCTCGGAGGCTGGTAGCTAGAGATTTTTTCACGGATGCTAGAGGATTGCGATCGCATCGAAATTAAACATCTATGTTGAAAGTGAGCAAAGAGCAGTCCCCCCAAAAGGAGGGGGAAGCTAAAGTTCAACATTTTGAAGGTGGAAATCACAAAGCCAATCTGTAAGCTAGATTTTTACTAGCCCAATAGTTAAGCATAAAACATCATCACAAACCAGCCGTGCTGTAGATTTTCAATCTGCATGGCAAATAGGCAGCTACTTAATGAACTGCAAATCTTCTTCTATTTAATTAATCCCGAACTTGAAAGAAGAATCTAGTACAGCACGGCTGAAATTAACCGCGCATTGAAAACGTTTAACACCCTTGCGTAAAGGTATGTTATTGAACTTGCTTTGCTAACCACTGCTCCTGAGGCTTACGAATTTCTGCTTTTTGCTTGTTAACTTCTCGATAAGCCAAGTCTGTAATTTTACTTAAACAGCTTGGAGACACATTAGTATCAGACCTTTTATCAGAAGATTCAAGGTCTTGGTTCATGCTGGAATTTTGCTGCTTTTGCGCCCGATTCATGAGAGAGTTTTCTTTGAGTAACCGATTGTAGGTGCGGTAAGGAATATAGTGTAAAGGATTGTAGCCAGCAAAACGTAGCATTAAAACACAAGCCCAGGAATACTTTCCCGCAAGAATTGCTTCAACTACTTGGTCAAACTGTTCCGGAGGAAGTGAGTTCTTTAATTTGCTACTAATGCTAGAAATATCTTGGTTCATAGTCTGATTTGTAATTTTCTGCGGTTTGTGGAATTTAAGTTGAAATTGGTAAACAGCTCTAGCCGATATGCATTTGCTGAATTAGCTAAAAGAAGATATTGGAATGCAGTAGTAGTGAATTTTGAGGGGAAACACAATCCTATTGACTGGTTCAAACAAAAAATCAAAAGTCAAAAATGAAGTTGCTTGCTTGATACCACTCACTCTACTAGGTAGACATCGGCAATTATCTGCATCACCCTAATCTATATATAAAAGGTACGCTGCTTTTGTTGAACTATGCTGAACAGATTTTTAACTAACTAGATGGGAAACCCCTTCGCTTCACTTTTGTGCATGGAGTTTACCCAATCGCGCACCTGTTCTCGCCAACGCAGTAGTTCCCCGACCCATCTCGTGTGTTGATAGTTTGTGGGTGTTTCTAAGGCTGTTACCGCTGTTGATACTTTCTTCAAAGCAAAATGATTTTGTGGATGGAAATCATTTTGCTTCATCCCAGAACTCTCCCCTTCGCTAGAAATTTCCACTGCATTTAACCTGATGATTCTTTCCATGAGCTGACCTTAGTTCGGAAACTTGAATAATGTGAATCAAGCTTTTTTGCTGCTTTGTCGTAATACTTCAGATACTTTCCCAAGTTCCACAGTCCTCACTAGGTGGTACTAGCACGCTATGGAACAAGCTGCTTTTGCTTTGCAGTTAAAGTCAGGTAAAAATTTACCCTTTGTGCTTTCAGATGACTGGCAGAAAAAAGTCCCCGGATGGCTCGTGGTAGATGCAGTTTCGTCCTCTGGAAATTTTCTAACTCCTAATTCAATGACTTTTCCCTGATAAGCTCATTGTGTATTTATTTACAAAAAAATTAGGAGATACACTGTAAAACTCCGTAAAGTTTAGGTTAGTAAGGAAAATTTCTGTATCCTTGACGATCAAGAACAACATTTTTATTTATACTATTTTTTGTCGTTAATGTCATCTATCAAAATCGTAGCTTTATAAGTTAATTTTACTGATTTCATGGTGATTTCTACTTGTGTATTGTGTAACTTGACATTTTGTTAACTATTTCATAAATACCGAGGGGTGATACCCCCCATTTAATATAGATTAAAACCATTTATTCACTTCAGCTTACTCAGAAAGTTTACCATGAACTATGTCGTTTAACAGCAAAAAAATCAGCAGTATAGATATTATAAAAAAAAAATTAAGTACCCCATAGTTATTAAAAATGATTCTTATAAATTAGGGATGTTGTTCGCTAGCGATATGGCTGAAAACGCTTATTTGATAAGAGTTTCATCTGTTAACCTCTAAAGTTATATAGTATAGTTCTCAAGAATGTGACGTGATAGCCATGATGAAAATCCCGAGGAAAAAATCATAAAATCTCACGGTTTATGATATAATATATAAACCTTCAAAACCAGAGCCAATATTGCTCTGGCAAATCAGCCACCACTAAAATATTTTCCCAAAACAGATGTAGCAAATTAAGTCGGGAAATGCCGCTCTTAATCAGCAAAATCAAGACCCTTAATCCACATTAGACACAGGTAAGTTTTGGGAAAAACAAATAACTGTTATTTTGACTACAAACTGCTTGAACAAAATGAGATTACATAGCAAATTACAGTTTGTAGCAGGGGCGAAAAATGATGTTAGTTGCTATCACTTTTGCATAAGTACCTTTTTCCTCACGGATACAGTCTCTATGATAGACAAGGATGAGTCTTGTGCATCTAGGGAGAAATAACTGAGGTACAATATCCGGGAGCTAATTAAGAGTGTTCTACTGCTAGATGCGATCGCATCTTTTCATCTGACATCGGAACTTACCCAACTTTTACCTGCTGAGTACAGCTGGTTAGTTGTATATTATCTATCTACCTCAACTCTTAGCGACGAAGAGGAATTCATAGCTAAAGTTCGGTTTTAGGGTAAGCTTTTGATCTTTTCCGAACCGAGTACTTCCAGTATAAAAAAGTTACTCATCTTTTAACTGTTTAGATTGTTTCATTCCAACAGCCTCTGCAAAACGCAATTATTTGTGTTGTTAATCACCCATTGCTTAGTTATCATTTTTCAGTGGCTTTTCCTAGATGAAAGTTGAAAAAATTACATTGAATAAATAGTTAATAATTAATCTTACCGCAGATCTAAACAAATTTCTTCAAAAAAATGGTGCTGAGAGTATTTATTTTTACAGGAACATAGCTGGCATACGTTTTTATGAAAGTAAAAATTGTTAATAGTGAACATAAAATTTTTGATATTTAGTAACGTGAATGACTTGAGATAGTGATACTGCAACATTGTGACAATACTAGTCTTGAGGTCTCAATATTTGACATCTTTCTTGGTATTACTTATATTTTCCATTTAATTTTGAAACACCCGGAAAATAAAATCACAGATATAAATACTTACTGCTTCAGCTACAAGTAAAGTAGGCTGGAAAACGCAAATAATAAAACGTATATCTTTTTGTTTATGTATATTTGGTTGCAAATTTCAGATTAGTTAATCAAAAATTCATACAAGTAAAGATGAGGGGGACATATCAAGTCAAAAGTCAAAAGTCAAAAGTCAAAAGGGGGATGAGGGGGACAAGGAGGACAAGGGGGAAAGATGCCCCATGCCCTGTTTGGCCAATGCCCAATGACTAGTAAACTAAATAAATTGCCCAGATAGCCATTGGGCGCAGGTAGGTGCTAGCGCGAAAAGTACCAGTGGCGGTGATGGCTTCGGGTGTGCGAAATTGTAGACCATTGTCATAAATTTGCTGGACTACAGCTTGTGTCAAGCGCAATGCTTGATCCTTCATTCCCATCTGTACGAGAAAAGCTGCTAATCCAAAGTTGATACCTGTCCAGACTTCTAGTGGGTGTGTAGCTTTGGGGTTCTCTGGTGAACCGTCGCGAAGAACACCGTTTGCAGCACCGAATTGACCATTTTGGAACTTAACAAAGCAAGCATCATAGACAGTTTTCAGGGCAGATAAGGCGCGATCGCTCGCTACAATATCTGGTAATCCCAACAACCGCGCATAAAATTGTCCGCACAACTGATCCGCCATCACCACATCAGAACCACTCTCACTATCTAAGCGATAATATTGACCATTCCAGAGTTTTTCTTCGTAGATGGGGAGAGATTGATTTAACCAAGCTTCATAGGTGGATTTTTGCAGCGCCAAGTTGCTGAGTTCGCCAAGGTTGTTATTGAGTAAAACATCGCTAATAGCGATCGCAGCTTCCAAAGCCGCTAACCACAACCCACCACAATATGCACTAACACCTTGTAACCGCCAATCATCAAAAGTTTGATCCGGCGCACCAGAATTCTCCGGAATTCCATCACCATCTCGATCAAAAGTTTTCAGATAGTCGAGAGTTTGGACGATCGCATTCCAACAATCTGCTAGGAACTGGACATCATCAGCACCCGTAAGCAGAAAATCTCGGTATACTTGCAACACAAAATCACTACCTAAATCCTTCCACAAATTACAGTCTTGGTAGCAGGTGTAGTTAGTTTTCTCCCACACATGTTCATTAGGTGCGCCCAAATCGTGAGGTGTTGCGCCTGCGACTTTGCGGACTGCGGTTGTGGTGTCTGCGCCAATTGTATAGTAATAGCCGATAATTCGTTGGCGATCGTCACTTTGGGGAATCGCCCTTGCAAAAGCCCTGATCACTGATTTTTCCAGTTCGGGAAACAACATCAGCAGGGCGAAAGAACCATATAAGCGTACATCTAAACTTTCATACCAGCGGTAATCTAAGCATTCCAGCACCGCAAATTGACCGATGGGATCGAGTTTGGAGGCTGCACTCCAAAGTGTACCACCACTGGTGAGGTCATAAAGCTCATTAAATAGAGCCATTTTCAACCAACCGGGTAAATCCTCCCGCTCAAGAATGGGTTGTTGCCAACTTTGAATTTGCGATCGCCAATTTTGATATTCTGCTAAAGCCGTAGATGCGATCGCCCAAGCATTATTACCATCTCGCCCAAAAAAATCTGTATATCTGCGGTAATAGTTGATCCCGGCAGCAAATTCTGTTACCGGCAAATCCCAAGCTAATACGAAGGGAATTTCTAGAGATTCCCCTGGTTGCAAAGTAAAACGCAGTGCGATCGCAGTTCCGATTCGTGTATTATCTGCTGCTGGATTAGCATCAACATAATTGGACAAAGAACCATCACCTGCAAAGCTTTGCCACAACTCATCACCAGTACCAACCGGATTCCAGCGCGTGTGATAAAACACTTCCACCTGGGGATGCTTCAACGTCGCAATACACCAGCTACCATCTCCTTCTTGCACAGGTCTATCACGTTCCACTTGGGATAAAATACAACCAACGTATTGCTCATTTTCCACTAATTGATTGTAATTACCTTGACTCTCGCCTAACCGTGGCTGATACTCATAAACTGGACTACCATCATCGCGAATCTTCACCTCAGGCGATTTCGTAGCATTAGTAAACCAACCCACCATATTTTCCCAAGTGAGCATAATGCTCAGAGTAATAGGTGCATTTGTCGGATTATGGGCATTCCAGAGAAATACCGCCACAGGATAACTAGTTTCTTTGTAATTATTTGCCCAAACTGGCGAGAACTGCTCACAAGTCAACTGTGCTTGCAAGACATTTTCGTAGACAAACCAACTCCGGGGATACAGCGCATGATAAGTACCCGTCTGGGAAATCCCCTCAGTTTCTTGACTAGCTGGATACCATCGCCAAGCACTGAGACTACCATCCTCTGGTGCTTGGGTAGATAAAGCGTAAGCCCCAGAAGATGAGCCAAAAGACTCAAACACACTGAATTGACAGGCGGGGATATTCTTAAAAGTATGCTCTCCCCCGTCAACGTGCCATAAATTAAAGTCTCCCCGTGAAGAACGCCCGATACAACCAGCACCAAAGCCACCTAAAGGCATACCATGCCAAGGGCCATCATCAAGATTGCTAGGATAACGGACAGTGTAAGGCTTGTCCCAACCAAGGCCAATGGGACGATTCCAAGTGTAAGAAGGGATTACCGAGGAGAGCAGATTTGTCATCGCCTGATTATACAGCGTGGGGTTACGCTAATGAAGCCTAGCGCGATGAGTAATTTTTCTCAAGTAAAACGCGGTACTCGCTTCAATGTTGTTACTGAGCAATAAAACTCGGTTGACAAGGGAGCTTTCAAGATAGCATTAAATTAAGTGCAAGTTTAATGCATAATCAACTCTATGCTCAACATTAGCCGAGACATTCACTCACTCTCTAGCTTTAAACGCAATACGTTGGAATTCCTACAGCAGATGAAGCAGACAGGAAAACCCGTAGTGCTGACAGTTAATGGTAAAGCGGAACTTGTCGTTCAGGATGCAGAGTCTTATCAAAAACTTTTGGATACGTTAGAAAGATTAGAAGCGATCGCTGGAATTAAGCACGGGCTGGAAGATGTAGAAGCTGGTAAAACTACTACCCTGAGTGAATTTGAGCAAGAAATGCAGCAAAAGTATGGTATTTCCAGTTAGGGTAAGGAACTCCAAAAAATAAATTATCCAACTTGTAGGGGCACGGCATCTACAAACTTTCGGTATTACCAATATTTTATCGGTGCCGTGCCCCTACCCCCGTGGGTATTTTTTAATTGGAAGTCCCTAACTCAAAGTTTTTGTGCTTCATATTCGTCATAGTTCACAAGCGCCACTGATAGGCGAAGAAGTTGACGAAGAAGAAGAATTTTGATGGTTAAAAGCGTAGACATCGTTCTCTGTTAGCAATTGGCATTTTTCATTAGTGTCATTGCAATTAAAATAGTATATGTGGGCACTCTAGATTTAAGCAAAATACTGGAGCTTAATTTGTATGTCCACAGCCCCAATTAGTGCAACACTAGCGCAAAAACAGAGAGATGAAGTGTTGCAAGCGATCGCCACCATTAAAGAAAACCTACCATTTTTGATTGATTTAACTAACGAAGAGCGCAAAGCCTTACCCAAAATGGGAGATAAAAGCCGCGCCTTTGTTAGTAAAGCATTAGAAGTAGCCACACAGAACCCAGAGTTCTTACCGCGATCGTTTGACTTGGAAGAAATGCGCAAAGACGTACAATTATTTGAAGCGTTGTATCCAGTATTGCTGTCCCTATCGCAATTACATGAATTAGTCGATGATACATCTCTAGCAGTGGGTAGCGAAGCCTATGCAGCCGCCTTGCAGGTGTATACTTATGCCAAAGTTAGTGGACAAGGCGGGGGTTTAGAGACAGTAGTTGAGGAAATGGGGCAAAGATTCGCCCGGAAACCTCGGAAAGCCAAGCCCGAAGCAGCAGTATTGTAGAAAATAACTCAGTAGTTGCACTTCAAAGCTGCAACGTTGCAGATAATAACTCGGAACTTCGAGTAAATTACTCGGCGTTCCGAGTTCAGAACACGGAATTTCATGCTTTGAACAGCAACAGCCGAGATCCAAAGGTGAATGATGGTGAGTAAAAAGCGATCGCTCATGCTTTGAACAGCAACATCCGACATCCAAGGGTGAATGATAGTGATTTAAAGGCGAATATTTTCTTTACCATCCCATCTTCACAAACCTGCAACCTCACGCTATCACAAATATCTTGCGTAGGGGCACAACAATGTTGTGCCCTCCGAGAAATATTCAGCACAGCCAACAATTTATTGGCAATTTTCCGTAGATAAATTAGCATTATTCAAATCTAATACGCACCGGGCAAAATAATATTGTTGATCGTTTAGATGCCACACTGGTTGCAGGGCACGGCATTGCCCATTGGTGTCAACTTAAGTTAAAAGGCTTATCCCACAGGCATTTTACCCCACCCCTCAATCCCCTCCCCGTTTACGGGGAGGGGAGGTTTTGCGTCAGCAAAGCCGGGGTGGGGTGACGCGGATCATGATGTTAAGTGAGAGAATTCGCTCATCACGTCTTGGTAAGGGTTTCACGTTAAGTTGACACGTATGGGCATTGCCGTGCCCCTACGAAATGCTATATTTTATGCAATTTTAAAAGGCGTAGGCGTAGCCCGTCGGAGACATCGCTTGCCTAATTAATGGCGTAGCTGAAGATATAAAGCATTAGGTACTGGGATTTTGCTTGATATTGGGAAATTTACACTTCACCTCAATCTCAAAATTACTCTCCGCTGAACCTTCAGTGAGCAAAGGAATACCAGTTTTTCCGCCAATCTTTAAACCAAACTTGAGGGTAACTTCTTCAACTTCAGCCGCACCTAAATTTTTAAACGCACCAATAGCGTATTTAGTATAAGCCCGAATTTGATTGTGAACTTCTTGGATTTTCACCACCGCATCTTCCCGAAAACCCATAGCTTCGCGATCGTCTTCAACTTCTGGTGTAATAATTTCTGGGATGTCTGGTGTATCTTTGGACTCAAACAGGATTGTATAAAATTCTCCGTCTTCTTCAAATACCAAACGTTCAATATTCGACATAAAAACCCCAAATTTTCAGTGTATTTACGTTATATTAGTCTCTAATCGACCGACCAAACATATCTAGATGGCTCGTTACGCCCTTGTTGTTGGCATTACAGATTACAAAACTCCCCTGACTAACCTCAGTAAACCAGCTACAGATGCGGAAGCGGTAGCGCAGGTACTAAAAACGCATGGTGATTTTGAGGATATCAAGCTGCTCAAAGGCAAAGTTACTAAACAGCGGCTGGGTGAAGCTTTGAACATACTGCTGCGACAACAAGCAGTCAACAACGAAGCCCTAATTTACTTTACAGGACATGGAATTACAGTCTCGGATTTAGAGTTAGAGACACAACAGGCGTATCTAGCAACTTCTGATTTAACAATTGTCACGCAAAGCAATCAAATTGTGGAACAAACAGGTGGTATCAGCCTGCTGAATTTGAATGATTTGATTAGAGATTCGCAACTGAGTAGTTTAGTAGTCTTGCTAGATTGCTGTCATAGCGGTAATTTTCTGGAACGCAATCTGATTGAGAGAACACTTACCGCCTTTAGTTCCCAGCGCGACTATTATTTTATTGCTGCTTGCAGAGGCTTTCAGCTAGCCTATGCCAAAAAAAGCGAACAACACAGTATTTTTACCACAGCAATGCTTTCAGGATTATCAGCAGACAACACTAATGATAATGGACAGGTAACAGGCGATCGCCTTTTCGATACAATTGCCACAGAACTCAAAGGTAGCGGACAAGAACCAATTCGCATGGGTTGGGGACGTTCTATTACTCTAGTCACCCACCAGCAGAAAATTGCGGCTCATGCTTTTGAAGTAAAAGATGAATGTCCTTACCAAGGGTTAAAAGCCTTTGAAGCCGAACAAAAAGAATTTTTCTTTGGGCGCAAGCAAGTTGTCAGGGATATTCTCGCCAAGTTAAGCCAAAAGCTTTTTGTCCCCATCATTGGCGCTTCGGGGAGTGGTAAATCTTCTGTAGTGCGGGCGGGTTTAATTCCCGAATTATTAAATAATCGAGACTGGCGAGTTATAGAACCAATCAAACCGGGATTTGAACCTTTAGCAGAATTGAGAACAGCCTTTAAACAATGTTTTAAACAAGCTAATAAACTCAAGCAGTTTCAAACATTGAGTAATAATTACCCAAATAACTTACCGGAAATTATCGAAAATTTCCCAGGTGCAGAGAAATTATTGCTGGTAGTCGATCAATTTGAAGAAGTATTTACAGTTTGTGCAGATAAAGAAGAACGGCAAACATTTATTGAACTGCTGACTCAGGTAGTAGACATTACCGATTCCCGGTTAGCAGTTGTCATTACCATGCGAGCAGATTTTCTCGAACCCTGTTTGCATTATTCCTCTCTGCATCACCTAATTCAAACCCAGGCTGTTTATATACCACCTTTAACCGGAGTTAATTTAAAGGAGATCATCACCGAACCAGCCAAACTTCAGGGTCATAGTGTTGAAGAAGCACTACTATTAAAAATTCTCCAAGATGTCAAACAAGAGCCTGGGTTTTTGCCTCTGTTGGAATTTGCCTTAACTAAACTCTGGGATAAACGCGACCAAGAAAAACATCAACTTACCCTAGAGCAATATGAAAAGTTGGGAGAATTAACTGGGGCGTTAAATCTCCATGTAGAAAAGGTTTATGAATACCAAGATTTTGAGGAAGAATCACCAACTCAAGAACGCACTCAGCAGGAGAAAGAATGGATCAGGCTGATTTTTTTGCGCTTATTGCGGACAGGAGAAGGAGAAAAAGACACCCGACAGCGCCAAGCAAAAGCCACACTATTAAATATTGCAGGTAATGACCCCAATCAACAGCAACAACTCAGTGAATTACTAGATGGGGAAGCGGGATTAGTTAAAGGGCGCTTGTTGGTTACAGGGAAAGATGAAAAGGAAGAAGCTTGGATTGATTTAGCCCATGAAGCCTTAATTGAAGGTTGGCAACAGTTTGCCCAGTGGCGACAACAAGACAGAGATTTGCGGCGGTTAAGCGATAGGTTAGCAGATACTCGGCGGGAGTGGAGGAATAAAGGAGAGAATGACAAATATTTAATGCAAGGCGGATTGCTGGCAGAAGTGAGGAATAGCTGGCAACAGTTGCAGCTTTATTTACAATCGCCCCAAGAAGATGAAGTTTTTTACAAACGCAGTGATGCTTACGAAAAAGACCGCATTACCGAACTAGAAAGGGCGCTTACTGAATCTCAACTACGAGAAAAAGCAGCCAGGGTAGAGAATTTATTACCCTTCCAACCTTTAGAAAGTCTAGTTTTAGCAATTCAAGCTATGGGTGAGAATCATGAGAAACTACCGCAGCAGATTCTTGCCCCAGTTCAGAACAGTTTGAATCGAGTGATGAATAAAGCAAGAGTCTCCATTCCCGTCGGTGGTCATGAGAGTGAAGTCTATGCTGTCGCCATCAGCGCTGATGGGCAGACGATTGTCTCTGGCAGTACTGACGAAACGGTGCGGTTGTGGCATCGCCAAGGTCAGGTTTTGGCTGAACCCTTCCGTGGTCATGAGGGTGGGGTCTATGCTGTTGCCATCAGCGCTGATGGACAGACGATTGTCTCTGGTGGTGCTGACGGCACGGTGCGGTTGTGGAATCGCCAAGGTCAGGTTTTGGCTGAACCTTTCCGTGGTCATGACGATTGGGTCAAAGCTGTCGCCATCAGCGCTGATGGACAGACGATTGTCTCTGGCGGTGCTGACGGCACGGTGCGGTTGTGGAATCGCCAAGGTCAGGTTTTGGCTGAACCCTTCGGTGGTCATGAGGGTGAGGTCTATTCTATCGCCATCAGCAGTGATGGGCAGACGATTGTCTCTGGCAGTACTGACGAAACGGTGCGGTTGTGGAATCGCCAAGGTCAGGTTTTGGCTGAACCCTTCGGTGGTCATCAGGGTGAGGTCTATTCTATCGCCATCAGCAGTGATGGGCAGACAATTGTCTCTGGCGGTGCTGACGAAACGGTGCGGTTGTGGAATCGCCAAGGTCAGCCCTTAGCTGAACCCTTCCGTGGTCATCAGGGTGAGGTCTATTCTATTGCCATCAGCAGTGATGGGCAGACAATTGTCTCTGGCGGTGCTGACGAAACGGTGCGGTTGTGGAATCGCCAAGGTCAGCCCTTAGCTGATCCCTTCGGTGGTCATGAGGGTGAGGTCTATTCTATCGCCATCAGCAGTGATGGGCAGACGATTGTCTCTGGCGGTGCTGAGGGCACAGTGCGGTTGTGGAATCGCCAAGGTCAGCCCTTAGCTGATCCCTTCGGTGGTCATGAGGGTGAGGTCTATTCTATCGCCATCAGCAGTGATGGGCAGACGATTGTCTCTGGCGGTGCTGAGGGCACAGTGCGGTTGTGGAATCGCCAAGGTCAGCCCTTAGCTGATCCCTTCGGTGGTCATGAGGATGCGGTCTATTCTGTCGCCATCAATAGTGATGGGCAGACGATTGTCTCTGGCGGTGCTGAGGGCACAGTGCGGTTGTGGAATCGCCAAGGTCAGCCCTTAGCTGATCCCTTCGGTGGTCATGTGCATGGGGTCTATTCTGTCGCCATCAGCGATGATGGGCAGACGATTGCCAGTGGCGGTGATGACGGCACGGTGCGGTTGTGGAATCGCCAAGGTCAGCCCTTAGCTCAACCCTTCCGTGGTCATGAGCGTTGGGTCTCTGCTGTCGCCATCAGCAGTGATGGTCAAACCATTGTTAGTGGCGGTGAAGACGGCACAGTGCGGTTGTGGCGTGGTGGCTGGCGTGCATGGTTACAAGTCTGTTGCGACAGGTTACGTTACCATCCCATCTTCTCCAACCCGCCAAATGAGGAAGCAAAAGCCGCTTGCGAAGTCTGCCGTAAATATGTTTGGAGCAAAGAACCTGTGTAGTAGCACTACAATGTTGTGCCCTGATGATAGCCTGTACTGATTATCTCCACCATTGACGCTCAGAACCCCAGCTTTTACCTTCAAAACTCGAAACTTCCTGTTCCGAACTCGGAACTTCATGTTCTGAACTCGAAACTTGCTGTTCCGAACTCGAAACTTCGTCTTCCGAACTCGAAACTTCATGCTCAGAACTCAGAACTTCGTGTTCCGAACTCGAAACTTCATGCTCAGAACTGCAACATCCGACATCCAAGGGTGAATTATGGTGATTAAAGTGCGTAGGCGTAGCCCGTCGGAGACATCGCTTATCTTTTGTACACAGAACTTTGTGTTTAGAACTACAACAACCGAGATCGTCACAAACTTGATTATTTTGGGTTGTTACCTCGTTCTAAAGCTTTGGATGCTGGTGGTGGTGGTTCCGACGGCTTTTGAAGTATTTCAATAATTGTAGTAATTACTTCATTGATTTTTTCATCCTTCAGCTTTCCGATATGGCGAATAACATTACTTTTATCCACCGTAGCGATAATGTTAGGGCGAATATAGCAAGGACTTAAGTTGAGTTTACCAACTTTGAAGTCTGGGTCTTCTAACTTAATTCCATAATCTCTGCCTGGTTTACTGGTAATAGGGCAGACTATGATATTGTTACTATCCGATTCTGCTATGACTAAAGCAGGTCGTCTTTTAGTGGCAGATGCATCAGAAAAAGGGAAAGGCACAGAGATAACATCGCCTTTGACAAGGTTTTCTACAGATCTTTCCAAGCTTCGTCTTCCTCTGGATCAAGCCAAACTTTACTTAGTGATGACTCACTCAGTTCGAGAAAATCTTTTATAAGTATTTGTGAATCATCTACATCGCTAACTTGCAAATTCTGAACTGTTTCAAGTGATAGTCCAGTGAGTTTTACTACTAAAGCTAAATCAATTCCCTCTCGCAGCATATTCTGTGCAACTTGGGTCAAACCCTGCTGCCAACCTTGCTCCCATGCTTCGCGTAAACTTTGATTTCTAATTGCTTTTGTCATGCATCACTTCCTCAGCATTCGGAATTAGCTCTCCATTACCGCCTTCACTCACCAATCCAACTCCTCATCGCATTCTTGGATTGGAGTTGCTAATCCTTCTTTGATAGATTCTCCTATTCCAGGTATAGATAGCAAGTAAAGAGTCTCCTGAATTGCAGACCAATCTTTTTCTGCCACCAGAATTGCATTACCACGTTCACCTTGAATGATGACAGGTTTACCTTGTTCTGCAACTTGGTCTATCAACTCTTGTAAATTATGTTGAGCATCGTTGACGGGAAGCGAAGACATCATGCTTTTTTAGCTCACGATAACTTTACTTTAGCAGTAAGAACAAAAAAATATAGGGGTACGCTTTGCATAACGTACCCCCAGAATCATCACTTAATACTCAGCACTAACTCGAAGCATTTTGTAATTCAGCAGTGCGGACTGATAGCTGTTGTATCTGATTACCTCGTTGCACTTTCACCTGCAAAACTTGACCGAGGCGACTATTTTCTACAACATTTTGCAACTGTTCCGCAGTGGTAATTGCTTGTCCATCAATTTGCACAATTACATCCCCGCGTCGGATACCCGCAGATGCAGCTGGGGAGTTGGGTATAACTCGCATCACTAAGACACCGTTAACTTCCGGTATTTGAATCGGAGAATTGGGATCTGTGTTGTTCTGCTTGGCTAGCTGGGGTGTTAAAGATACCATTTGCACGCCTAAATAGGGGTGAGCAACTTTACCATCCCGTTGCAGTTGTTCGGCGATCGCTTTTGCTTTATCAATGGGAATAGCAAATCCAATCCCCATCGCGTCAGCACGAATGGCGGTATTAATCCCAATTACTTCACCAACACCATTTAATAACGGCCCGCCAGAGTTACCAGGGTTAATCGCCGCGTCAGTTTGAATAAACTCCAGGCGTTTATCTGTAATCCCGACTTGGGCGGAAGAACGCTTCAAGGTGCTGACAATGCCCAAAGTAACGGTATTATCAAAACCTAAAGGATTACCAACTGCGATCGCCCAGTCTCCTACTTGTACATTACTAGAAGAACCCAAGGGTGCAACTGGTAAATCATTCCCAGCATTAATTTTAACTACCGCCAAATCTGTAACTTCATCAATGCCTTGAACTTTGCCGTCGAAGGTGCGACCATCTTTAAGTCTAACTGTCACGCGATCGGCTTTATCGACTACGTGGGCATTAGTGAGAACCAGTCCACTCTTGTCAAGAATAAAACCAGAACCAAGACCGCGCAATTGCTCTCTCGATGGCTGTTGCGAGAAACCGTCACCAAAAAATTGCCGAAAAAATGGGTCTTCCAAAAATGGATCGTTGCGACGAGTAATTGTGCGTTCCGTATCAATCCGCACCACTGCTGGCCCCACACGATTGACGGCTGCTGTCACAAAACTGCTGCTACCTATTGTCGCCGCAGTTGGTGATTGACGTTGAGCCAGCAATTGTGGGGGATTGGCTGTTACAGGCTTTGGCGCTGGTTCAGCTTCTGAAGGTAACACCCCCAGAGTGCTAAAAGTTAGCACAACTCCTAGAAATATGGCTAAAACATGGGAACTAAGTTGACGTATAGACAGGCTTACTTTGGCAAATCTCATAATCACAACCTTAATAGGGGCTAGGGGCTAGGGACTAGGGGCTAGGGACTAGGGCGTGTTTTCAAAGTAACTAAGATTACCGGACACAAGGACACAGGGACACGGGGAAAATTCATTTAAAAATATCTCCGCGTCCCCACCTCTCGCACTCTTCTCCTGTCGAAGTTGGGGCTTAGTGTGAACTACCTATAATCAAATTAATTGTATATTTAGCTCAACAGCTATTATGGAGATTCCTCCCTAGCAGGTTCGGATTTCACCCCACAATAAATATTTGTCATTGGTCATTTGTCATTGTCTTCCTCATCTTCTTGTCCCCCGGTTGGTGAGCGTTCGCGTAGCGTCTCGCAGAGAAGTCGAACCACATCCCCCACTCCCCTCTAGGCTAGTATCTTAGTTAGACCAGCAGTTTAAGAACCCATGAACGGATTAAACCGATCGCCTGAAGAATCCTTGACTACATCCCAACAACCAGAACACTCCCACCATCACAGCACAGATCACGAACATCCAGACCACCATTCTGAGCATGGAGACTCGGCTCATCCTCACATACATAGTGAAGAATCTTTACGGCGAATTGTCAATCGGCTTTCACGTATAGAAGGACACATTCGCGGGATTAAGACAATGGTGCAGCAAAATAGCCCTTGTCCTGATGTTTTATTGCAAATAGCCGCAGTTAGGGGTGCATTGGATAAGGTAGCGCGAATTGTGTTAGATGAACATTTAACGGAGTGTATTGCCAGAGCTGCACAAGAGGGTAATATTGATACGGAAATTGAACAACTTAAAGCAGCTTTAGATCGATTTTTGCCTTAGAAAATAGCAGTGAATTTCAAAAATAAGACAAGAGTCCTACATCCCTGGTAATTTATATACATCAGGGTTATTGAGGATGAATAAGAATGTTTCTAGGCAACTATCAATTTAACTACTCTTTAATTAACAATCCCAACAAGCCACTAATTACCTTTTTGCATGGCTTTATGGGTAACATTGATGAATTTGACGAAGCGATCGCACTCCTATCTAATGAATTTTCTTATTTGACTATTGACCTTCCCGGACATGGCAAAACTCAAGTTTTGGGTAGTGATGAATGCTATACAATGGCAAATACTGCTCAGGCTTTAATCAATTTATTGGATGAGTTAAAAATTAAAAAATGCTTTTTAGTTGGCTATTCAATGGGTGGGCGATTAGCTTTATACCTCAACCTGCATTTTCCCGAACGTTTTTTTAAGGTTGTACTAGAATCAGCTTCTCCAGGTTTAGCAACAGAAGCAGAACGATTAAAACGAATTCAACTTGATTATCAAATAGGTAGAGAATTAATCAAAATTCTGGAAACAAGTGATTTTGCAGATTTTCTTTCAAATTGGTATAGTCAGCCAATTTTTGGTAATATCAAAAATCATCCCAAATACGAAGTTCTGCTAGAAAATCGATTGCAAAATTATCCTCTAAAATTGGATAGATCTCTGCGCTATATGGGTACTGGATTTCAGCCTTCTTTGTGGGATAAACTTAAAGAAAATCAAAATCCTTTGCTGTTACTTGTTGGGGAATATGATGAAAAATTTAGCGATATCAATCAAAAAATGGCTGATACTTGTGAAAATGCCCAGCTAAAAGTCATTAAAAATGCTGGGCATAACATTCACTTTGAAAATCCTAGGGAATTTGTCCAAAATATCCGCAGTTTTTTAAAGTAAAGTTCATTGATTTGAACCTCACACCACGCTTATGTGGCTTGATGGAAAGTTTCAACATGAGTGTTGAGTGTTGAGTGTTGACTGTTGACAGCCCTCACAACTCCAAAAGGATTACTAGATTAATTTTCACATTCTCTTTTAGTCACATAATGACGGTAGCGAAACATAGCTTCTAGTTGTGCTTGTACTAACCAACCACTGATAAATTCAACTGTGTCTCCACCAGGTAGAGAAAAAGAAATGGCATCAGTCAATCTAGTTTTACCATTTTCTGGTTCTAATTCATGCCTATGTACCCAATTTTCAAAAGGCCCGGATATTTGTTCATCGACAAATAGCCGATTTTTTTCACATTCAGTGTGACGCGCTAACCAAGTTAAGGGTAATGGCCCGAGAAAAAGACGAAATTCTGTGATCGCGCCTATTTCCAAGCCTCCTTCACGGCGTACTACTTGAACTGGTTGCCAAGGTGGAGTTAGCATTTGCAAAATATCTGTTCTTTCGTGAAATCTCCACACTACTTCTGGTGGTGCATTAATCACAGAGGTATGTTTAAAGTGCAGCATGGAAACAGAAACCTAAAATTCAACAAATAATTACTAATTCGTAATTCGTAATTAAAAAATACTAGAAAACCAAACTTGGTGTAGTTGCTATAACTTAATTACGAATTGTTAAGCTTCGGGTTCGCTATCAATTTCAATATCCAAAGTGTCTTCATCAATTCGCACATACAAAATATTTGGGTTACAGCAAACTTGACAATCTTCTACATAAGATTGTTGTCCGCCAGCACTAAAATCAACAAAGGTTAAGTTTGGTTCACCGCAATAAGCGCAGTAATACTCAGCTGTTGTTTGCATTCACTTATAAGCTATGAATTTAATGGCTGAAGTTCTTTTGGGGATGGGTCAAAATGACTTGTAGCCTCAGCCAAGTGTTTCAGTAGTGTAGACTGTGGTAGCGGCCCTTGCAAGTGATTCCAAGGTAAAATTTGCTCGGTTGACCAATTGGCGTGGACATAAAAATCTAAGTCCGGGATTTGTCCTTTGAGTTGTTTGAAGGCGCGTTTGTAACTCCCTAAAGAATCACCAAAGTCACGGGTAAGTTCTAGCAAGTGGGAGAGTCTGCGATCGCCTCTCGATAACAAAGCTTGGATGATAGACCAATTATAGCTTTCTGGGCGATATTCTATTCCCTGAGGTTTTAGCTGTTTCTGTAACATTTGCAACTGCTTCTCGGCTTGTCGATTTACGCCAAACCATTGAAATGGGGTGTGCGCTTTGGGTACAAAGGTGCTGCATCCTAGTGTTAAACGCAGTCCAGGCGCAGCTTTTTTAACACTGCACATCATGGACACAGTTTGCTCTAAATCTTCCGCTTCCTCGCCGGGAATTCCCGCCATTCCGTAGAGTTTCAAACTCGTCAACCCACCAGCTTTGGCGTTGACTGCGGCTTGAATTATTTCGTCATTATGCAGCTTTTTGTTGATGATGCGGCGTAATTTTTCCGAACCACTTTCTACAGCAATGGTAAGCGATCGCGTGTCTCGTTTCGCCAAAGTTTGTGCTAGCTGTACTGTCACTGTATTGGTACGTACTGAAGCTATGCTGAGACGTACATCATCATACTTGTGCTGACTGATATAATCTAGCAACGTCTCAAACTCTGGATGCTGAGTTACAGAAGCGCCTAATAATCCTAGACGCTTGGTAACTTGTAAACCTCTTTCAATGGCTGGAATTAAGGAACCTTCTAAACTCGCGGTTCTAAATGGTAATGTGAGGTAACTAGCCAAACAGAAGCGGCACATTTCTGGACAACTGCGCACCACTTCCACCATATAAATATTTTCCCATGCTGCCTTTTCTGTGACAACAGTTGAGGCGGATAAAACATTTCCCCGATAAGTTTGCTTTTGAACAATTGCGGGAATTTCTGCGTCAATGGGTTTAATTGATTTTATTTCCCCATCTTTTGCCTGATATTCCACCTCATACAAACTGGGAATATAAATTCCTGGGATTTTTGCAAGTGCTTTGAGTTGAGTTTGTCGAGAAGCGTTTCTCACTTCTTTGTACGCTTCAATAAAATCGCCTAGCAGGTTTTCCCCATCTCCTAGCAAAATGACATCAAAAAAATCTGCAAAAGGTTCAGGGTTGGCTGTGAGAACTGGGCCCCCACCAAAAATTAGTGGATGATGATCATCACGCAAAGTTGCGCGAAGCGGAATTTCTAAAGATTCTAGTAAATTGAAAATATTTACATAATCTAATTCCCAAGATATCGAAAATCCCACAATTTCCGGATTTCTCGGAAGTTGTTCGTGAATATCAGTGAACAGGCGACTCACCTGTACATCATCACGCATAGCCAAATTTGCCCACACCACCTGATATCCCAGGCTTGTGATTCCCACAGTGTACTCATTAGGAAAAGCAAAAATTAGCGGGATAGCGTCGGTGTTGGGGGTAGTGGGGGTGAATAAGAGGCGTTCAGCAGAAAATTTGTCCATTTGTCATTTGTCATTTGTCATTTGTCATTTGTCATTTGTCTCCCTTGTCCCTCCGAAGTTCTGTTCGTCGTTCGACGAAGTCGTTCTCGAAGAGTAGACGCTGGCGTTCGCGAAGCGTCTCCCCTTGGGAGAAGCCAGACGCTCGTACCTCGCTACCGCTGCGCTAACGCCGGAAGCCGGCGCTCAGACTTCTCTCCTTGTCTTCCTCATCCCCCTATCCCCTAGCTTCATCTATATTTAATTTTAAGCCATAGAATTATCAAGTTAAAAAGTAAGGTGACAGCATTAGCCAAAATAATCGGCAATTGTTGGAGAATAATTCCATATATCAGCCATAAAAATATCCCTGAATTGAAACAAATCAACATCAGAAAAGAGACATCTTTTGCAGATTTAGTTTGCCATATTTTCATCAATTGCGGCAAAAATGAAACCGTAGTTATTGAAGCAGCCACTAATCCTAAAAATGTCACAAAATCCATTGATGCTACCCTGTAAAATGATGTGATGATTTATCGGCGTGCGTTAGGCGATCGCTAGAGGCTCAGATCCCCGACTTCTTCAATAAGTCGGGGATCTTAATCGAACGATTTAGTAAGTGCCATTGCACCCTACTCTCATTAGATATTTTTGAAATTGCCATTTACTAGCGAAACCTAGCAATTAATTCGTCACGAGATAACTGCAATAGTAAAGGGGTAAATTCTTCTGGTGGTAACGCTAATAAAAGTCCAATAATTGCTTGCAGTTCATTATCTAATTCACCAAAGCGAACTTTCAGCAAGTTTTCTACTACTAAACGTTCTCCTTGTTGAAGCCCGGTTTGTATTCCTCGTTGTTCGCCTTCATGTATTGCTTGTTCTCGGTCTTGTTGATAAAGTGGTGCTAATCGCATAACTAACTCCCGATCATCTTCATCTTGAGTTTGATTTAATTGTAAGTTTTGTTGCAAGTTGTACAGTAATTCTAACGCGGCTGTTCTCAAAGGGTTACTAGGGAGAAGTGCTTCTAATTCATCAATTGCTTGTTTTTGCACATTACCTCTACTAATAATTCTCAACCACAAGGTTTCCGGAATTCTAGGTAATTGGTGAATTACTACTATAGCTGTCCGCAAATATTCTGCCATGAAGTAGACTCCTGGCAAAGTATTATTTTTACTATTAGCACCAAATCCTGATAATATTTGCTCTGATGCAGTCGGTGTTAAAATCCATAATTTTGGGGTTTCAGATTCTTGAATGCGAGTGTTATTGCGATTGGCTTGTCGTTGCAAATCGCCACGTACTTCTAATAATTTTAGAAGACAATCACAGATTTCTGCGGCTGAGGCGGCGTTACGAAAAGGCTCAAATAACGCTGGCGTAGTAGCAAATTCACCTAGTAATCCGAGTGTTTCTAGGATGTTGCTAGGTTGTGATTGAGGGATGAAATAAACATCAATTTCTCTGACTTCTCCGGCTACTCTGCTTGGTGCTTGAACTTCGCCGTAAGGCGTGAGTAATTGTTCGAGGTAGTCTTTGGCAAATTGGTGGTGAATGAATCTGGTCATGTGTTGTCAGTTTGGCGATGCAACCCAGTTTCAATGATGACGCATTTTCTGCTACAAAATAGTGAGATGCTTATTCACATTCTTGTATAACCTGTTCTGGGTATTGTTGAGCAAGTGGTGGTATCCTGATAAATCATGTATCTAATATCTACAAATATATGTGAAATCAACAAAGCATTGTTATCTTATCCCATACATAAATGTAGGGGCTTAAAACAAGGTGCGGAGCATCTCCGTCTCTACAGCTTGTGCCTCGTTTCACGAAACTGGGTTAAAATCTTTTTTCCTTTTTTCATCAATAAATCTAAGCGGCTCAGACCACCTGTTCCAGTTCGCTCATCAAGAGCCTCAATATCTCTCCTTTTCGGTCATCAAGACCATATTTTTGTCTACTTCACAATTCTTTTTTGAAACATGCAAACAAAATATTTAGCTTCATTATTAACACTAGGTATGACATTAACGACCATACCTGTAATGCCATCTCATGCTCAAGAAACAAAAATACCAACCTTGTATCAGCTGCAAAATCAACAGATCAAGGTTACTTATTCAACAACTAGCTTGACTGGTCAGCCGCGCCTAGACTATCAAGATAAAAAACAAACATTGCACTTTGTTGGAGACCAAATCCGAACTACAGACACAGAAATTGGAAAACTAGTGACAGTGACTATCACTAAAACTGTAGATACTGGCTCTGTGACATTTAGCTTGCTTTTACCTGCTGTTAACCTAGGGCAAAACAACGAAGCCAGAATTGAAACCAAAGGCATCACAACTGTGAACCTTTTTTCGACAATTCCGGCATTTAATCAAGGACAGAGACAGACATACACCGTTACTCCTTTGGTTGGTACAGCCAAAGCTGTCTTCTTTTAAATTCGTTCGCGTTCAAAAATAGTATCTAGACATGGGGAGTAGAAATTATCACTCCCTACTTTGTTACATTTCTATGGTTAAAACTGCATAAGCTGATAACGCTCAGATTTAGATATGAGTAAATAACTGCTACATATCTATCTATGTCTATGAAACGCCAAAAACTCAGCCATATCGCTTTTATTACGCTTTTGGCTACCCTTTTAACGTCTTTTTCTTCCAATTTGCCCATATTTACAGCGTCGCAGGTGTTGGCGCAAACGGCAAATGACCGGAAAGCGGAAGCTGATAGATTATTGAACCAAGGTATTGAGCAGGCTCAAACTAGTCAATTTGAAGCAGCAATACAGTCTTGGGAAAAAGCACTAATTATTTACCGGGAGATTAAAGACCGTAAGAGCGAAGGTTCGGCGCTAAATAATCTCGGTAATGTTTACAAATCTTTAGGAGACTATCCGAAAGCGATTGATTACCTCCAACAGAGTTTAGCGATCGCACGAGAAATTAAAGATCGTCTTGGTGAGGGACGGTCTCTGGGAAATATCGGTAGTGTTTACTCATCTCTAGGAGACTACACAAAAGCCATTGACTACCAGCAGCAGAGTTTAGCAATTTTAAGGGAAAAAAAAGACCGTAAGAGCGAGGGACAGTTGTTGGGTAATCTCGGTCTTACTTACAGATATCTAGGAGACTACCCAAAAGCGATTGAGTACTACCAGCAGAGTTTAGCAATTAAAAGGGAGATAAAAGACCGTCTTGGCGAAGGTACTACGCTGAATAATCTCGGTGTTGTTTACCAATCTCTAGGAGACTACCCGAAAGCCATTGATTACCACCAGAAGAGTTTAGCGATCGCACGAGAAATAAAAGACCGTCTTGGCGAGGGTAATGCTTTGGGTAATCTCGGTAATGCTTACCAATCTCTAGGAGATTACCCAAAAGCAATTGATTACCACCAAAGGAGATTAGCTATCGCCAAGGAAATAAAAGACCGCCAAGGCGAAGGACAGTCATTGGGTAATCTCAGTCTTGCTTACTTCTCTTTAGGAAACTACACGACAGCCATTGATTACCAGCAGCAAAGTTTAGTGATCGCCAGGGAAATAAAAGACCGTCTTGGCGAGGGTAATGCTTTGGGTAATCTCGGTAATGCTTACTTATCTCTAGGAGAATACCAGAAAGCGATTAATTACTACCAGCAGAGTTTAGCGATCGCCCAGGAGATTAAAGACCGTCAAGGTGAGGGTACTACACTGGGTAATCTCAGTAGTGCTTACTATTATCTAGGAAACTACCCAAAAGCTATTGATTACATCCAGCAGAGATTAGTGATCTCCAGGGAGATTAAAGACCGTTATGGTGAGGGACAGTCGCTGGGTAATCTCGGTGTTGTTTACCAATCTCTAGGAGACTACCCGAAAGCCATTGAACAATACCAGCAGAGTTTAAAAATTCGCAGAGAGATTAAAGACCGTCAAGGCGAGGGACAGTCGCTAGATAATCTCGGTGTTGTTTACGATTCTCTAGGCGACTACCCGAAAGCCATTAATTACCACCAGCAGAGTTTAGCGATCGCCAGAGAAATTAAAGACCTTAAAAGCCAGGGTTTATCTTTAAATAATCTAGGAGCTGCATTCTACAAATCGGGTAATCTCTCCGCAGCAGAGAAAACCCTATACGAAGGAATTAAGGTTTTAGAATCTCTCCGAGGTCAAAAATTAAATGACACTAATAAAGTCTCAATTTTTGAGACGCAAAGAAGCACTTACCGCATTTTGCAACAAGTCCTAATAGCCCAAAATAAAAACGATGCAGCCTTAGAAATATCCGAACGTGGTCGCGCTAGGGCGTTTGTAGAGTTAATATCATCTCGCTTGAATTATGGTAACGGTGGAGCGAAATCGTCTGCATCACCAACACTTGCCCAGATGAAACAAATTGCCGAGGTGGAAAATGCTACTTTAGTGCAATATTCAATTATTTACAATGATTTCAAAGTTGCAGGTAAACCACAATCCAAAGAATCAGAGTTATATATTTGGGTGATCAAACCCACAGGTGAAGTCATATTTCGCAAAGCAGACCTCAAACCCCTCTGGCAAAAAGAGAATACTAATTTAGATAATTTAGTTACTATCAGCCGTGATGCAATTGGTGCTAGAGGTCGCGGTGGTATCAATGTATCCTACAACCCGAATGCACCGAAAGCAAAAGATAGATTAAAACAGCTACATGAATTATTAATTAAACCCATCGCTGATGTTTTACCTACAAAAGAAAGTGATAGGGTAATTTTCGCTCCGCAAGATTCTTTATTCCTGGTTCCCTTTCCAGCCTTGCAAGATGAAAATGGGAAATATCTAATTGAAAAACACACCATTCTCACATCGCCATCTATTCAGGTTTTGCAACTAACCCACCAGCAACGAAATCTAGTTTCTGGAAAGGAGGCGCTGGTTGTAGGTAATCCCAAAATGCCCAAGGTTGCGCCTAAAATTGGGGAAACACCGCAACAATTACCACCATTACCAGGTGCAGAACAGGAAGCAAAAGCCATAGCTTCTCTCCTCAAAACCACTGCAATTACAGGCAGTAAAGCAACCAAAGCCGCAATCCTCCGAAAAATCTCTCAGGCTAGAATTGTACATTTGGCAACACACGGCTTATTAGATGATTTTAAAGGATTGGGTGTACCAGGAGCGATCTCTCTGGCTCCATCTGGTCAAGATAACGGCTTACTCACCTCTAACGAAATCCTAGATTTGAAACTCAACGCCGAATTAGTCGTTTTAAGTGCTTGTGACACCGGAAGAGGAACGATTACAGGCGATGGGGTAATCGGTTTATCCCGTGCTTTAATTACTGCTGGTGTTCCTAGTGTCTTGGTGTCTTTGTGGTCAATACCAGATTCACCCACAGCATTATTAATGACGGAGTTTTATCAGGATCTCCAGAAAAACCCTGATAAAGCACAAGCGTTGCGAGAAGCGATGTTGAACACCATGAAACAGCATCCTAACCCTAGAGATTGGGCGGCGTTTACATTGATTGGCGAGGCGGAGTAATTGCAGAGGACAAGGAAGACAAGGGAGCATTATTGTACCTTTGTCTTCCTTCTACCCTCTGCCTTTCTTCTAATCAAACTTGTGCGAGATTAACCCCTAACCCTGAAAGTAAAATAAAATTATCCCCCACTTAACCCCATCATGGTTATCCAAGAACTCGAACAACAACTCCTTCAGCTTTCCCCCAACGATAAGCTGTATATTATTCAGATCCTTGCCCAAAGCCTCACCAAACAAAGCACCCACCCAGAGGAACCCAGCAAACTCTCGGAGTTTTTCCGTCAATCCCCCCTGGCTGAAATCGCCGAAGAACTAGACTTGAGCCGAGAGCGCAGTCTACCTCGCGATGCTTTTACCCCATGACTTACCTTCTCGATACCTGCCTGATTTCCGAAGTTGTTGCCAAACAACCAAATCAACAAGTTTTAGATTGGCTAGATGCCCAAGTGCCGGAAACACTTTACCTCAGCGTAATTACAATTGGCGAAATCGCTAAGGGCATCAACAAACTTGCCGCATCTAAGCGCAAAGAATCTCTAACAAAATGGCTAAATGAAACCTTACCCAATCGTTTTAAAGGCAGAATTTTAAGTATAGATATCCCAACAATGGTGTTATGGGGAAATTTAGTTGGGCAATTAGAGCAGAATGGGCGACCTTTACCCGTTATGGATTCTCTGATTGCAGCCACTGCTCTGCAAAACTCTCTATCACTTGTTACCCGCAACGAAAATGATTTTGCAGGGACAGGAGTTGTAATCTTTAATCCTTGGTTATAGCCATGTTTTAAATGTTAAATTTTCACTCTCTTGCATTAGTAGCTGTTTTGAATTTTTGCCATTTTTCTCGTAGTTGCTGCAAGTCAGGAGTGTAACCACCATAACGCCAACTTACATAGGCTTGGCAAATTTCATCTATTACCTCAGCATTTGCAGATGAATGCTGCTCGTAAGCTACTCTGGCATACTCTAGGGGTGTTTGTGCTGGATGCTTACCTAAACCTTTTTTGGCTGTCCATTGCAGCATTTGTTGATAAAGGCTTTCCATTGGCGATAATTTTTTCAACCAGCGACGGTTCAGCCATTCGCGCCACTGTTCCCAACCTAACCAACAGAAGAAAGCTGTTGTAGTGGACAGAATTAAGCCAGTTAATACACCTAGCCAACCTTGAGTAAATAATGCCAAAAACCAAGCGATCGCTTTGAAAATTCCGCTAAAAATTGTGCTAAACACATAATCAAGCCAATTCCGAATCGGTAAAGGTAGCCATCCCGCTACCCATTGCCAAAATTGGCGTAGGACGCTAAAAGTCTCCACATCTTCGACGGAGGGCGGTATCAGGGGATGATTGGGTATCGGGTCAAAGGCAAACCAGCCATATTTAGGAAAGTATACTTCGGTCATGGCATAGGCATCGGTGTTGCGCACAACATACATCCCGGTGAAGGGATTAAACTCTCCGGGGTTGAATCCGGCTACCAACCGCGCTGGAATACCTATGGAACGCAGCATTACCGTTAGTGCTGTTGAGAAGTGATCTGGGTAGCCGCCTTTATATTTGAATAAAAAAGCTTCTACTAGGTCTTCTTTATCACTCAAATAAGGCAAATCTAAGGGATTTTCCGGTGTCGAGTAGTTTTGTTTTAAATATTGTGCCAGGTAGAGGGCTTGTTCATAAGGTGAATCTAAGGTTTTAAATGACCTTGCTACCCGTTCTCGATTGTAGTTAGCGAGGATTTCTTCGGTGCGTTGTCTCACCTTTTGCGCAATCTCTGGCGGAATTTGCAGATAATGTTTTTGAATTTGCTGTGGATATTGAGTACCAGCTTTTCCTAAAGCAGCGCGATCGCGGTATGGTACTTCGGAAACTACTGTATATGTTAAACCCTCTGATAATTCCACAGGCGATCGCAATCCATTTTCGCGATCGACCGCGATTATTGATGTGGGAAAGTAAATTTCTTTAGGATAAGTCAGTGCGGGAATCAGATTCGGTAAATCTGATACTACTGTATAAGTTTGTACTACCTCTTGGGTTTTGCCAGTAATTAGGGGCGAGTTGAGCAAGATTTGGGAAGCCCAAGGCGATCGCCTCATGGTGACAACATCATCGTTGCGGGAAATTTTCCATCCCTTACCTGTATATTGATCAAATGCCAATACTCGCCAAAAACCTTGAGCCTGCGATCGCACCCGCATTACTACCTTGGGTTTCATTACTCCCCGCAGGTTTTGGTTCATCTGGCTATTAAAGCCATAATAAAAATTATTATCTACAGTTCCTGGTTCGCCGGTGTCACCTTGTCCCTTACCATTAGTGTTACCACCTTGGCTTTTACTATTACCTTGGCGGACATAACCAGGATTAATGATATTACGCCCTGTAAATTCGCTTTTAACCGCAATATTAGAACTTACAGGAAAGGTGCGCAATTGATAGCCGGGAAATCTTGGCATCACGGCAAAAATTGCCAATCCTAAGGCCACAATGATTGTGAATAATAAAACATAAAAAGGTAAAAGAGAAGACCATTTTTTCTCTTTTACCTTTGGCTTTTTAAAGTTTAACTTCTCCAAGCCCAGTCTAGAACGGTAATCTTGAACTAAAGTTGGCAGAGCGATCGCCAAAAATAACAGCAGCACAGGCGCAAATGCTAAAGTTTGACTCAACGTTGCCGCCACACCGAGTAAAATTAACCCGATGACAATTGAATAGCCCAAGTCCTTACGGCGGGGCGTATCAAAGCTATGGAGGATCTGAAGTTGAATCAATAACTCTGCCAAACCCAGTCTAGTATCATTTAATTCCCCTATCAGGCGAGCAAAAAAAGCACCCAGTGCTACTAACATGCCGATAGCGATGCAAAACTTTACAGCAGTATTGCGATCGCGGCGACTGCGGTAACTCCAAATTGCACCCATAAAACTTACAGGGATCGCCCAAAGACTAAATTGAGTCTCACCGGCAATATCCGTCGCGACAATTCCCGTAATTACCAACGCTAGCACTAGCACCCTTAAGGAAATTGAATCTTCTACTTCTACCAGAGGCGACCCCTGCTTATCTTGTCGCCAATTGTCATGTCTTACAGGTAGACGCCAAAACTGATTGATCCTGGATAAGTTAAACATTTAAAGTACAAGCACAGCGATGATGTAGACGCTAGGGACACAATGTTGGAGATGGAAACCAACTACCCTACCCTACTCTATGAAAACGCCTTTAGCGAAGGGGAATTCCCAGTGTAACATGGTAACCAACTAAAAACGCGCCTACGTGAATTTACTTGTCTTGTGCTAGGTTCTACCAATCAATATATGTTTGCGTAGGCTTGCTCAATACCGCTTGTAGAAAAAAAAAAGATAAGTTTCAAAACCAGGAAATCATTAATTATCTATTGGCGTTTCTCAAAGTAGTGTGCTAGCAGTGACGATTTGCCTATGTTGTTGGATTGATCACAAACAAAAGTGGCGCTTGTTCAATTTCTGGGAAATCAACTTCCAAGGTATAAATCTGGTTAAGTTGTTGAGAGTGTAATTCTACACTTAAGCTTCCCGAACTTGCAGATTGCCCTACTGCCTGGATATCCCTTCCTTTAAGTGTGAAAATTCCTTGAGTGGGTAACTTACCCTCGACACGTAGCTTTCCCGTTTGTCCCTGAGACTGGTATTCTACTTTTAGCCTCATAACACCTGCACTAGTTAGCCATTCTCTTTCTACCACGGGATTGGTGAGTGAAAGTGGTATAGTCAGGTTATCTAACACTTGTTTAGCTGCTAACAGCGATAACGCCATTTGTTGACGTTGTTTTAAATCGGAGTAATCGCTCTCAATATTGGGCATAGCCTCCAGAACTTCTGGTGAACGATAGGTACTTCTCAGTACTAAGCCCGCGATGTCATTTAGGGCTTGGTTCTCGTTCGGGAACAAGTCCTCCACTGCTTGGACTAATTTTGCCCCTACAGGGAGTGAAGAAGTCAGCAAAAGTTGACACTTTTGCAGTAATTGGCGGAAAATGCTTTCCGGCAGAGCGATCGGTAAATTCAGCTTTGACTGTTGTGCCACCCATCCCCAGGCGGGAACTAATACTACCGCTGGTTCGTCGGCATAATCGGGATAGTCTGTTAATTGACTTTCCCAGGGAAATAAAGGCGGGTGGTTTTGAATTTGGAGTTGTAAACGACGTTTGAGGACAGCTTGGAAACGTTCTTGCACAGTAGGAATTTCTCCCAGTAGAAAGGTTTGGGGTGTTACTCCCGACTCTGGCTCACCACTTGTTGATGCAGTAGCTTGTTTGAGTGAGTTTTCCACCCCGTCAAGTTCCTCATCATCTACCGACGACTCTAAGGTGGTGGCATTATCTGCCAACACCCAAGTGAGTAACTGGTGATGAAAGGATTCTGAGTCACTATTCATGAGTAGATGCACCTGATCCGGACACTAAAGAATTACGAATTTCCCAAGCTTGTTCAAGAATCTTAAACCACCGTTTTTGTAATTGTGCCATAGACAAACCTAAACTTTTAGCAATTTTTTCGTCAGGTTGTCCTTGTTGCTTCATATTTAGTAGAGACAGCTGTTTATCGTCTAGCTCCGCTGTGTATGCTTGCCACTGTTGCGGAGTTAAGCCTAAATTTGTGGGTAAGGAAGCTTCTAACCATTCATGAACCAATTCCCAACGATGCAACAAGGCAAACCGAATTAAATGATATTTAAAGCGCTGCTGTAAGTAATCTCTCTGACGAGGGGTTAAACCCAAAATTGATTCTATTTCCTGTGCTGAAAGATCTTGCAAGCGCAGGCTAAAGTAATCAGCACAATCGTTTTGTTGCCGTTGCTCCAAATAATTTAATAATTCTGTAATCACGACAGAGCGCAACGTGTCTTCTTCCGGTTCTGGTTCTGTTTGCGTAGCCATTGCTGAACGCAATTGTTGTACTGCTGGCTCTTCCCAGGAACCATCAGGTTCGTTGGCACTACCTTCTGCCGCTTGTTCAATGTCTACACTGGTTTCTGGAGGTTGCTGTTGGGAGAAGGTTTGCGCCCGCAGGATAATGAGCTGCTGCTGACGCCCTGGTAAAGGTATGCGGCGCTTACCATAGCGTTCGGTAAATGCCATATACTCTGCCAATTCCAGCAGCGTCTGGGGGCGATAGGTGGCACCGAGTTGATTTTCCCGGCGGAAAGCATTCAAGGCCTCCAGATAAAAACTTTGGAGGAAATCTTCAATGATCGTCAACCGCCCTTGATAACTCAATTGCTTCTGAGGAGGATTAATGTAACGATAGATAATCGCACTTAAAGTGCTATGTAATTCTACCCTGCCCCGATTGGAACCCAGCTGGTAGTACCTCAAACACTGTTGCAGTCGGTGTCGAGCCAAGGTCATTGCTGAGCTTTCCACAGCACCGGATGCTTGGATACGTTTACTTTCGTTGCAAATCCGGTAGACTTCGGAAGCAATTCGTGTTGCCACATCATGGCAATTCTGTTCCGAAGCTTTGGTTGATTGCTGAAGCTCCTTAAATAGGAGTTGAAATATCACCTCCACGCCGATAGAATTCTCTCCCTGAATAGTTGCGGTTGCGGCTGAATTCATAGTCTCTGTTTTTAAAAGACCCTAACATACTTAAACACAACCTGTACGACCGTGGGTGTTGGCTGGATGAATTTTGCGTATAAGCTAAACGCATACAATCCCGCATTCAGGATGTGGGCTAAGTTTATTATTCCCATTGTGAGTGGGATTATTCACACTTTGTTTTGATGTTATGGCCATTACCCACCCAGCCGTTGACAAGTCATTATGGATATAAACGCACAAATTCAATTGTTGATTGATAATGCACCCCAAGATGTTATAACACCACAACTGGTGGCAGCAATTGCCCCTGTCTTGAAGGCGATCGCTCATCAGTTACGTCACCCTCAGTATTATATTCTCCAAAGTTTGGATTCAGAGTGGGTTTTAACTACATTGAGCAATCGGGCAAACCTAAAGAAAGAAAAAAGCGTGGTTTACGCCTTTCCTACCTTACAGGATGCCACACAGACTGCATCAGCTTCACTGGACTCGCAAGTAATAGCAATAGCTATTCCTGTGACTCACATTTTGTTCCAACTAGTGGCATTAGAACCAGTAGACAGTATAGTTTTTTTTGAGACTCCTGGCACGACTACCAACGCCATTGAAGTCCAACGGACTGATTTCCAAAACCAAATTCAAAAACATTTACAAAAAAAGCGATCGCCAAAACCAATTCCACCTGATATTGCTTAAAAGGTTATGGGGTATGGGGAAAGGGGCATTTTTCATTGGTTATTTGTTCCTCATCCCTAGCTCCTAGTCTCCAATCCCTAGTCCCTAATACAGCCGACTCAATACATAGTCAGCCATGTTAATTAAAGCTTGACGATGCTTAAAAAGGCATGGGGCATGGGGAATGGGGCATTTTTCATTGGTTATTTGTTCCTCATCCCTAGCTCCTAGTCCCTATCCCCTAGCCCCTAATACAGCCGACTCAATACATAGTCAGCCATGTTAATTAAAGCTTGACGAGATTCTGAGGGTGGCAGAAAGGCAATATGCTCAGTTGCTACCTTCGCATGGTGAGCTGCTAATTCTCGCGCCCGTTGTATTCCTTGACTTTCTTGAATCAAATCTAGCGCTTGTTCTAAATCCCCTTCTTGGGCAAACTCTCTTTCAATCAGTATTTCTAGATATGGTTTTTCCTTTAAGGCAAATAAAACGGGTGCAGTGAGATTACCACTTTTGAGGTCAGATCCCGCTGGTTTACCTAATGTATCTGTCGAACTGGTGAAATCTAAAATATCATCCACAATCTGGAATGCTAAACCCAGATGGCGACCATAGTTATACAAATGCTCAACATTTTCTGGGGATACTTCGCTCAGTAACCCAGCTGCTTTAGAACTGTTGGCAATCAACGAGGCAGTTTTGTAATAGCTCTTGTTGAGGTAAGTCTCGATGGAAGTATTAGCATCAAAGCGATTCAGTCCCTGCTGGATCTCTCCAGCGGCCAAATCCATAATTACTTCTGAGAGCAATTTTACCACTTCCAAGTTGTTCAAGTTTGCCAAATACCAAGAAGATTGAGCAAACAGAAAATCTCCGGCTAACACAGCAATTCGGTTACCGAACAAACTATGAACAGTCGGAACACCACGACGCATCTGGGATTCGTCCACCACATCATCATGCACCAAGCTTGCTGTGTGGATCATTTCTGTAATCTCCGCTAAGCGTCGGTGACGGGGTGTAATGTCTTGTTCTAGCATTGTTGCTCGCGCTATTAGCAGAACGATCGCTGGTCTAATACGCTTTCCCCCGGCTCCAAATAAATGTTCGGCGGCTGCATAAAGGATGGGGTGGCGATTTCCAACTAGCTGTTTGAGATTATCTGCTAGTATTCGCAGGTCTGCTTCCACAGGGGTAAACAGGGAGGTGGCTGGGGTCATGGATGGGCGGACTCTGGCTTAGATTAAGAAAGTTTACATATCCTATACTCATTTTAAGATAACCCAAAGCCTGCGCAAAGTTTTGATCCGGGAATACCCCAATTTCCAGAGACCTTACCCGATTCATAATTCAAAAAACTACTGTTTTCAGCTTTTCAAGAGTTTTTGGATAAAATTCTATTTTTTGTGTAATACTAGATTAGATATTTTTATCAACAAACTGTATTCTAGGCTACTGAAAATAATCTAATTATATCAAGCAGAAGTTTCTAAGTATAATTACTTATTGATTAAGCTATTTGATGCTTCTGGCATCTGTTAGCTGTATTTTTCCAGTAACGTACCGTGAAATTACTGAAGTAGCTAAGAGCAGCAAGACTACTTGTAATTATTATTACTCATAAAAATTACGGTAAATAATCTCTTTGTCCTTTTATAAGGGAATTTTTCTCAAAAAATATCAATCTGAAGAAAGGATAAGAGTAAATTTTATTACCAGTAATTAGAGTAGAATTTTTATAAATTTAATATATTCAGCACTAAGTATTTTCCCTGCCTAAACCAGTTTTTTCTAGTTTGGTTAAGTCCTGGAGAAAATTTAAAATTTAGCTGCAAAGTAGGATTAAAAGTCAGGAACCTTGTGTTACGCTAAGATCTAGGGATTTTAAATTTTTCAGATATTCACTCTCCAGAGTTTAATCGCCTGTAGGTGATCTAACTTAGCAGGAGTGGTGAGTCAATAAATCGTAGCCGTTAAATCAAAGAAGTAATTCTTGATTTTCTGCCTGCGACCTGCAAACCTATGGGTGGGAGTTAGACGCTAACCTTACAGGTAACTGCTCTTTTTTGTATTAACAGTGAGCGGTGGCGTGACTCACATGAATTAGTTTTTGCAGCAACAACGCGGACTAGGTAGACTGCTGAGGAGCGCAGTTATGAATTGCTGTATAGCAATATATCGCGGCTCTGTAATGTATGGTCTGCGCGAAATTAATTTAAATAATAAATCCGTTTGCCGTCGAGTGTTGTAGCTCTACGGTGTAGTCTAGCATAGCAAAACACAGCCATCAAGAATTAGCTTGTTTGGTGGAGGTTTTGTTGGGGTTATGAAATTGCATATTCGTTAGATAAAGGTGCTGGTAGAACAATGATTTACGGAAACATGCCTATGATGATTTTTATTTTAGCTGCTGGATATTTGTTCACGGTCTACCTACTATTGGCACTGGCAAAGCGAACAGGAAAGAACACTGGTACTACAGTTATTCCCTTGGCAGCTAAGGGAAAACACACTCAAGAGCTATCAGTAACACCAAAGGTGAGTGAAGCTGTTAATAGTCAATAGTCAATAGTTAATAGTTAATTGTTAAGAGTCAATTGTCAAGAGTCAATGGAATATTGACTCTTGACTCTTAAGTATTTACCCCACAAAGTCTTGTTGAAGGTGGGAGAATTTAGCATCAGTGAAGCAAACTTCTTCAACCAGTGGAGTATAGCCTAACAACTGCAATCCTGATTGGGCAAACTGCTGACCACTACCGCTGACAGCAAAGTGAGTGGGGAACGGTGGATGGGTATTCCTTAAACCTAGGATGTCTAAATCTTGGGCACAGGCTGCTACAACATTCACAGCTGGATCAACTAGTTTGACATGGGAGGGCAGAAGCGATCGCAGTACAGGTGCGAGGTGGGGATAATGGGTACAACCGTAGACTAAAGTATCAATTTCCTGCTTGATTAACGGCTCTAGGTAAGAGCGTGCTACTTCAGTAGTGTAGGGGTCATGAATGCGATTTTGCTCAATCAGTGGCACAAATTCTGGACAACCGACCTGCCAAACTTGAACATCAGGATCGATTTCCAGTATAGCTTGCTTATAGGCATTGCTTTTGGCTGTGGCTGGGGTAGCAATCACCCCAATCCGCTTACCTTGCTGTACTGCTGCTTTAGCCCCTGGGAGAATCACACCGAGAATCGGTAAGTTAAATTCCTCGCGGACGATGTCTAATGCTAAAGCAGAACTAGTATTGCAAGCCATAATGACCATTTTTACCTGCTGCTGTTGCATCCAGGTAAGAATTTCGCGTACATACTGTAAAATTTCTGCTTGGGAACGAATGCCATAAGGCAATCGTGCTGTATCACCAAAATAAATAACTGATTCGTTAGGAAGTTGTCGATAAACTTGTCGCAGTACCGTCAGACCACCCACGCCACTATCAAAGATGCCAATGGGTGCGCGTTGAGGTTCTTGGGCAGAAAAATTGTCAAGATTGCCTGGAAAAATGGAAGATGAATACACGGGCAAATATGGTTTGAGGTTTTTTGAATTAAGATACAGGATTTAGTAGCCAATTTGCTTTTTGTCAATAGTCAATAGTCAATGGGCATGGTGGCGGTATAGGGGCATGGGGCGAAGGGCATTTGCCCTCCCTGCTCCCTACTCATCTACCCTTTTAGCGCCGTTGTAAGTACTTGAGAATACCATTAGCGATCGCTTCTGCCATGCGATTTTGGTATTCTCGGCTTGCCAATCTGGGATTGTCTTCGCGACCAGTCATATAACCTGTTTCCACCAAAATTGATGGCATGGAACTCTTCCTCAGGACGTAAAAACGGGCTTTACGTGTTCCTCGGTCTTTTATAGTACCAATATTCTGGAGAATTGTATTGCGAACTACTTCAGCTAGACCGTAACCGCTGTCGTAATAATATACTTCTAAGCCGTTGACATCAGAGCGGTTATCAATGGAATTAGCGTGGACGCTGACAAACAAAGTCGCATTCACTCGCTCTGCGATATCTACTCTTCCCTGAAGTTCTACAAAAAAGTCAGCATCTCTTGTTAATACTGCTTGAACACCATTCTTTTCTAAAATTCTGGCGATTTGAATACTGATCGGCAAAACTACATCTTTTTCTAACAGCCCCCCTAGGCCTGGTGCGCCAGAGTCTTTACCACCATGTCCTGGGTCAATTACTACTAATAATTTCCCTCTGGGAACGTTGGGACTTGGCCCGGGCTGAGGTATAGTCCGAGGAGTGTCTATTGTGGGGTCTGGCAATTGTCCTTGATTTGGTAGTGGCAAGGGAGGTAAACCAACAGGGGGTATCCTAGGCGTTGTTGGACGTGAGCGTTGTAATTGTAGAGCTATCAGCTGACTACCAACTTGGTTGAGTTCGCCAATTTGCACCCCTGCTGCTGGTTGAACAAAGACAACTACAGAATTCGGTTGTTGCGGTTGCAGCCTGACTCGCAAAATTGGGCTATTAGCATCTAAAGCAGGCCCAGTCACTCTGGGAGCTAACTGGGCATTATTAATGGTGATGCGGAACAGACCACTTGATCTATCCCACCCACCTGTGGCTGATAAAGGCTGGTTAGCACGAATTATTAGTTGGGTACCATTTCCAGCTAGTTCGATCGCTTGAATTGTTGCTTGGGAGTTAGTATTAGAAGTTACAGGGGATGGATTATTATTGCCCGGTAATCTCACGGCCCCACTGTTGGGCAGAACCACAAACCCACCAACACTACTGGTACTTGCCCGCCAGTCGGGGCTATTGCTGTCTACCCTCAGAGTCATGCGCACTACAGGTGGCTGTGCTTGTAATTGGCTAAAGATAATGCGATTGACACCATAGCGGTTAATCAAAACATCCCTTTGCTCTAGTTGTGGCGATAAAGATGCCCCTGTAATGTCGATATTAATTGCTTTGCGATCGTCTGTGCGATTGACCTGAATCTTCGGGTTCCCACCGCTGGTGCGGATGAAAAACCCATCACCTGTGACTCGTAAGTTCTCAATTTGAGTCGCCCCATCGGCGCTGTTGATCGCAGTTCTGTTATCAATGGGGGTAACAGGGCCTGTTTTAACTACGTTATAAACATTTGTTGGTGGTAATGGTGTTGGCGATGTATTAGCAGGGACTACCACTCCTGATGCTTGTGTTTGCGGTTTATTAGCGTCAGCTAAGACGGCGACCTGCTCAGTTTTTGGGGTGGGTAATTTTACTGACCAACGGCTGGCACTGATACCTGTGAATTTTACCTGTTGGGGGTCTAGGGTATAACCTGGAGTAAGTTCGACAACTATGCGGGTTGTCTCTGGGTCAAATTGCCCTACACGCACCGACCGAATCGCCCCACCGACTGGTTGCGTCACCTGGGGACGCCCAAATACAGTTTGTGGCAAATCAATCACTAACCGAGTGGGATTGAAGATTAGTTGTGCCTTTGGTTGCACACCACCCGCCGTATTGATTTCTAATACATTTTGACTGGCATCAAAACGCCAAGATTCTAGTCTCGCTGCAAAAGCCGGCGACGACAATATGAAGATAGTTCCAAAAGTACCGGGTAGTAACCAGTGTAATTTCACAGTTTTTTCTCCTGATTAGCATTCATGGGAGCCGTTAAGCTTTCAAAATATTGGTAAATCCTCACACCGTCACCGCCCAAACTTTAGCTTTCATGCAGCAAAAACATTTCGCGCTAGGATTAAAGACACAGCTAATGGCGTAGAATTTTAGCATATTTCTGGAATTATGCCATGCTGTTAGCGCTGCCAATTTTAACCTAAAACGTATCAAGTTACACCATAATGAGATAATTAAAATTCACCTGATTCAATCAATACAAAATTGCTTTTCATCGATTTGATTGCTAGTAATTAAGGCACTGGGTGTAAAAATACAACTATTATCAACTGGTGTGCTAAAGCTGGTGACAGCTACTCTTTAATATTTAGAAAAATATTTATGAATGGGTGTGTCGAGCAGTACAGATGAGATTAAATTGCTTCTAAAAGAGAGTTGTTGTTTTATAAATTATTCAACAACAATGTTTGGTAAATAGGGATTAGGGGAAACAGAAGAGAGATTTTCATAGCGGTACAGTATTTTTTCGTGTCATCGCAGTTATTGAAAATAGGGGAAACATAACTAGGGGAAACAAGAAGAAAGATTTTTCATGGGCTGGTTGTAGGCAATTGCTGGTGGAGGTCTAACTGGAAAAGGGACATGGGGACATTAGCTAGAGATTTGATAACTCCTTGATGGGAGAAAATAAGTAACCTTTAAGTGTAATTACCCAAAAGTTACTATTTATTTTCTTATCTTTGTTTGAGGTACTGAAGAAT
This sequence comes from Calothrix sp. NIES-2100, assembly GCF_002368195.1. Taxonomy (GTDB): domain Bacteria; phylum Cyanobacteriota; class Cyanobacteriia; order Cyanobacteriales; family Nostocaceae; genus Aulosira. Next base: position 7,563,353 of record NZ_AP018178.1, on the reverse strand, counting down.
ACCACGAGCGATCGCTTCCGCCATTTGATTTTGATAACCTGCGCTTTGTAAATTAGCAACATCCTCTCGCCCAGTCAAATAGCCGGTTTCTACCAAAATCGAGGGCATAGAACTTTTTCTCAGGACATAAAACCTAGCTCGTCTTACTCCTCTGTCTCTGACATTCAAACCTCGGAGAATGTTGCTATGGACAATGCGAGCTAGACCTAGGCCATTGTCGTAGTAATACGTTTCTAAGCCACTGACATCCGGACGCGCCGCACCTGCTGAATTGGCATGAATGCTGACAAATACACTAGCGTTTGCTTTCTCTGCCATATCTACCCGCCCTTGTAGACTGACAAAATAGTCAGCATTTCGTGTCATCACCACTTGTACGCCATTTTGCTGCAAAATCTCTGCAATTCTTCTACCAATGGGTAAGATGATATCTTTCTCACGGACTCCGCCAATCCCAATTGCTCCTGGGTCTTTACCACCGTGACCTGGGTCAATGATCACTAGCGCCCGCCCATTAAAAATTGGGGAACGAGAACCGGGCTGAGGTATGGGTGGTGTAGGAATTGTGGGGTCTGGTAATGTGCCAGTTGGTGGCGGTAGGGGTGGTAATCCAATAGGCGATCTGATAGCTCGTTGTAATTGCAGAGCCAACAACTGCCCATTTTGCTTGAGTTCGCCAATTCGTACCCCTGTTGCTGGTTGAACAAAGACAACTACAGTATTTGGTGGTTGCGGTTGTACCCTGACTCGCAGAATTGGGCTATTAGCATCTAAAGCAGGCCCAGTCACTCTGGGAGCTAACTGGGCATTATTAATAGCGATGCGGAACAGACCACTCGATCTATCCCACCCACCTGTGGCTGATAAAGGCTGGTCGGCACGAATTAGCAATTGGCTGCCATTTCCCGCTAATTCGATCGCTTGAATTGTTGCGGGGGAATTAGTATCAGAGTTTACTGGTGTTTGATTATTTTCCGGTAATTTTACTACACCCTTGTTGGGCAGAACCACAAACCCGCCAACGCTGCTGGTACTTGCGCGCCAATCGGGGCTATTGCTGTCTACCCTCAGGGTCATGCGGACTACAGGTGGCTGTGCTTGTAATTGGCTGAAGATAATGCGATTGACACCATAGCGGTTAATCAACACATCCCTTTGCTCTAATTTTGGCGATAAAGATGCGCCTGTGATGTCGATATTAATCGCTTGGCGATCGCTACTCCGATTTACCTGAATCTTGGGGTTACCACCGCTGGTGCGGATGAAAAACCCATCACCTGTGACTCGTAAGTTCTCAATTTGAGTTATCCCATTAGCAGTATTGACAACTTGGGAAATTTCCGGTTTAGTAACAGCATCTGTTGTGACTGTATTGTAAACATTACTATTAGCAGATGGTGATTTAACAACTTCTGGCTTGGGTAATTTTACTATCCAGCGGTTGGCACTGATGCCTGTAAATTTAACCTGTTGGGGGTCTAGGGTATAACCTGGAGTAATTTCAATGACTATGCGGGTTGTTTCTGGGTCAAATTGCCCTACACGCACCGACCGAATCGCCCCACCTACTGGTTGCGTCACTTGGGGACGCCCAAATACAGTTTGTGGCAAATCAATCACCAAGCGAGTGGGATTGAAAATCAGTTGTGCTTTGGGTTGGATAGCACCAGCAGTGTTAATTTCTAGCTGATTTTGCTCGGTATCAAAACGCCAAGATTCCAGTCTTGCTGCTAATGTTGGTGACGATAGCAAGCAGATAGTCCCGAAAGTACCAGGTAGTAACCAGTGTAGTTTTACAGCCATTTCTCCTAATTCGCATTCATGGGAATAGTCAATATTTCAAGATATTGGCAAATCGTCACACTTTGACCACCTAAAATTAGCTTTTAATGCAGGCTTAAACTTGAGCGCCACTCTCAAAACCCAGCTTTTAATGTATAAGTTTACACTACAAGTAGATTTGCCATGCTGTTAGCGCCGAGAACTTCGATCTCAAAAGCATCAGATCAAAACCACAAAGGATAACCAGAATTAACTTTAACCAGTAAATGTCAGTCAGTAAATTGTACTGATTGAAGAAGACCCAGGGACTACAGGACGCAACGACGTTTTGAAACTTCATCAATAAATTCTTTTGTTTCAGACAAGAAAGAACTGATTTATTTTGGCGGACAGTTGCTAATCCCTAATTGCGCGAAACATGACTAAAGTCACTTGTCAAAACCGCAAAAACCTGGCAACTGATAACATTCCAAACGCTGATTGTAATAGCAAAAAACTAAAATTGACAATCTTAGGGGACGGTGATTGAGAGCTAGAAGTTTCCGGCGATCGCTTGAAAAATCTCCAGCGGACTCGGAGAATACTGACACAGAATGCGATCGCAACTAGTAACTGAGTTCTGAACAGGAATGATTCAGAACTCAGTCTTAATCTACCTTAAGGGGGAATCAACAGGGTGTTTCTACCCAAGACAAATAATTCAGGGACTTACTCGTAAAAAAATATTCCATTGTTATTGTTGAGAGTTAACACTCAACAGTCAGTAGGGGCGGGTTAACCGAGATTCCCGTTAACAATCGAAGATATTTGTGAACCCGCCCGTACAACTTTAAGCGGAATAATTTACTTTTTGGAGTTTCCTAACTCTCCCGTGAATCGGTTTCTGATTCGAGACTACTAGAATCGTGGGATTTAGAGACCAGCAACTGAGGTGTTTCTATGGTTAAGGATGGAGCTGAAGCACCATCTAAAATTAGTTGCTCTTTTTCTGTTGCTTTTTCTGTGTCTGGAAAGACAAACCTTAACAAGGGAGGAGCTAAAAAGGTTGTCAAGATTACCATCATGATAATTGCTGCGCCTAGCGGTTTGGAGAGTGCGCCACTAGCAGCACCAACACCAGCAAATACTAATCCAACTTCACCTCTGGGAATCATCCCCACACCAATCGCCAACCTGTTGATTTGTGGTTGACCAAACACAGTTAAGCCTGTGATCACTTTACCGAAGATGGCGACTAGAATCAGGAAAGTTGCCATAACCAGACCTTCGCGATTGCTAGGAATTGCTGGGTTTAATACACCTAAATCAGTTTTTGCCCCAACAACTACAAAGAAAATCGGTACTAACATATCAGCAATGGGAATCACTTGCTTTTGCAGTTCTTTGCGCTTATCTGTCTCTTCCAAGACTAAACCAGCAGCAAAAGCGCCGAGAATTGCTTCTAACTGAACCACAGCAGCCAGATATGCCATGATAAAGGCAAAGATAAACGCTGGGATAACCAACTCACCCCTGGTTTTGAGGCGATCGACGATCGCGATAAAGGACTTATTGAAAATATTGCCCAGCAGAATCGCACCTACTAGGAAAGCAGTGGCACTAATAATTAGATAAATGACTTTAGTGACATCTACCTCACCATCTTTAGCCAGACTAGCAACCACTGCCAAGACAATAATTCCTAGTACGTCATCAATTACCGCCGCACCGAGAATAATCTGCCCTTCTTTAGAATTGAGTCGGCCGATTTCTGAAAGTACCTTGGAAGTAATCCCAATACTAGTAGCAGTTAAAGCCGCCCCAGCAAAAATTGCCGGTACAGCACCCACACCAAACAAAGTCATCAAACCAACAGTACCAGCAGTAAACGGTGCTACTACCCCCACTACTGCCACAATAGTGGCTTGGATGCCGACTGCCATTAAATCTTTTAGGTTTGATTCCAAACCAATTTCAAATAGCAGGATGATCACACCCAATTCTGCCAGAACGGAAATCACCTCTGATTGAGCTGTAAATACACCATCAGCGGCTTGGGGACTTAATCCGGCAGTGCTTTGCAGGAATGAAATGATCAACGAACCAGAACTGTCTGTACCAGCTTCTGGAAACACCAAAAGGTGGAAAACAGAGATACCGACGATTACACCACCTACGAGTTCGCCTAAAACCGCCGGTAAACCGATTCGATTGGATAACTCCCCACCGACTTTGCTAGCGAGGTAGATTACCACTAAGCTCAATAGTACTGCTGCTAGTACCATTGAGCTATCTGCTGTTTCTGTTGTACTTGCCAGCAGAGGAAAAGAGAAGTTGATTGCATTTAAAAGCTGCATTGGTTCTGCGAAAATCCTTCTCTTTAATTTTTACTCTTTTATCTAAAGTAGCTTTTTGGAGATTTTCGGTAAATTGAATGCGATTCAAACCTTAATTTGTACCATTTGTCAACTCCATCAAGCGTTACCAACTTGAATGCAGATATTTCAAAGCTATAACCCTAAAGGCGATCGCTCACAACAAGGGTATGAAAATCTCTCATCCCTAGCCCCTAACCCCTAGTCCCCATTTTCTATTTAGTTTCAAAAAATGTAACCATTCCAGTTTTTAGCGATCGCAATGCCACAGTATAAATACAGAAGTTATATCTATTCAATTCGTGAGAATTGTGCAAATCTCTTGGTGGCGGTTGACGTATTCACAGTTGACCGTTAAATCTGGATTGCTTAGATATGCTTGATGACAAACATCCCTAGATAATTTCCGCCGAGGAGTGCAAATTTTATGTATAGAGCCGCTTTATCCGGTTCCCAGTTTCGCATTGGCAAATTTTGGCAAACCCTTCCTTTCGCTTTGTTAATCTGTGTAACTTTTATGCAGCCCGGTTTAGCCCAAGAAAAGGAAAAATTGTGGCGAACACTTACCGTTAGTGGTCGGGGTATGGAATCAATTCCGACTACTTTGTCTTTAGTCAATTTGGGTGTAGAAATTCAAGGTAAAACTGCCCAGGAGGTACAAGAAGAAGCAGCCCGCAGGTCAGCAGCAGTTGTGGCTCTACTCAAAAGCCGGAATGTAGAGAAGTTACAAACTACAGGTATTCGCTTGAATCCGGTTTATAGTTATACCAATAATGTACAGCGAATTACTGGCTATGCCGCCAGCAACACCGTAAGTTTTCGGATAGCGACAGATAAAGCTGGCACATTGTTGGATGATGCTGTGAAAGCTGGGGCAACGCAAATTAATGGTATTAGTTTTGTGGCTACTGATGAAGCGATCGCAACAGCTCAAAAACAAGCACTAAAAGAAGCCACCCAAGACGCGCAAGCCCAAGCCGAAGCTGTTTTTAGTAGCTTGGGTCTGAAGTCTAAAGAAGTCGTAAGTATTCAAGTCAACGGTGCTAGCGCCCCACCGCCATCACCTGTATTAATGCGTACTGAAGCTTTAAAGGTAAGCAATGCGGATGTCTCTACCCCTGTAATTGGCGGTGAACAGCAAGTAGAAGCATCAGTGACATTACAAATTAGTTATTAGTGCTTAGTCATTGGTCATTAGTTTTACAAATGACTAATGACTAATGACCAATGACAATTGACCAATCAGAAATTTTCTGGCGAAAAATCTCCGCCTCCGCCCGCCTCATTATCGCGTTTTGAACCTAATAACTCCAGCTGGTCTACTCTAATAACGGGTGTAGATCGGCTGGCTCCTGTTTGGCGATCGCTCCATGTGTCAAACTTGAGGGAGCCTTTGATGCCAATCAGGCTACCTTTGCGCACATAATTACCTGCAACCTCCGCCGTCTTATCCCATAATTCTAAGGTGAACCAATCAGGTTCATCTCTATTTCGCGATCGCCTATTCACTGCTAGTGTTAATCTACACTTAACACTGCCCGACTCAAAATATTTAATATCTGGGTCGCCGCCTACACGACCCACAAGGGTGACAACATTAATACTCATATGTTTACCTTTCAGTACATACGTACTTATTTATCCCGAATTCCATCATAGCGAATTGTGAAACTATTGAAAATATGTTAAAGATTGTGCAACATTGTTGTATCGAAAAATGATACAACTTACTTGGGACAAAGTAGAAAACTATACGGATATACTGACTAAGTCAGAGAAGATCAGAATTTAGTAGGCTGACAGGCAGTAAAGATCTCAAAAATAATCTAAAAAAATAGCCATCTTTACTGGACTCAGGATCAAAAACGTAATAAAATCCAGCACGATTAACTCTTACTGTCGTATTCATCAAGTATCGCAAATAGGGGGCGTAGGACGCGTGGGTCTTTTCAGGAACTTTCGCTCATCGTGGGATATGGGTATCGACCTCGGTACTGCTAATACCCTCGTTTATGTATCTGGTAAAGGTATTGTACTCCAAGAACCTTCAGTGGTTGCTATCGATCAAAACGAAAAGATTGCAATCGCTGTCGGTGAAGAAGCCAAAAAAATGCTCGGTCGCACACCAGGAAATGTGATTGCTCTGCGTCCCTTGCGTGATGGGGTAATCGCTGACTTTGACACGGCCGAGCTGATGTTAAAAAGCTTTATTCAACGTGTTAATGAAGGTAGATCTCTAATTTTACCCCGAATTGTCATTGGTATTCCCAGCGGTGTGACAGGGGTAGAAAGACGGGCTGTGATGGATGCAGCTACTCAAGCTGGAGCTAGAGAAGTTTATTTAATTGATGAACCAGTAGCGGCGGCGATTGGTGCAGGGCTACCAGTGGCTGAACCTACTGGCAACATGATCATTGATATTGGTGGTGGGACAACAGAAGTGGCTGTACTCAGTCTCCAAGGGACTGTGTTGAGCGAGTCAGTCAGGATTGCGGGTGATGAACTTACTGAAGCTATCCTGCAATACATGAAGAAAGTTCATAACTTAGTGATTGGGGAACGTACTGCGGAGGATATTAAGATTCGCATTGGCTCTGCGTATCCGACTAACGATGATAATGATTCCATGATGGAAGTCCGGGGCTTACATTTGCTTTCTGGTTTGCCACGCACTGTGACAATTAAAGGCCCAGAAATTCGTGAAAGTATGCTCGAACCGCTATCAGTCATTATTGAAGCGGTGAAGCGGACACTAGAACGCACACCTCCCGAACTAGCAGCGGACATTATTGATCGCGGGATCATGTTGGCTGGTGGTGGTGCTTTGCTCAAAGGAATAGATACTCTTATCAGCCATGAGACAGGTATCGTCACACACATTGCTGCCGATCCTTTATGTTGTGTGGTCTTAGGAACAGGACGTGTTTTGGAAAACTTCAAGCAACTGGAACGGGTATTCAGCGGTCGTTCCCGTAACATGTAGCAGAAATATCAGATATTGGATTCTCAACACGTAGAATTCTCTATCTGATATTGGGTTTTTTATAAATAGAACCCAAAATTCTGCAAACTATATAAAGCTATAAAAATCAGGTATGGATAGATGGTTTTATTACGTCGTGGGTGGGATCGCAAAACCTTACAACTGGGATTAATCGCTTTGGCATTAGGTAGTGCTTGGATAGTACGAGAAACCCAAGGTGCCCTACTGCTAGAAATGTACCAAGGAATAACTCGGCCATTAGAAATGTTGCAAACCGGGCCAACTCCGGAAGAAAAACTTCGGGATGCGCGGGTATTAGAGTTGCAAGCGCGGATCGCAGAACTGGAAAGTCAAAATCAAAAGTTACAAAACTTAGTGGGCTATGTAGAAAAACAGCCAATTTCATCACCTCCCATTCCGGCACGGGTAGTAGGACGCAGTGCCGATCATTGGTGGCAAGAAGTTTTCCTGAATCGGGGTGGTAATTCGGGAATTAAAGAAGGCTTCATAGTCAAGTCAGAAGGCGGGTTAGTCGGTTTAGTAGAGAGTGTCACGCCTAATACTAGCCGTGTGTTACTCATCAGTGACATGAAGAGTCAAGTGGGTGTAACAATTAGTCGCACATCAGCCAAAGGCGTTTTGCGCGGAGATTCTTCAGCTGATGCTGTGTTGGAATTTTATGAGAAAGTACCCAATGTGAAGGTAGGAGATTTTGTCTCCACATCAACTTATAGTCAAAAGTTTCCTTCTGGTTTAGTGGTAGGCAGAATTAAATCCCTAGATTTAAAGAAACTTCCTGCATCCGTTGCCAAAGTGGAACTTTTCCCCGCGATTCGCTCATTAGATTGGGTGGGTGTCTACCCAAAACCAGAAAACCCCATCCCAGAGGTAAAAAATCCCCAGCCGACAAATCCACAACTGCCAAAGTCTAATTAAATTCCCCATAATTCTTGCAACGCCATGAAGATGCCTACATTTACTGGTCGCCGTCCAAACAAGTCAAAACAGCCAAAGCGGAAATCCAAAATCCAAATCCCGTCCATTGCCCGTTGGAATCCGCGCACACGTCAGATTGTCGATGGGACGGTGACAGTAGGGTCTGTGTTGTTATGTTTGCTGATGTTACCATCCCGCTTACCAGGGATGGAATTGTTGGGGATTGGGCCGAACTGGTTGTTAATTTGGGTGGTGGCTTGGAGTGTTAAACGCACAGTTTGGTCTGGGTTATTAGCTGGTATAGTTCTGGGGTTACTTCAGGATGGAATGACATCGCCTAACCCTACTCATGCTTTATCGCTGGGGATAGTGGGAATGTTGACTAGTCTGATTCAGAAGCAGCGTTTTATTGAGGAAGACTTTATTTCCATTGCCTTAATTGTCTTTGCAATGGCGTTTGTCGCAGAAACGATTTTTGGCTTGGAATTGAGCTTGATGGGCGATCGCAAAACCGAATACATTTGGACATATTATCAGCGCGTCGCCTTAGCTTCTGCTATTCTCAGCAGTCTTTGGGCGCCAGTAGTTTACTATCCCCTGAATCGTTGGTGGCAAGAAATGAAATTGTTCGAGCAATCTTAAGTTTGCTTCGCCAACTAGTTTTCAGATACAGCCGGAATTAGGGAAAACACCACTTTGCAATTAAATACACTAAGGTAGGGGCACAACAATGTTGTGCCCTTTTGATTTTTCAGCAACATTCAGGCTTTGAGGTACAACGTTCTCGTTTTAAACTAGAACATTCTCGTTTTGAGGTGCAACATTCTCGTTTTGAACTAGAACATTCTCGTTTTGAAGTGCAACATTCGTGCTTTTAGCTTCAACTTTCGCCTTCTGAACTAGAACATTCTCGTTTTGAACTAAACCATTCTTGTTTTGAACTGCAACGTTCGAGCTTTTAGCTTCAAAGTTCGCCTTCTGAACTCAAATGATGCACCTTTGAAGGCTTCTAATGAAGAAAATATCCAAATCGTAGGGGCACGGCACCGATAAAATGTCTGTTTTAGCGAAAGTTTTTGGATGCCGTATTCCTACAGACGTGATAATTGATTGTTTGGTATTGCTTTATATTCGGAACCCCACCCCTAACCCCTCCCCGCAAGCGAGGAGGGGGATAAGAGATAAAATGTTTTGATACATGGGTGGAAAATATTATTGTGGCATTAGGCGATTGGGTTGAACCATGCCTAATTTTTGCGTTTAAATTGCCATGTGCGATCGCCTTTAATTACAAATTCAGTAAATAAGCAACAATATTTACTGTCATTGCGAGCGAAGCGTTCGCGTAGCGTCTCGCAGAGAAGCAATCCCAGCCCCGACCATTTTTCACCGATTCTTCCATTTAGTCTGTCGGTTTCTAGGTCGTCAAGTCTGACAATAACTCGATCAATCTCAGGAAAGCGCAAATTTAATTCCATAATCAGGGGAATTGCGGCTTGAGTGTAGGGATGATTCGATTGTAAATAAGCTACCGCCGCGTTTGCTGGATTTCCGGAGTGGGGGGAAGGGGGAAGGGGGAAGGGGACAAGGGGGACAAGGGAGATATGGCGAGTGTGGGAAGTTTTTTCCCCATGCCCAATGCCCAATGCCCCATGCCCCATGCCCAAACTGCTGTAAGTTAAGATCACCAAAAGTAAAACCTAAATATTACTGTTAAAAAATCGCGCACAAGTCCAGCTAGCGTGGAAAATATTGAGAGTGTTGCCCAAAATTATGGATAAATCCCCTGTGGTCGCTCAAGCAGATGCATCTCTACCTATCGACACTCCGGAAAATATGCTTCCAGTGGATTCGACAGAGAAACGGGTAGGGAGTGATTTTGATTCCCAAATGATGCGGCGGTGTTTGGAACTCGCCCGTCAGGCTTTGGGACGCACTTCACCAAATCCGTTAGTGGGTGCAGTGGTTGTCAAGGATGGGGAAATTGTCGGGGAAGGGTTTCATCCCCGTGCTGGTGAACCTCATGCGGAAGTTTTTGCGCTCAGAGCAGCAGGCGATCACGCTCGTGGTGCTACTGTTTATGTCAGCCTGGAACCTTGCAACCATTACGGGCGGACTCCGCCTTGTTCAGAAGGTTTGATCAATGCGGGAGTGGCAAAAGTGGTGGTGGGTATGGTAGACCCGAATCCACTCGTAGCGGGCGGTGGTATTGCTCGTTTACGTGCTGCTGGTATAGAAGTGTTAGTCGGGGTAGAAGAAGCAGCCTGTCAGCAACTCAACGAAGCTTTTGTCCATCGCATTCTCTACAAACGCCCTTTAGGTATTTTGAAGTATGCCATGACTTTAGATGGCAAAATTGCTACAAATTCCGGTCATAGTGCTTGGGTAACAAATCCAGCAGCCCGTAGTGAAGTACATCAACTACGGGCTGCTTGTGATGCAGTAATTGTTGGCGGAAATACTGTGCGACAGGACAATCCTTACTTAACCAGCCATCAGGTAGGGTCCCATAATCCTTTGCGAGTAGTGATGAGTCGTCATCTCAACTTGCCAGAAAATGCTCACCTGTGGCAAACAGCTGAGGCTCCTACTTTAGTATTGACTCAAGTGAATGCTAACCCTAATGTTCAAGAAATGTTACGGCAACAAGGGGTGGAAGTGGTGGAGTTCACGTCACTGACACCAGATAATGTCATGGCGCACTTATATGAAAGGGGTTTTTGTAGCGTATTGTGGGAATGTGGTGGAACTTTAGCTGCGAGTGCGATCGCTCAAAAAGCAGTGCAAAAAATTCTGGCTTTTATTGCTCCAAAAATTATTGGTGGTAGTAATGCTCCCACGCCCGTAGGCGATTTGGGCTTTACCACTATGACTGAAGCTTTAACCCTCGAAAATGTTCGTTGGCGTGTGGTAGGTTCTGATTGCTTGGTAGAAGGTTATCTTCCCCGAGATAGTTAATCTTCAATAGGCCAGAGCGATCGCTCTTAACACTGTCGTTCATAAGCCAAATCTCGAATCAGAGATAGCCGAGATTGAATGTAATCACACAGAAAATCAGTTTCTTTCGGTTCTAGCAATGCTTGGGTGTTGGTTTGTTTGACTAACCATTGCACCAAGGTAGCATCGTCTAGCTGCAATAAGGTCTTGGTGTGGGCGGTTTCCACCACAGACCAAAGCTGACGCATAATCTTAGGAGTCATCAGACCTCAATTTAAATATGTAGCTTAGCTGTTTTCAGATTACACAATTCTGGCAACAGATTGCGGCATGAATGTACAACCTGAGATAACTATTATCAATAGCTTAATATAGCGATTTATAACTTTATGGAGATTAAGAATTATCAATCTCCATTGGTAGATGTTTCTGATAGTTTAACTTGCTTTTTCAAGTATATATACTTAATTTTATCCTAAATCTTACTGCTTTGGGTGGAAGAAAAAATAATATTATTCTGTATACTCAGAACTTCCTCATGCAAAGGCTCGCCGCAGACATTACAAAACACATTGCTACTGTTTTATTTTCATTCCTGGGTGATGAGATATTAGTTTCTGCCAAAAATAAAATAAGAAGAATTATTACTAGGATTCATTTACTTGGGCGAAATGGTTTCTATACCCTTGGGAGGAAGAAAAACATGAAGATTTAGTTTCTTTGATGAGAAGTATAACAAATTACTTGATAATTTTGCAATATTTCGTTATCAGTTATCAATAACTGTGGTAAGGGTTTATTGCTCAACCCCTACCACTGATAAAATCTGTGTTCCCTAAGTTAAGATTTTTACTCATCTTGAGTCAAAAACAAAAATTACTGCTTAGGCATAGCCAATCGTAGACATCGCCTAGTAGTAAATACTTATTCACAATATAGGAATCCGCTTTGATTCCTGAAATCATTCGCGTAGGAAGGGAACTCTTAACAGGTAAGAAGGAATAAAAGTGTACTGAGTTTTTTTCAGAAATCAAATATGAATCCTATAATTAGTGTAATTTTTTGCCTCTAAAGTTGCTGTTGGTAATACATCTCGATTGCTCCCACAGCTTTCAATAATGGTGAATCTAAATTGTCAATCCAATCAGCCACTTCACGCGCCAAGCCTAGTGTGACATTTCCGCCGGATGGTTCAAGGCGATCGCTGATAGTATTAGCTTTGATCTGCTGTAATTGCTCAATCAAGGTATTTAATCGTTCTGAGGGTGAATCACCAGCATCAAGCATTCCTTTACCTACTTCTAGCGCTCTATCTATCAGTTGGAGAAATTCTTGTTTTTTTGCTTCCATTTTTTTGATGTTAGAGATATTAGTAAATAACGTTGCGATCGCAGGTTCAGAGAAATCAGGTTTTTAAATGGTAGCAAATATCGAACCAATACTCATGACATATTTTGCAAAAACCCGATAACTCTGATTTTTCTGTTCTACGTTTTGCCAACTCCCTAGAAAATAGGCAACTGGAAGTGATTAATTTACCACCTTTCTTAAGGACACTTAAACTCTTTGATTTTCAATGGAGTTCCTTCAGACCATTTTAAGTTTGGATCTCTGGAATCTTGAATAAAAATTTGCTGTCCGCCACCTGGATAACATGTTGACGGTTCTTGAGGAGCAACCACCCCTTGATAAACCTTTGTTCCCGCAGGTACAGTGACGGTTAACACCATCGTCGCTTGGTTTCCCCATTCTTGTTTTAAAGCTAATTCTCTGATTGCTTCAACATTTTTTTTATAAAGATTGGTGGTCAGATATCTGCCAAATTTATTACTATCACTACTGAAGTATCGGTAGTAAGTTTTAGCTTCTTGGAGTTGAATTTCCTGACACTCAGACTTTAAGAATGTTACCGCAATGTCTGCGGGTAAAGGACAAGCAGAAGTAGAAGTAGAAGTAGGTGCTTGTGCTTGTAAGCTAGGTTGATTTGAGACTTTATTTTGGGCAAAACTACTGCTAACAAGACCGCCTAGAGAGAGCGAGCATAAAGCAAAGCTAGTTACAAAAGTCTTAAATTTCGCCATAATTGGTGCATCAGTAAAAGATATTTGACGCTGTCAAGTATACACTTATACTCTCAAAATTTTAATTTTTATAGAAAAATTTTATCTGAAACAAAAAGAAGTTTTTCACTCACCTGTAGGGGAGTGATGAATTTTTGGATGATGATGAGTTACCTCAGAATCCCCCGAATTCAATTCGGGGGCGTATGTCAATCTTGATACTCTACCCAGCTTAATGGTGTTTCCGAAACTCGGACTTTTAGTTGCACATCTGGTGGTAATCGCTTCTTAGTTTGATCATAAATATACTTGGCAATCATCTCAGCAGTTGTTTCATATTCCGGCGGTAAGACTTCGTTGAGAACGCAGTGATCGAGTCCTCCTTTGGTAGCATCTTGCTTCGCCCACCTCAAGGTTCTAAAGTCAGCCACCATGACTGGGTGTGGACAATATTCTGAAGAGTGAAGTTTTGATGATGTTGCTTCAACTCTAACTTTATAGTTATGTCCGTGCATCCGACCGCAAGGGCCATCATAATCTTTGATGTAGTGAGCGCTATTAAAGGTGAATTCTGTTACTAATTTCCATTTGGGCATTTTTTCATCACCTCGTAGTCTATTGCCATATCCAAGTATTGCTTAATTTTTGTTGGCGTGACTATGAGATGGGTTGCTAGACAAATGAAAGGGAAAGCGCGATCGCTATGCAGGGCTAGGGTAAAATAAAGTGCGATCGCGCTAATACTTATACTTAAGCAAAAACAGGCTGGTGCTGCTATGTAGAAATTATGGGCAACAAAATTAATTTACTATACCTTTGCAGATGCGGCTGTGCGCTTACGCTTCGCCCACCAACCAAAACCTAAAGCTAGTGCTGAACCACCAATTGTCAGAGGTTCAGGAACAGATTTCTCAATCCCAACTGTAAATCCATGCCAGTATTCCGGATCGGGAGTAGTCCAACTAATTGATGATACGTTTCCTAAGAATTGAATAACTCCATGTCCTTCTCGACCTTCCAATACGTTTCCTGCTAACTGAGTCAACGGACCATTACCCCAGTATCCAGAACCGACACTCAGGATCTTGAACGGAGTATTAAAATTATACTTTACTGGGACTGAATATTGCCCCATACTAACAATCGCCATGACAGGATTTAACACTGACTGAGAAAACTTAATCGTATTTAGCGTATTATTGCCGCCGGTCAGTGTGATAATATCACTTGCTGGAGGAGCATTCGGTACAGTTGCGCTGATATAGGGTGTAGGCGGATTCCAGTAATTAATTCCTCCCGCAGTTTGTGCAAATGAGATTTCACCGTTGTAGGTTACTGAAATTGGAGACTGACTTGGAGGGGTGATAGTACCTTGTGCCGATCCTGGATTACCTGGGGTAGCTGAAGTCCAATCTGTCCAAGCGACAGTTGCAGCTGAAGCGGGTTTAGCAGTAATAGCAGCAACAGATAAGGCAACACTAGTGCTAGCAAGGGCAAGCTTTGTAGCTAATTTCATGTAATTATCCTCAAAAAAAGTACACAAATTGAACTTTTGCGATCGCCACACTCCACATTTCACAACTGACAGCGATCGCCAGAGAATTCACCCATATTCCGTAATGACTATTTTCAAGTAATGAATTATATTACTCTATGCTAGTGCATTCACTGTCAGCATTTGTTATCCCTATTCGTTAGTTCATTGCTATTTTTCTAGGCAATAGTTTACCAACTTCAGCTTTCAGAATAGACAAATTAAACAATCTATTCGATTGTGCAAATGCTTTTTTTATTCTCTGTGTAAAGTAATATTGCGGTAGATGGTTGTGTAATAAAATACTATATTAATTTAGGAAGAATTTATTGTATACACAACTTACACATAGATTCTTCATCAAAAAAACATATTCCATCCTTTGCCATCTGATGATGAAAATCTGGCTAAATAGGCAGAGTAAAATTTTTTGTGGTTAATAGTAATTTTACTAATATAAATTTTTGATAAAGTTTAATCCTGAAAATAGGAACTAAGGACTAATCGTCAAACATTAAACCCTGTGGGTTCGCCTTTAGGCGTTCTCGTACTCCTTCGGGTTTTTTGACGAAGTACGAGAAAACTTGGCGAACAGATCTACAGTACTTGTTGAATTCACCAACTGAAGTTCTGACTACGATGGCTGGAAACTAGGGAAATGGTAAGCAGGCGTTTGTTGATAATTACTCAATCTCTCCAGTAGGTATTTCGCAGCACACCTTGCCAATCAGTTTGTCGGTAACGTATTCCATAATTACAGGTTGTTGGGTATAGCGGACTGATTGCTGTTTAATAAGCGATCGCCTTTGCAAAGACAAAAGCGTTTCTAGTAATTCTCGCTCAGAGATTTGCGGGATAACATACTGTTGCAATTCTTTGAGTGTTACCCAATCTTGCTTGACTGCTAGAGAGTACATTACTTGCTTTTCGTTAAGCGACAGGCGCTGAAATTGTTGCTCTAATATTTCCCAGATTTCACCGAAAACCACCGCTCCTTGCTGTAAAAATTCGGAAATATTGCCATCAAACAGATACTGAATAGTCGTGGCTACAATTTTCAAAGCTAAAGGATTACCTGCATAGCGCTCAATTAACTGATTAGATTCCTCTTTTGCATTTACTAGTCCTTTATTTGCCAGAATTTGCTGTGATTCTTCAAAAGACAACCCAGTTAGTTGTAGTGATCGCACTGGTAAAGTCTCACCTTCCCTGGCTGTAAATCCGCCTGGTGTCTCCCGAGTAGTAAATACTAGGCAACTTTGATGCACCTCATCTCCCACTCTTCGCAGAAGTTGACCATATCCTTCATATCCAGCGCAATAGTGTCCTGAAGTTTCCCCACTCTGCAAAACTGATTCAATATTATCCAATAAAATCAGGCAGCGTTGAGAGCGCAAATACTTGATCAGACACGAGATTTGTCCGTCTAGAGTTTCTGGTAAGTTCACTTCTGTTTGCTGGGAGACGAATAAAATTAACTCCCGCATCAAGTCAAAAATTGCTGGGCTATTGCGGAGACTACGCCAAATTAGCAAATCAAATTTGCTTTGTAACTGTTCTGCAACCTTGACAGACAAAGCTGTCTTACCAATCCCACCTATCCCTAACAGCATTAGCAAACGACACTTTTCATGGACAATCCATCTTTGGAGCACAGTTTGTTCTCTGTTCCGTCCATAGAACATAGAAACATCAATTGCTTCTCCCCAGTCTTGCTGTTGTTGGATGTTAAGGGTTGGCAAAGCTGAGGTAGTAATAGATACTTGTGATTTTACTTGCGTAAGACTGGAATAATGTCGGCGCAAAACTGTTTTGACGTTACTTTTTGCGATATTTTCTCCCAGTGCTTTTGAGAGTGTCTGCCATAACCGGAAGCCTACGTCTCGGATATAATCATCATCATAACCTGACCTTTCGGCAATCTCTGCATAAGTGTATCCATTCCAGCACAATTTTAGCACTAACTCCTGGATATTACTTAAATGCTTTTTTTGCAACGCTCTATCTAAAACCAGCATTGCTTGCTCAAAACTTAATTCTATGACTGTCACATAAAATGTTCCTAGTTGATAGCGGCATCAATCTATCAAAGATTTCTCCAAACTTTATGCAGCTAAGCCAAAAATTTACATTTCTTGGGAATTGGGCATTGGGCATTGGGCATTTCTTATTTATCTTCCTTGTCCTCCCGTTCGCGCAGCGTCTCCCCTTGGGAGAAGTTCTGATCTAAGGATGCCTTAGCTCAGACTTCTCTCCTTGTCCTCCTTGTCCCCCGTGCCCCCCTGCTCCCCTGCTCCCCTGCTCCCCTACTCCCTCATCCAATTAAAAATCCCCCCAGTGGCTTTGACACGACCAAAACATCTCTGGGGGGATACTTTTTTTCAAAAAAAATATCTCCAAAATTCCACACCAATCAACCCCTTGCTCAATGCAGGTAATATGCTATAATTATCTGCGTTGATTATTGGTTACTATGAATGACCTCAGCGAGGGCATTAGTAGTAATCGTGTTGTCGTTGTGGTTCTGGTTGCGTCATCGCAAAATTCGATGCATCGTACAGATAGCGGCTGGCTTCCTCTTCTAGACGATGAATCAGATAAGGCTCAATAACGTTCCCATGTCTCAGCGCGGCTAAATATCCATCCAAATACATCCGCATATCGTCCATACGATAACCGCGATTCCATAACTCGACGAAGGCGTCGGTAATTCTTTGGTAATAGCGGATGGTTTGTGTGTCTTGGAGCATAACTGCTGAATAAATCTCTTTGGAATGAGAATTGTAAATGATTCACGGGAAAATGTGAAGTGGCACTTTCCCCTTTTTATAGAGTCAAAATCAATATCTCTACTTTGGGCATTACCCTCCAGCAGCTACAACGTATTTTGATCCTATTCCAGAAAGTACAAAATAATTTTATTCGGTAAGCTAATTTTATATTTTGTTTTTTCAACATCTCAGTTGTTATGGGGGATGTGAAAACTAACTTTTGGCAGATGTAATCCGCTGTCAGCATAAAGCTAGGATATACCTTTGGGAAGTAGGAGATTGATTGGCGATCGCTTGTTGGTACGTTACCCCCTTCAAGGAGCTAGGATGTTTAAGTACAACTAATTTCAATAAGTCTAACAAAAATTTAAGAATATTACTAATCGGCTAGGGTCAAAGCATAAGTTAAACTTCTAGCTATTATTGCGATCGCTAAATGTCAAGCCAATAATTATTGGAGTAACAAAGACTACAAAACCTTGGGCATGGGCTTGTTAATTTGAAAGTCATCAACGCTAAGGGGTCTTGCCACCGTGGGTTCGGTTTGTATTGAAATCATTGAGGGGAATCCCCATCTGAGGTCGTTGCTCGGTTGGCACTTGCAACAGTTGGAATACCGCGTACACCAAGCCGCCAGCATTTATCAAGCAAGGGAAGTATTTTTAAGCCAGCAACCAACACTAGTAATTCTTGATGCTGATTTGCCTGATGGTGATGGCATTGAGTTTTGCCGTTGGTTGCATCGTCAGCAACAGCCTTTAATTTTAATGCTATCTGCGCGTACTAATGAAGCCGACATTGTCGTCGGTTTGAGAGCGGGTGCAGATGACTACTTGAGCAAACCTTTTGGGATGCAAGAGTTTTTAGCAAGAGTGGAAGCACTAATTCGTCGCAACCGGACACCTGTAGCACCGGCTTATCTGGATTATGGTGCCCTGCAAATTGATTTAGTGCAACGCCGGGTGAGATTTCAAGGGGAGTTTATCGATTTAACGCCCCAAGAATTCAGTTTATTATACGTTTTAGCCCAAGCGGGAGGAGTACCTCTATCTCGGTCAGAATTGCTTCGCAGAGCTTGGCCTGACGCTATTGACAATCCCCGCACTATTGATACACATGTTTTATCGCTGCGGAAAAAAGTTGAACTAGATCCTCGGCAACCCAGTTTAATTCAAACTATCCGGAATGTGGGATATCGGTTTAACATGGAAATTTTAAATTCCAATCCTCCCCAGTCACCAACAAAATTAGCTAAAGAGAGATTTAGCAATCAACGCTCAACTCTGAGTACTCAAAGGGTGTAGGGGAGATGAGGGATCAAAAGGGACAAGGAGGACAAGGGGGACAAAGAGGACAAAGGAGACAAATGACAATTGACCAATGACCAATGACAATTGTCCTAAATCCACTCCTCGGAGGCTTGAGCTTCTGCTTGTATTAAGCTGGCTCGTACATTAGACCAGTTTATCTGGGCTGCTGTTTGATCTGCCAACAACCGACCTTGCTGTAGGTGCAACAGTCTTGTGCAAAATATCTGTGCTAGTTCTAGCTGGTTATTTACCATCAAAATCGTGGTTTGATGGGTGGGAGCCAGCTGAGTTAAAATTTCCATGAGATGGGTAGCTGTACCTACATCCAAGGCAGAGGTTGGCTCGTCTAATAATAAGATTTTTGGTTGGATGACTAAGGCTCGTGCGATGGCTACTAGTTGTCGCTGTCCCAGAGAAAGTTGCACTTCAGTGCGTCCTAACCAATCACTGGGAATATGCATTTGTTCCATCCAATAACTAACTCGCTGCTGAATTGTCTGTTTGGATAAACCACGCAAAACCAGTGGATAAGCTAAAGCTTCCTGAACTGTCATCCCCAAAAGCTTCGGCTCTTGCAATCCCAGTGTGACTACCTGGCGTAACTGGACTATGGGAATTTGGCGATATTCCTGATGTTCCAAAAATATTTTGCCACTACTAGGTTCAATCAGGCGGTTGATCAGCTTGCATAATGCTGTTTTCCCCGCACCCGATGAACCGACAATGGCAATGCGATCGCCTGAGAATACCTCAAATGCAATATCTTGCAATATGGGGTATCCTTGGTGATTTGCTGATAGTTGGGTTTTGAGCTTTGAAAATAGATTAACTTGCTCTAGCCGGAGTGTGGCTTTTGGGTTGACAGTATCCAAGTTCAACTTCCTGGGGGAATGGGGAATGGGGAATGGTTGTGAAAGTACCTATCCAATAGTCAAAGCTGTGGAAATAGTCCAAGCATCTACCAACAGCAACAATAAAGTGAACCCCAGCAATATAAAATACATCCAAGGCTGTGCTAAAGGACGCACATCTGTGGTATCAATACCTGTTTTTGCCTGTACTTGCCTTACTAGTTGAGCAAATCCAACTACACGCATCGGCAATAAATAAGCTTTTCCTGACTGACTCAGGAAATAATATACTATACCTCCTTGACCAGTGGTGCGAGGTTTTAACTCTTTGACTTCAGTCCAGTCTAAAGACCAACCTTTACGAAAAAATCGCGGTACCCATACAGGATAGGTGACTTGAATTCCTTGCTCATCCAAGGTAACTCGTTCGGTCAACACTGCATACAAAGCAATAAAACCGATACCAATTCCTATCCACAATAATGCTGGTGGTACAGGTGCAGCTGTTACTTGCGCCAAAAAAGGTAATGGGACTGTGAGTGCTAAATATAAACTCAACAGCGTTATGCGAATTAACGGTGAGAGGCGAAAAACAGAGGTTGAGGTATTAACTAAGTTTGCTGTCACGGCTCAATTACGATGAATTGCTTTAACTTCATCCTAACTATTGATTCATGCATTGATTATCAGGGCCGATTAAATTCTTAGTCAGGACTTTAGTCAATGGATTTTGAAGCACGCTTTTTGCTGACTACGAACTTTCAATGGGTGTATTACTCTAGCCAAGATTACCGCAGAAAATAGCTGATGATGGTAATCAATTAAGGTAAATATTTTTGCACTACACTCCAACCTGTGAGTGATACCCAAACAAAACCTATAAACAAAATAATATTTATACTTACATGTAAATTTCTCATCCAAGGTCTTTCAGGACTTATTTGGTTAGCACTGAAAGCCGAGAGCAAAACTAATACTACTACAACTAATCCAGCAATCAAGTGTGATGATTGTCCCAAGGAACCAAAATGCCCCAATGTGCCAATAATACCAATTGCCAGTAGTAGCAGCACTAAACTGACCATGCTGATACCGATAGTGTAGTGGAGCGATCGCATTCCCCCAAGTCCTCTATGAAACATAGGCAAACTAGGAGGATGTTGCAAAGTTCTCGCTTTAAACATCCAAAAGCCAGTGGTCGCTAACATCAGATATGCCAGTAAGGATAACCCCATCGACCAAGCTGCTATTTTCCACAACCAAAGAAAAGAAGGCAAATTCATACATTGATTGTAGAGTACAAAGCGTATTAGAGGGGATGAGGGGGATGAGGGGGATGAGGGGGAGCAAATAACAACTGACAACTGACTATTGACTATTGACCATTGACCATTGACTAACCAACAAAAAAGGCTGCTGACTTCAGCAACCCCTAAAATTGAGAAAAATTTTTTTTAATCAACGGAAGCTAAACCAGCTACTGTTAAAGGTTTTGTTGTATCTTCTGTTTTTGTATTAATTGGCTGCACCATTGGTGTTTTAGTGATACAGTCTATTGCTGCTTGTGAGCTGCTACCCATCTCATAAGTACCATGCTCATTGATTGCAAGGCGAACACAGGGAATTGTGTCCGATAAAATTGCACTTGCCATCATCCCCGTATGAATCTCCATTTGAGCTTCTTTAGGGGCTTCAAACACGAGACGTTGTCCAGGAAAAACAACCCTTTCAAAATACCAATTAGGAATATTGGAGATGCGGGCAACCTGGATTTTGCTCGTGGCATTTACGTAGCAGCAGAGAATGTTCCCCGATTGCTCAGGTGGTAGAGGATCTAGTATTTGAGCCATAACTGCTGAGGAGCTTTACGCCACAATTTTACATTACATCAGCAAAACTAACACTTGCTGATCCCCACAAGCTGTAACTCCGACTACCAACTGCACATTTCTGCATTATTTCTATCTAAAGATATGTATAAGATATGAAAATTTTGTAAATATCTATGCTTTTTATATAATTATACACTATAAAGGAAGTTTTGTATATTCATTCCTTGATAAACAAGTTGTTATATAACTTCTTTAATCTAAAGAAATTAGGGGTAGTCCTGACACAAGGGATTAAACTAAATCAAAAACAGCTGATAACTGACAGGCGAAGCGATTAAAGAAATGAGTTTTGTTGGGTGATCTATCTCCAGAGTTAGAGATGGGGATCGTCGCTTCTGGGACAAAGTCAATGTTATGGTAAAGCTATAAGCAAAAAATCTTCATAAACTTAGCTGCTGGATACCATACCTAGTGGTATGCAAAGCAATTTTAGGTATTTCCACGTTGTATACGCGGAGATGCACTTTGATTGAGACGCAGCGCAAATGTTAAGCGCGATCGCAATCAAAGAAAACAGCCACAATTAATACATACAGTAAAACGCTGGATGTTTTTTCACTTTACTTAACCCAGAAGCACGGCAAGATGGCAGTTAAAGCAAGCACAATGGAAAATCGAATTCTTTACGTTCGCCTTCCCTGTAACCCCATCTTTCCTATCGGGGTTGTCTACCTAAGCGATCATGTCCACAAACAATTTCCCAGTATCGAACAGCGCATCTTTGATCTGGGATGTGTACCACCTTTAGATTATGCTCAAGCTCTAGAGCGTTGTATCGATGAATTTAAACCCACACTACTGATATTTTCTTGGCGAGATATCCAAATATACGCTCCCGTTGGTGGTCGTGGTGGTAACCCTTTACAAAACGCTTTTGAATTTTACTATGGGAAAAATCCTCTAGTGAAATTACGCGGAGCTTTTGGCGGGTTGCGAATTTTCATTGCTTATTACGTAGAGTTATGGCGAAATCTGGGATTAATTAAACGCGGTTTAAAACGCGCCCAAAAGTATGCAAAAACTGCCCGTGCAATTGTCGGTGGTGGTGCAGTGAGCGTGTTTTACGAACAGTTGGGTAAAAGTTTACCACCAGGGACGATTATCTCTGTAGGTGAAGGGGAAACTCTGCTAGAAAAATTTTTAAGTGGTAGAGAGTTTCGCGATGAACGCTGCTATGTAGTCGGTGAAACTCAACCACGAAAACGGTTAATTCACGAACAACCCACGCCACTAGAAAAATCCGCCTGTAACTACAACTATATCGAAAGCATCTGGCCGGAATTTCACTATTATCTCCAAAGCCAAGACTTTTATATTGGTGTCCAAACCAAACGCGGATGTCCCCATAACTGCTGTTATTGTGTCTACACCGTAGTTGAAGGTAAACAGGTACGTATTAATCCAGCCGATGAAGTGGTGGCTGAGATGCGTCAATTGTACGATCGCGGTATTCGCAATTTCTGGTTTACCGATGCTCAATTTATCCCCGCTAGGAAATTTATCGACGATGCAGTAGAACTCTTACAAAAAATTGTCGATTCGGGGATGACAGACATCCATTGGGCAGCATACATCAGAGCCGACAACCTCACACCCGAGTTATGCGACTTGATGGCAAAAACTGGGATGAATTACTTTGAAATCGGGATTACCAGTGGTTCTCAAGAACTCGTGCGGAAAATGCGGATGGGATATAACCTCCGCACTGTCTTGCAAAACTGTCGCGATTTAAAAGCGGCTGGTTTCAATGACTTAGTTTCTGTCAACTACTCCTTTAACGTCATTGACGAACGTCCCGAAACCATCCGCCAAACCATCGCCTATCACCGCGAACTCGAACGGATTTTTGGCGCTGATAAAGTCGAACCTGCCATTTTCTTTATTGGATTACAACCCCATACCCATTTAGAAGAATATGCCTTTAAAGAAGGCATCCTCAAACCAGGGTATAATCCCATGAGCTTGATGCCGTGGACAGCCAAAAAACTTCTGTGGAATCCTGAACCTCTGGGTTCATTCTTCGGCGAAGTTTGCTTACAAGCTTGGCAACAAAACCCCAATGACTTTGGGCGTGAAGTCATGAAAATCTTAGAAGAGAGATTGGGGTGTGCTGATTTAGAAGCAGCACTATCTGCGCCAATGGACAAAAACAATAAACAGTTGGTAGGTGTTTAATCCTCCTTGATCCAATATTGACAATCTCCCGAATTGAATTCGGGAGATTTTTCGGTACACCAGTTTCTGGTTCTAAAATTTTGAGGATTTGCGATCGCGCGCTCAAAATAATTAAGAGGCAAATTTTCGCTATTTTCGGTGAATAAAGTTGTTATCCCCTTATTCTAGCCACTTTAACACTAGTTTCTGCTCTCTAGCATAATTCGTACCTCAAAAAGTACACTTAAAAGAGTTATAGATACAAATTTACAATTCTTGATCTTCTCCGCCTCTGCGGTGGATTTAAATAAACCCCATGTTAGAAGGCTCTCTACTCCAACAATTAGATAGTATTCATCGCCGTAGTACTAGACCAATCCGATTTGGGGTGTACTACAAAAATACCCTAGTTGCCCTGTGTCATGCCTTAGAAGACCATATCCTCAAAGATGATAGTCAACCCTTAGTGATCACTGCCTTCCAACGGGGTAAATGGTATCTCCAAGAAGCAGAAAGATACGCAGATATCGCCCAGCACAGCGCCCAGATTCTGATTATGGCAGCCTCCGATGCTGGCTTTGCCGAACATCCCACAAGCCAGCTACCTAACGTAGACTTAGTAGCCTTAGATCCAGCCGATGCTGTGGCTCAAGAGTGGCATCTAATCATTCTTTCACCAAAATACACAGCAATGGTAATTTGTCAAGAATTATCAGAAGCTGATTATGGCAGTGCTGGTATACCTGCATCCGACTTAGAGCGTAAATTCTATGGTTTATGGACATTTGAACCAGAGTTAGTCAGAGAGACAGCAGAATTAGCGATCGCCCACATTAAAGCATACAATTCAGAACTAGCAGACAAGCTGACCGCCCATAAAAATTCGATTCCGCCTAGCCTGGTGACACCAGAAGATTTGAGTACAGTTGTCTCCCTTGTGGTCGATTACCTCCAGACTGGGCAGGAAAATATACCCGTTCCTACAGCGTTGCGTCAACAGGTGCTAGACAGCAACTTGGTTTCTAACGAAATCCAAGCATTCTTACGCATGGCGCAATTAATAGATCAAGCAGATATCAATAACCCAATGGCAGCGGCGGAAGTCGTAGCCCTAGCAGAAACAATGGGGCAGCTGTTAAATCTCCCCGCATGGCAAATTAAAAGATTACGCTTAGCCGCTTTACTGCACCGCATAGATCCGCTACAAAAAGCAGAAACCGTTCTTGTAGCTGGTAGTTCTACACGTTACCACGAAGAAGATGCCAATCGTCCCTTAAGCTGTCCCTTAGTACCAGGCGCACAAGTACTGCGAACCATGCCTAGATTGCGAGCAGTTGCGCAAATTATTACTCATCAAACCGAATGGTGGAACGGTACAGGTGAACCAGCCGGTTTAGGGGGAGATGAAATTCCCCTAGAATCGAGAATTTTAGCCTTAGTCGCCGACTTTCAATGGCGAGTCAATCAGAAAAAATCATCCCCAATCAGTCGAGAGGAAATTTTTACTCAAGCTTTAGATGAGTGTAGACAACAATCAACCCGCTTTGACCCTAAACTGGTAGATACCCTAGCTTTGTTAGTCATGGGTTTGCAACAGGGACTCGACTTACCCTTAATAGAAACTAAAGTCAGTGCTGGCATGTGGCTAATTGATTCCCGATGGGATAGTCAAAACAAGACTAGTGAGGAGATTGGTAGTTACCCACAATGAATATTGAAGCTATTAAATTAGGAAATCTCAAACAACTCCCAGGGGCAGATTTAGAAGACGAGGAACTCTGCCAACTTGATTTAAGCCGCATCAATCTTGCAGGCGCAACCCTTGTAGGTACCAATTTCACTGGTTCCAAACTCGAAGGAGGACATTTAGAAGGCGCGAATTTGATGGGAGCAAATCTCCAAGCTACCGACTTGCGGGCGAACCTCATGGGCGCAAATTTGATGCAAGCAGATTTAACTGGTGCTGACTTGCGTGGTAGCAATTTGCGCGGCGCTAATTTCATGGGGGCGACACTCACTGATGTGTCCTTGGCGGGTGCTTTCTTGAGTGGTGCTAATTTAATGAACGTCAACTTACAAGGCGTTGATTTACGCAGTGCTGACTTACGCGGTGCTAACCTAACAGGCGCAAATCTCAAAGGTGCAGACTTAACCCGTACTGATTTGCAAGGGGCGTTGTTGAGTCAAGCAAATCTCGAAGAAGCCGACTTGCGCGGGGCGAACTTAGCCGGAGCAAATTTTACTGGTGCTAATTTATTATGTGCTGAGTTAGAAGGTGCAAATTTAAACGGCGTGAATTTAGATAGGGCTTGTGTGGTGGGAACAGTTGTGGAGAAAGTTTAATGACAAATCTTTTCAGGTAAATAGACTAGGTTTACCTGAAAACTACACGGTCTAAATACAAGGAGCTACATTCGCAAGAAATCGGAGTTTTTGCCTTCTTCATAACCACACCCGCTGAATAGAATAGGCATCAAAAGCCGGATCACGACTAATTAAAATCAGTCGATAATTCATCGCCTGTGCTACCAGAATCCGATCAAACGGATCTCGATGATGCAAAGGTAAATAACGGAATTGAACAGTATCGGTAAATGTAATAGGGAGAATTGTAATACCCGCAGCAATCAGTTGCGGTTCAATCTCTTCAAAAAGACCTTGTAGGGGTAGTTTTCCAATGTTGAGTTTAATCGCCATCTCCCACAGACTGACAATGCTGAAGAAAACAGTTTCAGCAGATTCTATCTTTTCTTTAGTTGAAACTGGCAGGTTTGCATCATTAGAGACAAACCATATCAAAGCATGAGTATCCAAGAGTAATCTATTCATTCCATATATTCTTTCATATCCTCAAGTGGCTCATCAAAGTCATCAGGTAGTGGCAAAACAAACATTTCTTTCATCGTTCCCGCAACACGATATTTTTTTGTTGGCTTTTCTTGGGTAGAGTTTTTAGTGTGCTTATCTATCAAAAACTCAATGTAATGAAGCACTTCTGTCTGAAGAGATTCAGGCAGTTCTTCTAATTTTTGTAAAATCACTGGTTCTATCATTGTTTGTTCTCCTTGGCAATCTTTACTTAAAACATCAAAGCTACACTTGTTTTAATATCAAACAAATTTTGTGCAAATTGAATAAGTTGCCTGCGCCTCTGTTTATACTTTAATTCTTAACTTTCCTACCCCGCATCCACAAAGCTAATATACTCATAAAGAATACACCCATTACACCTTGCAAAGGATTATTATTCACCCCCGTAATCCAATCAGGAACCTGACCAGAATATTTCATTAATCCCCCAATATTAATAATGTAATAGCCCCACACTAAACCACCATGCAAACCAATTGGTAAGCCAAGCCTGCCTCTACGCCAGCGTTTACCCCACACCTGCGTTAACCCCAATAGTACTAAAGCAGGGAATTGTGGCAGTGTGTGAATAATTGCTTCTAATGGCTTAATAAAGTGCAATCCGGCAAATAAAATCGCATCTGTCCACAAAGAAATTCTTGGACTGTAATTACGTTGTAATTCATTCAACAACCAACCTCGGAATAATAATTCCTCAGCAAAACCTACTCCTAAACCAACAAGAAAACCTTCTAAAACCACCTTTAATAAGAAAACATGAGGTTGTTGCCAGACTAACCAACCAAAAGCACCTTGCAAGCCAAATAATACTAATACGCTAATGATGCCAATAGCCAAGCCACGTAGCAAATCTACACCGTTGTGCCGAGAAATTTCTAAGCCATAATGGCGCAGTATGTGAGATTGTTGATAAACATATTTACCCCATAACCTCAGGAGAAAAATAAACTCTACATATAGCAACACCATTGTTAATATACTTACTAAGTTAGAATCATGTACTAGTAAGTAAATTGGTGTAGCAAAAGGTAACCATAGCAATAACAAAGCCAAAATAAAACAACCCAGCCTTATAGGGGCAGGGCGTTGAGCTAGATGGATAAAGTTAATTTTCATTTAAAATCAGTCAACAGTTACAAGTCAATATTCTAAATTGAGACTCGTAATTGATGACGCATCATTATTCATCAGGTTCAATAGTGCTACTCAAACCATGACTTTTCAAAGTTTCACAGTAGAACTCAGCATGTTCCTGAGCGCAAGTAATCACTAAAGCTAGCCCGTTAGTATGGGCTTCCATCATAATGCTAACAGCCTGGGGCTGGTTGACGTTCGGTACTGTGGTCATTAGTACCTGTACCACGTACTCCATCGAGTTGTAGTCGTCGTTATGGAGCAAAACGCGATACTGAGGCGCGAGCTTGCGGGTTGTGGAACGCTTCTCAATGGTTTCGACTGACACGGTTCTTTGCTCTTTGTTTTTTGATTTACTACAACAGAGAATCTGTCTAGCGATCGCTTAACAGTTATTCACTATTTTATAGCATTTATATCCAGATGCCGCACTAATCAAGGCTTTCTTTATTATACACTGCTGATAAACCCGGAAATTTCTGTAAAAATTGAGAAAATCTGCCAACTTTTTCAAACCCAAGCTGTGTGATTATGGACATGAGCCTCAACTTTCAACCAGGACAAATTGTGTCTTTAAAGCATGGCGACATGAATCTTTATGCAGAAGTCATTCAAGTCGTGGTTTCCCGTCAGTTATGCTGGGTACGTCCTTTAGTGCTAGTCGATTTCATCTCAGAACCGCCGCAGGTAACTGACCTGCGAGATGCTTCTGATTTACTATGGCCTGTAAATTTGTTTCAACCCGCCCTAGATACTGAAGTCATTACGATATTGAGTCAAGTTTTGGCAAAAGAACCTAAAACCGAACCTGACTCAGCTGCTAAGCAGAAACTCCATCAGTTTATTCACTTAGTTTGGCAGGAATATCAAGAGGGATTAGGGGCTAGGGATGAGG
Source organism: Calothrix sp. NIES-2100 (assembly GCF_002368195.1). Classification (GTDB taxonomy): domain Bacteria; phylum Cyanobacteriota; class Cyanobacteriia; order Cyanobacteriales; family Nostocaceae; genus Aulosira. The sequence goes on along the minus strand of NZ_AP018178.1, from coordinate 7,534,889 downwards.
GGGATGAGGGAGACAAGGGAGAAATAACTAATAACAAATTGTAAATGCCCCATGCCCCATGCCCAATGCCCAATCCTCATGCATCATACCGAATCCCCGCATCCTTGAGGCGTTGAATTGCTTCGTGCATTCGCTCATCAGGTACAGTCAGGGCTATCCGGAAAAAGCCTTCTCCAGCCGCACCATAACCGTTGCCTGGAGGCACAAGAATGCCACATTTGTCAAGTAGCAGGGTGACAAATTCTGTAGAAGTATATCCAGGGGGAACCCGAACCCAGACGTAAAGAGTAGCTTGTGGTGGCTGAATTGGCCAGCCTAGTGATTGCAGTCCTTTGACGATAATATCCCGGCGATTTTGGTACACAGCAATTACAGATTGGAGTTCTGCTTCATTGGTAGAATAGGCAGCGATCGCACTTGCTTGAATTGCCTTAAACACCCCAGAATCGACGTTACTTTTAACCTGTGTCAAGCCTTTAATCCCGGTGGCATTCCCTACTACAAAACCAATTCGCCAGCCGGTCATGTTGTACGACTTTGACAGACTGTGAAACTCGATCGCTACATCTTTAGCGCCTGGAATCTGGAGTACACTCGGCGGTTTATAGCCGTCGTATGCCATTTCTGAGTAAGCATTGTCATGACACAGCAAAATATCGTATTGCTTGCAGAAAGCTACCAATTCCGCAAAAAATTCTAGTGTTGCTAGTGCCCCTGTGGGATTATTCGGGTAATTAATCCACAACAGTTTTGCTTGACGCGCAACCTCTTCGGGAATCCCCGTCAAATCAGGTAAAAATTGATTTTCTGCCTTCAAAGGCATAGTAAATGGCTCACCACCAGCAAATAATGTAGCAGTTCGATATACAGGGTAGCCAGGATCGGGTATGAGGGTATAGTCTCCTGGTTCCACAAAGGCTAAGAAAGTGTTGTGAATCGCTTCTTTAGAACCGATAGAAGAAACAACCTCTGTATTTGGATTCAAAAGAGCTACTCCAAACCGCCGTTCCATCCACTTAGCTGCCGCTTCCCGGAATTCTTGAGTACCTTGATAAGGTGGATAGTTGTGTGTGGAGGGATTATCTATCGCCTCATGCATTACTTGGAGTATATGGGTCGGAGTTGGCCTGTCTGGATCGCCCACCGCTAAATTGATGATATCTACTCCCTTAGCTATGAGTTCATTTCCCTTGCGATTAATCTCAGCGAACAGGTAGGGAGGAATGTTTTCTAGGCGTTTAGCGAACTGCATGGCGACTTGTTACTAATGCAAATGTTGATGCTCATTAGCACAGTTTACGCCAGACCAGGGATCTAAATATTCAACTCACTGAAAAATACCGACGATGACATCAGCTTAGTTATCGATGCCTTGGTTTTGCCAAAATTATGTTAATTATCTTGAAGTTATATGTAGCAATTCTCTTTTAATTGTGAAATTAGTCGTGGTGATAGGTAACGAGCAATAAATTTGATTCACGAATGATTTCCGATTGCTATAACTCTAGATAGAGAAAAAACCTGTAATTTTGAGCAATACTTGATAGTTATCCTAAGCTGGGAACCAACTTAATTCTGCCGGCATCCATCTCTGCCATTAATAATTCCAGAGCTTCGTAATCAACATCAGATATGTACCCCATTTGTGTCAATTCAGAATTGATTTCATTTTCAATTTCCGGCGTTAATTTTTTAATATCAAGGGCTTTTTCTACTAAATGCCGAATAGCATGTCTAGTTCTCATAAAGTCTTAACCAATTTGTATTTGCTCTTAATTATCCAAGATAGAGTTTGGTATAAAAAGTGATCTAAACCCATACTTATCTGTGATCTAGATCACAATCAATTGTAGGGATAATTCACCATCAAACTCAGTATTTACCGCTGTTCAGGCTAGGATTTAGGGATTTTTACGGAAAGGTAACCTGATTTTAAATCAGCCTGAGCGTAAGATAAAGTAGTTCTTTGGCAATAGCTACGTATGTTTATCTTGCTCTTGCGCTTGCCATGTTGATTGTTTGTGAACTTTCGATAAAAAAATGTATATATACATACATTTAGAACAATCTTTAAACAGTAGTACGTAAGTGGTAAAGATTCAGCAAAGACAGCTCAGACAATTGGTCGATGTTAGGCAAAAAAGTTTATGTTCAAATACATCTCAGATAAAGTTTAGCGTTCAATAATTTTAATTAGGATTTCATTATGCAAGCGGTACTTAAGTGTCCACAAATTACAGTTATTCGTCCCCAAGGTTGCCTAAATGCGTCCAACGCTTTGGAATTTGAGCGGGATCTGACTACAGCGTTGACACAAGATGATACCTCCATCTTGGTAGTGGATTTAGCAGAGGTAGAATCATTAGATAGCGCAGGTTTGATGGCTTTAGTATCTGCACTCAAGCTGGCTGGGAGTTTGGGAAGAAGTTTGCGACTGTCTTCTGTTTCTGCGGCAATTAGAATTATTTTTGAATTGACACAACTAGATCAGGTATTTGAAATTTTTTAAAGCAAATCTGGATAGACAGCAGTATTACTTAGGAGATGGGGCATTGGGCTTGTGGCGAAGGGGTATTGGGCATTGGGCATTGGAGAAGAGATGGGGAAGAAAACTCCCCACACTTCCTCATCTCCCCGAAGTTCTGTTCGTCGTTCGCGCAGCGTCTCCCCTTGGGAGAAGACGTTGGCGTTCGCGCAGCGTCTCCCAAGGGGAGACGCCAGACGCTCGTACCTCGCTACCGCTGCGCTAACGCCGGATGTCGGCGCTCAGACTTCTCTCCTTGTCTCCCTTGTCCCCCCTCATCCTCCGGTTGGTGAGTTTCGGATACGCTCAACTACCGCGAAGTCGTACTGCGTTCGCGCAGCGTCTTGTAGAGAAGCAGAACCCGCAGGGTACCACATCCTCCCCATCCCAGACCCTTGATTCTCCTAAAATGTAACAGAATTGTAAGTTACGGTTGTCAATTCTGTGAAAAGACCTAATCAATGCTATGGTTAGAGGTGAGTAGCTGTAATTAAGGTAGCTAGAAGATAGCACAGTGGCTGTTGCAGTTGAAAAGTTAATCACACCGGATATTTTAAAGCCAGCGCGTTACCTAGGTAATGAGCGCTTAGCAATACAAAAACCCTGGGAAAAGGCAGCAATACGTTGGGTACTAACCTATCCAGAAGTATATGAAGTCGGAGCATCCAACTTAGGGCATATCATTCTGTATAACATATTAAATGCCCAACCCGGGCAGTTATGCGATCGCGCTTACCTACCCGGTTCCGACTTATCAGCAAAACTACGCACAACAAATACACCGTTGTTTGCCGTAGAGTCTAAGCGATCGCTCTTGGAGTTTGACATTTTGGGCTTTAGTCTCAGTTATGAACTGGGAGCAACTAACATCCTAGAAATGTTGGATTTGGCAGGTATACCCCTAACATGGCAAGAACGGACAGAGGGTAATTACCCTTTAATTTTTGCAGGTGGGCAAACAGCAACTTCCAATCCCGAACCTTACACTGACTTCTTCGACTTTATCGCTTTAGGAGATGGTGAAGAACTATTACCAGAAATTGGCTTAGTTTTGTCAGAAGGCAAACAAGCCCGATTAAGCCGCAAACAATTGCTGCTGGACTTAGCCCAAATACCAGGGGTATATGTCCCGCAGTTTTATGGTAAGGCAGAGGATGGTTCAGTTCATCCTTTAGTCCCAGAGGTACCAAAACGAATTTTGCGCCGGGTGGCTACACCCATACCGGCTTATTCTATTGGGCTAGTTCCCTATGTCGAAACAGTACACGATCGCTTAACAATTGAAATTCGCCGGGGTTGCACTCGTGGTTGTCGCTTTTGTCAACCAGGAATGCTCACCCGTCCAGCTAGGGATGTCGCCCCCGAAAAAGTCGTAGAAGCAATTACAGCAGGAATGCAGGCGACTGGATATAACGAATTTTCCTTACTATCCTTGAGTTGTTCTGATTATTTGTCCCTCCCAGCAGTCGGGATGGAAATTAAAAATCGGTTAAAAAATGAAAATATTACCCTAACTCTCCCTAGTCAACGGGTAGACAGATTTGATGAAAATATTGCCAACATCCTGGGCGGGACAAGGCAATCCGGACTGACTTTTGCCCCGGAAGCTGGAACCCAGCGAATGCGGGATATTGTCAATAAAGGACTGACCAATGAAGAATTGCTCAGGGGTGTAAAAACAGCCTGGGAGAAAGGTTGGGATAAAATCAAATTATATTTTATGATTGGCTTACCTGGTGAAACTGATGCCGATGTTATCGGCATTGCAGAAACAGTAAGCTGGTTACAGAGGGAATGTCGGGACAAAAGCAGAAGACCGATCAACTTTAACTTGACGATTTCTAACTTCACTCCTAAGCCCCATACACCCTTCCAATGGCACTCAGTTTCTACATCTGAATTTGCGCGCAAACAAAAGCTACTGCGACAAGAATTTCGCCGGATCAAAGGAGTAAAGCTAAACTTTACGGATATCCGGATTTCCGCAATGGAAGACTTTATTGGTAGGGGCGATCGCTCTTTAGGGAAAGTAGTCCGCCGTGCTTGGGAGTTGGGTGCAGGCATGGATTCTTGGTATGAAAGTATAGATCAGGCGTTTGCAGCATGGGGAACTGCGATCACCGAAGCTGGTTTAGATTGGAAATACCGTCAAGTGGAAAAAGGTGAATGGAATTTATTTCCCACAGTCAAGGAGAAAAGCAGCGAAGCAGAGCCAGATGGGGAAGATGAAACAGATGGGGAAGTACTATCCTCCTCATCCGCTTCATCTGTTGCCTTACCTCTCTCCCTCGATCTGCCCTTACCTTGGGACCACATAGATACAGGAATTGACAAAAAGTGGCTTAAAGAAGATTTACAAAATGCCCTAGAAGCCGCAATCGTACCAGACTGTTCTTTTGACGGTTGTTCTCATTGCGGTGTCTGTGGGACAGATTTTGGGCACAATATCGTCATCGAGCCACCGACAGTTCCAGAATTCGCCGGTGAGTTTGTGCCGAATACAACCAAAGTGCAACGCCTGCGTGTCTGGTTTGGCAAGCAGGGAGACATGGCGTTGGTAAGTCATTTAGATTTACTGCGCTTATTTGACAGAGTAGTCAGGCGAGCTGGTTTACCAGTAGCTTTTACTGGTGGGTTTCATCCAAGTCCGCGCATTTCCATAGCTAATGCTTTAGCTTTGGGCGCTACTAGCAATGGTGAAATAGTTGATTTTGAGTTAACCCAGCTAATGGACGTGGATACTTTTTGCGAACATCTAACTAGGGAGTTGCCCACAGACATCCCTATATATAATGTCATGGAAGTAGATTTGAAAGCTCCCGCAGCTGCAAGCGCAATTGTGGCAGCAGAATATTTAATTACTGTCTTGGCAAATGAAGCAGCAACACCTGCACAATGGCAAAACTGGATCGAGCAAATTCAAGCCAGAAGCGAAATAACTTGGGAGCAAACCACCAAGTCAGGTAAAACCCAGTTAGTAAATCTGCGCGATCGCTTATTTGAACTGGAATTAATCACAACCCACGACACTCCAACCGATTCGGGTGCTATTCTCCGTTATCTAGGTAGCTGTCGTCCTGATGGCGTGTCGTTGCGTCCCGAACAAATTCTGTTTATGCTAGAAATAGTAGCTGGCGCAGAATTTATTCTGTTGCAGATCCAGCGCAATCGGCTAGTTTTAGGTATATAATCCGTCAAGGGTAGCTTGCTAGTAGCTGCCCTAATATGGTACATCGTGGGAATTGATTTTTGGCAAGGTTGCGTTAGAATGGGATGAAGAGAAATTTTCTGGCGCTGCATTGAATCAGCTGGTTCACTACCCTGTTAAGGGTTAAAGGCAAAGATATGAGAGTGCAACTTCTAGGATTTTATCCCGGAAAAACTGAGGCAGGTTAAAGAACACACTCTCTGTAGTAGCTACCTAGTGAATTAGTCATTAATAACAAGCTCGTCGGCAACTCTTCCTCTATTCTTTTAAAACAACTGCTCGATACCTAATACCTAAATGGTGAAGGTATAGCATCAAAGATCAACCACAGATGGTTGATTAAATTGCTTAAACATATGCAGCCTTTTTGGAATAATCGCGCGTGTAAACGCTTTTCCCAGCATCAATAGCTCTTTAACTTTGAGCTTAGATTTACAATTTTTATTACCAGCAGCACCTTTGAAGGATTGCAGGGGCGAGAGGCATCACAAACCTCCTTTACCAATCAGTGCTGCCAATTTTTGAGGAAATTGAATGCCAAAGCAAATTATCATCGCAGAACAGCATCAAATTGCTGCTGTCTTTTCGGAAGATCAAATACAAGAACTTGTCGTCGCCACAGGTCATCACCAAATTGGTGACATATACTTAGGTGTAGTGGAAAATGTATTACCGGGTATTGATGCAGCTTTTGTGAATATTGGCGACCCAGAGCGTAACGGCTTTATTCATGTGACTGACCTGGGGCCTTTAAAGCTAAAACGCACAGCAGCAGCAATTACAGAATTATTAGCACCACAGCAGAAAGTATTGGTGCAGGTGATGAAAGAGCCAACGGGAACCAAAGGCCCAAGGCTTACAGGTAATATCACTATGCCTGGGCGCTATGTAGTCCTCATGCCCTATGGCAGAGGTGTAAATTTATCTCGGCGGATTAAAAGTGAAAGTGAACGTAACCGCTTGCGTGCCTTAGCAATTTTGATTAAACCAGCGGGAATGGGTTTACTGGTACGTACAGAAGCTGAAGGTAAGCCAGAAGAAGCAATTATCGAAGATTTAGAAGTATTGCAAAAGCAGTGGGAAGCAATTCAACAAGAAGCCCAATCCACTCGTGCCCCAGCTTTGCTGAATCGGGATGATGACTTTATTCAGCGCGTCCTGCGGGATATGTACGGCGCAGATGTGAATCGCATTGTGGTGGATTCGAGTACTGGTTTGAAGCGAGTCAAGCAGTATTTACAAAACTGGAGTGGGGGTCAAACACCGCAGGGATTGTTAATTGACCATCATCGCGATCGCTCGCCAATTTTAGAATACTTCCGCATCAATGCCGCGATTCGAGAAGCCCTGAAACCAAGGGTAGATTTACCTTCTGGAGGATACATCATCATTCAGCCTACAGAGGCATTAACAGTTATAGATGTTAACTCCGGTTCCTTTACACGCTCCGCCACAGCTAGGGAAACAGTCCTTTGGACTAACTGTGAAGCCGCCACAGAAATTGCTCGCCAGATGCGTCTACGTAATATTGCTGGGGTAATTGTTGTGGATTTCATAGACATGGAATCGCGACGCGATCAACTGCAAGTTCTGGAGCATTTTAACAAAGCCCTGAAAGCAGACAAAGCTCGTCCCCAAATTGCCCAACTTACCGAGCTAGGTTTGGTTGAGCTGACCCGGAAACGTCAAGGTCAAAATATTTACGAGTTATTTGGTGAAACTTGTCCTACCTGTGGTGGTTTAGGGCATACTGTGCGTCTGCCCGGAGAAAGCGAAAACAGATTGCCCATAACATCACCAGAAATTCCCGACCGCTTCGTATCTTTGCCTCATAGAGAACCAAGAGAACCCAGAGAGCCAAGAGAACCCAGAGAACCCAGAGAACTCAGAGAACCACGTCTGCCAGCTGCCCGCATCCCAGAACCACGAGAAACCTACGATGGTTTTGGAGAAACATTTGATCCGGATTCAGACTTGAGTGCTTTGCATTTGATGAATCATCCCAGCTATCAAGAACTGGGCGATAACAAGCGCCGTACCCGTACCCGTCGCAGTCGGATTGGTATCGGTACTCCAAATGGCAAAGATGAACCTCGGGTGATTAACAATCCACTCGCTTTTGGCAACGAACCAGACTTAGATATTGATGCTGATAGTGAACTAGCGACAACACCAGAAATACCTGCACCTAGCCTCAACAAACAAGGTTGGAGTGAAAGAGGAGAGCGGACTAAGATTACCAAAGTAGAGCCAGTCAAACCAGTGGTAGAACCACCGGAAATTCGAACTGTAGAGATGTCACTAGAGGAACAGGATGTTTTTGCTTTAATGGGTGTTTCGCCTTTGGTGAAGTTAGACCGGGAAGTTAAAAATCCTAAGTCTGTGATTATTAATATTGTTCAACCAGGACAACTGCCAACTTCACCACCTGAATCGCCTTTAGAGTTAACTGTCCCTCCCCCGAAAACTAGTAGTGAAGTTAGCCCGATCAAATTACCTACACCACAAGTTGAGCTAGAACCCAAACCTTCACCCGAACCAGTAATTGAACAATCAGGATTTACTGATATTCCCGATGAAAGTGAAGTTAATAGTTCTACCGCCGCCAGCCGTCGCCGCCGTCGTCGATCTTCGGCAATTGACGGTAGTACCTCCACCATAGAAGAAAGTTAATTTTAATCATGGTGGAAACCAGACAAACTGCCGCAGATATTTGCTCGCTGACATCCCCAAGCGAACTCAATTGGCTGGAGTTGTCTGCCTTATCAGGTACTTCAGGTGTGGCTGGTGTAGATGAAGTAGGGCGAGGTGCGCTATTTGGCCCTGTAGTTGCGGCAGCAGTGTTACTACCAGATCATGCTTGGCCGGAACTAATGGCAGCTAAAATTAAAGATAGCAAAAAGCTGTCTAGTTCCCGCAGGACTCAACTAGCACAACAAATTTGTGCGCTAGCAATAGACTGGAAAATTGGCTTCGCGTCCACTGCGGAAATCGATCGCCTCAACATTTTGCAAGCAACACTGTTGGCAATGAAGCGGGCTGTGCTAAAACTGAAGGTACAGCCTGCACTCTGCTTAATTGATGGTAATCAGTCAATTAAAGACTTGTTACTACCACAACAAACAATAGTCAAAGGAGATGAGCGATCGCTTAATATAGCCTCAGCTAGTATTGTGGCTAAAGTTTGGCGTGACGAACTGGTGCTGCGCCTAGCATCAAAGTACCCAATGTACGACCTAACACGTAACAAGGGTTATGGTAGCCAAAAGCATTTACTAGCTCTGCAAAAATACGGACCCTCACCCCTGCACCGTAAGTCTTTCCGTCCTTGCCAAATTTAGTGCTGAAGAACCATTGCGTTCTTCGGCTTTCTTCGCTGGAAAATAGGGGCTAGGGGCTAGGAAACAAATATTTTCCCAACTTTTTTGTGTGTTTTATCACATAAAATTTGCTCGGGAAAACGGGGGAAAATTCTGTCTCATTTTAGGCTAACTCCGGGTCTGTTGAGTGTTTAAAAACTCTACAAAATAATCCAAGGCTTATTCTATATTCAGAATTGGTAATTCTAGACTGTTATCCGCAAGCCCTTGTTCTTTTGTTTGAACGATCGCCCAACGGCTATAATCTGCTAAAAGTTGATGTAGCAGTCTTTGCTTAACTGTTAATAGCACACTCTTGAGTAAACCATTACCAGTAGCTTCTAAAATTGGTTTAGGAGTAAAACAAAATGGTGGTGGTAGTTCCACCTGGACTTCTAAATCGGCTTTGCCTTGCAGGTAGGTTCCGGTGCTACGTTGAGAGGGTGATAGATAGCCTTTTAAATTTAGAGCAAAGCGTTGATTAATATACTCGACACCTAAAATTTCACAACCTACAGAGCGCAAATAAATATTTCCATCAGATTCTGCCCATACTCTCATATCTACAGTAGGTTGAATACTTAGTGTCATAAAACTTAGAGGACGCATTTTCAACCGAAATACTTCCTCAGAAAGTTGCTGAATGCGATTGGTATCAACCAAAGCATGAACTAGACGTTGGGGCTGACGCAAGTAGTGCTGAATGGGAATAGGCTGCTTTGGAACAGCTATTTCAACCGATTGAGAAGCCGTAAACTGGGTAGCCATGAGTAGATACGTATATTATGTTATTTAATTTTAATATTTTTTTAAATATTAAAATTACTAGTAAAAAGTTTAAACTTATTTAATTATAAAAATAATTGTTGCTCATAAACTATCGCTTATGGGTAAAAACTTGATAATCTCATTACTATCTTTGGATAGAAGAATATATGAGTAATCATCGAAATTAATGATTGACAAAATAAAAAAAATATGCGCAAGATGATTACTATCAAATAGTACAATTATTCATCAATCCTGTGAAAGATTAAGTGACAGGTTAAGAGTAATCTATATTCTAGAAAACAATTTTTGTCAGCTTAATTTACCTATAGTAAAAATCCCACGCTACTTGCGGGAATCTTAATTTTGTCAATTATGCCCAATACCTTTTGACAACTGACAACTGGCACATGAAGCGACGCTATTTCTCACTTAAAATCTTACTTAAAAGTTAAAAGCATGACATTATCGATCGCACATTTAGGCCCCCCTGGTACTTACGCAGAGCAAGCAGCGGTTTTTTATGTTAACTGGCTGAAGCAGACAACAGGAATTGAAGCTACGTTATGCCCTTATCCCAGCATTGCTCAATCACTGCAAGCTGTTGCCCAAGGACAGACTCAGTTAGCGGTAGTGCCAGTGGAAAATTCTATTGAAGGCAGTGTTACCATGACAATGGATACACTGTGGGTGTTGGATACTTTGCGAATTCAATTAGCTTTGGTTTTGCCTATTACCCATACTTTAATTTCTTGCGCGACAAGTTTAGATAGCATTCAAACTGTTTACTCACATCCACAAGCTTTGGCACAATGTCAAGCATGGTTAGAGCGGTTTATCCCGACTGTGCAGCTGATTCCCAGCAATTCCACAACCGAAGCATTACAGTTACTCAAGCAAGATATTACATCTGCTGCGATCGCATCTATGAGAGCAGCTGAACTTTACAATCTACCTACTTTAGCTACAGGTATCAACGATCATCCAGAAAACTGCACACGCTTTTGGGTGATCAGTCAAGGTCAAACAGACAATTCTTACCACATATCTTCACCCAGCCGTACTCATACTTCACTGGCTTTTAGTTTACCTGCCAATCTACCAGGCGCACTTGTCAAATCTTTGCAGATATTTGCACAATTAGACATCAACTTGAGTCGGATTGAATCTCGTCCGACAAAGCGCTCTTTGGGAGAATATTTATTTTTCATGGATTTAGAAGCAGATGCTGATACAGCAAAAATGCAATCTGCTTTGGCAGAATTAAGCACCTACACAGAAATCTTAAAAATTTTTGGTAGCTATAATATTCTCCCGATCGCAATTTAACATGGGGCATGGGGCACTTGTACTGAGCGAAGTCGTTGGCGTAGCCTCTCGCAGAGAAGTATTGGGCATTGATTATTTTTCTACGCCATAGCGCCAGAAAGTCTCCTTGTCCCTCTCATCACCCTGATTCAGGAATGCCATTGTTTGCTATTAACCTATAACTTCTGGTTAAATGTGTCTTTGAGGACAGTACGTGCTGCCAAGTGATTCCTGGTAGAAGTCAGAATTTCTGATTCCCGTTCTAGACGAGCAGCAGTATCTCGCATTTCTAACAATGACTGCTGCTCTGCGGCTACACCATAAAGGTTACTGGCTACCCAATAGGATAATTCTGTGGGTAAATCAGGTACATCTTCTGGTAGTTCTATATTTTGTTCTGTTAACTTTGCTGAAAGACGCACAACATCACGCAGCAGCTGTTCTACCTCAGAGGCTAAAGGCCGCAAATCTTTTGTTGGTGGTTGATCTTCAATCCACTCAACTAAGGCTACTCGATAAGGTTTTTCGCGAATATATTCTAAAACACGGAATCTTTGCTGTCCTAAAGTTAACATCTTCATCCGGTCATCTGGCAGTCGCTGGTAATGAATAATTTCTGCACAGCAACCAACATTAGCAATAGTACCTTTGACTGGATCGACCATCAAAACACCAAACCTGCGATCGCTTTCGAGAATCGTGTTCATCATGATTCGGTAGCGAAATTCAAATATATGCAGCGGTAATGGTCTGCTAGGAAAAAGAACTACATCAGGCAACGGGAACAGAGGTAGTTCGCGAACTGCAATTCTAGAAGAGGATGTCATAGTTACTTTGGTATAAAGTTAATCTTTAAGATTTAAATTTCTCTGCTTCTCCCGTAATTTGTCTATATTCTATCATTTGTTTGATTGCTAAATAAAAAGCCCTGAGATAGATTACTTCAGGGCCATGTCAATCTTAATACAAGAGTCAGTTGTTAGTTGTCAGTTGTCAATAGTCAAGAAATTCTCAACTGTGGACTTTTGTCCGGGCGGGTTTAACCAAAATATCTGTTTTCTCGGTTAATATTTCGCCAAACCCTTTCCTACTGACTTTTGACTATGGACTAATAACTAATTAAAGTTTAACTTCGATATCCACACCTGATGGTAGATCCAACTTCATCAGCGCATCAATAGTTTTAGAAGAAGGTTGATAGATATCAATAATCCGGCGATGGGTGCGAGTTTCAAAATGTTCTCGGGAATCTTTATCTACGTGAGGCGATCGCAGCACACAATAGATCTTACGTTTTGTTGGTAAAGGAATCGGTCCAATAGCTGTGGCGTTAGTGCGGTTAGCGGTGTCTACAATCTTCTCGCAAGATGTATCTAATAAGCGACGATCAAAAGCTTGTAAGCGGATTCTAATTTTCTGCTGCTGTAGAGTTGCCATCTTTAGTTTTCTAGGTTCTGGTTAGTTAAGGGACTGGAAAGAACTGGTGGCTGGGGACTGGAAGATGAAATTTCCATTCCCAATTGCCAATCCTTTCAAAATAGGGAAGAGAAAGGAGCAGAGACTGATTGTGCCATCTCTGCTCCTTTTTAATGAGAGCTACAAAGGTGCTATTTGATAATCTTGGAAACAACACCAGCACCGATGGTGCGACCACCTTCACGAATCGCAAAGCGCATACCTTGCTCAATTGCGATCGGGTTGATCAATTCTACAGTCACTTTGATGCGATCGCCTGGCATGACCATTTCTACAGCAGCACCTTCATCGGAGGTGAAAGCTTTGATGGTGCCTGTAACATCAGTTGTCCGTACGTAGAACTGAGGACGATAGCCAGCGAAAAATGGTGTTTTCCGACCACCTTCTTTTTCTGTCAGAACGTACACTTCACCTTCAAATTGAGTGTGAGGGGTAATTGAACCTGGTTTGGCAATTACCATTCCCCGTTCAATATCAGCTTTCTGAATACCCCGTAGTAGTACACCTGCGTTATCCCCAGCCATACCTTCATCGAGACTCTTCTTGAACATCTCGATACCAGTTACGGTGGTGTTACGAGTGTCTCTAATGCCTACTAATTCAACGTTATCACCAACTTTGACTTTACCCCGCTCAATCCGACCTGTGGCGACTGTACCACGACCTGTGATGGAGAACACGTCTTCTACCGCCATCAAGAAGGGCTTATCTATATCCCGCTCTGGGGTGGGGATGTAGGCATCTACAGCATCCATTAGTTCGTAGATTTTATCTACCCACTCATTTTCACCCCGTTTTGTCTTGGGATTGGCGGTCATTGCTTCGAGGGCTTGTAGACCTGATCCTTTGATAATGGGGATATCATCACCTGGGAAATCGTAGCTAGAAAGCAATTCTCGCAGTTCTAATTCTACTAGTTCCAACAGTTCTGGGTCATCCATCAAGTCTTCTTTGTTCAAGAAGACAACCAAACTGGGAACGCCTACCTGTTTTGCCAGCAGGATGTGTTCGCGGGTTTGGGGCATAGGACCATCGGTTGCCGCAACTACGAGGATACCTCCATCCATTTGCGCCGCACCAGTGATCATGTTTTTCACATAGTCAGCGTGTCCTGGACAGTCTACGTGAGCATAGTGCCGCTTTTCGGTTTCATACTCAACGTGAGCGGTATTGATGGTGATACCCCGCGCCTTTTCTTCTGGTGCGTTGTCGATTTGGTCGTAGCCTTTAGCTATAGCTTGGCCCAGAGCCGCCAAGGTCAGGGTAATGGCTGCTGTTAATGTTGTTTTACCGTGGTCAACGTGGCCAACAGTTCCGATGTTAACGTGGGGTTTATTCCTTTCAAACTTTGCGCGTGCCATGAATGCTTGTTTCCTTTTTTAATTAAGCGTTCCCTTTACTTTTTGCAATGATAGTTTCAGCCACGCTGCGAGGCACCTCTTCGTAGTGGCTGAACTCCATCGTGAAGATACCCCGACCTTGGGTCTTCGAGCGGATATCAGTAGCGTAGCCGAACATGGTCGCCAGTGGAACTTTGGATGCCACTTTCGCGAGTCCCTGTTCAGTGCTTTGGCTTTCAATCTGCCCCCGACGGGAGATGAGGTCGCCAATGACGTTCCCAATATAGTCTTCAGGAACTTCCACCTCGACTTTCATCATCGGCTCTAATAGTACTGGTGAAGCTTTAAGCACAGCTTCTTTCAGTGCCATTGACCCAGCAATTTTGAAAGCCATTTCCGAAGAGTCTACATCATGGTAAGAGCCATGAACTAACGTTGCTTTCACGTCAATTAGTGGATATCCAGCTAAAATACCAGATTCACAGCTTTCTTTCATACCTTGCTCGGCGGGGCCTATGTACTCTTTCGGTACTACGCCACCGACAATTTTAGAAACGAATTCAAAGCCACTACCTGGTTCTCCTGGTTCCAAATTGATCACAACGTGACCGTATTGACCTTTACCACCACTTTGACGGATGAACTTGCCTTCTACGTTGGTAACTGTTTTGCGAATCGTTTCGCGATAAGCTACTTGTGGCGCACCAACGTTCGCTTCCACTTTGAATTCGCGCAACATCCGGTCTACGAGAATTTCTAGGTGGAGTTCCCCCATCCCTGCAATTACAGTTTGGTTGGTTTCTGGGTCAACGTTGACGCGGAAGGTTGGGTCTTCTTCTGAGAGAGATTGCAGAGCCTTGGATAGCTTATCCATGTCGTTCTTGGTTTTGGGTTCAACCGCTACCGAGATCACTGGCTCTGGAATAAATAGGGATTCCAGAATTACTGGTGATCCTTCATCAGTGATAGTATCGCCTGTTAAAGTATCTTTTAAACCCAGCGCAGCTCCCAGATCACCTGCTCTTAGTTCTTCCACGTCTTGGCGATCATCTGCCTTCATTAGAACTAAACGGGAAATCCGTTCTTTTTTATTCTTGGTAGCATTTAAGACGTAACTACCTTTTTTTAGAACGCCCGAATAAACACGAACAAAGGTGAGGCGACCGTAAGGGTCAGCCATAATCTTGAATGCCAGAGCGGCTAAGGGTTCGTTATCATCAGCCCGACGCTCTACTGTATCGCCATTGAGGAGTGTACCTTGAATCGGCGGTACTTCTGTAGGTGCGGGTAAGTAATCTACCACTGCATCCAGCATTAGCTGTACGCCTTTATTTTTAAAGGCAGAACCACAAAGCACAGGTACGATTGTACCGGCTATTGTACCTTTCCGCAGGGCAGCCCGAATTTCCTCTTCTGTAAGTGGTTCGCCATCGAAGTACTTAGTCATCAGAGCGTCATCGGTTTCTGCAACTGCTTCCACCAGCTTGGTGTAGTACTCTTCGACTTGATCTTGTAAGTCTGCCGGGATATCTGTTTCTTCGATATCTGTACCTTGGTCGTTGTTGTACATATATGCACGCTTCCGCACCAAGTCTACAATGCCTTTGAAGTCGTTTTCGCTACCAATGGGCAATTGGATGGCAATGGCATTTGCCCGCAAGCGATCGCGCATTTGCTCATGAACTCTGTAGAAGTTCGCTCCTGTACGATCCATCTTGTTGATGAAGGCAACCCGAGGCACTTTGTAACGGTCTGCTTGCCGCCAAACTGTCTCCGATTGGGGTTGTACACCACCCACGGAACAAAATACCGCAATTACACCATCCAATACCCGCATGGAACGTTCAACTTCAATTGTGAAGTCTACGTGACCAGGAGTATCGATAATGTTAATTTGATAATCTTTCCAACTGGTACTAATCGCCGCAGCAGTGATGGTGATTCCCCGCTCCCGCTCTTGTTCCATCCAGTCGGTTACAGCAGTTCCTTCGTGAACCTCACCAATTTTATGAATTATTCCAGAGTAAAATAATATTCTCTCTGTTGTCGTGGTTTTGCCCGCATCTATATGCGCCGCAATACCGATATTGCGTACTTTCTCTAGCGGGTTTGTACGTGCCACAATAACCTCCTATAGTTTTTGCCTCATGATATCTTGTATATTACTCTTTGTTAAGATTCTATACTTTTAGGGAAAACCGACTTTTTTTTTGAAAAGTTGCGATATATCGCTGTCATGTAGACGATATACCGCTTCTAGACTTAGTAACGATAGTGAGCAAAGGCTTTGTTTGCTTCTGCCATGCGGTGTGTTTCTTCCCGCTTGCGAATGGCATTTCCGGTTTCGTTGGCTGCGTCCATTAACTCATTGGCTAATTTGCCAGCCATTGTGCGTCCGGGTCGAGAACGAGAAAATTGTACCAGCCAACGTAGTGCTAGGGTAGTACCCCTTTCTGAACGCACTTCCATCGGTACTTGATAAGTGGCTCCACCAACTCGGCGAGCTTTTACCTCCACTAAAGGCGTTGCATTTCGCACTGCTCTTTCAAAGGTTTCTAACGCCGGATTCCCAGTGCGTTCTTCAATGGTTTTTAGGGCATCATAAACTATGCGTCCTGCCAGTGATTTTTTCCCATGACGCATTATCCGCCGCATCATCATGCTAACTAGGCGGCTATTATAAACTGAGTCAGGCGGAACTGGGCGCCTTTGACTAACACCACGACGAGACATACTTCACCCTTAATTCGGTTTTGGCAACGAAATTATATGCTATCAGACACCGGAAACTAAAAGCGGTACGAACCGCCGCTCAAACTTCCACAATTTTTCTTTTCACAGATGCAGCCAGGTAAACCTAATTCACTTGTTACCTGACATCAGATAAACAAGGCGACAACATTAATAAACCTTAATATCTAGATTAAAGCGTTGCTGTCACTTTCTACAATTTGGGTCAAAAGTTCGTACACTTGCTCGCTTAGTGCAGAACTTGATTTGTTGACACAGACAAAAGAAGTATAACTAATGCTGCGGCGAATGCCCTTTTTTTGTTCGGTGGGCGTTTCTAGGTGAGACGATTAATCGTACTTTCATGCGATTAACCGCCTAGTTCCTATTTTTTCGCTTCTTTGGGACGCTTGGTTCCATATTTGGAACGTCCTTGCTTGCGATCTTTGACCCCGGCTGTATCTAAGGTGCCACGGATAATGTGGTATCTCACGCCAGGGAGATCCTTAACCCGACCACCACGAATCATCACAACTGAGTGTTCTTGGAGGTTGTGACCTATACCTGGAATGTAAGCTGTGACTTCAAATCCAGATGTCAGCCTGACTCTTGCCACTTTCCGGAGTGCTGAGTTAGGCTTTTTAGGTGTAGTCGTGTATACTCTGGTACAAACACCCCGCCGTTGGGGGCATTGCTTCAGAGCAGGAGACTTGGTTTTCTGACGCGCTTTTTCGCGTTCATTACGTATGAGCTGCTGTATAGTTGGCATGAGTTACAGCGCGTGAAGCTGCTTAGGGTCTAAGTTTTAACAAATCCTAATTATATCTTTTTTCGGTATTCTATGTCAATTAAATTTGTCAATGGGCGTTGGGCATCCCTTCGGCTCCGCTCAGGGCAAGTGGGCGTTGGGCATTGATTATTTCTGTGCTTACCCTTGTCCCCCTTTCCTTGTCTCCCTCATCCCTCTGATGTCAGGTTGAAAGAATTACCACAGCCACAAGTTGCGCTCGCCTGGGGATTTTGGAAGCGAAAGCCACCACCCATCAGATCTTCTGAATAATCCACCGTTAAACCATTAATATATTTTAAACTTTCTGTATCGATCACCAAGGGAATGCCATTCAGGTCAAAAGTGCGATCGCCAACTTTTACGGTTTCATCAAAAGACAGGTCATAAAACCACCCAGAACAGCCACCAGGTTTAATTGCTAATCGGAATAAAACATTTTGCGGCTGCTTTAATTTTAACCGCAAGATTTCATTTGCAGCAGCCGGACTCAATTGAATCATAGAATTTATTTTAGACTTTTCAAACCTCATATTTTAGAGTATTACAGAATGGGGCATGGGGCATGGGGCATTGGGCATGGGGCATTGGGCATGGGGCATTGGGCATTGGCGGGACAAATCACTACTGCCTATTGCCTTCTTAACAACTGACAACTTGCCCTGAGCGCAGCCGAAGGGCTGACAACTGACTATTGACTCTTAATGGAAAATCCCACCCGACAAGCAGGTGGGAGGAGTGACAATACTGCTAAATCAAGACCATTTAACGGCTTTGCTCGCCAGTACGGGCATAATCATCTTGATAACGAATGATGTCATCTTCACCCAAGTACTCACCATTTTGTACTTCAATCAAAACCAAGGGAATGACACCAGGATTCTCTAGGCGGTGGGCTGTACACTGAGGTACATAGGTAGACTGATTATTGGTTAACAAAACTTCGCGATCGCCGCAAACTACCCGAGCTGTGCCAGAAACAACAATCCAGTGTTCGCTGCGGTGATGGTGCATTTGCAGGCTGAGGCGGTGTCCAGGCTTAACTTCGATGCGTTTAATTTTGTATCCGCGTCCTTCTTCCAAAACTGTAAAAGAACCCCAAGGGCGCAATTCTGTGGCTGCAACGCCTCTGGAAGTCACAGATGAAGGTAAGGGCAGAGTGTTAGTCTGTGTTGTTTCGGAAATTTGAACCATAGTAACCTCATTGAAAGACATTACAAACAGTCTGTACTCTAAGAACCATTGATGAGAATTCTGGCGTTAGCGTGCAGTAGCGAAAATCAAGAATTGAATCGCACCTTGCCCACAATAGCAAAACAAACTTCTATTGGTGTAAAAGACCTCTAGTTAAACTACTGCTTCTATACCAATTCTTCATCAATCAAAATCCCAGCTTATTCTTAACTTTAAAAAGGGGCTGGGGATAAGGGAGACAAAGGAGACAAATGACCATTGACAAATGACAAATGACAAATTTATTACTTTTGTTCCAAGAAAATACCAATGCCATTATGGACACGGGCAGCAGTACTAGGGGAACGATCAAGCAATTGCCCTCCTAGGTAAAGACTGGTGGAACTGCCACCGTCTAAATTGAGAGCATCTACACATCCTAGAAGTTGCATTAGCTGGGCATGTTCCGCTAAGGTGGGGCCGGGGCCGCCGGCACGATTATGTACAGCGGCAATCATCAAATGACCTGTAGTATTTGTGCAAATGCCACTGCGAATGGCTTTTTCGGCAATAAAGGCATCACTGAATTTTTCGCCTTTAGCATCGAGGACAATTTGACGATTTTTGATCAATAGTGGCCCTGCACCAATGATGTTGGGATAACGACTAAAGTCATTAGAAGTGGTGGTGCTGGTAATACTCAGTGTTGTACCTATAGGTAATTGGGCAGCAGTATTGACAGCGTTACCTCGGAAAATTAGAAGGTAGCCATCAGGAGGAATAGGAAAGTTGGTTTGCCCAGCTTTACCACCAGGTAGTTGATTGATAACTTGCTCTTTCTGGACTGTCAAGATGATTTCGTTATCTGAGAGGGGGGTGTAAGAGATCCCCCAAAGGGCGGTGTAACGGGCAATACCACTCTGGACATAGGCACTGTTAAGAAAGAGAATTGGCGAACGCACATTATTGGCAGCAACTAAAGTTTCTTGTAAGCTCAAACGATCAAAGTAAAATTGTCCTGAATCGTTCCAAGCGATCGCTCCTCGGTTTAATATCGGCCCTGATACCCATTGACCATCCTGACGAATTGCACCTAAAGGCAAGCGATTATTGCGGTTAAAATAACCACCATTAATTGCTGCTGCTGCTGAGTACTTAGGTGCTAGTTGCATTAATGGAGCAGTCCCTCCTACAGCATTAGGATTACTCCGCATCGGTTTCAGCTTTAACCCAAAGGCACGGGGATTAATTTCTAGCCAGACAATCGGAAAGTTTTCTGTGCCTAAATTTACCAACTGCTGCCGCCAGCGCAATCCTCTAGCCCAGGTAATATCTTTTGCTACCAACGCATCAGGTCTAACATCGATGATGAGGCGATTGGGGTTAGCTAGAGTACTAATTCGCGGAGACATCCCAAAAGGAATGCTCAAACTCATCACTGTTTGGTTGTTGACTACCTCGACTTGCTTAATTAATGGTTCTGGTGCAGGTAATAACTGTTTGAGCAAATTTGGTATTGGCACTGGTAAAGGTGCTGGTGGTAGCGGAGTATACCGTTGGATTAAAGCTGGGTCAGCTATGCCATCTATGCTAATTTTCCAGATTCTATTGGGTATTTTCGCAGGTTTAAGAGTTGGGGTGTCAGGGTCTTGGGGACTTTTGACGGGTAATTCTTGTGACACTTGCCAAGGTGTTGGGCGGTCTAAATCTAGTAATATGCGATCGCCAAAACTTTCTTGATTCTGAGTAATCTCTGTAACTTTTGTAACTGGGGTGGAAATCTCTAAAATGTTGCCATTGGCTTTGATCTGCCATCCTGCTGATTGGGCAAAATTTGTAATATCTAAATAGCGGTATCCTCTTTGCAGCCAAGCGCCTAAAAACATTGCTGTTGTACTTGGCGAAAACCACTCAATTGGTTGTTGGGCAGGATTGTTGGTGTTTAATAAATCTACTCCGATTAATTGCCTGAGTGCGCCGTCACTCAGATGAATTGTTGGTTGATCCGCACTTAAGGGTCGCTGCAACCAAGCTCCTGATAGAGTACGACCATTGAGCAAAATTTGATTACCAGAGGTTATTCCCCTAAATGCGGGAACTGTAGACTGTTCTGGCTCTAAGGTTGGTGTGGGTAATGGTGTGGGTAACTGCTGGGCGTTAGTAGTACTGGTAGTATATAAACACAGCACTGTAGCCATAATTGGCGAAATATTCAGCCAAAACAGTCGGCTATAACCCTGATTGATAAGAGCAGTGCGGTATTTTTGGCGATCGCAATTCGGCATTTTCATCATGAGACGAGGTACTTTGGAAAGCTGTAACCCAAGATCTAGGTTTGCTGATGATGCAAAATTCTTAAAAAATAACTATCTTAGCCTTGAGGGCATGTGATAATATATAAAATGGCTTGCTATCTCTTGTAGAAACAAACAAGCATTTCTTTATAAAACTACTGCAACCAGTGTTTTAACTGGCACTTCCAGTACCCCAAGATGGTAGTCTTGGTAATTAATGCTGGAATAAAATATTCCCTCCTCACCGATGTTTGCTACCGTCGCTGCTTAAGTGAGGTATAGCTAGTAGTAACGCCAGTGGCAATCAATAAAATCAACAAAATCTAGATAACAAGAGCAATATTTAGGAATTGTCAAATGGGCATATAGTGTAATAGGCTGAATTTTATTACCTCATTCAGGTAACTTCGGCAACTTTTGTTTCAGGTTGCTTATAATTAGCTTTACCTGGAAAAATAGCTCTCACCGGGGAAAATTGAGAAAATACTTAGCTACAAGAAATAAATAAAAAGTTACAAGGGCAAAAGTAATTTGTCTAACTCAGCATAAACACATAAGAAAATATCGTCATTATTTTAACACGGGGAATGAAAACGTAAAACCGAAGTTAAAATTTTTTTTCCCTAAATTTCGGTGATTCTAGTTTTCTCCATAACTCAATCTGAGAAATTTTTTCACAAGCAAGCGGCAAAATTCGTAACTCAGCATTTCAGGAACAGGCTATGAATAATAAACCAAGGAACCAAGTGCAGAAAATGTCATTTTCAGATACTGACTCAAGGGATAGCTACGAGGGGCAAAGATGGTTAGTTGAAGAACGAGATGCTTGTGGTGTAGGGTTTATTGCCCATCGCCAGAATTCTGCCAGCCATGAAATTGTAGACAAAGCTTTAGCGGCTTTGACTTGCTTAGAACACCGGGGTGGTTGTAGTGCTGACCAAGATTCGGGTGATGGTGCAGGGATATTGACAGCTATACCTTGGGAGTTGTTCCAAGAAGACTATATCCAAAGGGCTAGAGAATCGTCATCCCCGAAAAATTTGGCTGTAGGCATGATTTTCTTACCGCAAGATACCCAAGCAGCGCAAAAATCGCGGGAAATGGTTGAGCAAATAGCGGCTGAGGAAAAATTCACTGTACTGGGTTGGCGAGTAGTCCCCGTAAAGCCCGATTCATTAGGGATACAAGCTGCATATAATCAACCCCAAATCGAACAAGTCTTTTTATCTTCTGCCAAAAGCGGTGAAGAACTAGAACGGGAACTGTATATTACCCGCCGTCGGATTTTTAAAGCTGCAAAAAATATCTCCGAGGACTTTTACACTTGCTCCTTGTCGAGCCGGACAATTGTCTATAAAGGCATGGTGCGTTCTGCGGTGTTGGGAGAGTTTTATCAAGATTTAAAAAATCCTGCTTACAAAAGTGCCTTTGCTGTTTATCATCGCCGGTTTAGTACTAACACTATGCCCAAGTGGCCTTTAGCCCAACCGATGCGGTTGTTGGGACATAACGGCGAAATCAACACTTTGTTAGGAAATATTAACTGGATGATGGCACGGGAAGCTAGCCTAGCTAATCCAGTATGGGGCGATCGCATTGACGAACTCAAGCCATTAGTCCACATTGACAATAGCGACTCAGCTACCCTAGATAACGTTCTCGAACTATTGGTGCGTTCTGGACGCAGTCCTTTAGAAGGCTTGATGATGCTGGTTCCCGAAGCTTATCAAAATCAGCCTTCCTTAAAGAACTATCCGGAAATTACCGATTTTTACGAATATTACAGCGGTTTGCAAGAAGCGTGGGACGGCCCAGCACTGTTGGTATTTAGTGATGGGCTAAGAGTTGGTGCAACATTAGATCGTAATGGCTTAAGACCAGCTCGTTACGCCATCACCAAAGACGACTACATCGTCGTTGCTTCCGAAGCAGGTGTAGTAGACATCCCAGAAGCTAACATCGTGGAAAAAGGTAGACTTGGCCCTGGGCAAATGATCGCCGTAGATTTAACTACCAACGAAGTACTAAAAAATTGGGAAATTAAACAGCGCATTGCCAAGCAGTACCCCTATGGGGAATGGTTGCAAAAGCATCGCCAAGAATTGAAAGACTTGGTAAATGGTCATTCTGCCACCAGTAACGGGAATGGAAATGGGGCAAGCAACACCAACGGTAATGGGTATTCGGCAACTAACAACGGACACCTAACTACAGAGAAAATTGACAGACAAACCTTGCTGCAACATCAAGTGGCTTTTGGCTACACCACAGAAGATGTGGACATGGTAATTCAGCCAATGGCGATGCAAGGAACTGAACCAACCTTCTGTATGGGCGATGATATTCCCCTAGCGGTGTTGTCAGAAAAACCCCACTTGCTGTATGACTATTTCAAACAGCGCTTTGCTCAAGTAACAAACCCAGCCATCGACCCCTTAAGAGAAAAGTTAGTTATGTCTCTGAAGGTCGAACTAGGCGAACGCGGTAACTTATTAGAAGTGAAGCCCGAATATGCCAAGAGAATCAAACTCGATTCGCCAGTACTGACCGAGACAGAATTAGAAGCAATCAAACTTTCAGGATTCGCTACCGCCCAATTATCAACTTTATTTGAAATTGCTACAGGCCCAGAAGGTTTGAAAGCAGCAGTGGAATCTTTACAAGCCAAAGCCGCTGAATCAGTGCGGGCGGGTGCGAAGATTTTGATATTAAGCGATCGCTCACCTTTAGGCACAGAATACAGCTATATTCCCCCATTGTTGGCAGTTGGTGCAGTCCACCATCACCTAATTAGTGAAGGGTTGCGGATGAAAGCCTCCCTGATTGTCGATACAGCCCAATGTTGGAGTACCCATCACTTTGGCTGTCTGATTGGCTATGGTGCAGGTGCAGTTTGCCCCTATATGGCTTTAGACACTGTGCGCGATTGGTGGTCAGATCCCAGGACTCAGCAGTTTATGACCAGGGGTCAAATTGCTAGTATCACCCAAGAACAAGCTATAGCCAACTATCGCAAAGCTGTAGAATCTGGTTTGCTAAAAATTCTCTCAAAAATGGGAATTTCTCTGCTTTCCAGCTATCAAGCAGCACAAATTTTTGAAGCCATCGGGATTGGTGGCGATTTGTTAGCACTCGGATTCAAAGGTACAGCCTCCCGCATCGGTGGCTTGAGTATCAGTGAGTTAGCAACCGAGATACTTTCCTTCCATCACAAAGCTTTCCCAGAACTAACCAGCAAGAAATTAGAAAACTTAGGTTTTGTCCAGTACCGTCGCGGCGGCGAATACCACATGAATAGCCCCGAACTGGCAAAAGCGCTGCATAAAGCTGTAGATGGGAAGCAATACGACCACTACGAAGTTTACAAACAACACCTGCAAAATCGCCCAGTCAGCGCCTTGCGTGACTTGTTAGACTTCCAAAGCGATCGCACTCCCATCCCATTAGAAGAAGTAGAATCAATCAGCGATATTGTCCAGCGTTTCTGTACTGGGGGAATGTCTTTGGGTGCTTTGTCAAGAGAAGCACACGAAACTTTAGCGATCGCCATGAATCGGATTGGCGGTAAATCTAACTCCGGCGAAGGTGGTGAAGATCCAGTCCGTTATAAAGTGTTAAATGATGTCGATGAATCTGGTCACTCACCCACCCTCCCCCACCTCAAAGGATTGCGGAATGGTGACACCGCTTCAAGTGCGATTAAGCAAGTTGCATCGGGAAGATTTGGTGTAACACCTGGTTACTTAGCCAGCGCCAAACAAATTGAAATCAAAATTGCTCAAGGTGCTAAACCAGGGGAAGGTGGACAACTACCAGGACCCAAGGTTAGTCCGTACATTGCCATGTTGCGGCGTTCTAAGCCCGGTGTGACTTTAATTTCCCCGCCTCCGCACCATGACATTTACTCGATTGAAGACCTCGCCCAGCTAATTTTTGACCTGCATCAAATTAACCCTAAAGCCCAGGTATCTGTGAAGCTAGTGGCAGAAATTGGCATTGGGACAATCGCCGCCGGGGTAGCCAAAGCTAACGCCGATATCATCCAGATTTCTGGACATGACGGCGGTACAGGTGCGTCACCACTGAGTTCAATTAAACACGCTGGTTCACCGTGGGAACTCGGATTAAGTGAAGTGCATCGTGTCCTCATGCAAAACAGCCTGCGCGATCGCGTCATTCTGCGTGTAGATGGCGGACTGAAAAGTGGCTGGGATGTGCTAATTGGTGCATTGATGGGTGGCGAAGAATTTGGTTTTGGTTCCATCGCCATGATTGCCGAAGGCTGTATTATGGCGCGGATCTGCCATACAAATAACTGTCCTGTCGGTGTCGCTTCCCAAAAAGAAGAACTGCGGAAGCGGTTTACAGGTATGCCAGAACACGTAGTTAACTTCTTCTACTTTATAGCCGAAGAAGTGCGTAGTCTGTTGGCGAAACTAGGTTACCGTTCTCTATCGGAAGTCGTTGGACGTGCAGATTTGTTGAAACTGCGTGAGGATGTCAACATCACCAAAACTCAATCACTCAACCTTAACTGCTTGCTTCAGCTACCAGATACCAAAGAAAATCGTAGCTGGTTGGTGCATGAAGACGTTCACAGCAACGGTGCGGTTATAGATGATCAATTACTAGCCGATCCAGATATCCAAGCGGCGATCCGTCACCAATCTACCATTGCGAAAACTGTAAAAATCGTCAACACCGATAGAACAGTAGGTGCAAGATTAGCCGGGGCGATCGCTTCTCAATATGGTGATAGTGGCTTCGCCGGACAAATTCATCTCAACTTACTCGGTAGTGTCGGGCAAAGTTTTGGCGCATTCAACCTTCCGGGAATGATTCTCCGGTTGGAAGGAGAAGCCAACGACTATGTAGGTAAAGGAATGCACGGTGGTGAAATTATCATCAAACCCCCAGCGAGTGCCACCTATGACCCTGCACAAAATGTCATCGTTGGCAATACCTGCCTCTACGGTGCTACCGGTGGGGTGTTATTCGCCAACGGTTTAGCCGGAGAAAGGTTTGCTGTGCGTAACTCCAAAGGAATAGCAGTCATTGAAGGCGCTGGAGATCACTGCTGTGAATATATGACTGGCGGTGTGATTGTCGTCCTCGGAAAAGTTGGACGCAACGTCGCCGCTGGGATGACTGGGGGACTAGCTTACTTCTTGGATGAAGATGGTTTATTCCCGGAATTGGTTAACAAGGACATTGTCAAAATTCAACGGGTGAGTTCCGAAGCCGGTGAGAAACAACTGCAAGAATTAATTCAAACACATTGCGATCGCACTGGCTCAGCAAAAGCTAAGTTAATTCTGCAAAACTGGCAAGAATATTTACCTAAATTCTGGCAATTAGTACCTCCTTCTGAGGCTGACAGTCCAGAAGCCAATCCCCAAACTAAACAGTTGAGTACAGTTTAGTCATTTAGTTTCTAGCAGTCCCATTTGATTTGTAAATCCCCGACTTCTATAAGAAGTCGGGGATCTTTTTGTACAACAATGATGAATGATTGTTAGAGAATTATTTTTTATTTGCAAGTACCTTTTGTTCTTTATCTTGCATTTCTAAAAGTTCTGGAACAGTCACAAAGCTGTAGCCTTCCTTCCGAAAATTTTCAATAATAGTGGGTAAAGCTTCTACCGTTTGGGACCGATTACCGCCGCCATCATGCATCAGCACAATACCACCTGGTTGTGCCTGTCTAAATACATTCTTGACTAACCGTTGCACACCGGGGCGGGAGTAATCAATAGAGTCAGAAGACCACATGATAATAGCGTACTTGCTATTTCTCGCGTAAGCCGCTACACCATTATGCATGTTGCCTCCAGGTGGGCGAAACAGGTTTGTTTTTACACCTGTAGTTTTAAAAATTATGTCTGTTGTATTCTCAATTTCATAAGCCGCTACTTGTGGATTCATGTGATGATACCAGTGATGCCAAGTATGGTTGGCAATAGTATGACCTTCAGCCACAACTTGCTTCGTCAAATCTGGATAATTTTTGACGTTCTGCCCAACAACAAAAAATGTAGCTTTAATATCATTTTTTTTCAGTATATTTAGCACCTGTGCAGTGCTTTCAGGCCAAGGGCCGTCATCAAAAGTCAGCGCAATGACTTTCTTTTCTGGACTGAGTTTTGCTGCATCAATGGTAGCTCCCAGAAAGCTTGCTGGTAAAGCATAAGCAAAACCTTTTGCTTGCGCTTGTTGTTGCCAACTTGTGAGCATCATCGCCTTTAAGCTTTCAATCCGCGCCTGAGTTCCGGCTTTAGCAGATGTAGTAATTTCATTTATACTTTGCTGACTCTGGGCTTCCGAGGTATTTGGTTTGACAAGCATCATCAAGCCAAGACTAAAACTACCCACTAAGCCAACTAGTGCAATTAATAGTCCTTGTGACCAAAAAAACGACTTATGATTTTCCACGTAATAGCTCCTTCAAGGGTCGAACCATCAATTACGTACATGACGGTACGTTATAACACTTTTTTTACACAATTAGATACAGTGAGAATTACTGTTATTCTTCAAAAATTGAATCAAGATTAACAGAAATTTTGCAATTAGTCATATAGATGTAAAAAATTCCGATGAAATCAAATTTCTCTGATTTCGTGAAAATTGATACTTACACGATACTTGGTACTAATGTCAACTCAGCAATCCCAAATTATGATGGATTGCATTTGTGCTTAGTTAATAGCTAAAACTAGGAAACAGCAAGATCAAGTGATTTACTGCACCTGAGAAAAATTGTGCTTGCATGAGTACTAAATTTGCTCAGACCTGTTGCTTATTAGTTGATAACTTAGCAAAGTATCTACCCTTACTGAATTAGGCTTGTCAATATCTTAGTTTTCTTGAAGAATTAAGCTAATTAATTAGCCTATTGGGTAACATCGAACCAAAAAGCATCTAACGAATTATTCAGTTTTGTAGGTAACAAGGTATATTGTACTGTTGACAGTGAATTTTTCTTTTTTAAGAAAAAGTTAAATTTTCAACTTTTGGACTATTAACCTTACCTTCCATTAAGTATATAGACTACATTCACTAGAATATAGTTTCCCATTTCTCAAACCAATTTAGTAGTTAACCTAGATACTCTTTACTCATTTACCAACAAAAATTTTGTGGCATCTGAGTGAGATGAATTAGTAATAGTACTTCATAATACTTTAATTGTTAACCAATTGATAGTTGGTTGCAATAGCAAACAATTATCTTGGCTAATTACATAACTGTACAATTTATTACCTTAATCAAAGTGAATGATTTCGCAAATTCATCGATATTAAAAATACCCGATTTACCGCATATTTACATAGATGATATTTATTTTATTTGGAAGTGATCATATCATATGTAGCGAAAAAAATCAATTATATTTCTTCTGTTAACTGTCGCCAAGGTTATGGTCGTAAATTTATTTAAGTACCAGTTATATATTATACTTTGACAGCACAAAATCTTCTATACCCCATAGCTAAAATTACCTCACATTGGGCAGACAGTACGTTAGTATCCAGGATAACCTTCGAGGCTAAGCATAAATTTTGATGCCCTAAAGCCCTAAACAGGAAATTACTCACCCAAGTTTTTATCTAAACCTATATACTTTATGAGACAAATAATAGATAAAATCTAATTAAATTTTGATTGGCTATAAAATAAATATGACTTATTCAAATAATAAACTTCCGAAGGATTATATAATACTATTAATAATTTGGTTCGTAGGATTAGTTATAGATAGATTGTGGTTTTTCTTAGATGAATCGATTCCATCCTACGATCAAAGCGCACATTTAACAACAGCATTCCATCATTATCGAATTTTTCAAAATTTCCATATTTTCTCAGGTGACTGGTGGTTATCTTTGTGGCAACTAACACCTAGTTATCGCTCTCCTTTTATATATATTTGTACAGTCCCGTTTTTGTTTTTGTTTGGCAGGGGATACGATCAAGCGAGTTTAGTTAATTTAATATATAGTGCGATCATTATTATCTGCGTATATCATTTAGGTAATTATTTATTTAATAACCGAAAAATAGGTATCACTGCCAGCTTATTTTGCCTGTTATTTCCCATACTGGGAATTATGCGAACAGATTATTTATTAGATTATGGTTTAACGGCAATTGTTACATTCACTTTCACCATATTAACAATTTGGAAAGATTGTTATCGTGGTTTTATATCATGGATATTAACCCTAGTTTTTGGTTTAGGTATAGGGTTAATCATGCTTGCTAAACCTACAGGGTTTATTTTTATTTTAATTCCTTCAGTTTTGGCATTAATCAGCTTTATCAGACAACGTAAATATACTAAGCTACTGCAAACAGGTTTATCTTTAATTTTAGCTTGGTTAATTTGTGGTTCTTGGTACAGTTTAAATTGGTTAACGATTATTACCTCTGCAATCAATGCTAACAATGTCGGTAAAGCTGAGGGAGATCCACCACCTACTACTATTGCTGGATGGTTAGTTTATCCGCAAATGATACCAGAAACTATTGGTTTGCCGATATTATTTGTGAGTCTAGGGATTTTATTAGTTTATTTGGTTAAACATAAATTTTCTAGAGATGTACTAATAGCCAAGTGGAATACATCAGGCATAAATTGGTTAATAATTTTCTTGGTAAGTAGCTATATTATTTGTTCCCTAGGTACAAATAAAGATGTGAGATTTATTTTACCTTTATTTCCCATAATTAGTTTAATTTTGTCTTACTGCTTTAATTTAATTGAAAATCAAAATTTTGATAAAATTAGATTCATAGCTATTAGCTTAAGCGGCATAATATTACTCAATAATTTATTTCCCTTACCCCTAATTCAAGGATGGGGAGGGAGACATTTACCAAATGATGAAGGTAAAAGATATCCTCTGGCTCAATTAATAAAGAAAATTCATCAAACAAATCCATATTTAAGGTCAACTTTAGGTGTGATTCCAGTTTCTACACCTCAAGTTAATGAGTTTACTTTAGATTATTTTGGTACCTTAGCAGATTTTCGGGTGTATGGCAGGAAACTAACGACTAAATTATCTCAAATAGAACAAGATTTAGAGTATTTTTCTTGGTATGTGACTAAAGATAATGAACCAGATGAACCAGGAGAAAGGGGAGAAACTAAACGCAAATTAAAATCTTTAGTAGAATCTTCTCCAGATTTGAAATTACAGGATGAGTGGATATTAC
Organism: Calothrix sp. NIES-2100; assembly: GCF_002368195.1. Lineage (GTDB taxonomy): Bacteria > Cyanobacteriota > Cyanobacteriia > Cyanobacteriales > Nostocaceae > Aulosira. The sequence goes on along the minus strand of NZ_AP018178.1, from coordinate 7,504,700 downwards.
CGAGTAAAGATAAATTACGATTATATCAAAGAGTCAATCCTGCTGTAGTCATTGAGCAAGTAAATAATACTAATTCTGCAATTAGTTTCAAGCCAGTAATAACTGCTAATCAATTAATAGTCGCTCAAAATAACTCTGTTAGTTATCAAATAATAGGGTCGTGGGATGATCTGCAAAATGGCTTATTACTATTAAAATGGCAGAATGAGCAGTCTTCTTGGTATCACGATCATGCCATTGCTTTGGGTAATTTATATTGTGGGTTAAAATGCCATCCCCAAGGTAGTTTTCAGGTAACTGAAACTATCTCTACATTTATACCCCAAAGTTTACCGCTAGGAAAATACCAACTTTCTGCACAGTATTTAGATAGAAGAAATGGCAAAGTTACACCTTTCAATATTCCCAACACTACTGTAACTGTAACAGATAAGGGGAAAATAGAAAAAGCACCAGCATTAGACTTAGTTTCCCGAATGTCACAATTAGGATTAGAGTTACAAAAAGGGAAGTTAGATAATATATTTGTCCAGATAGATAATTTCAATCAATACGATCCTACCCAAGATTATTTAAAACAAATTGAATTAGCAGCTAATTATCGCCTGCAAAACGAACCAAATAACCTCAATTGGCGTTATACTCTACTCCTAGCAGAACTGTTACAGCGCCAAGTTCCCGAATTAATCCAAAATTTAACAGAATTAACTAAATATGATGCTAAAAATCCTTACGTATGGCTTTATTTAGCTTTTATTTATCTATACGATTTTCAACCGAGACAAGCCGAACCAAAATTAGCGATCGCAGAAAAATTGAACCCAAATATACCTGAGTTAAAAACTTTAAAAACAGTGACAAATATTATGAAATTTTTACCATTAATTCATTTTTAAAATATGCGTTCCTTCACAGACAAAGAATGGTTATTCAGCTTGCTAGTAGCTTCTCTAGTTTTGTGGCTGATATTTTTGGGTAATTTACCCTTAAGAGATTGGGATGAAGGTACTTATGCTATAGTCTCTAGAGAAATTTACCGCACTGGTAACTGGCTTTATCCAACACTTCAGGGAGAACCATTTTGGTTAAAACCACCTTTGATGCAGTGGTTAATTGCACTGTGCTACCACATTGGAGGAATACAAGAATTTACCACTCGTTTTCCTGGTGCAGTGTTAACAGCTTTGGGAGTACCTTTACTTTACTTAGTAGGGCGTTTAGTTTTTTCAGAAAGCCTACCAGCATTGTTTGCTGCTTTAGTTTACTTAACAATGCTACCAGTAGTGCGTCATGGCAGATTGGCAATGTTAGATGGGATGACAATTACGTTTTTTCTAATGTTGTTGTTTTGTCTATTAAAGGCGCGTCATAATCGAAAGTATGCTTTAGGTGTAGGCTTTTGTTTGGGGCTAATTACTCTGACTAAAGGCTTATTAGTTTTGGTTTTGGGAGGAATTGCGGGTTTATTTATCCTGGTAAATAGACAATTGGTTTTATTAAAAAGCCCATATTTATGGGTGGGAATGTTATTAGGAAATGCCCCGGCGATCGCTTGGTATCTTACCCAATGGCAACATTATGGTGATATTTTCTTAAAAGTGCATTTTCAAGCCCAAGCTTTAGATAGACTTGGGCAAGCTGTAGAAGGTAATAGCGGACCAATCTGGTACTATTTAATTGAAATACTTAAATATAGTTTTCCCTGGCTATTCTTTTTACCAGGAGGTTTATCTTTAAGTTGGCAAAAACGCCAGACGCTTTGGGGTAGTTTAATTCTCATCGGCACAATTATGTATTTAGGCATTATTTCCTTGATGAAAACTAAATTACCTTGGTATGTGATGCCTGTATATCCCTTTTTAGCTTTAGCAATTGGCGCAAAATTAAACAATATTTGGCAGCAGCAAGATAAATTTAAAAGTAAAGTTTTGGCTGTATTCTTTGGTGTTCTTTCTGTTGCTGGGTTGGGAGGCTGCGTTTACTTTATTCTTGCCGAACCACAGCCCAGTTTAATTATCATGAGTATTGTTTTGGCAATTAGTATGGGTATAACCTCATGGCTAATTAAACAGCGTAATCGTCACTTTATTCTAGTTTTATTTTCTGGGCTGTATTTAGTTTTAGCGCTGTTCGTAAGTTCCCAATCTTGGGTTTGGGAGTTAAACGAAGCTTTCCCAGTCAAACCAGTAGCCGCATTAATTCGAGAAAATGTACCAGCAGGAACACAAATTTATACTTCTTTTGCTTATAGTCGCCCCAGTTTAGATTTTTATAGCGATTGCAAGGTTACTGCTGCACCTGTACCAGTTTTACAAGAAAAGTTGGCGAAAAAATCTTATTTATTGTTAGATGATATAACTTTGCAGAATATAAATTTATCTGGTAGTAAAGTACTTGGTAAATCTGGAAACTTTACTTTAGTTTCACCGCCAATTAGCTAAGTGCTTATTCCTACTTGGATTCTAGTTACTTTTTTTAACAAATAAGTAGACATCATCACGCTGATATTGTAATTTAAACTCTGACTGAGTTTGTAATTTATTAATCAAATTCTGATAATCTGTTGTGCTGGCTGCCCAACCAGGGTGACGAAGATTAAGCAATATATAATGAAAATTATTTAAGTCGTTAAGATTATATTTAAAACTAATTAATTTTCTATGAGTTAAATGGGGTGTAATGATATCTGTAGTAAACACGCTATCTTGAGTTTTGACTAAAGAAATCCCTTCTTTTGTGGCTTGCCAATTATCCATATTTTTGAGATATCTTGAGGTAAAGAATCCAAACTTACCTAAAGCTAAAAATCCAATTAAAGACCACAAAATAATTACTTTGTTTTGTTTTAACCATGCTTTACCACTGGCGAGGCTGGCAATTAAAGCTAAGATTAAAAATGGTAGTGCTGGTAATGAGTAATGCAAAACTAGATTTTTTTGTGATGGATGATTGGCCAGAAGATTCAATGCTATACAAGGAATTGCCCCTATTAAGGGTATCATGTATTGTGGTCTTAAACCCCAGAAAACAGGAGCTAATAAAAAAAATAAATATTCTAAATTGATGGATGAAAAAATATTATTAAAAATAACTTCTGGGTGGGATAGTAAAATTTGCGCCATCTCAGAAAACGAGTTTCCTAAATAGCTATAGCGATAAAGATGGCGGTTGAGTAATGCTGCTTCTCCTCCAAAAAAGGGGATAATAAAGTTATTAGCAATGACAAACCAAGCTGTACCGCTAAAAAGTGCGATCGCACCATAGAAACGTCGCTGTTCAAACAACAGTAGCCAAATTCCCATAGCCACTACAGTCAGGGATAATACGGCTTTACAACCCAACACTAAAAGAATACTGAAAATAAACCAAGCTACTTTTCTGGTTCTCGCTGCTAACACTGCTGTTAAAAGTCCGGGTACAGCAATAACATCTGGATGAAAATCACACAAATTGCTGTTATAGGCTACCGGGTAGAGGAGATATACAGCACTTACCATTAATGCTTGGCTTTTTTTTAACCCCGCTTCTAATGCTAGTAAATATGTAGGTAAAGCACCTAAAGCCAAAGCACAAGATTGCACTGCAAATAGCCAATAAACACTAGGATAAATTTTGTACAGTAAAGCCAAGGGATACAAAATCCAAGCAGCATGATCGGCTAAAGCATGAAAACCTATGATCGAAGAAATTGGCGTTTGTCCCTGACTAATTAAATAAATTCCTTGATCAAAAAATGCTAAATCCCCAGATGAATTAAATAATTCGTGTCTCAGGCTGCTGGATATAAATAAAATGCAGGCGCTAATCCCAATAATTACACTGAGGATATTAATTTTTTTGAAAGCTTTTTCCACTATAATTTATTATTAAGATTTTAAATTTTTTTCGGTTTTAATTTGGGATAAATCATATCACAATTTCGGACAATAAACCAAAGGGTAAAACCTAAAGGTATTGAAAAAATTTGGATATATATATGAGTGCCTATGTAGCTAAATAATGAAGACATTTGGACTGCGATCGCCACCCAACGATATTGCGGAAAGTAAAAGGCAAAGATAATTGATAATATGTCAGCAGGATAAAAATATCTTTCATGCATTTTGGGGAGGATATATGGCATAAACAACACCGAGATTGTCGCCAAATGTATTAATCTATCTTGAGTAATTTCTAGCCTGCTTTTATAAACAAGATATGCCAATAACAGTATGGCAGCTACAGTTAAACTTAAACCAATAGGGACAACAATATTATAGAAATCATTAGAAATCCATTGATAAAGGTTAGGAGAATTTTTAGCTAGTTCTTTATATTTATTAGCTTGATTAAAGTAGACTAAGAGCAATTCTGAAATTGGTCTACCTGCAAACCAAGCTGGTAGCATCAAAGCTAGATATACTAAGGGAATCAAAGTTAATAAATACCAAGATATTCTTTTTTTTACTACCATAATTAACAACAGAGGTGTTAAAAACATCGCTTGGAATTTAAAAGAAACCGCTACGCCAAAACTTACCAAGGCGGGAATTTGTTTATGAATAGATAGAAAGTAAATAGAAGCGATTAATCCTGTGGTATAAATAACATCACATTGACCCCAGAGGGCACTATTATAAATAACAGTTGGACTTAAAATAACTGCCAAAAAAGCTAACATTCCCATGTTACCTGTGGGGTATTTTAATTTGACAATTTTGTAAGTTAAAAAGGCACAAAGAAAGTCAACAGACATGGCGAAAAGCTTGATAGCTAAGATTTTTGGCAATCCAGAAAGCAGAGTAGCCGCAATCAAAATCCAGTAGAGATAGGGGGGTGTATAATCGGCAAAACCATATTTTAAAGCGCTAAAGCCACCGTTATCGGCAATGAAATCATACCAAGGAGATAAAAAATATTTATAATCAACAGATTTATTGGGAACACAAACCCAGCGGATGATGACAGCAAATATCATGCCTGCTATTAAATATTTTGTACCTGGATCATTGAACCAAGATTTGATTGATTTTAATAATGTCTTATCTGAAGTTTTCGCCATAAACGTCAAGTTGTTTGTAATGCAGGGTTATATAGCTATCGGTGTAGGAGTTGTGAAAAATATTTTTTTATTGAACCGCACCAGGCGCAGCGAAAAGTCTGAGCGCCGGAAGCCGGCGCTCAGAACTTTTCAAGACAGAGAACGCAGAGAGATCAGAAATAGAGATTTTCACCAATGATTTAGGACTGCTATAGGTTAGGTAGCATAGCAAAATACTAATACCATAAACTAGACCACTCATAAGAGCGCTCATACAATTCATGATTTTGTCTACGATTTGGATAGGTATAATATTTGTCTTTCCAGCATGATGCAAGCCGGATAAAATTCTCGTACAAAGCAGCAGATGAATAGCAAATTTAAGTTAAACACGCTCATATGTAGCACTCTAATTTTACTTGCACTACTGCTTCGCGTTGGCTGCGCGTTGGCTTTTCCCAACATTTTTTGGGCTGACGAGATATTCCAGACTCAAGAACCAGCACACCGACTGGCTTTTGGTAATGGAATTGTCAGCTGGGAATTTAGAGATGGTGTCAGATCGTGGGTTTTTCCCGGAGTACTAGCAGTTATTATGCGGCTGACTGCTTGGATGGGAGATGGTTCCACTGGTTATGTTACTGGTGTAGCCGTTTTTTTGTGTCTGCTTTCTTTAACTACTGTAGTTATTGGCTTTCTCTGGGGACATCGAACAGGCGGATTGTTAACGGCTGTCATCACTGCGGGTATTTGCAGTATTTGGTTTGAGCTTGTTTACTTCGCACCCAAAGCTTTTAATGAGGTGGTAGCAACTCATCTTTTTCTCCCAGGAATTTACCTCGGTGTTCATGGGAAATCTTTTCAGCCTCGGACTCGCCTATTTTTGGCGGGTTGCTTGTGTGGGTGCGCTTTAGGTTTACGCATTCAATTACTTCCAGCCGTAGCGATCGCAGTAGTATGTATTTGTTGGCACAAAGATTGGAAAACTAGATACCTCGCCATGATGGCTGGTATTATCGGCCCTTTACTGATTTTCGGGATGGTGGATGCATTTACCTGGGATTACCCCTTCCAATCTTTTTGGAAAAATTTCTGGGTGAATATTGTTGAGAAAAGAAGCCATATTTATGGGGTATCACCCTGGTATGAATATTGCTTATACTTGCTGAAAAGTTGGTCTTTTTTTATTGTACCGATCGCACTTTTAGCGATGATCGGTAGCCGCCAGAGTCCAATTTTGGCATGGATAGCGATCGCGGTTGTTTTGACTCACAGTATCCTAGCTCACAAAGAATACCGTTTTATTTATACCGCATTGCCGATGGTCATGATCTTGGCTGGATTAGGAACAGCAGAGATTGTCAAATACTGGCTTGTACGGTGGCGATCGCATTGGGTGAAACTCGTAGCAATATCGTTATGCTTTATACTTTGGGGTTCGACTTCTGCTGTTTTGGCTGGACGATTTAATCTCTATACAGAATTGAGCTGGCAGACGCTTTGCAATCATAATCAGGGGACACATTGGAATACGGAAGCTGGCAATCTCAAAGCCTTGCAAAAATTAAGTCAGGAAAAAACGCTTTGTGGGGTTGGTCTTTGGGGTATTCATTGGACTTTATCTGGCGGCTATACCTACCTTCATCGTGATGTCCCCATGTTCTTCATCGAAGAAGCTCAGGATTTCAATACACAAAAAGAAAACTTTAATTATCTTGTTGCTAATGACCCAATAAAGCAACCAGGCTATGCATCGCAGCAGTGCTGGGGAAATACCTGTATTTATAAAAGAGAAGGTGGCTGTAAGCCAGTCAGAAGTGACCAGATCAACGAAGTGATCAAACAGACCGGTGGATAGGGTGAGTCAGGACTAAAGTCGGTGAATTTTGAAGCACCGAACTGCTGATACCAATTCTTCATGAATATGCACTCTCTTTTTTAAAGACGAACCGCCCTCCGGGTTCAGCAGTTCCTCATGGGGAAACCCCCAAGATCGGACTGCTTCACCAAGTACGCCAAGTACGCCAAGTTAAAGAGGGGTAATCATTAAGTGCAAATTTATAGAGAATTGGTATTACTAAGTTCTAAATTTGCTTTGAAGATAGAGACCTCAGCAATTTATAGTGAGAGTTGTGTGTAAATCTTAAACAATTGTGAAAGCGATTACTCTTGTTGGTTCCACTGGCTCTATTGGTACTCAGACTTTAGATATTGTCGCCCAGTACCCGGATCAATTTCGGATTGTCGGATTAGCAGCGGGAAGCAATGTAGAAATGTTGGCTGCGCAAATTCGGCAGTTCCGGCCGCAGATAGCAGCCATTTGTTTAGAAGATAAATTGCCAGCGCTGCAAGAAGCAATCAAAGACCTTGATCCCCAACCAATTCTTCTAGCTGGTGAAGCTGGAGTGATAGAAGTTGCGCGTTATGGTGATGCGGAAACAGTCGTCACTGGGATCGTCGGTTGTGCGGGATTACTTCCCACCATCGCCGCTATTGAAGCGGGTAAAGATATTGCCTTGGCGAATAAAGAAACTCTGATTGCTGGGGGGCCTGTAGTTCTACCTTTAGTAGAGAAACATGGTGTTAAATTACTACCAGCCGATTCCGAGCATTCCGCAATCTTTCAATGTCTCCAAGGTGTGCCCAAAGGTGGTTTGAGAAAGATTTTGCTCACTGCTTCTGGGGGTGCTTTCCGAGATTGGGATGTAGAAAAGTTAGCAGAAGTTACAGTTGCTGATGCCCTGAAGCATCCTAACTGGTCGATGGGACGGAAAATTACCGTAGACTCTGCGACTTTGATGAATAAGGGTTTGGAAGTAATTGAGGCGCATTTTCTCTTTGGCGTAGATTATGAACAAATTGAGATTGTCATTCATCCTCAAAGCATTATTCATTCCCTAATTGAACTGCAAGATACTTCAGTTTTAGCCCAACTTGGCTGGCCGGATATGCGCTTACCGTTGTTGTATGCTTTATCTTGGCCCGATCGCATTTACACCGACTGGGAACGCTTAGATTTGGTGAAAGCTGGCAATTTAACCTTCCGTGAGCCAGATCATCAAAAGTATCCTTGTATGCAACTAGCTTATGCTGTGGGTAGGGCTGGTGGTTCCATGCCGGCTGTATTGAATGCCGCCAATGAACAAGCTGTGGCTTTATTTTTATCAGAAAAAATTCGCTTTTTAGATATTCCCCGTTGTATTGAATGGGTGTGCGATCGCCATCAAAATGATAACTTGCAAAATCCCTCTTTAGATGACATTTTGGCAGCAGATAAATGGGCAAGACAAGAAGTTTTAACCGCCACTGAAAATCTCGCCAGTCACGCCCAGGTAATTTCACTGCGATAGGTCACTAAACCCAGCAAATTATTGATTTTGTTGGGTTTTACTTTGAAAATTGGAACAGGACAAAAAAGACAAGGGAGACAATTGACCAATGACTATTGACCATTGACAAAAACTCTTATTCCCCCTTCTGTAAAACTTCCTGAAGCATAGGCGCAAGTTCTTTACTTAATCGGCCAGACCGGACAAATTCTGCATAGGTATCTGCTTCGATTGCTAAAAGTTCTCCGCGAAGTTGTTCCAATGTAAAGCTTTTCACGTTGGGATATTCGGTTTGTAATTTGTCTATTTCTGTTTGTAAATCTTCCAGTTCACCTTTAATTAGTGCCTCCTGATAACGGTAAAATTCTTGATCTATGCCTGGGCGATGATCTGTTTGGAGGTGTTGCAGAACTCGTTCTAAAGCTACATAACGAGCAAGCAATTCTAAATAGCGATCGCGTAAGGGAGCATCGCCTAAAAGATTGAGTTTTTGCAATAAAGGTTTAATAGTTAATCCCTGGACTAACAAAGTAAATAAAACCACTCCAAACACGGTGGCGATAATTTTTTCGCGTTCTGGTAGTATTGTCGGTACGCTCAATGCCAAGGCAATAGAAACTGAACCACGCAATCCACCCCACCACAAAATAGTTTGGTCAGGTAAAGAAATTTCTGAGGAAGTGAGCCTAGTACTCAAGTTGCTGAGAAGATAAATTGCAATTAAGCGCATCAAAATCATCGCGCCGACTGTGATACCTATAATGTGCAAATTTTCTGCCAAACTTGTAAAGTGAATTTGGTCGCCAATCAACAGAAAGACTATTGAGTTCACAAAAAAAGCTAAAAATTCCCAAAACTCAGAAACAATTATTCGGGTACGGGGATTCATACCTATACGAGAGCCAAAGTTCCCTAAAATTAAACCTGTGGTTACAACCCCAATCACTCCCGAACCACCCAAATCTTCGATAATCAGGTAAGTTCCATAAGCTGAAACTAAGGTTAGAGACTGTTCCACCAATGGTAGATCGAAGCGTTGGGTGAGGTAGGAGATGCTAAACCCAATTAAAGCTCCCACTGCCACACCGATACCGACAACAGTAAACAGCTGCAACAAAATCGGTTGGAGTTGTAATCGTGCATTTCCTAAAGGTAATGCCACTAAAAAACCAAAAGCAACTACCGCCATACCATCATTAAATAAGCTTTCACCTTCCATCAGAGTGCTAAGACGGCTACCTACACCTAATTCTCGAAACAAAGCAGTCACTGACACCGGATCGGTAGCTGACAAACTTGCGCCAATGAGTAGAGCTGTAGTTAATGATAGTCCAGCAAATTGATTAAGACCTATTGCCACCCCGACAATAGAAATAACTACTCCCAACACCGCATACAAGCAAATTGGTAGGAAATCCTGCTTCAATTCCAACCATTTCAAATTCCATGCGGCTTCAAATAACAAGGGTGGTAAAAAAATTAACAAAATTAATTCCGGCGACAGATTGACTAAGCGGATATCAACAAATGCCAACCCCAATCCGACAATTACGAGTAGTAAAGTATAAGGAATCTGGCGAAACCAGCTAAATATTTGGGGTAAAGTGGCTACCCCTAAAGAGACTGATAGTACTAAAAGAAATTGCTTGATATTGCCGGCAATAACTTCCTCACCAATTGCTGATGCAAGCGTCATAAACAGAATCCTGGTAGAATTTTTCCTGGGAGCATCTGACTATTTCCAGATGACACAACTTAAGTATGGGATTTTAATTAACCAAGAACCAAAAATCTACCGCTAACTATAGTATTCAGGAGGATGGTCTTGGGTATTAACATTCGAGACCGCTTTAAAAATTTCCGTCGCCAAGCATCTCAACCAGAGCAACTCCAACAAATACAAACAGATTTGCTGGCGGAATCAACCTTAGACCCATCCTACATAACTTTGATTGTCGGTTCCTGTGCGATCGCTACTTTTGGTTTATTGTCCAACAGTAGTGCGGTCATTATCGGTGCCATGATTATTGCACCCCTCATGTTACCAATTCGGGGGTTAGCTTTTGGTGCTTTAGAAGGTAATGTCACTCTCTTCCGTAAAGGAGTAATTGCTGTGGTAGTAGGTACACTCCTTGCTGTAGTCATGGCTTATACCTTAGGGATACTCGTATCGATACCCAGCTACGGTAGTGAAGTGCTGGCTCGTTCCGAACCTACACTGTTAGATTTGGGTATTGCAGTTGTGGCAGGTGGTATCAGTGGCTACGCTAAAGTTCAGCCGAAAATTTCTGGTAGTGTGGCGGGGACTGCGATCGCAGTGGCGCTGATGCCTCCTATCTGTGTGATTGGTTTAGGCTTGGCACAAGGAAATTGGTCACTAAGTTTGGGGGCAACCCTGCTTTACCTAACTAATTTGCTGGGTATTACTTTATCCTGTATGCTGACATTCCTGCTAGCAGGATATACATCTTTATCACAGGCACGTCGCCCCTTACTTTGGACATTAGCTTTAACCGCAGTCTTGCTAATTCCTTTGGGTGTCAGCTTTGCTCGACTTGTACGACAAGGCCAATTGGAAATCAGCTTACGCAGAGCATTATTGAATCGAACCGTCACCTTTCAACGTTTACGGTTAATCAACAGTAATACAAACTGGCTAGCAAATCCGCCAGAAGTGCGTTTGATTGTGCGCGCACAGCAACCAGTCACACCTCGGCAAGTGCAATTATTAGAAAATTTTATTGAGAGGGAGATGGGCCAACCCTTCACCCTGATTTTTGAAGTAGGTCAAGTAGAAGAAATTCGCTCTGAAGATTCTCAATCTAAATAATAGTCAGTTGTCATTTGTCAGTTGTCATTTGTCCCCCATGCCCAATGCCCCATGCCCAATGCCCAATGCCCCATGCCCCATTTCCCATCTAAACTTCCTGCTCAACTCTATAATTTTGACCTTGATATTTTGCCATCAAATTTTTAACTTGAGCCACTACCAGGGGATGTTTATCTTTTTGCAGTTGTGGTAGAAGTTGTAGGAGAACACGGTTTGATACCAAGCTAAGATAAGCGATCGCGGCTTCTCTCACAAAGCCTGTGGGATGGCGCAAAGCAATCATAATTTCCGGAATTGTCAAGCGAATTTGGCTAACTTGCGCAAAATGAAAACAGCAAGCTAAACACCAATCAGATAGGAAATTAGATAGCATCAACAACCCACGCAGTCTTTCGCTGACTGACAAATGCTCATATTCTACTAATCCTGCTGCTGTCAGGTGATAAAGTTTTTCTTCGTGCGATCGCCGATCTAAAATATTTAGCACCAAAGATTTACAAGATAGATTTACAGTATGGTCTAAAATTTCTAAACCTCGTGCTAAGTTGACTCCTGACTCAGACCGGATATTAAAAGCTGCTGCTTGCATCTTTTCTGGAGAATAAATTAACTTCAGTAGCAGTAATAATCTTTCTTTAACATCTATTTCTAACTCTAGGAGTGCGCGTTGTAATAACTCAAAAATTACTTTTGATTGCTGATTTTTGAGATTATGCTGGAGTGTGAAGTCTATATAAGCTGCATAAATATCGCCTAAAAATTTTAATTCTTGCTTAATTAATGTTTCTACCCTACCTTCGTAAAATTGATCCTGTAAACTTCTAATTTCTGGTTGTTTATGTATTTTTAGTAAACTGCGCAGAATATGAGTTCTGGTAGAACCCCAAGATTGTTCCAAGTTTTGCCATAAACAATCCACCGCTTCCAAAGTGCCTATTTGCGCAATGCTACGCCAGGCATATATACGTACTAGTTCAGGTCTGTAAATATTGGTAGCTAGGTGCAACAGCATTTCTAAGGCTTCATTTTCTAGTTGCACTAAGGCACTCATTGCTGTAATGCGGGTGGACTTATAGTATAGTGCCGCCAAGAGCGCCGAATAGTATTCCTCTAAACGAGTAGCTGCAATCATTTCCAATACAGCACAGCGCACCCGTAAGGAATCATCCTGCAACAAATTTGGGATGTGAATGCGCAAGGCTTGCAAGTAAACAGCTTCCCTTAAAGCTTTGACTCCATTCACCCGTTCCCGTTCTTGTTTATGAGTCAGCATCCGGCGCATAGCTTTGGTCGCTGCGGCTTTTTGCATTGGCGTTCCCTGACGCAAAAGTAAGGCGGCGGCGGTGGCGCGAATGAGTGAGTGTTGTCGGGGGTGGAGATACTCTTCTAATAAGCTTAAATTAGGGTGTGGTTCAGCTAGCCAAACGTAGCGCAAAGCCAAAGCAAACACCTCTGGTGTCACATCATCTTGGGACTGTTCTAATAAAGGGCGGACATAGGGCAAATAAATCGGATTAGCCTCAGCCATCAGCATAACTTCCAAGCTTTGGCATTGCAAATCAGGGGGTAATTTCACTAGCAAGGGTGCTAAAACTTCTACCGCACCTGGCAAATCTATTTGCACTAACAGTTCAATGCAAGAGCGTTTATCTGCCAAACTGCCCTTTTCTCCTAAAGCCTTGACTACTCCTTGTTGGAAAACTCGCAGACCCACGTTTGTCGCACTCAGTTCACCCCGGTCTGCACTTAAAACTAATAAGTCAACATAGCGCGATCGCAGTAACAAAACTACTCTTAAACAAATCCCAGCTACCACCACTGTTTCTAAGATAAATACCCATTTGTGTATTGCTTCCGGCACAAACCGCCCGCAAATGAATAAGGTAATAATAATTACTATTCCCGCCGAACCTGTGGCGATCGCTTCTGCCGTTCCGCCCGACAATATTTGTGTCCGGCTACGAATTCGTTCGGGAATTGGTTGATAAAGTGCTGGGCCGCTACTCATGATAAAGGTGTAGCGCAAAAGTTCATCGCAGAATTTGAGAATTATTAGCCCCCAGAAAAAGTTGGGCAATTGCAGCCCGGTAAATAGATTGAATATGGTGATCCCCGCTGGTATTAAACAACCTACGGTGATTGGTAACAGCGCCGCCGCAAAAAATACTCCGACACGTTCAATCAGGCGGCTAGAAATAAACCATTGTGTCATTAACTCACACAATCCCACCATGCCACCAAATAGTCCCAAGAAGCTAGCTAACTCTCGGTCATCGAAATTGGACTTCAATTCGCGCAGATATTGGAAATCTATTAGCAATCCAATCACTTGCAAAAGACCAACAAAGGCAAATAGCAGCCAGATATAACGTCTGAGTGGTGCTTCCAGGCGGCGGTGTCGGGAAGTTTGTTCAGGAGAATTGAGTCTTTGTGGCGCGTCGGGAAATGCTTCTCGATAGTGATGACTGAGGTAGAAAAGAATTCCTGTACCGACAATAATCACTACGCAAGCGATGACAATTACCTTATTTAGCTTGGCGAATGCTAGCAGCCAAGGTAAACTAAAGCCGCTGATCACATCGGCGACCAGCAACCCACTACTCACGAGGGGATAGGTGCGCTTAATTTCACGAATATTAAATAGTTGATTAGCGACGATCGAGGTATTGAGGTCATTGACTACATAAAGTGCGTCTACCCAAAGCCGCATCAAAAATACAAGAATAACTGTCAAGTAGGAAATATGTATTCCCCGATGCAAGAACACCAATAAAATTAATGGCATCACCATGCAAGGTGCGATCGCCACAATTACCCAGCGCAAGGGGAAAATCTTTTGTAGCCAAGAATATAAAACAACCAATCCAAAACCAAGCGCTGCACTGGCAATATACATCCAAGGTAGAGGATTAGCCCCATATTCATCTAAAAACAACGCTACTGTACTGTCTTCTGCCCACCGCAAACCTACAGATACAGTTGTATAAAAGGCAAACATCATCCACGTCCGTTCACTCTCCTCAGGTCGGAGATTCAACCACTGTAGCAGCCGGGACATAGTGCCTCTATTTGCCGTTAACCAGGTATTTTTTAGTTCCATTCAGCTTTTCTTTCTGGTATATTTACCGTGCATGGGGCATTGGGCATGGGTCACTTGTACTGAGCGGAGTCGTTGGCGTAGCCTCTCGCAGAGAAGTATTGGGCATTGATTATTTATCTCCCTAGCCCCTAGCCCCCTAAAAGGCGTTGCAACAGAACTTACCTAGAAATGGCAAAAGTCCTGAACAACTGAGTATTATTTTTCCCTCTCAGCGTTCAGGACTATCATTATTTTGAGAAATTCTACCGACTTCTATGTCAGCTTTAAATCTTCAAGCTTAGAACAAGGAACATTACTTTTTGGGAGAGATCAGCATCATCATGTTCCTTCCTTCTTTTTTCGGTGCTTGCTGCACCTCGCCAAATGGCTCTAAATCAGTCGCCATTCGTTTGAGCAAATCTTCTGCTAAGTCACTGTGTTGAATTTCTCGACCCCGGAACATCACAGTAGCTTTAACTTTATCCCCATCCTTGAGAAAGCGTTCTGCTTGCTTGACACGCACGTTGTAATCATGCTCTTCTATTTTGTAGCGCATCTTCACTTCCTTGACATCAGCTGTGTGCTGCTTTTTCCGGGCTTCCCGCGCTTTCTTCTCTTGTTCAAACTTGTATTTCCCATAGTCCATGATCCGACAAACTGGCGGATCAGCTTTGTCACTTAGCAGCACTAAATCCAACTCTTTTTCTTCTGCTAGCTGTAGTGCTTCTTGAGGAGGCATAATTCCCAATTGCGCACCATCAGTGTCAATTACCCGAATTTTAGGGAAGCGAATACGTTCGTTAATTTGGGGCAGATCGCGAGTTCTTTTTTTCTCAATCACAGGCATTATGATTCGTGGGAGCTCTTTATTAAGAATTTGGTTTGGTCTAGATTGGCTGAGTTGTTGATTGGTACGCCTCAGTGTAAAGTACTCAAATAACTGAGGACTTAAAAAATTAGCCTTACAGTTATAGCTTAGCTAATCCTAATGGTAGTTGTGACTTAGTCTGTATTTGTCAATTCTACTCAGTCTGAGAGAATTTCTCTGAAATCGTTAATCTAAATTACACAACCTAGAGAAGCATTAAGTATTGTATCAATTGTTTAACAACTGATTAACATTTAGTTTTACAACTATAATTTCCAGAATAGCAATATTACAGATAAAATACCTTGTTACCAATAAATTGTAATATTTTATACAAAAATTAACAAATTTGCGCTTCGCGTGTCATTGGTCATTGGTCATTGGTCATTGGTCATTGGGCATTGAGCATTGGGCATTTGTTATTTCTCCTCTGCTTCCTTGTCTTCCGAAAGCTGAGCGAAGTGGTTCGCGCAGCGTCTCGCAGAGAAGCTTGTCCCCTTTCCCTTTTCGCCAAGTCCCCGTGTCCCAATTCCAGCTCTTAAGATTGAAATTAAGAGGATTTTGAGATTGAGGAATGGGAGGGAAGTGTGACTACTGGAATACACTGGCAACAGCGGGTTGGTAATCAAAGAGACTGGATTTGGCGAGGCTGGCAAACCCGCTATACTTATATCCGCTCTGCCCAAAATCACCAAAAGACAATACCCTTAATTTTGTTACATGGGTTCGGTGCTTCTATTGGTCATTGGCGACATAACTTAGAAGTATTGGCAGAACACCACACAGTCTATGCTCTAGATATGTTGGGTTTTGGGGCTTCGGAAAAAGCCTCAGTGAACTACAGCATAGAAATGTGGGTAGAACAAGTTTATGACTTTTGGAAAGCCTTTATTCGTCAACCAGTGATATTAATTGGTAATTCCAATGGTTCACTAATTTCTTTAACAGCTGCTGCCACCCATCCTGAGATGGTGCGAGGTATAGTGATGATGAGTTTGCCCGATCCTTCATTAGAGCAAGAAGCGATCCCGGCGGCACTGCGACCAGTTTTAATGCCAATTATCACGACCATTAAAAAGATAGTCGCTTCTCCCATTGTACTAAAACCTGTGTTTAATTTTGTCCGTCAACCAGGTGTATTACGCCGTTGGGCAAGTCTTGCTTATGCTAACCCAGAGGCGGTTACCGAAGAACTTATAGATATTTTAGCTGGGCCTCCTCAAGATCGAGGTTCTGCTCGTGCTTTTAGTGCCCTGTTTAAAGCGGCTATGGGTGTTAACTTTAGTCCTAGTGTCAAAACTATGTTGCCAACTTTAACAATTCCCATGCTTTTAATTTGGGGACAAAAAGACCGATTTGTTCCTCCAGTACTTGCTAATCAATTTGCTCAGTACAATGAGAAATTGCAGCTGCTTAACTTAGAAGATGTGGGCCATTGTCCCCACGATGAAAATCCAGTGTTAGTAAACCAGGCTATTTTAGATTGGATTAATCACTGCCTTGACGATACCCAACAGCTTGCGACTTTCCCAAATAAATAAGGGAGTTGCATAAAAATAAAGTACCAGTAAACCGAGTTTCGACTGCGCTCAACTCTCGACTGCTGAGGGTTGAGCGCAGTCGAAACCCGGCTCTTTGGGACACTATTAACCCGCAAATCCCTAAGTTGTCCTAGTCAGGACTTTACTTCTGATTTGAAGCGCTTAAGTGCTGACTACGTAATAGCTAGCCAATCGTCACTTGGTTAGTCTCAACACCTGTGGCTCCATTAACAGAACGCGCTACAGAAACCATTCTGGTGAGAATTTCCTGATTGGGAACTTTGCCTTTAAGAACCACAGTCCCTCCTGTCTGAGCAACCCAGAGGCTGTTAATATCATCCAATTGGGGATCTTGGTCAAAAGCTAGGGCTACACGCTTTGCTAAACCACTTTGATCGTATTCTCCGTTCAAGCCTAAACGTTCTGGGGGAATAGTTTGAGTAGCAGCAGCAGGAGCAGTAGTCTCAGGCGCAAAGGTAGCATTAGAATTTTGTGGTACTGCTTGGGGAGTAGGGTTTACTTCTGCGTTTTGTGGTTTTTCTAATCCAAATAGTCTTTTGAGCCAACCCATAAAAACTTTTCTCCTATAAGAGGTTCATACAATCTGAGGATAAAATTTTTACAGTTCTTCCACATCTGCCAGTGAAAAGATATTCATCCATAGAGATTTCTGCTTGCAGAATGATTTGTCTAGGACTTGAAGTTATATCTAAGAGTGTAATGAGTGCAGTTTTGAGTTTAAAATTAACGAAGATTTACTTATCAATTTAGTAGACAGTAGGTGTAGGGCAATCATTAGCTCATAATTTTTATTAGTAAAATGATGCCTGAGCCTGTGTTGGCAAAGATGAAACATACTCTTTCAGTTCTAGTAGAAGATGAGGCGGGGGTTCTGTCCCGCATTTCGAGTTTATTTGCCCGTCGCGGTTTTAATATAGAAAGCCTAGCTGTTGGTCCAGCTGAGCAGGGAGGAGTTTCCCGGATTACGATGGTTGTACCTGGTGACGATCGCGTAATTGAACAGCTGACTAAGCAACTATACAAGCTAGTCAATGTCCTCAAGGTGCAGGACATTACCGAGACTCCCTGCGTCGAACGAGAATTGATGCTCCTCAAGGTTAATGCTACTAGCAGCAACCGTTCAGAAGTCATCGAGCTATCTCAGATTTTCCGGGCGCGAGTGGTAGATGTCGCAGAAGATTCTCTCACGCTGGAAGTAGTAGGCGATCCTGGTAAGATGGTGGCAATTGTTCAGGTGCTACAGAAATTTGGTTTAAGGGAAATAGCCCGAACTGGTAAAATTGCGCTGACTCGTGAATCTGGTGTGAATACTGAGTTGCTAAAATCTTTAGAAGCAAAAGCGAGTTAGGGAACTCCAAAAAATAAATTATTCCGCTTAAATTCGTTGACTGTTGACACTTCGACTTCGCTCAGGGTCAAGGCTCTTGCGAGTCTAAGCCTTGACTGTTGACTGTTGACTGTTGACTGTTAACAATAGCAATGGAATATTTTTTTACGAGTAAGTCCCTGAGCAACTTTTACAAACCCATTGAATGTAAAACCAGACGGTCATACACTCTATCGGGTAAAAGATGTTTGAGCATAGCGGCAATTTTGGCATCCTGTCCTACGAGATAACGTGTCTTGGGATGTTTGGCGGTGAGTGCATGGACAACAGCCTGAGCAACAATATCCGCAGAAATTCCCTTTGATGCCAAAATTCCTACTTGTTTACGGACTGCATTCATCGCCTGACCGTAAAGATTTTGGGCGGATTCAGAAAGATTCTCCTTGTCTATGTCGGCTTGAGTTAAAGATTTATCCCAAATTGGCGTAGCAATTGTACCAGGTTCAATAATTGAAACGGAGATTCCCCAAGGTCGTAACTCTAAACGCATGACATCGGTGATTGCTTCGAGTGCAAATTTGGAAGCATTGTAAGCGCCCAAAAACGGTGCAGCACTGCGACCTGCAATTGAACCCATATTGACAATTCGACCCTGACCCTGGCGCAATAAACCTAAAAATGCTTGTGTAACTGCGAGTTGTCCGGTGAGATTAACTTGTATCTGGTGTTGAAAATCGGCAATTGGTAGCAATTCTAACGGGCCGGGGATAGCAATTCCGGCATTATTGACTAAGCCCGCCAGCTTACCATTACTTGCATTGGTTACTGTTTCCACTGCAAATGCGATCGCATCAGCATCGGTAACATCTAAGAAAATCGGGGTGAGTCTTGGTGAGGCTTTCTCTTTGAGTTTTTGAGCATGAACTTCTTGACGTACACCAGCAAAGACAGAAAATCCCAACTGATCTAAAAGCAATGCACAGGCTTCACCAATTCCTGTAGATGCGCCTGTAATTACGACTGTACCTGAAGTTTCGGTAAACATTCGTCTTCTCTACGCCACGACCTCTTAACTATAAAATTACTTGCTGAGTACAAATGACAGTTTTGCTACGGCCGCACAGTTGTCATGTTTTTGTAATACTCACGTCAAAACCATCTGTAATAGTGAAGTTGGTATTTGGTTACAAAATGCTTTGATTTCGGTTAGAGGTGGGATTTCCTACCTTTAACTGATTTTTTCTGTTGATTTTATTACCTCTACACCCAAAAGTTTTGCGTTGACGGTTGACACTTCGAGTGAGCTTCAGTGCGGCGCTGTTGACTGTGAACAATAGGAATGGAATATTTTTTTACGAGTAAGTCCCTTAATTGGGTTTTGGGTGCATTCCCATCACAGATTGAGTTAGCAACAACTTGCTGATAACTCCCCCCGCAGCACTGTAACAGCTTGTCCGCCTAAAAAAACGCGATCGCCTCCCCCATATCGCACCTTCACCACTCCCCCACGGCTGGATGCTTGATAGGCCAAAAACTCATCCTTACCCAGGCGATCGCGCCAATAAGGAGCAAGACAGCAATGCGCCGCACCAGTCACAGGGTCTTCATTTATACCCAATCCTGGTGCAAAAAAGCGAGAAACAAAATCGTACTCGGAATCAGAGTGAGTCACGCTAGTAACAATCACATCAGCAACAGGCAAATTTCTGAGTTGTTGAAAATTGGGCTGCATGTGCCATACCAAATCCTCAGATTCCACTTCCACCAAATAGCCGAGAGAATTGTGATAGACAGATTTACATTCTACACCCAAAGCTTCATTCAGTTCCGCAAAAGCATCAGTGACTTGTGAATGATTGACAGGAAAATCTAACTCAATCCACTCACCTTTTTTTGTAGCTATCAACACACCGCTTTTAGTAGAAAAACGGGCAACTTCATTCGGTGACAGATGTCCTTGGGACCATAGTACATGGGCGCTGGCTAAAGTTGCATGACCACAAAGCGGTACTTCTACAGTCGGTGTAAACCAGCGCAGATTAAAGCCATCATCCTGTTTGACGAGAAAAGCCGTCTCCGATAAATTCATTTCCTGCGCTACATTTTGCATCCAGCGATCGCTTTGGGGAGTAGGGAGAACACACACAGCAGCCGGATTACCTGCAAATGGCGTATTGGTGAAAGCATCAACCTGTGTAATTATTTGTCCCATAGTGTCACCCTTATGTAAGACTTAGACAAAGTTGGATAATCTCAGCTTCTCACAACCTGTATATTTCTCGCAGCAAAGGCGGGATAAGTGCAATTTCATTAAAAATAGGGGGAATTCCAATGATTCAGAATTCCCCCTACGCTTATCAATATAAATAACTTTTTTTGCTTGCTGTTTGTTTGCCCTAGCCGCCATATTTTATTTACATATTTATGGTGGTAAAAAGTGTTCTCTCTCACATAATGCACCTACTGGTTTTCGGAAAGTCTTTGGAAGCCAATATACTAATTTCCCAAGAATCTCAGGTTCTAACCTTTCCTCAAGCACGCTTTGCGCTGAGTGCAAAATTATTTATTTGATGATTATGCTCTCGATACTGGCTTCAAAAATAGCCATGCTACCAAAAATGTAGCGGCTGTAAATAGTTGCGTCAAATCCGAAGCTGATAAATAACCATCTGCAAAGGAAGCAATACTACGGTCTGTAATCCCAAATACCCAAGATGAGAGGCCAAATAGCCAAATCCCATTCTTAAAGTATCCCAGAGGATCTTTAGAGTCTGATGGTTTTTCGTCGTTCATGCTTTTCTACTCCGTTGGTGAAGAATTTCACTCTTAACGCTGAATGTATATTCATATTAATAAATATTTCAGGGTATTGACTAAACTGCCAAAAGATACATATCGATTCGCTGACATTCCTCCTTTGGATGTGCGATCGCATGATCAGGGCAAAATCTGGAGTACGAAAGCTTGTTAAGAGAAAAAGTGTGTTAAATTATTACGATATCTATACAATAACTATACAAAAATTAAATTTTCTTTACAGAAGATAAGTCAAAAGATAGATGTATGTTGTAAAAACTTAGTTAGACAACAAATACACAGAATCTAGATAGCTGCTGTGTGCTGTCTTCATCTGTCAAAATCGAGAGTTCTGTCTTTAGATAGCGATCGCCCTGAGAAGAACTTAGTTAAATCAAAGAAGCGCCAAGATTTGAGCAATTAAAATCAATGACTGCAATCCAGTACCAAAATCTACCTAATTTACAGCTAGCAAAAGGTTTTCTACCAGAGTTAGGGCTGGTTTGCATTACCTTGGACAAACAAGTGCGTTTTCGGACAATGACGCGCACGCGCTATTTACAACTCACGCCTGAACAACGCCAAAGCGCCCTGAAAGAACTCTATCAAAGTAACTTGCAACGCTTGGATCAAGCATTATCTTTTTGTGAGGAAAACAAGATTCGGCTGTATCGGATGTCCTCGGCTTTGTTTCCGCTGAGTGATATGGAAGACGAGATTGGCGCAAATATTTTAGAAGAAATGAGCGCTGATTTAGCGAAAATCGGACAGCGATCGCTGTCTTTAAATATCAGAATGGTGCTACATCCCGATCAATTCGTCGTGCTGAGTTCTGATTCTGACCAAGTTTTACAAACAAGCATCAAAATTTTAGAACGCCACGCCCGCACGTTAGACTTATTAGGATTACCGCGATCGCCTTGGTCATTGATGAATATTCACGGCGGTAAATCCCAACGTGCTGAACAACTGGTAAAAGTAATTTCCCAACTACCCGAAGCAATTAAAAGCCGCTTAACCTTTGAAAACGACGAATACGCCTATAGCGCCAGTGAAATTTTAGCAGTGTGTAAGCAAGCTGGTGTGCCAATGGTCTTCGATGCGCATCACCATATTTGCCACGAAAATCTCGACAGCTACGACGATCCGAGTGTGGCGGAGATGTTTTACGCAGCGCGCGAAACCTGGGAAAATCCAGATTGGCAATTAGTCCATATTTCCAATGGTGACAGCGCTTTTAAAGACCGAAAACACAGTGATATGATTACCGCCATGCCTAATGTTTATCATCAAGCACCGTGGATCGAAGTCGAAGCCAAACACAAAGAAGAAGCGATCGCTAATTTGCGCTCATGGTGGTTAATAGAGAATAATCACAAATGAGTAGTTTGTTGTGATGGGCATTGTCTGGAAGTTGAAAACCTCGGAATTCGGTTTGGTGAAGGGGGAAAGGGAAAAGGACAAAGGATGAATTCACACCTTTCTCCTTTTACCCTTACCCTTTTCCCCAACCGTATAGGAAAACCTCTGCCAGCAAGCGCCCTGACTTTGGCATGAGATATTAAATTAAGATATGGCGATCGCAATCGATTTTGGTACTAGCAACACAGTCATTGCTCGTTGGAACCCTGTCACCCAGCAGCCCGAAACCCTGAATATACCTGGTTTATCAATTCAACAAAGTCTAAATCCGCCACTAATTCCCAGCTTGGTGTATGTGGAAGATGCAACCCAAGGTAAAGTTTTAGTAGGGCAACAAGTACGCGATCGCGGTTTCGACCTCAAAGGCGATGCGCGATTTTTCCGCAGCTTCAAACGCGGTATTGGCGCGGATATTCAAGGTTACTTACCCGAACTCGATGGACAAATCGTCACCTTTGAACAAGTAGGTAAATGGTTCCTCAACCAAGTGATTGCAGAATTAGCACCCCTAGAAGGCGGGTTAGATTCTCTAGTTTTAACCGTACCTGTAGATAGCTTTGAAACTTATCGCCACTGGTTAGGACAAGTTTGTCAAGCACTTCCCGTCGAACAAGTGCGGATGTTAGATGAACCGACAGCCGCAGCTTTGGGTTATGGTTTAGCAGATCAAGAAATTCTCTTGGTGATTGACTTTGGCGGTGGTACTTTAGATTTATCCTTGGTGCGCTTGGATCGCAGCGCCCAAGCAAATACCAAGCCTGTAGGATTTTTGCTGAAGTGGGGTAATAAATCCTTAGCTGAAGACTCCAAGCAAAAAGTTAAAACCGCCCGCGTACTAGCGAAAGCTGGACAAAATTTAGGTGGTACAGATATTGATACCTGGATAGTAGATTACTTTGCCAAAACCCAAGATTTAGCGGTAAGTCCTTTAACTACGCGACTAGCAGAACGAGTTAAAATTCAACTCTCAACTCAAAATCAAGCCAGTGAAGTGTATTTTGATGATGAAAATTTTGAAAGTTACGAATTAGAACTCAACCGCGACAGTTTAGAAAACATTCTCAAAGAACACGCATTTTTTGAAAGACTTGATGACTCGATGACGAGTTTGTTACAGCAAGCCAGAAGACAGGGAATCGAACTGGCGGATATTAATGCTGTGTTGTTAGTTGGTGGTACAGTGCAACTACCAGCGGTGCAGACATGGGTAAAACAGTACTTTACACCTGATAAAATTCGTTGTGAACGTCCCTTTGAAGCGATCGCTCAAGGTGCGCTGCAAATCACCCAAGGGATAGAAATCAAAGACTTTCTTTACCACAGTTATGGCGTGCGCTACTGGGATAGACGTAATCAACGCCACAGTTGGCATCCAATTATTAAAGCTGGACAAGCTTATCCCATGAGTCAGCCAGTAGAATTAGTGCTAGGCGCATCCTTAGAAAATCAGCCCAGCATCGAGTTAATCATGGGAGAATTGGGTGCAGAGACTGGTGGTACAGAAGTTTACTTTGATGGCGATCGCTTAATTACCCGTCGTCTCGATAATGGCGCGACTACCGTCAAACCCCTGAATGATAAAGATGGCGCGAGAACAATCGCCCAACTAACACCACCGGGATTTCCCGGAAGCGATCGCATCAAAATCCAATTTCAAGTTGACGAACAACGCTTTTTGCGCATCACAGTTGAAGACTTATTAACCAACGACACAGTCTTAGAAAATCAACTCGTCGCCCAATTGAGTTAACTGAAATGCCATTGTATCGGGTGACAATGCGATCGCATCGCCTTGCAATTGAATTGCATCGCCTGGAAACTCAATTGCATCGCCCTGCAATTGAATTGCATCGCCTAGAAACTCAATTGCATCGCCCTGCAATTAAATTGCATCGCCTGGAAACTCAATTGCATCGCCTGGAAACTCAATTGCATCGCCTTGCAATTGAATTGCATCGCCTGGAAACAATTACAAAGATTGCATACCAAAATAATCTCAACTTCAAACAACAATGGGAAATATGCATTTGTAGGGGCGGGGTCTCCCCGCCCTTTCCCCGCTTTCCCCTTACAAAACTTTACATAGTTCGGTTTAATTGCGCTTAGTTACTCATAACAACAAATATGTAAGCAATACCCTACCGACGAACATTACTATATTGCTAGCGCAGTCTTAAATCATTCGTGAAAAATTAGATCCCCGACTTCTTTGAGAAGTCGGGGATCTGGAAAGCGAAAATTTTCACAAACCATATAGAATTGCTACAGTGAGTGTTAATTTTTCCCACCTACCTCACCCAATTCCCAGCAAAAAGCAATAAATTATTTTTTATATTCACTAAATAGATATACATCTATTGTTGGCGTACTCCTGAATGCATCAAAGAGAACAACATTAAGTACAGTCACATTCAATGTGCATCTAAGCTTGCTTGTTGACTTAGCACTGTTTCGGTCATTTATTAGGAAAACAACAATATGAATATTACCAGACGCGAAGCCATTAAACTTAGTTTAGCTGGCGGTGGAGTTCTGCTATCGCCCTTTGGATTTCCCAGTATTGCTTCAGCACAATTAAGTCCACAAATCCCGCGTTTTCAGCTTCCTTTTAAAATCCCACCTGTTCTTCAACCTAAACGTAGTGATGACGTTTTTGATTATTATGAAATCAAGATTCAAAAATCTGCAATCGAGATTTTACCTGGACTGAAAACAGAGATTTGGGGCTATAACGGTATCAGTCCCGGACCGACAATTAGACAACGAGGTGGTGATCCAACTAAAGGGGGAAGATTATCGAAAGTCCGTTTTATTAATCAGTTAGATAAAGATAGCCAAGGAAGGTTAATTAATAACGTCATTCATTTACACGGTATGGCATCTTTACCAGAATACGATGGCTATGCCATTGATTATATTCCTCCGCAATACTTCAAAGATTACATTTATCCCAACGATCGCGCCGCCACACTTTGGTATCACGACCATACTCTCGATTTCACATCCCGCAATGTCTACATGGGTTTAGCAGGGATGTACATTGTTGAAGATGATTATGAACTGAATTTACCCCTACCGAAAGGCGATTATGATGTCCCGCTCATTATTCAAGATAAGCGATTAGCTAATGACGGCAGTTTAGTATTTAATGACAACAATCAAAGAAGCATTTACGGAGACGTGATTCTTGTCAATGGCGTACCTTGGCCGCAAATGCAAGTAGCTAATCGCAAATACCGCTTCCGAGTTTTAAACGCTTCTGCATCTCGAAATTACCGACTAATTTTGAGTCAAAAACCAGATGCACAAACCAGCGGTGAAAGAATAATTGTCATTGGTAGTGACGGAGGTTTACTTGCTGCACCTGTAGAATTAGTTTCACCATTGCAAGGTCTACAGATTGGCATGGCAGAACGCTATGATATCGTCATCGATTTTTCCAAATATCCCATCGGTTCCCAAGTCTACTTAAGGAATGTTGGCTTCTCCGGTACCATCGATAACGATATCCGCACTCATACCATCATGCGTTTTGATGTCACACGCTCTGAACAAGATGACAGCATCATTCCCCAGCAAATACGTCCTGTAGAATCTTTAACAGATAAACCCATCGCCCGCACCCGAAACTTCCGCTTTGAACGTAACAACGGACAGTGGAAGATTAATAACCTCACCTGGGACTCCAAGCGAGTAGATGCTAATCCCCAACCAGGTGATGTGGAGATTTGGGAATTGGTGAACCCTGGAAGCGGTTGGGTACATCCCGTCCACATTCATCTGGTTGACTTGCAACTACTCGATCGCAACGGCTTACCCCCACGCCCTTATGAACGGGGTTGGAAAGATGTCTTCTTAGTTGGTGAATTCGAGACAGTCCGCGTGATTGCTCAATTTCGTAGTCGGGATCGAAGGGATATCAAAGGTAAATTTATGATGCATTGCCATAATCTTGTTCATGAAGACCATGCAATGATGACTCAGTTTGAAGTTGGTCAAGGTGGTCATGACCCGGTAACGACAGCAGCAGCGCTACCAATTTCCCAAATCACAACGCTGTAATCAGCTTAGTTTCCAGCCCCATAATTTTCCTGATTATATTTCGCGATCGCTTCCATATCGTAAGGATTAGCAGCTTGAGGACGAACAGAGTTGACAGCAGATTGTTTTTCAGGAGTAGAATTTTCATTCTCCGTTTTGCTGTCTGCTGTTTGCTGATTACTCTGGGACTCATCAACTTTAGCCTGAGGTAATTCCGGCGATGGAGTTACCTCAGGTGAAACAGCGTTCACAGTATTTTCAGCCAGCCATGAATTCCCTTCCATCCAAGGCGTTGCAAAAGTCGTTTCCGCAATCAGTAAAACTGAGGCAATCAACAAAATTAGTGTCAAGAACACAGTTTTCCACATACAAATTTTGCCATTTTCATCTGTGAGGTTTTATCTTTACTCTAAACCAACTACTAATTAAATCAATAACTAGAAATAAATCAACACAACTTTGGTATCCTAGATAACTCTTATTTAATTTTTGTAAAAAAAGCAATTGTCAGTTGTCAGTTGTTACAGTCAACCGTCAACCGTCAACCGTCAACAGTTAAGAGTCATTTGTCCCCTTTCATGGTGATGAAAACTTTTTCATTGGCGCTAACTTTCTTAACTCAATTCCACTTCTAGGTCATATTTAGATGATTAAAGTGCCAAAAATTGATAAAAATCTTTACACTACTTTCAGATTGCGACTCTCTGCCTAACGCTCTCATACTAAAGTAAGAGACTTAATTTATAAAATAAATTTATATATAACTTTAGTTATACATAAATTCACCATCATCGATAATCTCAGACTCTTGATGAAGCTCTTCAGTTCTTCAGGATGAAGTCGCTACCCGAACTCTTGCAAATAAATTCAGCCGCCAGCAGGATGAAAATCAATTCAATAATTTATAGGCTGATGTATAGATATTTGCAACTAGTTTTAAAGAATTTATGCCTCTATACAAACTTGAAGATTTTGAACCTAACTACCGAGAAATATTTGGTGGTGATGATGTTAAAGCCTTAGAACTCTATACTGAAGGTGGTGTGAGAGTTGGCTCAGTTGCCGATGCTTTAGTTGACCACGATGGTCGTTTCCGCTATCTAGTTATTGACACCAGCTTTGAGGGTGGTAATAAGAAAATATTATTACCTATTGGTCTTGCTCATATTCATTATTCTGAAAAGAAAGTATATGTTGATGGGTTGAGTAAAGAGCAGGTAGAACGCTTACCTGAATATCGCGAAAACATTGTTGTTAATGAAGATTATGAAGAAAATGTCCGCAATGTTTATCACCCACCAATCGGTCAATTAACTAACGAGCAAGGAACATCGGGTTACCAAGCACCTGATTTATTTGAATTGAATGCTCAAGATCAACAAACCTTCAAACTATATGAAGAGCGATTAATTGCTAGTAAAAATCGTGTAAAAACAGGAGAAGTTACAGTAGGTAAGCACATTGAAACGGAAACTGCACAAGTTTCTGTTCCTTTGCAAAAAGAGCGTGTTGTGATTGAAAGAGTGACTCCAACCACAGAAACTGTAGTCAATGCACAAGAATTACATTTTCAAGAAGGAGAAGTAGCACGCATAGAAGTTTACGAAGAAACACCAGATATTCGTAAAGAAACTGTTGTCCGGGAAGAAGTCCGAGTGAGGAAAGTAGTAGATAGCAATACTGTTGAAGCAGAAGAAACAGTGCGCCGAGAAGAGTTAGATATTGACACTTCCGGTAATTTGGATGTGAATGAAACAAATCCGCCCAGAGATATAGCTATTTAATTACCTAGACTACGGTATGAGAATTTTTGTAGGGTGCGTCAGTGCTAACTATTGAGAGTGCTGCAATTGTACAAGTTTCTGATACAGCCTACAAATTGGGTACTTTCGAGAATTTATAGTGCAGGCGGAGATAATAATCAACTTTGCCTGCACTCTTGATATTTTAAATGAAAGTTAATTTATTGATTTAACCACCATCATTAAAAAAATAAATTTGCATGGTAAAACATTAAATATCTATTTCTTAAGATGAAAATCATCAACTGAATTCAGTCGTGAGAAAGATGAAATAACGTCAATAAAAATATAGTTTAGATAATAGCAGATGAGATTTAAAGACTGAGGAAAAAATATCATGGCACTTTATAAACTACAAGATTTTGATCCTAACTACCAAGATACTTTTCAGGGTAATGATATTAAAGGTCTTGGTGTTTACGCGGAAGGTAGAGATGAGAAGATTGGTAGTATCAGCGATGTTTTAGTAGATGATGAAGGACATTTTCGTTATTTAGTCGTTGACTTAGGCTTCTGGATTTTTGGTAAAAAAGTATTGCTACCCATTGGACGCGCTCGGATTGACTATAACGTTGACCGTGTCTACGCCATTGGTATGACCAGACAACAAGCTGAAGAATTACCAGAGTTCAATGAACGCTCAGGTATTGATTACGATTATGAAGAGCAGGTACGTGGAGTATACCGCCGTCCTGTAGATGCAACATCTGCTGTTGACACATCAAGACCTCTAAATCCTTCTGCACCTCTAGATGCAAGCTATCCTGCTTATAACCGCGATACATACACTTATGAACAAGAACCTTCTTTGTTTAACATCAATGAGAGTGATAACCAAACTCTGAAATTGTATGAAGAAAGACTAATTGCTGGTAAAAAACGTCAAAAAGCGGGAGAAGTAGCGATTGGTAAGCGCGTGGAAACTGATACTGCAAGAGTAGCAGTACCTTTGGAAAAAGAGCGCGTAGTAATTGAGCGTGTCACCCCAACAGATGCTGGTCGTCCTGTTGCTCCTGGCGAAGCTAATTTCCGCGAAGGTGAAGTAGCTCGCGTGGAAATCTATGAAGAAACTCCCGATATTCGCAAAGAAGCAGTTGTGCGTGAAGAAGTGAGAGTCACAAAAGTTGTGGAGCAAGAAACCTCTGAAGCTCAAGCAACTGTCCGTCGGGAAGAATTAGATGTAGATACTACTGGTGGACTACCAATTGAAGAACGTTAATTAACATCGCTATGCTGCTAGATCCCCGACTTCTTCAAGAAGTCGGGGATCTAAATCCTCAAAACCACAATTATCAATTTTTATTTTTGGCGATCGCATTTAATAAAAGCTAGTTAATAAAAGCTATAGTTTTACGTCCCCAAAGCAGTTAGTTAATAATTATTGCCTTATGAATAGCCAAACTGTGACAAGGAAATCGGAAATAGCCAATCCAGCAAATATTAGTAACCGGATTAGCAAAATGCTGGATAATTTGAGCAGTAAAGTGAAAAATTTTGCTGTGCTAGATAAAAAAGGACAACTGATAGGTGAAGTCAAAAATCTAATTTTGGATTCAGAAAATCGCCTAAACTTAGTTATATCTCAATGGGATAATCAATACAGCCTAGAATCTAATAGTAAGCAATATACAGATAATTTTTTACAATTGCGAAGCCAGAGAATTCAGAAAATTGATAACCCGACTCAATCGATTTTCCTAGATTTAGAAAAATCGGAAATAGACAATACACCAGAAAATGTATCAGCGCACAAACAAGGCGGGCAGATCATGTCAGATGGCTCAAATGGACAAATAGCTAATAATCCAACTATCAATAGTAGTCTAGAAACTACAAGTGTAGCAGAAGTTCAGGAAGAAGAGATTATTCAGTTACTAGAAGAAAGATTAGTTATTAATAGTAGCAAACGGAAAGTAGGTGATGTAATTGTCCGCAAAGAAATTGAAACGCGGATGGTACAAGTTCCTGTCCGGCGTGAGAAATTGATTGTCGAACAAGTCAGCCCCGAATATAAACAGCTAGCAGAAATTGATTTAGGGGAAGAGACAATAGCCGATATTAATTTGACGGAAGCGTCAGAAATACCTGAAGTTGCAAGTTTGGACAATGGTTTAACTGTCAGCGGCTTGTTTAGCTCTCCGAAAATTGCTAGCTTACTTTTGAATGCGATCGCCTTAGAGAAGCAACCTGGTTATCAACAGGTACGAGTCTCAATTGTGGTTGACAATGAGGAATACCGCCAGAAATACCAAGAGTGGTTTGATCGCTGTTCTCTAGGTCAAGCACCAAAAGCATAGTAAAAATAAAAAATCAGCTTTTCTCCTGTTAGCTAGTAGTAGGGTGGGCATTGCTCACCCTAATTTTTTGGTGTATATTTTTGCCGAGTAGCGATCGCCAAAAATAAAACTAAAAATGTCAGGGTTCCGGCTAAATATAAAGGATAGCCATAGGTTGTGGGATTTGATTGGTTAATCAGCATTGCTGCAATCACAGGCCCCACACCATTGGCGATGCTTAAATAAGAAGCATTCAATCCTAAAGCAGTTCCCTGTTCTTGGGGTTGAGCATTCAGGGAAATTAAGGCGTTGATCATCGGTTGCACTAGAGAATTGAACAGTGAAAAGAGGATGCTGACTGCTACAAAATAAATAATATTAGCCCAAACTGGCATTAAACTAAACGAAAGACTGCGGATAAATAAACCTAAAAATAATATTTTGACTAAATTAAATTTGCGACTGAGAATTGATACTCCCCAAGTTTGCATGATCACACCCAGCACACCAAACACGAGAAACATCAGTGTTAAATTTTGACTATTTTGCCCTAAAACATTCAAAAAATATGGTTGAAAGGCGTAGGTGAAAATAGTAAAAGTAGTGCCAATAAAAAAGTTAATAATCAGCAGAATACCAACTTTAGGAAGAAACAGACCTTTAATTAAATTATCTAAACCTATATCAAAAATGTTTTGATATTTTTCCGCCTTGTTTTTAAGGGTTTCCGGTAAAAGGAAAATTGTGATGATCACAGCTAAGAATGCTACCGCACCCGAAACAAGAAACCCAGCGCCCAAGGAAATCTGCTGTGCTAACAAACTTGTGGCTGGCCCTAAGACAAAGCCTAGCCCTAATGCTGCGCCATAAATCCCAAAACCTTTAGCGCGATTCTCAGGAGTAGTGATATCAGAAATAATGGCTTGGGCGACAGAAGCATTACCGCCTGTAATCCCATCGAGAAATCGGGCGAGGAAGAGAGCGACTGCTGTTGTTGCTGTGCCAGCCATTAGGTTAGCGATCGCAGTTCCCGCTAAACTAATAATCAATAACGGCTTTCTACCAAAGCGATCGGAGAGTTTACCAATGACTGGAGTCGCAAAAAACTGAGATATAGAGTAAATGGAAAATAATAAACTGGTTTGAAAATCACTGAGTTCAAA
This sequence comes from Calothrix sp. NIES-2100, assembly GCF_002368195.1. Lineage (GTDB taxonomy): Bacteria > Cyanobacteriota > Cyanobacteriia > Cyanobacteriales > Nostocaceae > Aulosira. The sequence goes on along the minus strand of NZ_AP018178.1, from coordinate 7,473,185 downwards.
TTGTTTGCCATAAAGATAGATAATAGGAATTAAAATCGTAAAACTGAGGGAATTAATAAAGGCGATTAAAGCGGTAATCCAAAAATGTCGATTCATAAACGATAGATCAGCACCTGGTTGTTATTAAGTCAAGGCAGAGGGTAGGGGAGCTCCTGAGCAGGGGAGCAAAGGGGACAAGGAAGACCAATGACCAATGACCAATGACCAATGACAAATGACAAATGAAATTTCGATTGCAGAAAATTTTCCGCAAGCACGACCCACATCGGCTTGAGCGAGTATACATCAAAATTAGGGACGGACAGTTTAAGATTGTGGGCTTGGGTGCTTGGTATTCTTACTGGCGCGACCCTTATCATCTTTTGTTGACAATTCCTTGGACTGGCTTTTTACTGCTAATTGCTGTCGCCTATTTGGTGATTAATGCCATATTTGCTTTAGCTTATCTAGCAGGAGGAGACTGTGTTGAGAATGCTCGACCTGGTAATTTTTTAGATGTCTTCTTTTTCAGCGTGCAAACCCTGGCATCTATTGGCTACGGGGCGATGTATCCGAAAACAACTTATGCCAATACTATCGTCACTATTGAAGCGATCGCAGGTTTGATGGGTATTGCTTTGATGACTGGATTGGCGTTTGCTCGCTTCTCTCGTCCTACTGCGCGTGTAGTTTTTAGCCGTGTCGCTGTGATTACAGCCCATGATGGTGAGCCAACTCTCATGTTCCGCACAGCTAATCAACGGCGCAACCAGATTCTCGAAGCTCAAATGCGAGTGTACTTGATGCGAGATGAAGTCACTGCTGAGGGACACAAGATGCGGCGGATTTACGATCTCACGCTGCGGCGGAATCTATCACCTAGCTTTACATTAAGTTGGTCAGCGATGCATATCATTGATGAGTTTAGCCCGCTATATGGAATGACACAAGAATTATTAGTTAAAATGCATACCTCGATTGTGGTTTCCCTCAGCGGTATTGATGAAACAGTAGCACAGGTTGTTCATGCTCGTCATACCTATGGTTCTACTGATATTCTTTGGAATTATGAGTTTGTGAATATCATACATGAAACAGATGATGGACATCGCTATATTGATTACCAAGCCTTCCACGATGTCTTACCTCTGGATGAAGGAAGTTAAATTTTAATCAGCAGTCTCAGTAGGTAGTGGTTGTAATGGTTTAACTACTACTCGACCATTTTCAACCACAGTACAATTTTTGACTACAGTTTTGCTGTGCTTATCTCGAATATCTTGACACTGGTTGTGATGAGAGATATTTTGCTCCTGTTGTTGATTGAGGGCAACTACACAACTAGGGCATGGCGTAGAAGACATATCAATTACTTTGATCTCTATATTAATTATCGCGCGATTAACAGCTTTCGGCTGAAAAATCTGCTATGTGACCGAAGAAAGGCAGAGAGCAGAGGGTAGTAGGCAGAAGGTAAAAAAATGCTAAGTGAACTACCTACACTGACCTTGCGGTACAGTGTAGGCTTCCCAATTCATTGGGGATTGCTGGAGTTTTCACAAGGGTGAGCAGGCGATCGCTTTGCACTAAAGTGTAACTAGATACCATAATTCCGCCTGCGCCTATGCCAGTACCTACGGCTAAAATGGTGATTTGCAAATTGCGATCGCTCTTTTGTTTCTTTTCCTCGGCTAGGCGATCGCTTTGTCGAGTAAGCTGGAACCATGCGTCAAATAGCCTAGTTCCGCTTTAATCTGTTCTTGGAAGTCGGGACAGTTTTCTAAGCTAAATTTTTCTAAAAAGCTGATATCTTCATCTTTGACTATGCCCTCAGAAGTTCATTAATGAGGTTATTTTCCTCGTGAATGAGGCTCAGAAGTTCATTAATGAGGTTATTTTCCTCGTGAATGAGGCTCTGAGGTTCATTAATGAGGTTATTTTCCTCGTGAATGAGGCTCAGAAGTTCATTAATGAGGTTATTTTCCTCGTGAATGAGGCTCAGAAGTTCATTAATGAGGTTATTTTCCTCGTGAATGAGGCTCAGAAGTTCATTAATGAGGTTATTTTCCTCGTGAATGAGGCTCAACTCCTCTTTAAACAGCAAATATACTTAGCAATTAGAAATCGCGGCTATGAAAACGTAGTGGTGTAGTACAGCTAATACCAATTTAAAGAATGTTGGCGACATATAAATTATTCTTTAGGGCACAACAATGTTGTGTCCCTACCCGTCTATCGCAGTTTTTTTCAGAATTCAGGGGATAAACCACTACGCAGGCGATGCCTAAGGCTGGCTACGCCTACGCTTTATTGCAAAATATAGTTACCGAGTAAGCGTAAGGCCTTGAGTTACGATAACACTTGCAAATACCTCGCAGAAACCTACCCAGCCGATTTTGCCAGATGGTTACTTGCATCTGAAACTTCAGATATCCAAGTACTTAAAACCGAATTGACTCTCGAACCCATTCGCGCTGATTCTGTTACCTTTCTGCAAATCGCCAATCAAATCCTGCATTTAGAGTTTCAAACTTCGCCCAAATCCACACCACCGCTTGACTTTCGGATGCTGGATTATTACACCAGATTGAAACGTCAATATTGGTGTGATATTCAGCAGGTGCTAATTTTCCTGCAAGCGACATCATCAGAAATTGCTTTTCAAACTCAATATGTAGACACCAACACCATACATAAATACCGCGTCATTCGCCTCTGGGAAGAAGATCCCACCCCTTTGCTAGCTAACCCCGCACTATTACCCCTGGCGACATTAGCGCAAAGCAACTCACCCCCAGACTTATTACAGCAAGTCGCGGCGGCTGTCGATATGATTGAAGAAACAGATGAGCGACAAAATATATCAGCTTGCGTACAACTTCTAGCTGGTTTGCGGTTTGACAAAAGTTTAATTACACAGCTTTTTCGAGAGGATATTATGCAAGAATCTGTGATTTACCAGGATATTTTGCAGAAGGGATTGCAACAGGGATTGCAACAGGGAGAAGAACAAGGAAAGAAACAAGAGGCGCTACAACTGGTTCTGCGTCTTGTGACACGCCGTTTAGGTGCAATTGAACCCCAGACGGAACAGCAGATTCGAGCTTTAGCGATCGCTCAATTAGAAGATTTAGCCGAGGCGCTGTTAGATTTCACTAGCCAAGCTGATTTAGTCAATTACCTCACAAATATTTCCCCAGCTTAAGCAGATACAGCAAAAAAAGCGGCATTAACGTGAGTCAATAAATCGTAGGGGCGGGTTAAGCCAGATACTCACGGATGATGGGAGCATATCTGTGAACCCGCCCCTACAGCTTGTGAGAAATGTGAGGTAATGCGGTGATGCTAAATGTTCGCTTGTTGGCGTTGATAAAGTGACCAGTACAATCCTTTTTGCTGCAACAATTGGGGATGTGTACCACGTTCTGCAATTACCCCTTGTTCCATCACTAAAATCAAATCCGCACGTTTGAGGGGGGCGAAACGGTGGGCGATGAGAAACACGGTGCGGTTGGCGGAGATTTTTTGCAGGTTTTGCAGTACTTGCTGTTCGGTTTCGCTATCTAAGGCGCTGGTGGCTTCATCCAAAATTAAAATCGGTGCTGAGGAAAGGAACAACCGCGCTAAGGCTATCCGTTGTCTCTGTCCCCCCGATAAGGCTGTACCCCGTTCGCCCACGTTGCTTTCGTAACCGTAGGGTAATTGACTGATGAAATCATGGGCTACGGCTAACCGGGCTGCTTCTACTACTTGTTCAGCAGTAATATCGGGGTTGCCAAGGGTGATATTTTCTAAGATGGAACCGTTAAATAAAAAGTCTTCTTGCAAAACTACACCAATTTGTTGCCGCAGTGAAGCTAAATCGGCACTTTTAATATCAAAACCATCAATTAAGACGCGTCCTGATTCAATTTGATAGAGGCGTTGCAATAATTTAGACAGGGTACTTTTACCGGAACCACTACGCCCAACAATCCCGACAAATTGCCCTGGTTCAACGTTAAAAGAAATCCCGCGTAAAACTGGTTCTGTAGTTGCTTGGTAACGGAAAAATACTTGCTCAAAAGTGATTTGTCCGTTCAGGGCTGGTAATACTAATCCGGTTCCTGCTTCCGCTTCGGGAGCAACGTTGAGAATATCACCAATTCTGTCTACAGAAAGGAGAACTTGTTGCAAATTCTGCCACAACTGCACTAATCGCAACAGAGGCCCGGTGACTCTTCCTGATAACATTTGAAAAGCTATCAGTTGACCAATAGTAAGTTTTTGGTCAATGACTAATTTGGCTCCAAACCAGAGAATTAATAAGGTAGAAAAATTGGTGAGAAAATCACCAAGATTGCTGCTGATGTTGGAGGTAGTCGAAGCTTTAAAACTGGTGCGAATGAAGCGCGCAAATAAACCTTCCCAGCGATCGCGGGCTACTGGTTCGGCTGCATGGGCTTTAACTGAGTGTATCCCGGTAACAGTCTCTACCAGAAACGATTGACTATCAGCGCTGCGGTTAAAGGTTTCGTTCAGCCAACCTCGCAAAATTGGTGTCGCCACTATTGTTAATGTGGCAAATAATGGCAATACAGCCAAAGCCACAAAGGTGAGGGGGATATTGTAATAAAACATCAATGCTAAATACACCACAGCAAAGATGCTATCTAATATCACCGTTAAGGCTGTACCTGTGAGAAACTGACGAATTTGTTCGAGTTCTTGGACTCTGGCTACTGTGTCCCCGACGCGCCGCGATTCAAAATAAGCTAAAGGCAAACGCATTAAGTGACGAAATAGCTGCGCTGATAAACTTAAATCTAGTCGTCGGGCTGTATGGGTGAAGATAAATAGCCGGAGAATGCCGAGTACAGCTTCAAATATCGCTACCAGTAAAAGTGCGATCGCCATGACATCGAGAGTCGGTAAACTCTCTTGTACCATGACTTTATCAATTACAACTTGGGTAATTAGCGGTGTCGTTAACCCCAAAAGCTGCAATGTCCAAGACGCAAGCAAGACTTCGCCTAATAATTTTCGGTATTTCCAAACTGCGGGAGTAAACCAACTCAGGTTGAATTTTTCTTCCTGAGAGATGAGTTCAACTGTCCACATTTGCCCATCCCAAGCGGCTTCCAGCACAGATTGGGGGAGACTTTCACAAGTGCGATCGCTATTTAAAGGATTAGCGATAATTAAGCGATCGCCTTTAATACCATAAGCTACCACCCATGTAGGACTTGCTTGCGCTTCACAATTCCACTGCATCAAAGCCGGAAAAGACAAGGAGCGCAAATCACTCCAACTTATTTGCAACCGTTGCAACACCAACCCCAATTTTTCTGCTGCTTCCACAACATTTTTTGGGCGTTGTCCCCGTAGTTGGCGTTGTACCCATTCCAACTTCACAGCATGATCCAAATGCTGCGCCACCATCGTTAAACAAGCTGCGGCTGTATTCCCGCTAGCCACAAACGGATAGTTATAAGTTGTCGGCGAAGGGCTAGGAGCTAGAGACTGGGGGCTAGGGGCTAGGGGCTGGGGACTATGAACTAGAGAATTAGTTGTTTCTCCCCCTTGTCCCTCTTGTCCCCGGTTGGTGAGCGAAGCCGAACCATGTCCCCCCTGTCCAGCAAAAAACCCCTCCATCTCCGGCGTTAAAACTTCCGTCCACAGTGCTGTTTCCCAACAAACAACTATGACTTCTTTACTAGCAGCAACAGCTTTGCATTCTACAGATAATTTTTGTAAATCCCCAAACCAGTCTCCTGGTTGTAAAGCTGCTAACGGCTTGCCAATTTCTTCTTCGCGCAAGCGAACTTTACCAGTGACAATAAAAAACTGGTTACCTCCTATAGTATTTGACCAAATTTTTTCTCCTAAACGATACCGACGAATTTCTGATTGATTTTGTAATCGGGATTGTTGTTCAGAAGTAAGCCAGCATAGCGGCGGTTGATTCCACGGTACAGAAGCTAGCACGTTTATTCGTAAAGATTGAGTATCCAGAATTTTTATTTCACTTGTAATTTGACTGTCAGCTTTTGAATTTTTTCTGCTAGCCATTTCTCAAACAACTCATTTTGTAGTGCTTGCTTTAGTTGAGTATCTTCTAAAGAGGCTGGCAAAAATTGTTCTACTCGAAACAAACCATAACGACCTTCAATTTCTATTGGGCCGATTAATTGTCCGGGAGTTGCTGCATCAATAGCAGATCTCAAGATATCTGGCAATGTACCCCGACTAATTGGCCCCATCATGCCATTGACAATGCGATCGTCCGTTAATGAATACTCTTTGGCTAGTTGCTCAAAACTGCCTCCTTCTTCGATTTGAGTATGTAGTTCTTCACTCAGTTCGCGATTATCCACAAATATTCTCGAAATTACTACCCTATCTAGATAGATTTTGCGTTCAATAAAATACTCTGGCAGTTTAGGTTCGGTGACTACAGCTTTCAATTTTTCTAACTTAAAAGTCAAAGCAATTGATGAGTGAAATGTCTGGTAATCTGTGCCATTCTTCTTTAACCATTCTTGAAAAATTTGCGGGTCGGTTAGTTGATTTTTCAGCCGAAAATCAATAATTGTCTGTTCTGTGAAAGCCGAACTGATATCAATATCCTCTCTAATACTGATTTCTTGCTCAATTATGTGCTGGCGAATAATATCACCAATAAACTGCGTCAACTTGCCAGAGGCTTGCAGATATTTTACTGCCTGTTCAATAGAAATTGGTTGGTTATCTACAGTTAAAAATGATAAAGATTCCATAAACTGATTAGGTATTAAAATAATAAATAATTGCTACAATTCCAACTGTAATAATATAGAGATTTCCCAAGATTATTGGTTACATTCAATACCAAAATCTCTCTATAAAATAAATTAGTAAATTAATTTAGATAATTACTAATATTATGTTGTGAGCAGAAAAATACCAACCTCATCTCTTACTTAGAGAAAAATAGTGCATATATTTGGCTCTTTAAAACATAAGTAAATTGGCAAAAATTATTTTCCATCCACTGAAAAAGGCAAAAGCATCTGTAACCATGAAAAATGGCTAAAGACCGATGATAAATAACACCCTTAAAAATTATCTTGAATCGTGCTAGCTAGTTAATTAAGCAATAAAAATTGCCCAGACGTAAGCAATTAACATAGCAGCGATCGCACCGATGAATGTATTGAAAATATTCACTAATTCATTAGTGAGCCAGGTATATTGAGATTGCAATGTTGCACCGATTACACTTTCTAAGCTAGTCGCAATCAAAGCCGCGATCGCACACCAAACTACGCCTAACAAGTTTATCAAACCGACTCCCCAACCGAGAGATGCGATCGCAATTGAAGCCACCACCCCGGCTAAAGTTCCCTCTAAACTGACTGCGCCTTCGGTTCCGCGAGGTACTGGTTGCATTGTGGTAATCAAAAAGGTTCGTTTACCGTATGCTTTACCCACCTCACTAGCACAAGTGTCAGAAAGTTTGGTACTAAAACTCGCCACATAGCCCAACACCAGTAAAGACTGGAGACTCGTGACTAAAGACTGAGGAAGAGAAGCAAACAATCCTGCGTTTAAAATTCCAATTCCTAAAGCACACAGCGCCGCAATCAACGCCGAACCCCAGACGTTTTCCGGGCCTCTCGCGCCAGAACGCTTTTCAGCAATTCCTTCGGCTTCTTTTTGTGCTATACCTATCCGCGTCACTCCAGAACCCACTAAAAAATAGAATGCGACTACCAGATACCCTTGCCAACCCAATGTTCCCCAAATGATCACACCCAGAACCCAAGCGTGGAATATTCCCGCCGGGGTGAGCAGCTTCTTAGGAGCAATCCAAACTAAACCCAACAGAATTGCGTTTAATCCGACTCCCACCAACCAAGGATTTGCAGAATCAAAGAAAGAGAGCATCAGCAATACATCTTATTTAGCGTGAACTGAATATCAACAGAATAGCGAATTTCTCACTTTCCTGCTTCATCCTCTTCACCCCATAATCCAAGAATTACAGATATTCTCTCCTGTTTCCGGATAAAGTTGGCATTGGGGAGGCAGTGCGTTGGACGGGTTCCCCGGCTTGAAGCAACTGCCGTCATGGGGCATTAGTCAAAAGTCAAGGGTCACTGGTCAATAGTCAAAAGCTTGTTGAATATTGACTTTGGACTTTGGACTATTGACTCTTTAACTACATTCAAGCAATTAAGAATAAATTATAGATAGCAATAATCAGTACTAGTGTTCTAGGCAAAAACTATGAGCGCAATTTTATTTCATCTTGCTTTCCCGGTCACAAACATTGCCCAAACAAAAGCATATTATGTAGATGGTTTGGGCTGCATTCCTGGACGTGAGAATCCCCACGCTTTGATACTTAATTTATACGGTCATCAATTGGTAGCTCACACCACTAAAGAACCTTTGACACCCCAACGCGGTATTTATCCCAGACACTTTGGGCTAGTTTTTACTTCAGAACAAGATTGGCAAGATTTACTAGAAAGGGCACAACAGCACCAACTACTTTTTCGAGAAGAACCCAAAAAACGCTTTGTGGGGTTGCCTCTAGAGCATTACACGTTCTTTTTAGAAGATCCTTTTTATAACTTAATGGAATTTAAATATTACCGTCACCCAGAGGCGATTTTTGGCGGTTCTGAGTATTCGCAAATTGGGGATAGGACTTAATCGGCTCGCTTAATGTCTCTGCTACTGCGGCTAAACACCTAGAATCTGACAGCATCCAGGGGTGTAAAGCCACAGGAAATATCATCTCTTTTCCCACGGGCATTTGAGAACTCTTAGCTGGGACAATCATCAAATCATAAGGAGTCCAGATTGATGTAAAGTTGATATCCTGCAACATCGCCACATCAGAATTTAAATCTTGCAGCAAAGCACTGTTGGGACGCATTTGCACGCAACCTGTCCGCTGAGATCCATAAGCGATTACAGTGCCTTGATGGGGCGAAGAAATAGTAATAAACCGCTGTACCCGCTTAATTCCCTCCAGCCGCTGGATATAGTAACGACTGACAATTCCGCCCATGCTGAAAGCAACTAAATCCAGTGGTTGTTCTGGAGGAAATTCTTTATTTACATAATCTGCTACCTGCTTTGCCAACTCATCTAAACCTTTAGCACCATTATTGGGCACTAGATCTAAGGCATAGACAGACCAACCACGTTGTTTTAAATATTTCCCCATTCTATAGAAAACTGCCCCTGTGTCATCAATGCCATGTACTAACAACACAGGATTACGTTGCTGATTTTGATTGTTAATTACCATATTTGTGCTGAATCGCTTCTGTAGAAAATGTAACTGAGTCTCATTGTCACTGCAAAACTATCTATGACACTCCTTTTACTGGTTTAAAGTCAACAACTGCACTTTGCTGAAAATCAGGATTTTCCAAATGAAGAATTGTTAATTTTTATTAAGCTAACGTTCAGAATCTTGCCCTGAGTTACAGTAAAATTTAATAATTAATTCTTAGAGTATGTATTGTATGCAGGTTATGGGTGCTCCCACAAATCAGGTGAAAACACTTGCGCTGTATTATTACTACAATGTTGATTAAGTAGAAACCTATGAAGGTGGTCATCCAAAATAGGATGATGCAAAGCAAAAAAAATGTAACATAATGTCGTAATTTTTAATAATTACGGTAAAAATTCCACATAATAAAGGCAGGAGCAATTGTAATGGATTTTATCAAAAAGTTGATTTCGGGCATTGTCGGTTTCCTAACTGGACTTTTACCAGGGAAAAAGAAGAAAAGCAACGGTTACTTCTTAGAACTTGATGAATCCAAGGATGCAAAGCCAGTAGCTGCTGTTACAGAAGCAGCTAAAGAAGCAGCTAAAGAAGTAGCAGATAATGCCAAAAAAGCAGCAGAAACTGTTGCAGATAATGCTAAAAAAGTAGCCGAAACAGTTACATCACCATCCAAGGCAGAATCATTAAACGGCACAAAAACAGCTGCTTCTAAGTCTTCTAAGTCTAAGAAAAAATCAACTAAAGAAGCAAAACCAGCTGATGTGCAACTAGTTCAGACTGCTCAAGGTCTAAAAGTTGAACCAGGTAAGAATGATAAAGCCGCAGCAGCTAAAGTAGTTAAAGAAGCACCAAAAGAAACCACCTTTGCACCCAAATATGTTGCTGGTGGAGTTGGTAGCACTAACGGTCGCCGCCGTCCCGGAGCTAATATGAGTGCTTACTTGGATCTCGCACGTCAAGTGAAAACTCCTGGTTAAGTTTACTTGCTTCGCCTGTCATTTATCATTTGTCAGCGATGCACTAAGTTTCGATTTCCCTGCGAGACGCTACGCGAACGCTCAACTACCGCTGGCCTAAGTGTTGTTTTCCATCGGGTTTAATACTTTCCTTTGTATAGATTTGTCCAACTTTTGTGGTGCGATCGCTAATTATCCCGATCTATTTTTTGGGTAAGGTTTGAAAATACGAGTCCACTATATAAATGAAATGCTGGGTCCCAATTAGTCTTATCCCTACGAAACAGGTGAATGTGAGACTGGATGTTACCCAGCATTTCTGTTTGATCTAATATTGTTTCTGCAAAGTGTGTGAAATCTGACCAGACGTTGATTTGAGGTAGTTGCTGGTCAAGCCATTCTTGTAAAAAATTCCAATTAATTCTGATGGTATTTTGGCTAGTTTGAGATGTGATTTCTAATCCTTTTTGGTATTGATAGCTTTTGTCAGAAAGTCGCAAAATACAACCCCTACCCGGTAGGTGTAAATCACAAAATTGTGCATAGTCTTGGGTTTGAGTTTTGTGTTCTAGTTTGCGGTAAGGATCGCCATCTACGACTTGCTCAAAAATAGGTAATAGTCCCACTACCCGTGCTTTGACTTCTGACCATTTGAAGGTTAGTGAACCGAGTTGATTTGCGGGGTTACGGCAAACAATAGTAGTATTCGCAGCAGATTCGACAAAATTATGCACTTGAAACACTCGAATTTGCCCAATAGCAGCGATTGTTACCCAAAAGCAGGGAATACCAGCTTGTTGTAGTTGTGTACCGTAAAACTTGAGTTCTCCGATTTGTCCAATGCGATATAACTTCCAGCCGCGACTGGGTAAACTTAGCCTTGCAGTGTAGGTGTCAATTTGGAAAATCTGGGCAAATTTGGGCGCTAATTTGGCTTTGAGTTCATTACTCAGAGGTTCTAAGACGAGTACGCCTAATTCTGTATTACTAGGTTCTGTTGTCGCCTCAATAATAGCTCTTTGTCTTGCTTCTTGTTCAATTTCCTGTAGTCGCTGCAAACCCTGACGGGCTTGCGTCAAAATTTTAGTATTGGTTGTACTTCTTAACAAATGTCGGTAAACCTTTTGTGCATTCTCATACTTTCTTGAGACTTCATGCAGTCGTCCCAGATAAAATTGCACCCAAGGATTCTCTGGCGATTCTTCTAACAGGGGCTTGAGTAATTTAGCGGCAGTGTGATAGTCTTTACGCTCAAAGGCATTGGCAACTTGTTCAATCATCACTTTGTTTACACCCACACTGGAAGAATATCTCTCTCGCGCCTCTGCGTGAGATATACATCCTTTATACTTCACACGCTGCGGAAACTAGTGATAAAGCCACAACTGGCGCTGTCACAGCCCGCAAAATCCGACGACCAAGGGAAACTCCTTGAAATCCCGCCGCGATCGCACTATCAATTTCTTGTTGTGTCCATCCTCCCTCTGGGCCTATAGCGATAATTAATCCTTGGTCATTTGTCATTTGTCCTTGGTCATTTGTTATACCTTCGACTTTGCTTATTTGGTGCGGTAAGCAATCTTTGAGGTGAGGAAAGTTACCACGGGCTTCACAGATATATTTGTGGCTATTTTCAAAAGACAAACTACTGCTAAAAGCCACAGGTTCTAAAATTGTCGGCACAAAAGCCCGCTCTGATTGTTCCGCAGCTTCCGCCGCAATTCGCCGCCAGCGTTCGAGTTTTTGGGGGCTTGGTTGCAGTAAAGTACGATCGCTCAAAACTGGGGCAATTGTTGTTACTCCTAACTCAGTACAACACCTGACTACTTCATCAAATCCATTTCCTTTGGGTAAGGCTACCATCAGGGTGATTGATACAGGTAACTCAGTTTCCACCACCAGCGGTTCTAAAACCTGTCCTTGCTCCCCTGCTAGCTGGGTTAACCACCATTTACCCTTACCATCCATTGCAATAAAGCGATCGCCTTCACGCAACCGCAACACCCGTGCTAGATAGTGTTGTTGCTCTTTGGTGAGGGAAATTTGCCCTTGTTGGAGTTGAGAAGGTGCGATCGCAATTCTTTGCAGTTGAGCCATAAGATTTTCTGCACTGTGGGAGTATCAATATTTTTTTGCTTTCCGGAATAACTTCGGATTTGGGTGAAATATCAGTGTATGTCTTCATAAAAACATTAAAATCGAGTAAATCCACTTCAGTAGTTTCTCTTAAGTATACGGAATCAAGGCTAGGACTGAGAAACGATGCAGGTAATTCATTGAGCTTGGGGAATGATTCTGGATGAGTAACGATAGCAAAATTAGAATTTTGTTTTTGACGGCTGAACCTACTGATACTGCTAGACTGCGTTTACAACAAGAGTTACGAGAAATCAAACAAAGGCTGCAACAAGCCAATCAGCGAGAAAGATTTCAGCTAGAGTTTGGATTTTCTGCTCGTTCAGGAGATATAAGCCAAGAATTACTGAATTTTCAGCCTCATATCGTGCATTTTTCTGGACATGGTACAAGTACTGGTGAGCTTTGCTTTGAAGATGAGTTGGGTAAAATGCAACCTGTCACTCCCCAGGCTTTAGCTGCGTTGTTTGAATTAGTAGCCAATCAAGTTGAGTGCGTGATTCTAAATGCTTGTTATTCAGATATTCAAGCCAAAGCTATTGCCCAGCATATCCCGTTTGTAATTGGCATGAATACAGCAATTGGCGATCAAGCTGCGATCGCTTTTGCTGTGGGTTTTTACAAAGCGCTAGGTGCAAATCTCTCACCTGAAAAAGCTTTTAAGTGGGGGCTTGCAGAGATTCAGCTAAAAAATATTCCTGAAGAATTAACCCCAGTTCTTCGTAAAAAGACAGAAAACCAATCTCCAGGCGATTTTTATGTAGAACGTCCTCCCACTGAGCAGCGCTGTTATGAGGCGATTAAGCAGCTAGGTGCCTTAATCCGAATTAAAGCGCCTGACAAGATGGGGAAAACATCTCTGATGAACAGGATTCTTACTTATGCACGAGCGAATAACTTTCAAACCGTAACTTTGAGTTGTCGGCGGTTAGTAAATCGCCAAGTTGCAACTGATATGGAAAGATTCTTACAGTCATTTTGTGCTGTTGTTAGTAACGAGCTAGGGTTAACTAATAAGGTAAATGAATATTGGGATAATCAACTGGCCTCTATTTATAACAGTAGTGAATATTTTAAACAATACCTATTACCAAATACTGCTAACGATTTAGTGATAGCATTGAATCATGTGGATTTGATTTTTGAACACCCTGAAATCGGCCAAGACTTTTGTAATCTTCTCCGAAGTTTTCACGACATAGCAAGACGCGGCGATCCAAATAGCAAAATTTGGGAAAAACTTCGTTTAATTATTGTCCATTCTACGGAATTTTATACATCTTTAGATATTAATAACTCACCACTGGCTAATGTGGGTTTAGTGGTAGATTTACCTGAATTTAGTCGGGAGCAAGTACAACAGTTACTCAAGGCTCATGATCTTAAGTTGAAAGGCCAAAACATTGAGCAACTGATGGCTATGGTAGGAGGACATCCTTATCTTCTGCGAATTGGTATCGATGAATTTAAGTTTAATAAAAAGAAATTTGAGCAATTTTTAAAAGAAGCACCCACCCCATCTGGAGCATTTAGTGACCATCTACGCGAACTCTTGGAACAACTCGAAAATAATCTAGAGTTGAGAACAGCATTCAGTCAAGTTATATCGGCGGATGTAGAAAATCCGGTTAAATTACATCCAAGGATTGCAAAATCTTTACAACGTTTGGGATTGATAAAGTTAAAAGGTTTTTTTGCAGAGCCGCGTTGTGAATTATATCGGCTTTATTTTCAAATGTTCCTTTAATAGATAGCAGATAGGTAAAAATCAACAATGAATCAACCAGAAAAATATTATCAAGTTGGTGGTACTTTAAAACCTGATGATCCTAGTTATATAGAGAGACAAGCTGACAAAAATCTGTATGAGGGATTGAGAAATGGAAATTTTTGCTATGTATTTAACTCCCGACAGATGGGTAAGTCTAGCTTACAGGTAAGAGTCAGTAAAAAATTAGAAAATGAAGACTTTAAATGTGTTGTAATCAGCCTAGAAAGGTTTGGGACTAAAGGAGTTACTCAAGATCAGTGGTATGATACTTTAATCAAAAATATAGCAGATAACTTCGATTTACAAAAAGAGCAATTGTCAACCTTATTTAAAGACAATAGGCGATTAACTCCTTTAAATCGGTTAAGTGATTTTATTGAAAATATCCTATTATCACAAATTGATAAAAACATTGTTGTTTTTATAGATGAAATCGATACTGTTCTCAGTTTAGATTTTCCGACTGATGATTTTTTTGGATTTATCCGTTATTGCTATAATCAACGCGCCAATAACCCAAATTATGAACGAATTACCTTTGCCTTATTAGGAGTAGCTACACCATCACAATTGATCAAAGATACGCAACGTACTCCTTTTAATATAGGGGTAGCGATTCAATTAAATGGTTTTTCCTTTCCAGAAGCTCGACTTTTAACTGAAGGTTTAGAAAGCAAAGTAAATGACTTGAAAATTGCCGAAAACATTATTCGAGAAATCCTGAAATGGACTGGTGGTCAACCATTCCTCACACAAAAGATATGTCAAATTATTTTGTATGATGAAAATGTGATTCCTAGTGATGAAAAACTAATATCCAAATGGATAGAAGAATTAGTGAAAACACTGATAATTGATAACTGGGAATTTCAGGATGAACCACAACATTTAAGAACTATTCGCAATCGGATTATTAATAGTAAAGAACCTATTGTTAAATTACTTAAATTTTATCGAAAAATTTTACAACATCATGAATTATCAATTACTAATACTCCAGAGCAAAGTGAACTTGTATTATCAGGTTTGCTAGAAGAAAAATCAGGAAAATTAAAAGTTTACAACCTCATTTATGAATCTATTTTTGATTCTAACTGGGTTGCTGAAATGCTTGCGGAGATGCGACCTTATGAAGACGAATTACTAGGATGGTTATCTTCTAATCGTCAAGATAAATCTTGGCTATTACAGGGTAAAAAATTACAAAAAGCAATGAAATGGTGTGCTGATAAAAATTTGACAATTGAAGATTATCAATTTATTAATGCTAGCCAGGAGTTAAAACTACGGAAAGTTGAGCGTTTTCAGCGCTGGCTAACATTTATAACTGTAAGCATGGTAATTATTGCTGGGATAAGTACATTTCAATTGAAAGAAAAAATTCAATCGTTATTTTTACCATATATTTTAGAGCCAGAACTATTTAGTCAAGGAGAAAAGACTTTTTTTTTGGGCGATGCAAATTATTATCAGACGCAGGGTGTAGAAGCCTTTAAGCAAGGTAATTATTCAGAAGCAATAGAGCTTTTTCAAAAAGCTAAAAATGTTGATCGTAGTGATCCTGAAGCAGAGATTTATTATAACAATGCACTAGCACATAAACAAGAAAATGATACAAAGATTAAGCCTTTAACTATAGGAGTAGTTGTACCTATATATGCAAGGAAAGAAGTTTCTAAAGCAACATTGAGAGGAGTCGCACAAGCCCAGGCTAATTTTAACAAAAATGGTAATGGTGGATTAAAAGGTCGATTATTGAATATTGTAATTGCCGATGATAGTAATAACCCAAACTTAGCTCGAAAAGTTGCTCAAGAGTTAATTAAAGACTCAAATGTATTAGCAGTGATTGGGCACAATGCTAGCGAAGCTGCTAAATATGCACTTTCTGAATATCAAAAAGCTGATTTAGCAATGCTATCTAACGCTAGCAGTAGTAATTTATTACGCAGTCAAGTTTTTTTTAGAACAACCACTTCTAATAAGGTTAATGCTGAATTATTGAGCAAATATGCTATCAAAAATAAAATTAAGCGAGTTGTGATTTACTATAAACCTGAAGATGCCTACAGTGATGACGTAACACGGAATTTTGAAACCTTCTTTCAGCAGCAGGGTGGTAAAGTAGAGCTTGTAGATTTGAGAAACCCAAAACAGAATGCATCCGATCAATTTAAACTCAGTCTCGTCTCAAAAAATCCACCGGATGCGGTTGTATTTTTTCCTACTACGGAGCTAATTTCTACTGTAATTGACATTGTTCGCGCTCAAGGAGATCTACCGTCCGTAGCAAAAAAGGTAAGGCTGTTGGGAGGAACAACTTTGTATAATTCAGAATCTTTCAAACAAGGTAAAGAATATGTTCAAGGACTAATACTGTCGCTTCCCTGGTTTCCCGAAGAACCAAACTCGAAAGCATTTGCAGAGCAAGCTTGCAACAGATGGGAAGATCAGATTAGCTGGTCAACGGCCTCTAGTTATGATGCGACTCAGGCTTTTATCGCAGCCGTATCAAAGTCTGACAATCCTTCTAGGAAGGATGTAATTAACAATCTCAAATCTATTCAGCTTCCAGCTAATCAAACTTCAGGAGATGAACTCAAATTTACTGATGGTGAACGGACAAATCTTAAACCAGTTTTAGTTCGTGTAGTTAAAGGTAGCGGCAAGAAGTGTGGAGGTCTCGAAGGAGGCGGATTTCATTTTGAAAAAGTGCCGGAAGACCAATCTTTATCTAACTAAATAGTTAAATGAACAAAGATAAACGCTGATAAATTATGAGGGGTTGGGAAGGGTGAGATCCCCGACTTCTTTAAGAAGTCGGGGATCTCGTAGCCTAGCAAAGTAGGTGTGGCGGACTACTAGCCCCTCGTCCCTAACTAGAGATTCTGTAAATAAGCGTCTAGCGCTTCATTTACCAATTCGGTCATTGGCCTACCTTGGGTAGCTGCGGCGGCTTTGAGCTTGTCATAAACCTCATGTTGCAGGCTGACACGACGGCGGGTTTTATAGCTGGCGATCGCTGTATTTGCGATCGCCACTTCTTGTCCTTCACTTTCTGCTGTTATTGAGTCTGCCATTGTTTCTACTAAACCATCGCTATCGTCTGTAACTTCTGGTGCTGCAACGGTTTGGGCTTCGTAATTAGCAGCAAATTCCCGAATGGCATCAAAACCGATGCGATCGCAAAAATCCCCAAAGCTTTCTTCTGCGTTTTTCGACTGTTTAAAGTAAACGAAAATCGGTTCTAGCTGGGTTTCCAAGTCGTTGTGGTGTAGCCGTTCCATGTAAGGCTGGGCTAACCGCGTCTGATTTGGCGAACCTCCTAACCATACTTGGTAACTTTCCGGCGCACTCCCGACAAAAGCGAGTTCCGCCATGTAAGGACGAGCGCAGCCATTCGGACAGCCTGTCATCCTTACCACAAATTCTTCATTTTGTAAACCGACTTTATCCAAAATTTTGCTAATTCGGTCTAAAATACCTGGAATTGCCCTTTCGGATTCGGTGATTGCTAACCCGCAAGTAGGTAAAGCGGGACAAGCCATCGCCAACCTTTCTAAGCGGTCAATTTTGCTGGGGTCGGATATAACGCCGCGACGGTCGAGAATTTCTTGAATCGCGGCTTTGTCTGCTGGTGCAATTTCGTAAAAAATCAGGTTTTGGTGGGCTGTGAGGCGGATGGGTAGGTTAAATTGCTCAACGATTTCCTTTAAGGCGGTTTTCAGTTGAAATGAACCTTCATCCTTGACGCGACCGTTATCAATGGAAATTCCCAAGAACAGCTTGCCATCGCCTTGTTCGTGCCATCCTAAGAAGTCATGATATTTAAATTCTGGCAGTTCTTTAAAGGGAGCGATCGCTTTGCCAAAATATTCTTCGACTTTGGCGCGGAATTTCTCTACACCCCAATCGTGGAGTAAATATTTTAATCTGGCGTGACGGCGGTCAGTGCGATCGCCATAATCTCTCTGGGTGGCTACAATTGCTTTCACGATGTCGTAAACATCTTCTTTGGCTACATAGCCTATCGGATCGGCTAGCCTTGCGAAGGTTTCTTCTTTGTTGTGTGTCCGTCCTAAGCCACCACCAGCAAAGACGTTAAATCCTTCTAATTTGCCTTTCTTATTGGTAATGACGACTAAGGTCAGGTCTTGGGAATACAAATCAATAGAATTATCCCCCGGCACTGTCACACAAGCTTTAAACTTGCGAGGCATATAGTATGTGCCATAGAGGGGTTCTTCGGAATTGTTGATTAGTGTCCCATTACTATCGCTTTGTCGCGCTGCTTTCACCTCTGGGCTTTCTTCAGCACTAATTACCTTTTCGCCATCTAGCCAAATTTCGTAATAAGCACCGGTTTGGGGCGACAACAAGTCAGCAATATTTTGGGCATATTCCCAAGCATACTGATATTCTGGGCGATTCTTCCAGGGTGCTGGGGGAGCCATCACGTTGCGGTTGACATCGCCACAAGCGCCCAAAGTGGAACCGAGATTATTCACAATAGAAGCGATCGCCGCTTTGAGATTTTTCTTTAAAATCCCATGTAGCTGAAACCCTTGACGGGTAGTGGCCCGCAACGTGTGGTTACCATATTCATCAGATAGCTTATCTAAAGCTAGATATAGCTGCGGCGGTACTAAACCACCTGGGTTTTTTGTCCGCAGCATAAATTGGTAATCTTTCTCCTGCCCCTTGACGCGATTATCACGGTTATCTTGTTGATAAGACCCGTGAAACTTCAGTAACTGCACTGCATTTTCGCTAAAGTGAGTTGTATCCTGAAGTATCTCGGTGGCTACAGGTTCACGCAAAAAATTACTATTTTCCTTGATTCCTTCTACTTTGGAAGGCTTACGGCTAGCTATCGGGGAAGGAGGAGATTTAACCATTAGAGTTGTAGACTGTTCTTAATAAGGCATCAGTAGAAGCCGAAGCGGCAAATTTCAAAGCACTGATTCGGCCAGGTGATCCCCGGATATCCGGTCGGAATTATGAGGAATATTTTAATTTTAACATGGCAAAAAGCTGGCTTTGTCAGTGAAGCAACACTTAACAAAACCAGCATACCAGTATATATGGTTGTGCCAAACTATAACATTTGGAACTGTAGAACAAACAACTCACTAATCTACCTTATCTACTTCATCTACCCATTCTCCTCAAACTACGTAAGACTCACCAATGCCCAATGCCCTATTTAAAGCGATAACCTAGACCACCTTGGATGCTGACAGCAGAAGCAGGGCTATTTTGGTAAGTCTTCATACCTAGGGTGGCGTTACTGTAGATCAGGAAGTTTTTGGCGACTTCAGATTCTACACCAGCAGTTAGGGCTACTCCGTCTCTATCGCCTACGGGAGTTTGTTTACCATCTTTTTCTACGAAGGAATAACCACCAGCTAAATAGACGTTAGTTCCTTTAGCAATTGGCGCATCTACGGAAATTTGGGGAATAATTGCAGTTGTCTGATCGGTAAACATAATTTGAGTCCGTGCAGAAAATGGAGTGGGGCCTAATTTTAAACGGCCTGTAACGTTACCACCAAATTGAGCATCTTGACCAACTTGCCCGCCATTAGTCACACCACCTGCAACACCAGCACCGATATAGCTAGCATCAGTACCCTTTTGTGTTTGTGCAGAAGCTTGACCAGCATTTATAAAAAGAGGAGCAACTACTAAAGAAGACAATGCAGAAATTGTTACCAAAGACTTGAGTACACCTTTCATAATTTTGACCAAATATTGTTTTTTTGCTGTTAAATTAAAAGTCGTAAACTGAGAAGAAATGTTCCGATTAATTCTCAATTTCTACTAAATGTTTGTCTCTATTGATGCATATAACTTACAGGCTGTGTATCAATCAAAGCTCTAAATAGCAATGCTATAATTACAGAACATTGTTCGGTTATCCGGGATTTTTTGCCAAAAGTAGACGCTTTTTAAACTGGCACAATAAAGAGCAAAAAAGATTAGCCCAGAAAAGCCGGATAAAAACGATTAGCACCCCGAGCAGAAGATTTATATATAGGATGAAATAGTCGGTTGTAACAGCTATTGCAATAAGCTCTAGAGGGAATCTATAAAGTAAAGTTTTAGAGACTTCTATGGAGACTGAATAATGCTAACCGCTGCAAAAACGTTGTCTGGATTGATGGGTTTATGTATCGGTGATGCGTTGGGTGTGCCGGTGGAGTTTACTAGCCGCGCTGAACGAGTTAAATCTCCAGTTACCAAGATGCTAGGTTATGGCACATGGAATCAGCCGCCAGGAACTTGGTCTGATGACAGCTCTTTGACTTTTTGTTTGGCTGAAAGTCTTTGTAGAGGGTATTCGTTAGATGCTATAGCCAATTCCTTCTGGCGCTGGTACAAAGCCGCTTACTGGACTCCCCGTGGTCAACTATTTGATATTGGCAATACCACCCATGCGGCGATTATGCGCTTGAAACAGGGCATTTTACCCAGGGAAGCAGGGGGAAAAATTGAAAATACCAATGGCAATGGATCGTTGATGAGAATCTTGCCAATGGCATATTGTCACAAAATGTTAACCTTCAGCGAATTAATCGCCAGGGTGCATGATGTTTCTGCAATTACCCATGCCCATACGCGATCGCTCATGGCCTGTGGAATTTATATTACTATTGCCGTTGCCCTGTTAGAAGGGGCTGACCCCCAAGCCGCTTATCTACAAAGTTTAAACAAGCTGGAGACTGTTTATTCTCCACGGGAATATTTGTTAGAAAAACCCCATTTTGCCAGAATCTACAGTGGCGAAATTGCCAAACTACCAGTAGAAGAGATTAATTCTGGTGGCTATGTAATTGATACCCTAGAGGCAGCACTGTGGTGTTTGTTAAATAGCTCATCTTATTCTGAAGCAGTATTAACAGCAGTGAACTTAGGTGGAGATACGGATACTACCGCTGCGGTGACTGGTGGGTTAGCAGGAATTTATTACGGGTTGGAAAATATTCCCCAAGAGTGGATGAACCAAATCGCCCGCAAACAAGACATTATTAACTTAGCAACTCGGTTTGCGGCTGCTGTTTATAGTTAATTGGCGATTGTGAATCAACAACAAAATTAGGTAATAAATATCCCATCTTCTAGGAACGTAGGAAGATGGGGTAATTTCTCTTAATAAAAAACTCCATCCCCTCGTGGATGGAGTTTTTGGGCATGGGACATGGGTAAGATATTCCCAATGCCCAATGCCCAATGCCCAAAGCGACGGGGCGACTATCTCTCTCCACCCACTCTGGCGATGGAGTTTCCCGTCGCTTTCAATGAATTGCCTAGCACTCACCCTTGATTTGTTCCGAAATCCATTGCAGGTAAGGTTGAGAACCTGCAACAATCGGTAAAGCAATAATTTCCGACAACTCATAAGAGTGCAGTTCCCGAATTTTGGCTTCTAAAGTGGGATATTGTGCCAAATCAGTTTTAATCAGTAACTGCCATTCATCTTCTGTGTGTATTTTCCCTTGCCAGGTGTAAATCGAGTGGATGGGCAACAGACTCACACAAGCAGCGAGTTTAGCTTCCACAAGGGCATTAGCGATCGCTTGTGCCTCTTGGACATTGGCTGCTGTCACTAATACCACACCATAGCCAGCAGGTATTTCCATGATATCTAAACCGGAGATAAGGAATATACCTGACCATCAATTAACAATCGCGTGATGCCTTTAGCTTGGAGATGAGTACGAGCCTTGTGTAGCATTTTACTATCAGGCACTTTAATCACGCGATCGCGCTTGGTAGAAAAGCGCTTAGCCACGCGATGGTTATCGAACACTGGTAGAGTTCTTTGCTGAGTTTCCAGGTTGGGGATTTGCCCCAAATCACCAAAGTCTCGCAGTGGACGGGTAATTAATTCTGAGGATCTGTCAATGACCAAATAGCAAGTTTTAGGCAATTGTGCTGACGACAATGGTAACACCTGAACTGGTGCTTCACCGGGTTTGCGTCTTGTCACTAAAGGTCTTGCTTCCTCATAGTCATCGTCCTCATCCTCATCAAAAAAGTCATCATCTTCGTCTAAATCGTCCTCTAAATCGTCCAAATCTTCAGACTCATCTAACAAGTCTTCGCCTAGCATTTGGGCTAAGACGTTGGCTTGTGGAGGCTCATCATCTAACAAGCGGTTAGAAATGTTGCCGATTTCTGCCCGTTTGGGAGTCGGAAGATTGGGGATTTCCGGTGGTTTAGGAGTAGGAAGGCTGACGATTTCTGGTAGCTTAGGACTGGGAAGATTGGGGACTTCTGGCGGCTTTTTCGGGATGATTTCCAGCTGTTCTGCGGCGGGAGGTTGGGGTTTTGCTTCCGCTGAAGAACGCCGCTTTACTCTTCTGATAGCGGGGGTTGATTCCTCGCTATCATCTTCTGGTGATACTACTACTTTTTCCGGCTCAACCTTAGACAACTCCAAAGGCGGTTTGTCCGTAATTGGAATTTCTTTTTTTGGCTGTTGCTGAATCAACAGTGGTAACTGATCGTAGTTTACCTGTGCCCTGCCTTCGGGAGTTCTCGCCGCACGTTTCAAAGAAACGAGGTACTCGTACTCATCTTCTGGTAAGGTGCTTTTGAGCAGGCGGCTAATTGTCGAGTTACTAACGTCATAGCGTTCTGCCAAAGTTGAGGTTGTTTCGGCAGTTTCTCGATATAACTTGAGAATTTCTTGTTTATCAGAATCGGTTAATTTTCTCACGGTAGATCCCAAAAATCTTTTCTAAGCTCGTTTTCTTCCTCGCTCCCGCCGCGATCGGCTCAATGATGTGTCATATTCTAAAACAGCCCCCATGCCAAATAAAACTCCACTAAATACCCAAAACACTTCTAATATGTCTCCACTTTGATAATTAGGAATCGAATTTGTGGCATATTTAAACCACATATCTGCAATGTAGAGTGAAAACGCTGCGGCTGCAATCATTCTCCAAGATTGGGCAACTCGTCCCCCCCAAAAGGCTAAGAGTAAAGTTGTGGCGATAATTAAAATAGCTACATCGCTAACTACGTAAAACCAATTTAAAATACTGCCTAGCAACTCTAGCGGTTTGGTTTGTTTCAACGAAATCCACCAAGCTAACAAACTACCAAATACGCCAATTGCCAAAACAATTAGCCATTGCCATTTTTCGAGATTGATTCGCCTATGAGCCGCTGCTAAAATCATACCTGTACCAAGACACAGATAAGTTACTACAAAAAATACATCGCCAATAGAAACATCCGGTTCTTCTTTCAAGATGATTTCCGTATAACCGAAAATTATCCCTCCTAGGAAATAAGACAGCATACCTATGCCAATAGCGAGCCAAACATTTCGACCACTGACTATTTGCTGACTACGCCAATTCCTCAAGCATAAGATACCGGCACCCAGGTAAGCTAACGCTTCAAAAATATTTGTACCAATTACATACCACTCGGCACGGCTTTCTATGCCATTTGGTTCTGGGACTTTAGCGCTAAACAATAGATAGTATAACAGTGCCAGTACAGCCCAGCCAATGCCAAGTAAGACGATGTTCCCTGTTTTGAAAATAGATTTAGAACCGTAGGAATTGTCGTAAGAAGTACCCATAAGGCTTGACTATGTAAATACACTTTGGCAGTATTGTGACTTGCATGACTTTGTAGGAAGCAGTTTATCTGAAAACCAACTAGTCAATTGCTTTGTCAAACAATACACAATTAAATTAAAAGAGCAACTATCTGTGGTCACAGTTTTTTCCTAGCAGGTCTATGCTATTGCCACAGTTTACTCATTGGAGATTGAATTAGCCAACTAATAAATAGCGATCGCTCTGCTTCTGGCATATCTTGTAACCGATCAACCACTGGATGGGCGAAGTTGGCATTACCAAAATAGGTTTTCCCTAGTTTATGGAGTTCCTGTAAAAAGATAACTATATGATTTTCTTGCCAGGGAGGTAGGCTGGCTGTTTCCAGTGGATCTAGTTTTAACAAAGATTTTACTGCTTCTAGCGAAGATGCTTGCGGCAGTTGCTTTTGCCGCAATACCTCCGCAATATCTTTTTCAAATAAAGACGCTTGCTTAGCACCTAAAAAATCTTCAATGTCGATATGCACCGCTTGCAATAGCAAAATACAGCCTAGGACGAAAATTGCTGTTTTGCTGTGCTCGTCAGTGTCACTACCTAACTGTTCTAAACGGATTTTTCCCCAGACGGTAAAACGATCTGGCTCCTCCAACAATACACAGGCTTTACCTCGATTATCCGTTAATTCTCTCCACAAGGCTCTAGCTTCTTCCTCTTGGCTAGCTTTAAAAACACTAATCAAGCGGAAGGTTTGCCCCTGATAGTGGAGGACTGGCATTGGCTGCTCCCGTTTCGGGTGCTGAATGCTTGATATTTCTACATCCTGCCGTTTGAGAATAAACATGGCACTAGCAAATAACTCCTCACAGGGGCGTTCTCGATATGCGATCTATAATCCGATTTCACAGCATCGCCAAGAGTGCGATTACCTAGCATACAGTAGCCTTGAGCCTGGCGATCGCACCAGGCAACTCGACAATTTACTCCCACACCCAAATCACCCATTGACCACACAATATCTTTAACCAATAGTCCATTTACTTCGTTTTTAGTGTACATTGATTAACTAGCGACTAGCATCTTAGCCTTCCTACAGAGAAATCTGCAATTTTCAATTGCTTCTTTGTCGGAGAAACGATATAATTGGTTATATGACTCCCCCAAGAGCCATAGTATTATTTTGGGCGCGTAGCTCAGTGGATAGAGCAATTGCCTTCTAAGCAATCGGCCGCAGGTTCGAACCCTGCCGCGCTCGTTTCAGATAAGAACGAACCCTTAAGCAAAGACGCATGATATTGTCATGACATCGATTGAGGGTTTGTTTTGCTGCATCACACAAAAAATAAAGGTGATATTGCTGCTACAAAAGCGATCGCAGATCTAACAGTCAAAGGCTATTTAATTCTCACACCAGTAGTGTGTGAGCATTTACCATTTGATTTTGTTGCTTACAAAGATGAGAAATTTTATAAAATACAAGCTAAATATGCAGGAGACAACAGAGTAGTCAATAGGACTATCTGGGTAGATAAGAATGGGACTCATCAGAAAAAATATAAAGCCGAAGACTTTGATTTTTATGCTGTTTATCTACCTGATATAGATAAAGTTGTCTATCCTTCAGTTAATTTTAGTGGTTGCTACATCACCACCCAAATACCTAATTCAGCCACACCTTTTTACTGGTGGGAAGATTTTAGAGAGTTTACGGAAGAAGCGCCTAAGCGAACTTACAAGGAATTTGGAGTTGACTTAACAACTAGGAAATTTAATCCAGACTCTAGAATTAATACCAGAAAAGTAGAACGACCATCAAAAGCAGAATTAGAAAAATTGGTGTGGGAAAAACCTACAGCGCAAGTCGGTAGAGATTTTGGTGTTTCTGATAAAGCTGTTGAGAAGTGGTGTAAGGCTTATGGTATAGAGAAGCCGCCTAGAGGTTATTGGGTGAAGAAGGTTTTTGGGAAAGTAGAAGCCTAGATTTTAAAAGTAGGATGTGCAATTGCTCAATCAAAGTTAGCGTTGAATACCAATGAGCATCCAAATCTGTCTGAATAATTGGTTACTTTTTCGCTGGTTGGCTTAGTGCTAGCGTGGAATTTAAAGTCAGAAAATAGCAACTTAGCAGAAATTAGAAATATTATGTGGGTAAGTGCGATCGTTGCGTATTTGCATTACTTAAGCTTTATCTTGTGTTTTGGTGTGCTGGTGTTAGAAGCATTTACCTTAAACACAGAGTTAAGTTTAAAAGAAGCTGGGAAAATTGTCATAGCCGATGCGATTTATGGTATATCGGCAATTGTTGTGCTGATTACAGGTATCTTGCGTGTTGTCTATTTTGGTAAAGGTACAGATTACTATTTGCACAACCCAGTTTTCTACGCCAAAGTAGCAGCTTTTATCGTTGTGGGTTGTTTGTCTATTTATCCCACTGTTTCTTTTCTTAGTTGGTTGAAAAGTCTGCTACAAGGGGAAGCACCCAAGTTAGAATTAGCAAAGCTGAACCGTCTAATCTGGTTAATTAGGGCTGAACTTGTTGGCTTTATCCTCATTCCCTTATTAGCAGTCATCATGGCTAGAGGAATAGGCATAAACTTTGCATAAATTACTTCAGATAGTGCAGTTTTCATCACACTAAACCCTGATACGTAATCACCTAGTAAATACTTATGAGGATGTGTTAGGGCTATGCAAATATTGGGGAGTTTCAGAAAGTGAGGATGAGCCTAAGCAACATATTTCTCAATGCGTTAAGCGTTGCTATAATGCACCCTACTAGACTGGTTGTTTTCCAAAAATCAAATAATAGACTAGTAGGTTGGGTTGAACGAAGTAAAACCCAACAATACCAAGTTTTTTGGGTGTTAAGTTGGGAACGAAAACCAACCTACGACTACTATTATTAAGGAAGCCACGATTCGGGGGTCTAAGTTCAACCCAACTTACAATTATCTATAATGGTTTCAATTGTTCTAATACTTGAGAATCAAGATATTTTTGTTCAATTATTTCTACCGAATTATCACACCATTTAGCAACTACAGCCGTAGGAACACCTTTTGTGTTTTATTCATAAAATTTGACTATTAAAATAATGTATTCTACTAAAATCATAGTCAAATCATAGTCAAAATACAAGCAGGGTACTCAAAATTTTGACCCAATAGCCAAATCATAGTCAAATCATAGTCAAAAATATGAGTAAAGAACTCAGTTATTGCACGTCTGAATTCCTTATAAGGGCTGAAACCCTTAATTTAGCGTAGGTTATATAGACAAAATAAAAAGCCCGTGACGAGGATTGAACTCGTGACCTCACCCTTACCAAGGGTGTGCAAAATGAACGATTATCAAGGCTTTGAGCGAGTTGCATAGTTGGATTATGCAAGAACTATGCAACTTAGAGAATGTACGAGAAGCCGTCATCTAGAGTACCCAAGATTAACCCACGCAACAACAATGGCGGAATCATAATTAGGTTCCAATACCAAGGGAAGCAATACTCACTCTCTCCAGGTGGCAAATATAGCGATAGGCTAGCGATCGCGAACGCCGATAGAATAGCTAGTCAAATTAAAACTGACATTCTTGCAGGCTACTTTGATCCCACGCTAGAGAAGTATCAACCAATAGTTCAACAGCCTGATAACCTTGTCTCAATCAATAAAAATGTAGCGTTAAACCTTAAGGAATTGTGGGAACAGTACAAGGTAGCTAAACAAGCAAGTGTGGCTGAAACCACTCAAAAAGAGAAATGGTCACAGATTGATAGATGCTTGACTAAAATTTCACCTGAGATGTTGAATCTAGAAAACGCACAGTTGTTGATACCAGAATTACTCAAAACCTATTCTGTTACTACGCTTGAGCGCATTATTAACGATATACACGCTTGTAGTAATTGGGCATTTGAGATTGGATTAATTAGTATTAACCCTTGGAGAAGGTTGAAACAACAGTTACCAGATAAGCCTCAAAGCGGTAGAACAAAAAAAGCATACTCACGAGATGAAGTCAACGCTATCGTTCAAGCTTTTAGGGGTGATTGGTACTGCAACATCAAGTCAGCCTTCAAAGATAGTTGGTATGCTGATTTCGTAGAATTCTTGTTTCTTACTGGATGCCGTCCTGAAGATGCGATCGCGCTAACTTGGGATTGTGTGAAAGAAAAAGTAATTGTCTTTGATAAAGCATATTGCTGTGGTGTACTAAAAAGTACCAAAAATAACAAAGCTCGTATGTTTCCAATCACACCACAAATCAGAGAGTTGCTAGATAGGCATTCAACTTATATTTCTCCCATTCCTGGTAAATTAATATTTCCAGCACAGAATGGTAGTTACATCAACCTCAGAAACTTTACACAAAGGTACACCAAGAGGATTGTAGAAAATTTAGTCAACGAAGGTAAGGTAAAACAGTACTTACCAACTTACAACCTAAGAAATACTAGTATTACTCATTATCTACGTCAAGGTGTAGATATAGCTACTGTAGCGGCGCTTATGGAAACATCAGAAGAGATGATTAATTTGCATTACTGGAGTCCAGATGATGACATTATCAATAATAATGTTCAGTTACCTGAGATTTAGAAGCATAGTCATAATACAGGTACAAGTACCAGCGTTATAACTGTATTCATCATACTCGCACTACAGCACTCATAATACAAACATTAACTAAGGATAGTAAACACGCATTACTATCCTTTTTTCTTACTTCATGTAACAGCTAATAGTTATCTCATGTACGGCGCGCCTTCAATATTAAGTAAGTTACTATGGCTAACTTCACGTATGTACGATAACTAAGATTAACAACTTATTGTAGTTAGCTATTTGCATTAATGCAATTACCAATAGATAAGATACTTATCTTAAGTAAGAGTTACATGAACTATCTTAAATACATTTATCTTAGCTAAGATATCTACCTTAACTATCTATCTTATTTATGATTAGATAATGTACTTGTATGCTGTAAGAAAATAGAGTTATCAATGCTAAAGCTATTAACTAGATTGACATCAATAAGAATGAAGTAAATTTGCTGTTAATATAATCAATTCTCAAAAAATATCTAGATCTAGATAATAGATTTAAATCATTTCTTTTCTAGAAAGTAAACACAAATTCAATTTAAATGTTTACAATGAATATGAGGATTAAAAAACCTCTCTGAACCATGAAAACTGAATATCCAAGACGCTCTGAGGTAACTGAGGCATTGAATAGCCAAGAATGCTGAAGGTAGGTAAAAAACGGGCTGAGGATATTCTGTATAGTACCTGACCACACTTCTAAGGAAGACTGGTTATCCCTTATCGTAAGAAAGGGTTAGACATCTAATAATTAGATGGCTAGGTCGTGTCTATTCAATTTAAATTTAACGATAATAACAATGACAAATATGAAAAAAAATACGCTAACTCGCGTTGTACCTACAAGATTAACCAACTATGATTATGATACTTTTGTGGCTACTGCCAAACAACATAAAATGTCTACTACGGCTTTACTGAGGCAGTTAATTCTAGAGTATATCGATAAGCAAAAAACAAAAATACCAGTACTTAATTGAGTACTGGCGTTTCTGCTTATAAAATTTTAACTATATTACTTCGACTATATTAAGCTGACTAATTTAATTCGATATATTAATAATAATTTTAACATGACTTCTAATTATAATAACATTCCTTATGTAGATCAGCGTCAAGAAGTTATTAATTGGCTATTAGAAAATGGTTATCCAGTATTGCCAGTAGCACCAGCCCAAGACGCTAGTAAGTATCCCCAGCTTAAAAAAAATACTAAAGAAATTGAGTTAGATAAACATGGTAAACCTCAGCCCATATTCACAGGTAAGAATCCATCATATCTAGATAAAGATGGTAAACCACATCTCATAAACCACAGCAAATATCAGAATGAACTACCTACTGATAAAGAATTAGAAGAGTGGTTTGTTCATCCAGATAACGGTATTGGTACGCTAGGTGGATGGAACAATACTATTTGGTTAGATTTTGATACTAAAAACTTTGATTCTCTAGAAGATTGCGAGCGCGCGATTGAATCTTATCTAGAAGATTATCCACAATTACAAGAAACATTTACCGAACGCACTCATAGTGGTGGATATCGATTAGGAGTCAAAGTTAAGCAGCTACCTAATTTTACAAATTTCTCGCTAAAACCCGGTGGTCATCATATAGGTGAAGCATTAAGGGAAGGAAGGTTTACTGTATTAGCTCCAACCGTAGGAACATCAGGGAATGCTTACTGCAATATCAAGCGAGTTCCATTAATTGAAGTAGAATATCTGGAATCAATAGGTATTTATTCAACCAAAAAGAAGAAGGAAGAAAAAATAAAAATCAAAAAGGAAACAACCCGCGCTCCTCAACAAGTTAATACATCTACTATTAGATTGGAATTGTTAGGGAGTGAAACGAGTAAAAGTGTTCTGGAAGGTAATGCTGCTACTGAAGACCGTTCTGAAGCTCTTACAACTGCCATTAGAGAGTGGCTCGGCTGGGAAAACTGGTGTAATGAACAAGGTATTAACTACAGTGGCACAACTGAGAAACTAGCTCAAGAAGCTGGTAAGAAGTTAGGGATTGATTCAGATAAGATTCAACGAATTCTAGATAGTGTTGACCCTAATGATTGCCATCCAGCACTGCTATTTATGGCAGATGAATCTGAATGTTGGTTAAAAATTCGCAACCTAGATAAGAATGTCTATGAACAAAGCTGTCCAGACCATATTAAACAAGATAAGCCAAATTCTCACACAAACTATGAATCAGTAATGAATGAATTAGAGCGAATTTTGCAGATTGAAGACCCTGGACTACAGAAGTGGGAACTAGAACAACTGTCAAGGCAAACTAAAATTAAACCCAGCAAGCTACTAGAAATTTATGAAGCTAAGTTAACTGGTAGTCAGAGCTTTGCCCCTAAAGATGTTCACGAATTTCTAGCCTCAAGTTCAGATGAACGTGAATGGGTGATTGCGGCTCATATCAGTGTAGCTACCACTGTGCTTTTATTTGCCGATGGGGGTGTAGGTAAAACACTACTAGCCTATGACATTTGTAAAGCTGTTGCTACTGGTCAAGCTTGGAATGGTTACAGAACTAAGCAGGGTCAAGTCTTAATCATTCAAACTGATGAACCTGAGATTGATACAACAGAACGGCTGAACATTGCTGGTTTTAAAGATATCCCAAGAGGAGTAATTAACATTGAAACTAATTGGCAGTTTTCACAGATACGCCAATTGAGGCAATGGATTGAGCGTGAACGTCCTTTATTTGTGGTGATTGATTCTCTAACATCAGCTAACCGCAATAGTGGAGTAGAAGAAAAAGATACATCATACGGTGCTGTGTTATATGATCTACGAGATATTGCCAATGAGTATAAATGCTCAATTATGGTTTTACACCATGAAAACAAAGCTGGTGGTACTAGAGGTACAACAGCGATTTGTGACAATGTATCTGAAGTATGGCGGCTGCATAAGGGTGAAGCAAAAGATAATTTATCAACCACACAACGGGTATTAGAAATAGGAAAGTCCCGTTCTGGTTGTACCGGAAAATCTCTAATTAATTTAGATACAGATGATTACTCTTGGAAGCATCAAGGTAACTTCGGGGAACCAGAAAACGTATCTAAATCACTAAAGGAGAAGCTTTTAGGTTTCTTAGAAGACCAACCAGGAATTGAATACACAGCAGACCAACTGGCAACCGAATTTAAGAGCAACCGGGAAACTGTCAGACGTAACCTAGAGAAACTACGTCAAAAAGGGCAGATTGACCGTAAAGATAAAAAAGCAGATACAAATGGTGGTAAGCAACAAGTATGTGTTTATTTTGCTCCTCACCTACGAATAAGTGTGGAACCTTGCCTTGAAATGCAGTTATAGCAAGCTTTGTAAGCCTCCACACTGGGGGTAAATCTAAGGGTCAACACATCTTTAATGTTGATCCTTATAGTCAAAAACTTGATTACTTTAATCAGAACAATTGTAGTTTTTAATTATTAGGTAGATGTTGCCTGTTTGCTAATACCATTTCACGAAAATCTTGATACACTTCACTCCCCCAGCTTGGCTATGTCTATCAATTTTAAAGTTAAACGGTATAACTCCTCTATTTTTACGCCTCTTGTCAAGAAAGGCATTTAAATGACAAAGTTGAGATGCGATCGCACAATTCATTATTGCGTTTAGTGTTCAGAGTTGAAACATTATTTTTCTCTATTCGTAGTAATAAAAGAGAGATAACTAACACAGGAGCCGCGCCATTATTTTTGAATAGGCTGCACACAATCATACTGTGGAACCTACAATTGGAACCTATAGTTGAACCTTCAAACCCAGTCATAGCAATGCTTTTAGCTAAGGTTCCACATAATTTACAGCTATTACACTTCAAAGTTATAGTGGTGGAGAAAGACAGAACCAAAAATCATTCAAGCGCTTAGTATAACTCATTTATTTATTTAAACTAACTGGTTCTTTTGATGCCTAATATTAAGCTCTACCGTTATGATTTCTGCCTTTAATGTTACTTATTTTAATCTTATTGCGTTTAACTAACTATAGTAGTTATGTACTTAATGATGCAAAGTAAATAATGATAGGTTATTGATGCTATAAATATATATATTGGATATATGATGTTTTTATTATTGTGGTATGAGTTACTAGGATTAGTGTAATCGCGCCTCAGTATTGATGAGTATTTATACTTGAATATTTTACAAATTAATCAGTAATTCTTACCTAGCTACTCATATAAGTAGCTATGCCATAGTGGTAGTAGTTTAAATCACAATTACTATGATAAAACTATTAAGTACGCTCACAGTGGCATCCACACTATTCTCTTTATGTTTGCCTATGACAGCTTTGGCACAAGTGGGTGATTCATTGTGTTCTATGACAACCAGTAGTGGAACTACTATTAATTTGAGTAGTTTGTGTTCAGGTAGTAGTCAGGCTAGTGAGTTACAATCAGGTTTGTATCTACAAGGTGTTACTGCAAAACGTATAAAAGAGGTCAATAGTTATAAGAGATTTATTTCAGGTGTTGTCGCAAATAAAAGTAATGAGTTGCATTTTGGCTCGGAATTAGTATATCAAATATACAACCTGAAATCAGGACAACTAGTTGTAACTGATAGTAACTCTAAGCCAATTCATAGTATTAACCCCGGCGAATTAGTTAGTTTTAATTTTGAAGTTCCTCTTAGGTTTGATGTAATAGTAATACAAGTAAAATCTGATAAATTTAGTGGTAGCCCTATTTGTTTTGCAAATACTCAAGAGAAAGAAAATTATTGCAGACAATTGACTAGAGAAGTTAGAAGGCTTTAATTTTTATCAACAGTTTTGAAAGTTTACAGTTGCTATTTACTGAAAACATCCAAGGATAAAGGAAACGCTCAATCAACTGTTATCAACTTTCTCTTTTGGGGAACTATGTATTTAACCAAATAGAGCAATAAGAAATGATTCGCAAAATTTATGCTATACCGTTAGCACTGTCAATGTCTTTATGTACAGGTTTATCAGCTTGTACCCAACAGAAAACAATATCGGCTGCAACTCCTGTACAAACACCAATTCCTGTACAGACACCAACTTCTAAAACTACACCTAAAGCGATTCCATTAACATCAGATGTGAAGGCACGTAAATTTTTGGAAAGCTATTTTAATGAAATAACTACAGGGGGTTTTAATGGCTCAACATATTATTGCAAGTCCAGTAATGCATTTACCTTTTACTCGCCTAGAAAATATGAAATTTTGAAAATTTTACCAGGAAAAGAAAATTCAATGATAGCCCGTACTCGAATTGAATCAAGCAACGCTGGTGGTGTACCTATTATCAAAAATTGGACGTTTCTTATGAAGAATGAAAAACCAGAGTCTTCTTCATCCATTAAAGAAGCTGCTGAATATGGTTATTGTATTTTTATAGTGACAGATCAGTTTTAACAACTATTACATGGAATTTATTGTAACTTCTGTCTAGCATCAACACTTAGCAGGAATACCAAGAAAATCCTACTAAATATCAGTGTTTGGTAGGATTTTTCTTGTCTAGTATTAAATAATTATTAACCCATAATGTAAGCTTTTAGCGCATAAACATTAATACTTACTACTAAAAGCCCCTATAACAGGCGATACGTTGTTTTAGATTTATGACACCTGAAACTGAAAATAGAGGCTTTAGAGGCAGCTAAACCATAGCAGTACTTCCTATCTACGTGGTGATGAATCAACCAAGTAAGTTGTCTGATTATAATAACTTATTGATTTATTGTAGTTTGATAAGTAATCCTGTTATGCAACTTCTATGCAACTAGATTGATATAAAGCGATACTGGTAGAGTACAGCCAATTTATGCAACTTGCACAAAATCGTTGTTTTTTCAATGATTTAAAAAGCCCGTGACGAGGATTGAACTCGTGACCTCACCCTTACCAAGGGTGTGCTCTACCACTGAGCCACACGGGCAAAATTGAACTTTTATTTGAGTTAAGAGTTATAATGCTGGGAAATTTACCATTCACTCAGCGATTATAACTCATAACTTTGAAGTGGTGGGCCGGGCTGGATTTGAACCAGCGTAGGCGTAAACCAACGGATTTACAGTCCGTCTCCATTAACCACTCGGACACCGACCCATTTGTCTCACGATTTACAATAGTAGCGCCAAGTTTTCTAAACCGCAAGGGGTTGAGAAAAATTATTTTGGAGAACTGGATTTCGTAAGGAAACCCAGTTCTTCACGCCTAACTCAGAAGTTCACCGGTTTCTTGCAAGGAATGCAAGCGGCGGTAAATACCCTCTTGGCGCAAAAGTTCATCGTGGCTACCGACTTCCACAATTTTGCCTTGATCGAGAACGACAATCTTATCGGCTTCCCGGACTGTACTCAGGCGGTGAGCGATGATGATTGTGGTGCGAGTTCCTTGAATTGATCGCATCGCTAATTGAATGGAACGCTCAGACTCGTAATCTAAGCTGGAGGTAGCTTCGTCAAAAACTAGCACGTCTGGTTCTACCAGCAGCGCCCTCGCAATTCCCAAGCGCTGTCTTTGTCCACCAGATAACCTCACACCACGTTCGCCGACAACGGTGTAATAACCTTGGGGTAGGTGTTGTACTACTTCATCAACTCTGGCAATCCTACAGGCTTCCTGAACCTGCTCAAAACTAGCATTTGGTCTGCCATAGGTGAGATTGTCTAACAAAGTTCCGTTGAAGATATCGACTTCTTGGTGAACGATCGCTAATCTCCGCCGATAATTACCGACATCTAATGTGCGAATATCTTGACCATCAATGAGAATTTGTCCCTGTTGAGGTTCAAAATACCGCAACAACAGCTTCACTAAGGTAGATTTACCAGAACCAGAACGCCCAACCAAGGCTACTGTTTGGTATGGCTCAATCAATAAGTTGATATCTTGCAACACTAGACGATTGGCATCATACCCAAAATTAACATGGGATAGCTCGATTTTGCCAGTAAATTGATAGGCTGATTCAGCTTGATTTTCTACGTTTAATAAACTCTCTGAATCATAGCCAGTTGGCTCTTGCAGAAATTCGTGAAACCGGAGCATGGAAGAATAGCGACGGGCAAAAACTTCTGCTAGGTTGCTGATAGGTTCCAATTCAGCATACGCCATGCTGGAAAGAGTTAAGGTCATGACAAAATGACCAAGAGAAATCTTCCCGCCGACTGTGGCTGCTAAAGTTAAGCCCAGTATGGCAAATACACAGAATTGAATTACAGTTTTCTGCCAAGTTAATAGATTTACGTAACCTTTGTGGATACGATAATCTACTACTTTTAGTTCCCGATCCAAGCGTTGCTTTTGCCGTTTTAGTTCTTTAGCTTCCGTCGCAAATGCTTTCACTGTTTTGATATTGGTGATCAGTTCTGAGGTTCGACTTTCGGTATTTTCCATATACCTATCTAGCCGACTTTCATACCCAATGATCCTTTGTAAATCTCTCAAACTAAAGCTGAGAATAATCACAAAAGAAATCAAATATAAACTTGCAATCCGCCAATCAATTAACAAGATAAACACAAAAATTCCCAGCACTCGCAGCAGCTTAGGAATTAACTGTCCCGCAATTTCGGGATATGTCCAAGTGTGGTTAGTAACACCTCTGGCTACTCTTCCGGCTATACGTCCGGGGTTATTTTCATCATAAAATTCTAGCGGTAGAGTGAGAATTTTGGCTATAGCTGTTTGGTTATTTTCTCGACGCGCTCTTAAGGCTATATCCCAGTGAAACCAACTAGTTAACCAAG
Source organism: Calothrix sp. NIES-2100 (assembly GCF_002368195.1). Taxonomy (GTDB): domain Bacteria; phylum Cyanobacteriota; class Cyanobacteriia; order Cyanobacteriales; family Nostocaceae; genus Aulosira. Next base: position 7,437,115 of record NZ_AP018178.1, on the reverse strand, counting down.
GTTGTGTTGGCGCTCTCACAACTGTGACAATAAAAATTATACCCAGTAATACACCCAAAGATAGATGTTTATTAACTGGGTAATTAATAATGTCAGAAAAATTTGCGATCGCTCTTTGGAGTGGTTTGTCTAATGGTTGACCGGATAAAACGTTTAAAATTTGTCCAATGGCATAAGGTACAACCAAATCAATAATTTCGTAAATGCTGGATGTTGCAATACTGAAAATACTCTGCCCCCAGTAGGGACGAAAATAATGTAGAATATCTCGAAATTTGGCCATGATGCACTCTTCCAAGAGCGTGAGCTTGAGCTTGGAATCTTTATACTACATATGTATTACGCTGTAGTCAAGCTCTAGATCTTTAAATCATCCTTAGGGAGTAGTTGGCAAATGAGAAGGATAAAATTCTAGGTGATAGCGATAAAGAGCCACAGGTTTAGAGCCTGCGGCAAAGTAATCTGGATCTTGAGGTGAAAGGTAAACAGCAGTAACTTGATCCGCTTCTATGGCTGGATGAGATGTTAAACGACGGTAAGCAGTGGTAGATTCGACAGAGTTAAAATAAGGACGAGAACCGCCTTTAAACAGTTGTTGAAACACTTCTGTGGTGATGAACTGACCGTCAGAAGTAGTTTCCGTGGCGCGTGCGGTAACAGCAGAAACTAGTTGACGGTCTCCACGCAATAATGTTATCTGACGATTAGGCGAATTTGGATCTATTTTCACAGATAACACAGCTTCATTGCCTAAATAAGCGCGTGCTAAATTCAAACTATTAAAGGCTCTATCAGCTACTAATTTTGATGATTTGTTATCTATCTGAGGGATGGTTTTTAATCTAGAAACAGGTGATTTTTCGGGAATAAACCTGACTAAAAAACTTATAGGCTGATTGAGTTGTTTGCGGTTAGCGTCAAATCCAGGTGTGACGATATCTGGTGCTAAAGGTGCAACTAAATCCACTAATGTACTCTTAACCTGCCAATAACCTGCCATCCACTCAGGATAAGCTAAATCTCCTGAAGCAGGTTGCACAGAACTTAATTTTTCCCATTGGGGAAAATTAGCCAGTCGTTGAGATAATTCCCCAGCGCTAGCGTATCCACTCCACCCAAATAACAACAAAGCTACCAAGCAAAAGTTCCAAATCGCCTTCATAGCCAGCAATTGATTTTTTAGCGAGTAAAAATTCATCTCCAGAATTATTGTGTTACATTTCGTTGACGCAAATAACAACGAACGCAAGCAAATATAACTTATCAGCTGTCAGCCAACTAAATATGCACATAGGGGAGTACTTTGTTTAGTACTATGGAATACACAAATTTATATAGAAAAAAATAATGGTTTACTGTTTGAAAAGTAAATTAATAATAGTGTAAAATCCGATAAAATACTGATGGACTGATTTCAGGGTGCATAATAACGGATGCAATCGCTTTGTGAATTGCATCTTCGCTGAAAAATAGTTACGTCAAAATTCTCAGAGCATACTGTAAGTACTGATGTGCTTGCAGAGTATATTTGCACTCCTGATATCAGTGTGGGCAATTCCAATTGCTTTTACGCTCATAGAAGGTAGGGCTGCAATTATCCCCAGGGCTATAGAAGTATGATCCTGGGATAAATTGAGATGGAAATCCTACGTATTGCGATCGCACTTAGCGTAGGTGCAGGGAAAAATAGCTTGATTCGCAAACATTCAGATTCTCGACTTTGTCAATCAAAGGGTGCAAATTCCCATACTTAGAGGACTAACTCGCATGGATTGTCCCAGTGCTGCGAAGCCAGAAGAGATTGCGATCGCTTTGGAATTGCATAGTGCAAGCAAAAAACCACCTTTAACGGTTGTGAATCCTACTCAAAAAGCTTCAATCACGGAGGCTTTAAAAGTACTTACTTGAGAAAGTATGAAACCCTCGATATTGTAGTTAGCAGATCAGCCTCAATGCATTTGGGCAATATCCTCAAGCTACTCCCCAGGACATTTAGCCAAATGTTCATGGATGCGCGCAAAAACCGTGTTTTGCCAATAAATTCACAGACAAATAATCAACAAATTATCCCAACAATTACTGAAGAAAAAGCCATGATTAACATTTCCATGTTACAACAGGTTCTACAAGAATTTGTTAGTGGTACATCCCACATTCAAGGAGCAGCTTTAGTCAGTCCTGACGGTCTCGCTTTAGCTTCAGTACTACCTAATGAGATGGATGAAGACCGCACAGCCGCCATGTCAGCAGCGATGCTTTCTTTAGGCGAACGTATAGGTAGCGAATTAGTTCGCGGAACTATTGACCGGATTGTTGTTGAAGGCGAAAAAGGTTTTGGAATTGTCGTTAGCTGTGGACCAGATGCAGTTTTATTAGTTTTAGCTAACGCCGCCGTTAAACAGGGTTTATTGTTCCTAGAAATCAAACGCGCTGTTTCTCAAATTGCGCCTTTAGTGGCTTAATTTTCAACTCAAATTATACCAATTACTAAAATTCGGTTAGACATTGTCATCGGAAAATATAGATTATATCCGAATGGCTTCATCTCAAATAATTCATGTTGATTACGAATTGGTATTAGCTCATACGCTGATTTTTGGATGATTATTTTTCTCGATAATCTAAATCCAAGTATCCAATTTACACAGGAAATAACAATTCTGGATTTTGCAGTATTGTTATTAGGTAAATTTATCAATTGTGAATTTTATCAATATATCTAAATTGGAGAATTCACAATTTACTAATTTGCCATGTTTACTGTGAACATCTCGTCTTATCTAGTTTTGATTGATTCTTAGGAAATTTGCATCATGACTTTAGATCCACATACCTTTATGTCTACTTTAGAAAAGCGTATTGGTTTGACATCTGAGGATAAAGACTTACTTAAATCTCAAGCAGATTGGGGGTTAAAAACAGCTTCAGAGATGGCGGATCACTTTTATACGTACTTGGGACGCGATCCAGAAATGAATGCAATCTTACATCATAGTGAAGAGCGTATGCATCGCCTACATGAAACTTTTATTCAATGGTTTCACGAAATGTTTACAGGTATGGATGATTGGGGTAATGCGTATGCAGAACGCCGTTGGAAAATTGGTCTAGTTCATGTCCGCCTCGGGATAGGGCCTCTACAAGTTGTCCCAGCAATGGCAACGGTAATATATGAAGTAGGCAAGCAACTTACAAAGGATGGCAAAAGTGCAAATCTCAAAGATGCTCTTGGTCGTATGTGTATGATTGACTTAGCCTTCATTGAGCAAGCTTATATAGAAGTATCTTCATCGGCGGTTTTGCGAGAAACAGGCTGGTCAGAAGGACTGTTTAAGCGCTTAATTGTTAGCGGTGCTAAAGCTATGTAAGAGCATATTTGGAAAGTTTCAAGTAACACTTAAAATAATTCGTAAGTAATTGGTAATTCATGACTGTTTTAGACAGGTGATATCGGCAATAATTACTTATTACGTATATACCCTTTGGGTAGTTTCCCAAAGGGTATTATGAAGGGAGCATCCCAAATGTGTAAATTGATTTTTTTGTAGCGATCGCTCTCTAGGGCGCTTCAAATACCTTAGGGAGCAAGATGCTCCCACTACAAATTTATTCAGAGCAAAATTGGGATGCTCCCAATTACGAATTACGAATTACGAATTAGTAGCGATCGCTCTCTAGGGTGCTTCAAATACCTTAGGGAGCAAGATGCTCCCACTACAAATTTATTCAGGGCAAAATTGGGATGCTCCCAATTACGAATTAGTAATTATTAAATCTCAGCTGGTAAAGGTTGCCAAACTTCTCCATACTGATCTTTAAGAGCTTGCCAAGTTTCTACTTGACCTGGTTCATATTCTCCGGGCTTACCCCATTGGAGAAAGAAACTTAAAGCAGGCTCCTGTTTTTCATCTAAAAACCGGATAGCGTAGGTAGTAAAGTTACCTCTTTTCGCTTCACCCGTTTCAAATTTCACTTGAGTAATTTTGTCCATATTCAAGTGAAACTCAAAATTTTCGGTGTGCATATTGGCATATTTACCCTTGGGTAATTCTGCATAAAATAGCTTTTCTAGCTTGCTTCTGACTTCTAATACACCAGCACTGCTAGTTACTATTAAACGCAAAGTTCCTAAGTTTTCGCAAGCTGCTAAAAATTCTTTTAATGTTGTGGTCATTTGTCATTTGTCCTTTGTCAGTTGTCAGTTCTCATTTATCATTTGCTTTTGGAGATTAGCCGATGATTAATGACTATTTTTCATATTGTTCGTAAGCAGCGACGATGCGCTGAACTAGGGGATGACGCACGACATCTTTTTGAGAAAATTCACAAAAAGCTATGCCTTCAACGTTCTTTAAAACGTGTAAAGCTACTGCTAAACCTGATTGTTGGTTTATTGGTAAATCGGTTTGTGTCATGTCACCTGTAATTACCATACGCGAACGGAAGCCCAAACGAGTCAAAACCATTTTTATTTGTGCAGGTGTAGTATTTTGGGCTTCATCGACAATGACAAAAGCGTTATTTAGGGTGCGTCCCCGCATATAAGCAAGTGGTGCGACTTCAATTACACCCCGTTCCATTAAATTGGGTACTTTTTCCGGATCGATAAATTCATTAATAGCATCATAAAGTGGGCGGAGATAGGGATTGACTTTCTGTTGTAAATCTCCGGGTAAAAAGCCGAGTTTTTCGCCAGCTTCGACCGCAGGACGAGTTAAAATTAGCTTTTCAAACTGGTTGGCGAGGAGTGCTTGAACGGCGACTACAACGGCGAGAAAAGTCTTACCAGTCCCAGCAGGGCCAGTAGAGAAGATGAGGTCACGTTTGCGTAGGACATCAATATACTGTCGCTGGCGAAAGGTTTTGGCGCGGATTTCTTCACCCCGGCGAGTTCTGGCAAGGATATCTCTTTGTAAATCTTGCAGTTCCCCTTCTCGATGGGTATCTAATGCTTGACGGGCTGTGGAAATATCCGCACTAGAGATAGTATTACCTTTAATCCAGAGGTCTTCGAGCGATCGCACTAATCGCGAAGCTAAATCAACTTGTTTTGGTGTTCCCGAAATATGTAAGTCCTGTCCGCGTAATACCAAGCTGGCCCCTGTTTGCTGGGATAAAAGTTTGAGATTTTCTTCTCCATCTCCAGCTAGAGCGATCGCACTCGGAACATCCGGCAGCTCAATTTTGTAGGCCTCTGCCATAGTATTTTTTAATATATGAGGAGTGTTTATCAGATTTCAGCAAAACTATGACAAATTTTCTTGTTTAAATATAAAATTCTGAGTTTTTAGTCAGTTGTCAGTTGTCATTTATCTCGCTAGCCCCTAACCCCTAACCCCTCTTCAAGGGGAAAAGTAGAGATACGATTAATCACATCTCTACTTTTTGTAGGTTTGCTCTCAAAATAGTTTCAAACCTAAACTTGCATGATTGATTTAGGTTAACCACATTCACCAAAGACACCACTTTAATTTAGTAGCGGACACCTTTGCGTGCAGCTTCCTCTTTGCGCTTGCGTCGTAAACTAGGTTTTTCGTACCTTTCCCGGCGTCTAACTTCTGACAAAATTCCGGCTTTTTGAATTTTCTTTTTAAAACGTCTCAGCGCTGAGTCTATTGACTCGTTCTCACCTAAACGAACTTCAGCCACTCCCTGGTTTCACCTCCTGAAAGAGATTGTTCAGAGTTATTTATGATTATCACTAACTACAAGCAGTATGGCGATCGCTTCTCCTGATGATAAACACCCATATTTTTAATCCTCAAAAGGATTGAGAGCATTTCTCTAGTGAGGCGATGCCTAACACCACTGATGCCAGAGTACCAAATTTGGCGTTTTTTAACCATTGCTATCTACTAGAAGGTCTGAGCGGAGTATAAACCGCCCAGACTGGCTCTCAAGTTTGAACCTAGCGAGTGCGGGGTTTAGCGATGGGTCTGGGGCCGTTTCCGTTTCCGTTTCCACGTCTGTCCCTTGATTTGGGTGGCGGTAATCGCTCTTCCCGGTCTTCATCAAAAGATGCACCTTCTCGTGAGGCGCTGCTGCCATAAATATCCAGATATACTGATTGGCCAGCAACATCGGCCGCTGCGGCAATTACTGTACGAATCGCCTGAATATTGCGTCCTCCCCGACCAAAGACTTTTCCTTTATCTGTGCTGTCAAAGGCGATGCGAATCCAAGCCTTTTGCAGGCTTTGAGAAATTTCACAATCGACGCTTAAAGACTCTGGAGATTCTAAAAACGGCTGCACTAAAAACCTCACCAACCCCTCATAATTGGGGCTGGCTGTGGGGGATTGTTTTCCGACACTATGATGCGGCTGTTGTGGCACTGACCTGTTCAAAAACATTGGCTTTTACTAGGATGCGACGGACGGTGTCAGTGGGTTGAGCGCCTTGTTGCAGTCGCTTGACGATTCCGGGAACGTCCAATCTTACTTCATCCGTTCTGGGGTTATAAAATCCCAGTTCTTCTAGGGGACGACCATCGCGGCGAGCGAGGCTGTTGATAGCTATGATGCGGTAACTCGCTTCCCGCTTTTTACCGTATCGCTTCAAGCGCAGTTTGATCATGATTTAAAAATCGTTCTCCTGTTTGTAAATATCAGTTGAAAGCAAGTGCCGCTTTGTAGAAGTCAAAAGTTCACAGTCTAAAGTCAAAAGACTTTGTTATCTGTAGTTTTTGACCTTAATGAGCCAAAAACTTATCTTTGGCTGTTGCCGATAAATTGAGGCTCTACTTCTTTTAGGCACAATTTTCCATCCTGGAATGCTAATTTTAGCACTTGCTGGGCATTAACTGCTATTTGTCATTTGTCATTTGTCATTTGTCATTTGTCATTTGTCAGTTGTTTAGGCTGATGACCTTTGACTGTTGACTTTTGACTATGGTCACTGAGTTTAGGCTACGCGGTAATCGAGCGTAAAGCCTTCGGCATAGCTTCGCTTAGCGCGTAGCGTCTCGCAGAGAAGTTGAGATTCAACTACTGCCAAGTAGAAGTGTGGACTGTTGCCTAAAGATTCCCGAAGCCTTTCTTTTTTTTCTCACTCTTTTTCTTTTTCGTTGCGCCGGGGTTGTTGTTGGTGTAACCGCGCCATCCTGGGGCTGGGGGACGATTACCTCCTCCTGCGAAGGCGTTACCCATACCACCACCAAACATTCCGGGCATACCGGGGAATTGACCTTGACCCATTTGCTGCATGAGCGATCGCATTTTTTGGAAATCAGCTACTAATTTGCTGACATCTGCTTCTCTATAGCCTGCTCCAGAGGCAATACGCCGTCTGCGGCTGGGAGAACTGGCTAATAAATCAGGGTCTTGGCGTTCTTGGCGAGTCATGGAGTTAATCATGGCTTCACAGCGTTTTAGCTGGCTTTCTCCATGCTTTAGCTGGTCATCAGAAAGCTTGTTCATCCCCGGAATCATCTTAATGATTCCACCCAGCGAACCCATGTTTTTCAGCAGGCGCAATTGCTTGAGAAAGTCGGTGAAGTCAAATTTTGCCGACAGGATTTTCTCCTGCATTTTCTCGGCATCTGCCAAGTCTATTTCTTCTTGGGCTTTTTCCACCAAGGTCAAGACATCGCCCATCCCCAAAATCCGCGATGCCATCCGGTCTGGGTAAAATGGTTGCAGTGCCTCGACTTTTTCACCCACACCCACAAACTTAATGGGCGCACCGGAAATTTGCCGCACTGACAGTGCAGCACCACCACGGCTATCTCCATCTAGTTTGGTCAGAATTGCCCCAGTAATCCCAATTTCTTCGTGGAAGGTACGGGTAAGATTTGCGGCTTCTTGACCAGTCATGGAATCCACAACCAGCAAAGTTTCGTGGGGTTGGACTATGTCTTTAATCCTGGCCAGTTCTGCCATCATGTCTTCGTCAATTTGCAGACGACCAGCCGTATCAATAATTACCGTATTTACGCCTTCCGCTCTGGCGCGTTCTACACCTTGGCGAGCAATTTCTACTGGATCTGCATCACTTCCCAGTTCAAATACTGGGACTTCAATTTGCTTACCCAAGGTCACCAACTGATCGATCGCGGCTGGACGATACACGTCTGTAGCCACCAACAAACAACTACGATTTAATTTACGGAGATGTAAAGCTAACTTAGCAGTAGCAGTGGTTTTACCAGTACCTTGCAACCCAGCCATTAGCACAATGGTAGGTTCTCCCTCGACTTCTACCAGAGGAACATTTTCTTCCCCCATCACCTGCACCAGTTCATCGTAAACAATTTTGATAAACTGTTGGTCAGGTCGCACGCCAGAGATCACCTCAGATCCCTGTGCTTTGGCTTCGACTTCACTAATAAAATCTTTGACTACCTGGAGGTTGACATCTGCTTCCAACAAAGCGCGGCGAACTTCTCGCAACGCATCTTGAATGTTGGACTGAGAAATTTTATCTTGTCCGCGCAGTTTCTTCCAGGCAGATTCTAAACGGTCAGCTAATGCATCAAACATAATTTCGATTACAGATAGTAAGCCAGTAGAAATTTTCGGTAGAGTTTTAACGTGCTATTTACTAGCTTAGTAGTTTTCTCACCAACTTGAGCAGGGGTATACCTATCTGTGGGGATTGGGGGAAAAGTAGGATTGGGGAGACAACCAGACGCGAGGACGCAAAGAAATGACAAATGTCAAGTTAACACTAGAGCAGTTATTCATCGCTAACTAAAAGCGTCGCCCCTATAAATCAAGTACAGTGAAGGTAAGAATAGCTATTGTACAGCGAGACTAGAGATGACATATCGCTATGACTAGCAACACTCTCATCCAAACCACAGAAATTATTCACCTGTCAGGTATTAGTTGGCAAACTTATGAGAACTTGCTAACTGAACTTAGCGCTAGTCGCCGCCTAAGGCTTACCTATAATCGCGGTACTCTGGAAATTATGGTTCCTTCACCTGAACATGAAAGTTATAAAAAAATCTTGGGTCGATTTGTTGAAACTTTAGCTGAAGAACTAGAAATTAGGATTGAACCACTTGGTTCTACCACTTTCAAGCGTCCAGAAATTAGTGGTGCAGAACCAGATGAATGCTTTTATATTGGAAACATAAATGTAATTAAAGGTAAAAAAAGAATAAATTTGCCGCAAGATCCACCACCAGATTTAGTTGTGGAAATTGATATTACCAGCAGTTCTACAAATCGTTTTGAAGTTTATGCTGATATGGGTGTGCCTGAAATATGGCGGTATGACGGTAATTTTTTTAGTATAAATATACTGCAAAATAAAAAATATATAGCTGTTGATCGTAGTTTAGCTTTTCCAAATTTGCCGCTTCCAGAAATTTCTAATTTTTTAGAGCAAGTTGGACAAAAGGATTATTTAGATTTGATAAGGGAATTTCGCAACTGGATTAAAAGTCAAATTCAGCAAAATAAATGAGCTTCATGATTTCGTAGTCAGGACTTTAGTCAGAGATTTTTCAGCACTTAAGTGCTGACTACAAAACTATCATCGAACCATTAACCAATCAATTCCTCCACAGCATTGGCATCATTAGGTAACGCGGCTGTTAAAACTTCGCTGCCTTCATCTGTAACTAAAACATCATCTTCGATGCGGATTCCCCGGACATCTGCAAATTGGGATAGGCGCTCCCAATTAACTGTATATTGATATGTTGAGCGATTTTGACCATCATTTAAAATTGCTGGCACTTGATAAAAACCAGGTTCAATTGTAACTAACATCCCTGGACGCAGAGGACGATTTAAACGCAGGTAGCCTAAGCCAAAGCGATCGCTTCTTTTTCTCCCTTCCTCATACCCTGCTAAATCGCCTAAATCTTCCATATCATGGACATCTAAGCCCAGAAGATGACCAATACCGTGGGGGAAAAATAAAGCATGGGCATCTCTTTGGACTAAATCTTCAGCATTTCCTTGTAAAATGCCTAAATTCACTAATCCTTCGGCAATCACTGTGGCTGCTAACAGATGAATTTCCCCATACTCTACGCCAGGGCGGATTTTGGCAATACAAGCATCATGGGCGGCTAGGACGACATCATAAATATCTCTTTGGGTAGATGAAAACTTACCAGACACAGGCCAAGTACGGGTAATATCAGCCGCCCAGCCTGTTTCAGTTTCCGCACCAACATCAGCCAGTAGTAAATCGCCTGGTTGCAGGGGGTGGTGATAATGCTCGTTGTGCAAAACTTCACCGTGGACTGTGACAATACTGTTGTAAGCAGTAGTCATATTCTGGGCAATGATTACTCCTTCCATCGCCCCACGAACTTCTGCTTCCCGTTTTGCAACAAGTGTAGCGGACATCCCTGCTTTATGGGCTTCCACACTCACCGCCGCCGCTTGGCGTAACTCAGCTAACGCGCCTGCATCATGGGTGAGGCGTAAAGCAACAACAGCCTTGGCTAACTCTAAATCAATTCCTTGGGGCGGATTTTGCGGTAAAACCCATCTATTTAATAGCTGGGATTGCTGTGTCCAAGTAGCCGCATCTTGGACTGCGATCGTGGCTGCTTCTGCTACCAAAAACTCTAGTTCTGACATTGGTTTAGCCGCATCAGCCCCAATCATCTGGGCGATTTCCTCACGCTTGGGCATTTCTCCATGCCATAAGGCGCTGCTAGGTTGAGGATCGTCCATGAAAAGTTCCAGCTTCCCTGCTTCTAAGCGAATTGCAGCATTTGGCAAGGGTAGTCCAGCAAAATAGAGAAAATGACTGCTAGCGCGGAAAGGAAAAACATTGGCGGGAAAGTTCCGGGGATTGCTGCTTCCTGACCAAAGAATTGCGGGAAAATCAATCAGGCTAGCTAGTCTTTGCCGTCTTTGGCGTAGGATCTCAACTAAAGAATTAGAGGTTTTTGGCATAAACATAAATAGAACCTCAGCTTTTATTAAAATTATGAATTAAAAAATCTAATACTTTTTAGTCTCCACGGAATTTAAATTTCAGTCAGCAATCTAGATTCTGACTGAAACATTCTTCAAGGAGTGCATTTTTAATTAGTTTTTATCGTCATCGTCTTTTTCATCTTTGTCATCATCATCATGATCATCGTCGTCATTCTTCTGATTTGATTCACGCTGTTGCTTAGATTGATTTTTGTACTGTTCCTTTTGTTGCTCAGTTTGATTTAGTGGGTTCCTTACTTCATTAGTGCAGCTGATTAATCCTAGAGAAAGTGATACAAAGTTAATAGCCGCAAAAATGACACCAAGGATTTTTAGACTCAATTGTTGGTTATGATTTACCATTGATTGGAACTCCTAAACAAAAAGTTTGCTCATTTATCAAACATAAACTAAATATGTGTTTCAGAACCATTATGTTTATTGAGCGATCGCCTTTGGGCTATCAAGCCAATAAAGCGATCGCTTCCTCTCACCGGAAGCTTTCTAATACCCGTGCAATTGTGCTTGAATCATTGCGTCAAATACAATTACATGGCTGACATTCGGCACTAATCGCCGCAAAACCTGTAAATAACCGTCTGCATCTTGTCGTCGATGAAATCTAGCAACTACTATTGTTTGCATATTTGGTAATTGCCGAATAATACACCAAGGGTGAGTATTTGACTTTGGCTCGGACGTTGATATCATAGAGCAATCCTCCCCACTTCGTGGGATTTGTTAGGAATAGCGATCGCTCTTAAGTTTTCCAGGCTCATCGGGCGATCGCTTTTGATGTGTCTACACCAAAAATCGAGATTTCGATTTTTGGTGTTAATACAATTAAAAATCGAAATCTCGATACTGTCAAGCCAGGATAATGTGTGTTTAAGTTGCGGATTAAAGAACTTGCGGCGGTAAGGGGTTGGACACTCAAGGAAGTATCTGAGCGTTCTGGACTCCCTTACAGTACTGTTGCGACTTACGCAAATTCTCCTGGAATGGCAATGGTTAATTTAATTTCTGTGCTAAAGCTAGCGCGTGTCTTTGGTGTATCAATGGAAGATTTAATAGAAGTGGTCGAAGAGTAGGCGATCGCCTTTGATGTGTGTTAAATTAAAGGTGAATACTCACCTTTATCAATACATGGATGGGACGAGTTAAGCTGCGAATTAGAGAATTAGCCCAGAAGCGGGGTTGGACGCTACAAGATGTTGCTGATCAATCTGGAGTCAACTACAACACAGTTAAAAGCTATGCTCGCCGCGATGACGGAATGAGCACAGTAGATTTAAGCGCAGTTTATAAGATAGCTCGTGCGTTTGATGTCACGATTGAAGAGTTGATGGAATTGTTGGAAGAGTAGGCGATGTCTCAATACGCTTGGTGTTAGAGCCAAAAACCTCAACCCGCGTAGGTTGGGGAGCCACTGCTTCACCGCTTTGCGTCTATGTATCTACCAGAAACTTTTACCAGAAGACATCTGTCTGGTTGTACAAAGTATCCAAATACTCATCAATGAATTCTTCTGCTCAAGGTATTCCCGGATTACCTGATTTAACACATCCCCATGAGCTAGTGCAATTTGGCACTCAAGCACTTAAAGGTTCTCTATTAATTGTATTTTTAGTTATAGCGTTAGGGATAGCGATCGCTCTAGTTAGTTTTTCTCTACGCCGACATCCCACAGAGCAATCACTCTTCTTTGGTGAATGGGCGATTCATTACGCGCAAATTCTCAAGGGACTACAGCATTTAGCTTTAATTATAGTGCTGTTAATCACAGGATTTTTTCTCTGTTCAACTTTGAGCAATCGTTACCACCATTGGGAACAAGCAAAAGTTGCACAAGTCGCGGAAAGTGTTGCTGGTGATAAGCTAGAACAAACTGCACCGCAAATTCGCTACGTAGCGTCAGAACCATACACCTATACAACTAGAGTTAAAGACAAAATAGTTAAAGTCAATGACACTCAACAAGTCAATCGCTTGTTAACATTAGCTGGATCGCAAATTAAAGTAAAGCTTGATCAAAGTGTAGATGTGAAAGGTCGCAGTTCTATTTATAAAGTAGATTATACTGCTGAATACAAAGTTAATAACCCACTTACAGATATTAATAGTTTTTTCTTTGAAGCACCACCGCCTAACGCTTACTCACTACTAGCTAGATATAAAGTAGAGCGAGATGGCACTCAATTACAACAAAGAAATCCCGGTGATTATGGCTTTCCCTTCCGCTTAGAACCTGGCGCAGAAACTACCTTTAAAGTTACCTATCAAGCCCAAGGCGGGCCGCGTTGGGTTTATAACGCTGCTGGACAGTTACTGTCTAAATTTCGCTTAACAACAATTGCCAACTTTAGCCCAGTTGATTTTGCTAGTGGGATTGTACCTAATAATATTAAAACTGAACGAGGTAGTACCGAATTTACTTGGATATTTGATGATAATGTTTCTGTAAAAAATCCTTTTGGCGTTTTTACCAACACTGCCCCAGTGCGCAACACAGGCATTATACCACGCTTATTATTATTAGCGCCAGCAGTATTTTTGTGGTGGATAATATTGCTTTATTTATCCCTACCCATGAATTTAAAAAATGTAGCGATCGCCGGCGGAATTTTCTTTGCTTGTCTGTTAACTTTAACTTATTTAGGACGCTTAATTAATCCGCAGTTAGTTTGGACAATGATTTCCCTTGTCTTACTCACCTTAATGTGGGGACTGGGGTCAAATCGTCGTGCTTCCTTAGCTGCGATCCTATGTACAATTGCTGGTGCTGTCATACCTATATTTGCATTATTAGTACCATACAGCGGCCTTACTCTCAGCCTAGCTGGCTTACTTTCAGCAGTTTGGCTAGCGGTGCTACATTGGTATAGTTGGCAAAGTGTACCAACAGAGCATGACAAGTAACTGTCAAATAAATAACATTCGTCTATCGCTTTAATAAATTCGTAGTATGCACTTTAATGCTTCAGGGCTGACACATTCAGGACTGAAGTCCTGACTACGAATTTATTGAATTTTTACTATGTGAAATAATAAAATGTTTGCCAGAATCCGCCGTCTGTTAAATCAGCTATTTCGTAAATCAAGGACAATCAACAACGAACCGCTAAATACAGTGAGTTTGATTGTCATTATTTTGATTGATATTTTTATCTTAGTTAATGTTTTTACTGGACTAGATGATATCAGTAGATGGCATCTCAGCCCTAATCAAGCTTATCCATGTTATTCGGAGTGGCAAAATTATCGCACAAAAAACACTCAAGATAAAGACTATGAAGTTATTAGACAGGGATTGCCATACAACCTGAATCAACCAAGTTTTCAGCAAACCTATCAACAAGCTGAAACTGGACATTTAGGGAAAGTTTCTTCGACTTGCTTACAGTACGCTGATGTTAAAAATAAGATTACAAATTCTGCCAATCAACAAATTGTCAAAAACATTGATCAACAGCAAGCGAAAATCAGTAACCTAGAACAAAAAAATCGGACTATTCGCGCTCAATATGACTCAACGCTGTTAGAAAAAATCGCCGGACAGTCTCGCGAACAGTCAATTAATCAAGTAGCTGCGGAAAAGGCTAAACAGAATTTAGAGGAAAATAATCGCCAAATTGCTACACTAAAGGCGGAAATTTCTACTCTGAAAACTCAATTAACATCAAAACCAGAGAGTGTTAGTTATTTAGCTTTTCTCAAAGATGAGAATAAATTCACTGAAGTTGAAAAAGGCTACAAACAAGCATCATTTTGGTATCCTAGCATTCAACTAGGTTTCCAATCGCTGTTTTTGCTGCCGCTAATTCTCATTGCGTTCTCAGTTCACAACTTTGCTCAACGCCGCAGATATGGACTGATTTCGTTAATTAGCTGGCATTTATTGATTATCTTTTTTATTCCCTTAATTCTCAAAATCTTTGAATTTCTGCAAATCGGCGTAATCTTTAAATTCCTGGTTGATATCATTAACGCGATTTTTGGCGGGTTGCTATTCCTAATTAGTTACATTTACATCTTGCTGATTCCATTGATTGGTTTTGGCATTATTAAATTCTTTCAGCAATTTGTTTTTAATGCTAAAGTACAAGCAGCGAATAGAGTACAAAAATCTCGCTGTATCAACTGCGCTAAAAAAATTCGGCATCACGATAGCCACTGCCCCCATTGTGGTTATTATCAATATGTCGAGTGCCAAAATTGTCACGAGTTGACTTACAAGCATTTACCGCATTGTAAACATTGTGGTCATGTGCAAGATGCGATTAATTTGTGATTAGCTAAAAACGAGATTGTCGCAAAGCAAAGCAAAGCAAAGGGCGGGGTTTCCCATACGTGTCAACTTAAGCTAAAAGGCTTGTCCCACAGGCGTTTTACCCCACCCCTTAATCCCCTCCCCGCTTGCGGGGAGGGGACGTTTTGGCTTTAGACAAAACTGGGGTGGGGTAACGCGGATCTTTATCGTAGGCGATTTAATTCAAAATCAATTCCTGATAAGGCTTTCACGTTAAGTTGACACCAATGGGGGTTTCCCCGCTCCTACAGACAGGTGCTACACCTGACTCAAACAAATCCACGTATAGACAAAGGGGAATTAAACCCAAAAATTACGAATTACGAATTACGAATTAGTAATTAGTTAACAAAGTGGATTTTGGGTGGGTACACCAACAGCACGAGGGAAATTAGCAGGGGTGGCGACTATCTTACGCAAGTACAAGCAATGACGAATGCTTTGAGTTAAAGGAGTGGTGAAGGGTGCGATCGCTTCCACCTTACCACCCAACTGACTCACAGCATTTTTCAAAGCTGCGGTTTCTTCCTCAGTCCAATTACCACGGTAAATCACCGCTAAACCACCGCGCTTGAGCAATGGTAAAGTATATTCTGCACAAGCAGATGCGGAACCGACAGCACGGATTAAAGCAACATCATAACTTTGTCGATGCTGAGTTTGCTGAGCGATTTCTTCCACTCTCCCCACAAGAGTTTTGGCATTATCTAAAGCCAGATCAGTCAAGATTTTGTCAATAAAAGTAATCTTTTTGCGAGTAGAATCCAAAAGCGTAACTTGACAATTAGGCGCAGCGATCGCCACTGGAATCCCAGGAAACCCTGCACCTGTGCCAATATCAATTACAGATGCACCCTCATCAAGGAAAGAAATAAATTGCTGTTTTAACACAATTCCCCGCAGCGAATCCCACAGATGCTTTTCCCAAAACTCCTGCGGTTCAGTAATACGAGTTAAATTTAACTGACGGTTCCCTTCAACAATTAATTCATAAAGCTGCTGAAATTGTAATTGCTGTTGCGCATTCGGTTGCCAATTTAGAGTTTCTTGCCAGATTTCTGCCATTTCAGGCAATAAGTTAGTCATTTGTCATTGGTCATTGGTCATTAGTCAATAGTCAATGGTCAACAGTCAACAGTCAACAGTCTGTAGGGGCGGGTTTATTTAGATCATTGTTGCTCCACGAGGATATCTGTGAACCCGCCCCTACAACACTCAACCATCAACAGTCAACAGTCAACCAAATCACACCGCAGGTTGTGGTTCTTGCACTTTCGCTTTCAGTGTCATGGGGTCAACTGATTTTAGTTCACCGTGGTTGAGTGTCCAACAACAATCTGCGATCGCCAACAAATCCCCAGCGTCATGTGTTACTACTAACAATGTCCAATCTTTTTTCAGCTTCGCTAATAAGTTTACTAATTGCCGACGCATTGACCAATCTAACCCAGCTGTCGGTTCATCGAGTAACAGTAAATTTGGCTGGCGAATTAACTGTACCGCTAAAGCTAAACGCCGCTGTTGTCCACCACTCAAAGCATGGGGTTTTGCTGAAAGCGATAAATGCTCTAATCCTACTTCACTTAGCGCATCTCTAACTCGCTCTGACCCTAGTTCTGGATGCCCTAAGCGTAATTCTTCTAAAATTGTACCGCCACAGAAATGTCGCTCTGGAAACTGAAATACCAACCCCGCCAATTGTTGTATCTGTTCGGCTAGCAGTTCTTGTTCGCGCCAGAAAACTGCGCCAGATGTGGGTTCAGCTAATCCAGATAAAATTTCTAGTAAGGTACTTTTACCAGAACCACTAGGGCCAATAATCAAACCTAGCTGTTGAGGTGCTAATTCTAAGTTAACTGCTTTAAGAATCGCTGTTGGGCAGGCTGTTGGGTGATAAATCAGATTTCTGAGATAGAGCATTTGTTAAGATTACCAAGAAGTTAGCGAATAATTGATCAACTAGGCTTAACTACACGAAGAGCAATTAGGAAATTCTCGAAAATTCCGAAAAATTCATAGATGTAACCTGCTTTCCAACCCTAATCTAACAGCTAGAATCTTCTACTTGTTCCTTGGGGTTGCAAGACTGTCTGTGCAAAGCTCTGACACTAAACATTAAAGCTAAACCTCGTACTTTTTGCCATTGTGGCAAACTTACTCCCAAGCAATGGTTACAACCAATCAGGGAACCTGCAACAATTACAAAAGTCGATCTCTGTAGGCAATTCTGGTTAAAACAGACCGAAGTTAGGATTTTTCATTTTTTTTGCATTCTAAGTAACATAAACAACTATTTCAACCGCAATTATTCTGAGGGTTATAATGACTAAATGGTTTTCGGCTCCTCAATCAATTGTGCTGGCTAGAATCACAAGCCTTGCTCAAGCAACTTTTAGCGCTGCGATCGCCTTCAATCTGTCGATGCATCCTTCCTTGGCTGGCGATCCATTTCGGACTAGCAACCCTCATGAAATTGGTGACAAAACAGAAGCAGCTTTTAAGGCGGTTTTTCAAAAAGGTAACTATCCAGAGGCAGAAAATTACCTTAAACAAGCCCTAGCTAGTGAGCCAAACGAACCTTTAGCTTATGCGATGCGGGCATCTTTAGCCTATACCAATAAGGATTTAACCACATTAGCTACTTACAGCACAAAAACCCTCGAAACTGGACAAAAATTAATTGCCACTGATCCATTACGCGGTAATTTATACACAGCCGTTGGCAAATTTTTTGAGGGTGCAGTAATTATCACCCGTGATGGTGCAGGTGGTGCTGGACAAGCTTTAGGTAAACTGCGAGAAGTTTACGAATATTTGGATAAAGCCGAAGCCATTTCCGCCAACGATCCAGAACTGAACTTAATTAAAGGCTATATGGATTTACTATTAGCGGTGAATCTACCTTTTACTAACCCAGACGAAGCAATTCAAGGGTTAGAAAAAAGTGCTGCGCCTCAGTACTTAGTGGATCGGGGTATTGCTATTGCTTACCGTGACTTAAAAAATTACCCTCAAGCCTTGGATTATGTCAACCGTGCTTTAAAAGCAACAGCTGATAACCCAGAGGTATATTACCTGAAAGCGCAAATTCTCCATGAACAAGGGAAAAAAGAAAATAGCCGACAATTAATCCAAGATGCGATCGCTAATTTTGACAAAGCCTTAAGCAAAAAATCCCAACTCCCCGCCGATTTAGTCAAACAAATCGAAGGAGAACGCAGCAGGGCTAACAATACCCTCAAAAATTTGGGTTAGTCAACAGTCAACAGTCAACCGTCAACCATCAACCATCAACCGTCAACAGTCTCCTGCTATGCTTATTCTCAGATAACGGAGCTATTTACCGACAATGTACATCCAATTTCGTGAAATTAATCCTTTTGATGTCTGGATTTGGCTAAAATTCAGCAATATTCCTTCGGCGCGAGAAAAGCAATATGTAGAAGAGGTTTTCAATTCCTGGTTTTACCTTGGTAAATTGGGTGCGTTTAACGCCGAAAATCTCCAGGTACAGGATACTGGGCTGGATATCAGCTACATGAATTATGATCCCCAAGGTTATGACAAAAGCTTATTGGCGTTAATGCATAACATGGGTGAGTTTGAGTATGAAGGTGAATGGGGGCGTTGTTGGTTTGATTTGGGAACCAGTGATGCGATCGCTTTGGATATCCTGATTAACGCCCTGACACAGCTAAGCGAAGAATATGTCACTATTGAACAATTGTATCTGGGTGGCGAAAATGAAGATTGGCCTGTCGAAGATAGCGACAGTCGGTCTTACTCTATGTACGATAATTAGTTAAGTTTAGTTACTAAAATGGGCAAATCAGGGGAAATTAGGGTATTAGCCTTAGGACTGATTCGTGATGGCGATGGCGGAGCCAACGCCAAGGGCGAACGCATATTTGTTTCCGAAGGCTACGACCCTGTAAAGCAATCTACATTTTATCGTGCCTTGGGAGGTGGTGTTGACTTTAGCGAACCTAGCCATTTAGCCTTACAACGGGAATTCCAAGAAGAAATTCAAGCAGAATTAACTAATATTCGCTATTTAGGTTGTTTAGAAAACCTCTTTATATTCAACGGTAGACAAGGACACGAAATTATTCAACTATATCAATGTGATTTTGCTGATCCTAAATTTTATCAGTTAGATAGTTTAATATTTTCCGAATCGGAAAATCATCAACATCGCGCACTATGGATCAACATTGAGCGCTTTAAGTCAGGAGAATTAAAGCTAGTACCTGAAGAATTTTTCAATTATTTATAAATTAGTTCGTCGTCAGGAGTAAAGTCCTAAGTTTTCCAACACTGTAGACGCAAAGCGGTTATGCAGTGATCCCTTCTGATTTTTCGACTCCTGACGTAGGGCTTCCCATAGGGTAGTGCTGACTAAAACTAATCAAAATTCCCAATATAGCTATCAGTTCTCACGGTTTAAGCATTTTGTAGTCAGGACTTCAGTCCTGATTTTGTCAACCATGAAGTGCTAACTACAACTAATCAAATTGATTAATCAATAGAGACATAAACCAGATAGCAATCATGATTTCAGTCTCCGTACACACTTAGGCATTTCAACTCTGAAAGCCCCAGACTCATAATTACAATTACGACTTATTGAAGCGAATCTTCAGACCTGATTTCAAGTATTATATGAGCTTATATCACTTGAACTCAGCAAAAGTCGATTTGCAAGTGATGCAGATAAATTTTTTATAAAGTTTTGTAACAAAAATAACAATTCACTAGATATTCAATACCTGAAACCGGATTTTATCTACAGCCTAATCCTCAAGAAATCTGGCTAGAGTAAGAGCAAAACGGCGCTTGTACAGATATAAGTCCATCTCAGGATACTGTGCATTTTCATAACTAGAGATTTAGACTTAATATATAAGTTTGGTATGTGGAATATAAGTAATCAATAACTTTAGACTATACCATCTTTAGAATTTCTTTGTTATTTTGTATTTAACTGGACAGTTCTCCAGTAAATGGTGCGTTTAAATAATTATTAGTTGCACTATTTGCTAGCGGCTATCTTGCAAATTAGCTGGTTGTACTTGCTTGACTTTTATTGCCAACCACAATATAAAATTGCCAAGTTAGAACGGCTAGCTACAATCCACATCGTTAATTGGTTCATCTACAACAAAAAAACCGACTTAAAAATATGATTAAAACCACTAATCAACGTATTATTCTCTCCGCTTTTATTAACCCTGTCAGCGACACAGCCAAACCGAAATTTGATTTATTGCAACCACTACGTCAATGGCTTGATGATCTCGAAATCCAGAACCGTAAATTAGCGAAATTTATTGCTAAACTGATTCCGGCGCAGTGTCCCTTTGAGCGTGATGTAGTGGTATTTGGTCGAAAAATTGCCCATATTCCCCCAATGTGCAAGCTCAATCCCCTTTACGATCAATTTGTTGGCTTGCGTTTTCGCGCTCTATGCTATTTAGTAGATAAATGTGGAGAAGATATTCAATCCTATTGCTAAAAAGAGCTAAATAGCGGCATGGAAATTAAAATTGAGCATCAACCAAGTCAAGAACGCCTTCAGCAGTTGGGTGTGGCGAAATGGGATATATGGGAAAAAGAAGTTTCAAAATTCCCTTGGACTTATGATACTCAAGAAACTTGCTACTTTTTAGCAGGTGATGTCATTGTTACGCCAGATGATGGACAGTCAGTGCAAATGGGTAAAGGTGATTTAGTCATCTTTCCGGCGGGAATGTCCTGTACATGGGAAATCATCAGCGATGTCAAAAAACATTATTACTTTGATTAGGCAATAAATCAAAGATTCAGAACACACAACTCTTCTAAATCAGTTCTGATGGAAATTGTATGGGGGTTCGCAACGATTGTTATAGGATAACGTGGCGGAATCTGTAAATTGCTTGTATCCGTATCTCTCAAAATTCGTTGCAACTCCATCACCTAAACAATACTCATAAAAATAAATGGTTTCATTACCACTAAATTTGGCAGAAAGTTCCTTCCAGATTGGTGGCTGATAGCCAAATATATAATTGTAAAACTTTGAAGCTTGGGCTTGATCGTAATTGTAGGTGCCTGGATACTGGAAAAAATCTCCGTTGAAGTTCAAGCTGATAGATTTTGCTTGATTGTTCACAAAAGTGATCGAAAAATCACTTTTAGGAAACTGAGGAAATAACCTGCGAAAGCTTTTAGGCGCATAGGTATAAGTAACTTGCGCACCATTGGTTTTTTTACTAATGTAACGCCCAAAATATAGCTCAATTCTTTGGGGTGTTTGGTTCAAAACATAGCGTCCAGCCCAAGCAGGAAGGGAAAGAAAACTGTTGAGGAGCAAAAATCCCACAGTTAACCCCATAAAAGTTGGGTAAAAATGAAAAAATTTCATCGTAATTACCTTCACCTCCCAGCCAGGGAGTTCATAATCGTGTTAGTGGAAGGCTCTTGATTTAATCATACTACCTAGTAGAACAATGTTTCTTTCCACAGCAACTTTGATGAGGAATTTGATTAAAAATGTTACTACATTTGAGTACCTGGCCTGAAGTTGAAGCTTATCTGTTGCAGTCTAGAGGTATTATTCTGCCGATTGGTTCCACAGAACAACATGGCCCTACTGGATTAATTGGTACAGATGCTATTTGTGCAGAAGCGATCGCTCGTGGTGTCGGTGAAGCCACCCAAGCAATGATCGGCCCTACAATCAATGTTGGCATGGCGCTGCATCACACCGCCTTTCCTGGTACTATAAGTCTGCGTCCTAGTACTTTAATTCAAGTGGTGCGAGATTATATCACTTGTTTGAGCAAAGCAGGTTTTACCAAATTCTACTTTATCAACGGACATGGCGGTAACATCGCCACCCTGAAAGCAGCCTTCTCAGAAACTTACGCCCACTTAGAAGATTTGCAAATTCACAATGCACAAAAGGTGCAATGTCAAGTTGCTAATTGGTTTATGTGCAGTCCAGTATACAAACTCGCTAAGGAATTATACGGCGATCAAGAAGGCTCCCATGCAACCCCTAGCGAAGTAGCCGTCACCCAATACGTTTATCCCGAAGCAATCAAGCAAGCACCCCTCTCACCAGAAGTTGGAAAAGGACACAGTATTTACAGTGCAGCCGATTTTCGCCTACATTACCCAGATGGACGCATGGGTTCCAATCCCGCCTTAGCTACCCCAGAACATGGTAAGCAGTTTTATGATTTAGCCGTCAAAGAACTTAGTAACAGCTACTTAGAATTTTTGAACGCAGAATAAACTTCATGCAAAAACGCTACTGCATTTCTCGTTTGGATGCAGTACGCTTTCACCGCAAGCGAGGAGGGAAGACTATAGACTTGAGATAATAGTTGTTTAGAGGAGTAGCTCTTTCAAAGTTGATAAAATTGTCGGCAAAAAAACCCTTTTTAATCTTTTATCTGGAGTGTTCTCTGCGTCTCTGTGGTTAAATAAATTATTGTTGAACCGCAGAGGGCGCAGAGAGTAAAGCAAAGATTTTTCGAGTCACCTAGAAAGGGCTAATTCACCCATCCCTGTAATTGATCAACTTTGCGCAATCCCTTCTTGACGCGCTGCTTGTTGCACAGCCGCAGCTACAGACGAGGCGACGCGCTGATCAAAAACCGAAGGAATAATATGTTCCCGATCCAAATCTGAAGGCTTAACTAAAGATGCGATCGCATGTGCCGCTTCTAAATACATTGTGGTGGTAATTGTCGGTGCTTGACAATCTAGCGCACCACGAAATACTCCTGGAAAAGCCAAGACGTTATTTATTTGATTCGGGTAATCACTGCGACCGGTAGCCATGACAGCAACATTTTTTGTCACTAACTCTGGCTGAATTTCGGGAATCGGATTGGCCATTGCAAACACGATCGCATCTTTCGCCATCGCTTGCACCATTTCTGGTGTCAAAACTCCTGGGGCACTAACACCGATAAATACATCTGCGCCTTGCAATGCACCTGCTAAAGTACCTTGGGCTTTAACTGCAAATTCGCGCTTTTCTTCTGTTAGGTCAGTACGACTACTAGAAAGAATACCCTTAGAGTCGCACATCCAGATTTTTTCCGCCCCAGCTTTGCGCAGTAATCGTGCGATCGCCACTCCCGCCGCCCCAGCGCCGTTAATTACAATCCGTATTTCTGCCATTGACTTGTGTACCAGTTTCAAGGCATTAAACAACGCTGCTAGGGTCACAATTGCTGTACCATGCTGGTCATCGTGAAATACAGGTATATTTAATTCCCGCCGCAGTCTCTCTTCAATCTCAAAACAACGAGGGGCGGCGATATCCTCCAAATTTACACCCCCAAACACAGGCGCAATATTTTTCACTGTCCGCACAATCTCATCTGTATCTTGTGTTGCCAAGCAGATGGGAAAAGCATCAATGCCAGCGAATTCTTTAAACAGCATTGCTTTGCCTTCCATGACTGGTAAAGCAGCCGCCGGCCCCAGATTTCCCAACCCTAAAACAGCGCTACCATCAGTAACAATAGCAACAGTATTCTTTTTGATGGTTAAGTTATAAACTTCCTCTGGATTTTGAGCGATCGCTGTACAAATTCGACCTACTCCTGGTGTGTAAGCCATTGCGAGATCGGAAACAGTTTTTAGGGGAATTCTGCTGGCAATGCTGATTTTACCCCCACGATGCAAATTAAAAGTGCGATCGTACACATTCAGCATTTGAATGTGTGGTAATGCTTTAACTGCTTGCACAATAGTTTCCGCGTGTTCAGTGCTAGCTGCATCTACAGTAATATCGCGGGTTGACTCTTTGCGGCTTTGCTCAATTAAATCAATTTGTCCTAGTAGTCCCCCATTAGCGGCGATCGCCTGGGTGACTGAAGCCAGCATCCCCACACGATTGGGAATCTGCAAGCGGAGCGTCAAACTAAAACTAGAATTAGGAGTTAGGTTGGTCATTGTGATTGGAGATTTTAAATTTCACATCTTATATTGAATTGTTGATAAAAAATCTCTTGTAAATCGTAAATGTCATATTTTACTAATTTATGCTATTAAAAATTTCCTAAATGTACTCAACAACACCAGATACTTTTGCTGTCTTAGGTTCTTCATCACTGATAAGAGTGCGAGGAATCGCTGTGTAAACAGCTTTACCTTGCTATGAGTGGATCTGTGATTCCACGAAAAAAGCGCCCTCCAGTTAGAGAGCGCTGTTAAATTATATTAACGGAATATTAACCATGAATCGCATAATTTAGCGAAGCCACAG